>JBIOXB010000127.1:0-2237 GCA_044869275.1 bacterium
CTGATCGTCGTGGCTTTTTTGTTTTCGCGGTCATAATATACTGGTGAGATGAATTTAACCTTTTCAAGAAAGGAGTATACTATGACCGACCTACTTGAACGTCTGCGCGCAGATTTGCAACTGCGCGGCTATTCCGTGCGCACGCAAGAAATGTACGTGCGCGTCGTCCGGCTACTCGCCGAACATTACAGCAGACCGCCAGACCAAATCTCCGAAGAAGAACTGCGCGATTACTTTCTCCACGTTAAAAATGTCAAGCACTGGTCGCGCACCGCCAGCACCATCTCCTTATGCGGTATCAAGTTCTTCTTTCAACACACCCTCAAACGGGACTGGCCCACGCTCAACTTCGTGCGTGCCGAGCGCGAGTATCGGCTGCCCGTCATTCTCACCCGTGAGGAGATTCGCCGCATCTTAAGCCTGGTCACCATTGACTGCTATCGCGTGTGCCTCTTAACCATCTACACCTGTGGCCTACGTGTTAAAGAGGGCTGCCATCTCAAAGTCGGCAACATCGATAGCGGCCGCATGGTGGTGCAGATTGAACGTGGTAAAGGCAATAAGGACCGCTATGTGCCACTCCCGCAGCGTACGCTCATCGAGCTACGCAACTGGTGGAAATCTCATCGTAATCCGCTCTGGCTCTTTCCCGCTGCCGGACGTGGCCGGCATACGGACTTTGCCATTGCCACCGAGCCGACGCATCATAGTAATGTGCAGATTGCATTCAAACAAGCCTTGAAGAAGAGCGGCATTGCCAAGCAAGCGGCGGTACACACGCTCCGGCATTCCTATGCCACTCATCTCGTCGAGCAAGGCGTCAACCTGCGGCTCATTCAAGAGTACCTCGGCCACAACTCACCCAAGACCACGGCCATCTACACCCATTTGACCGAAGTGGCCCAGAGCCAGGCCAGTGGCATCATCAATCGTTTCATGAACGACCTATGATGATGCGCCATGCTCGAATTGGCCGACATTTTTCGTGCGTGCGGCCAGGCTTATCAAGAAAAACACGCGGGTCACTTGCTCGGGAGTCATCGGCGCGCGTTGCGTGATATTGCACGTTGCCGCACACCAGCGCTTGGCGGTGAAGTTTATTTCTGCTCCGATTGCGACGACTATCGCTACAGTTATCACTCTTGCCAGAACCGTCATTGTCCCAAATGTGGTAATGACAAGGCCACCACCTGGCTCGCGGCCCAGCAAGCGCTATTGTTGCCGGTCACGCACTTTCTCGTCACCATCACCCTGCCGAGCGAGCTCAGACGCTTGGCCTATCAGCATCAAAAGCTGATTTATGGCATGCTCATGCGCTGTGGGGCTCAGGCCATGCAGAAGCTTGCCAAAGATCCCAGATTCATCGGCGGTAACATCGCCATTTTGGCTATGTTGCAAACCTGGCGTCGCGATATGCTTTTTCATCCTCATGCCCACTTCATTGTTCCGGGCGGTGGACTCTCGCGCGATGGTCAGAAATGGTTACCCGCACAACGCCGATATCTCATGCCCCACAGAGCGCTCGCCAAAATCTTTCGCGCCAAGTTCCGCCACGCCCTCAAGAAGACCGAGCTCATTACGCAAGTGCCCGAGCACGTTTGGCGTAGCAAGTGGGTGATCGACATTCGTGCCGTGGGTAAGGGCAAAACTGCACTCAAGTATCTTGCACCCTACCTCTTTCGTGTCGCCATCAGCAATAAACGGCTCGTCAGCTTTGAAGCAGGCCGTGTCACCTTTCGCTACAAACCCTCCGACACCGGCAAGTGGCAAACCCAAACGCTCCCAGTTGAAGCGTTCATCCAGCGCTTTCTCCTACACGTTTTGCCCAAACGTTTTGTGAAGCTACGCTACTATGGCTTCTGGAATCCGCGCCAACGCCAGCAATTGGATTATCTCAAAGAACTTTTTCACGCCGCGGAAGCACTGCCCGCTTCTTCCACCACCGAAGACCTAGGCGAAACTCACCGTGAATTGCGTTGTCCGAAATGTGGTGGGCCGCTCGTTTTCGTTCGCATACTTTTGCCCCAGAAGTGCAGGTCGCCATGAGGTCTATTTGTTTTCGTTCTTCGAGCCGCCGATGTTCAAGACGCAAAACCAGCACCAATTGCGCCACAGGAAGCGTACACCCTGAACTCCAAAAAGAAGCGTACGTCGAAGGTTATTGTTGCTCAAAAACGTGGCGAATAGGGCACGAGCGTTGTGAGTTCCCACGTGTCTCGTGCTTGTTCTACTGTCAA
>JBIOXB010000128.1:0-6383 GCA_044869275.1 bacterium
GCAATCCATCCATCCAGCAATCCATCCATCCAGCAATCCATCCATCCAGCAATCCATCCATCCAACAATCCATCCATCCAGCAATCCATCCATCCAGCAATCCAACAATCCAGGCAAGAAGTTTTACTTCTTCAACATCCGATTCCGCGACAGGGCCGCGTTCAAGCCAAACCGGCGGAATTGTGAGAGCGCCGAGGCTTTCTTCCCATCTTTTTTGACCGGCTCGACCGGCGCTTTGGCAATGAGCGCCTGCTGAATAATGCTCAATATGTTGAACAAAGCATAGTACAAATTCAGTCCCGAGGGTAAATTATTGAAGATCAAGGTGAACATGATCGGCATGAGGTAAACCAGTGCCTTTTGCTTGGGGTCGGTGACAGACATCTTCTGCTGAACGAACATGGTGATGCCCATGATGATCGGGAGAACATTCACGCCGGTCCCGTAAAATGGAATCGTAAACGGCAAAGTAAAAATCGTATCCGGCGCCGAGAGATCAGTGATCCAGCCGACGAACGGCGCCTGGCGGAATTCGATGGTCGAGCGAAAAACCACAAAGAGAGCATACAGCAAGGGCATTTGCAGCAGCATGGGCAAACAGCCGCCGAGCGGATTGACACCGTACTCTTGATACATCTTCATCATCTCGGTGTTGAGCTTCTGCGCGTCATTGCTATACTTTTCCCGCAGCTCGGCCATTTTGGGCTGCAAAACTTGCATCTGCTTCATGGATTGGTAGCTCTTCTTCGTGAGCGGATGCAAGAGGAGCTTGACCAGCATGGTGAAGAGCAGGATTACCAGCCCATAATTCGGAATGAATTTGCGCATCGTCACCAGCGCCCACAAAACGATCTTGCTGAACGGTTTGATCGGCCCCCAGCCCAGGTTCATGATCTCCTCGAGATTGACGCCCAAGGCTTTCACGTGGTCATAAACCAGCGGGCCGAGATAAACTTCAAAATCGTGTTGCGTCGTTTCCTGCCGGGCCAGGGGAACGCTCAGCTCCATGGCATAGGTTTTCAAGCGTGAGACGGAACCGTCGAAATCCTGAGCCGGAACGGTAAATCCCCAGAGGCGAATCCCGCGCGCCGGCACGGTACGCGACACGACGGCAGCCGTAAAATATTTGGTGCGCAGGGCGGCCCAAGCGATATCGCGATCCTTTTCTTCCTTTTCACGATACGGGTTTGCTTCGGCATCGAGGACGATGAGCTCGTCGCCGATATACGTGTACGCCTTGGTGTCCGACATCTCGTCCTTGAGATGCTTTTCCGTGCTGTTGAGTCCGAAAGGCCAGGACAGAACGTAATGGTATCCTTCCACCAAATCCTTGGCATTGATAATCTCGAGGTGCAGGCCAAAATTGTAGGAATCGGCGGAGAGGCGATATTTTTTGCGCACAAAGACGCCGGGAGAAACCTCGCGCTCGAATGTCAGCTCATGCTTTCCGCCGGCCGGTAAATTGACCGCTTGATCTTGGCAAGTGAAGTTCAAATGCCCGAGATTGAGGGTGTCTTCCGCCGTGGGCAGAAGCACGCTAAGATTGCCCTCGCCTTCACGAATCAAGTTGATCGGCCGCTGGTTGTGGTCATGGTACTTCAGCACCGTCCATTGTTTGAGATTTCCGCCGAGCGTGGAAAAGGTCGCGCGATAGAGCGGGGTTTCGATGACGACCTCCCGCGCCCTGCTTTTCTCCACCGCCAGCGAATCTTCCGGCGGCTTTTCGGCAGGATACGCCGTGGGCGCGGCTGGCTTTTGCGGCTCGAAAGATTCCAACGGGTGTGCGGGCTGTGCGGGAGCGGAAGTCGTGGGCGCGGTCCTGGGGCTCTGCTTCCGGTCGCCATAAACAAAACGTTGATAAAAATCAGTATTGACGGCCACTAAGATCAAACCGATCAACAGAAAAGCTAAAATTGTTCTCTTGTCGAATTCCATTTATGTCCTTGCCAGATAAAAATGAGCTCATCACGGCACGGGGTCAAACCCGCCGCGATGCCAGGGATGGCAACGCAACAATCGTTTCGCCGCGAGATACAATCCCTTCGCGGCGCCAAATTTCAGCACGGCATCACGTGCATACTCGGAACAAGAAGGATAAAACCGGCACGACGGAGGCAAAAGAGGGGATATTGCAACTTGATATAAGCGTATGCCGAGAATAACGAGTCGTTTCATCGCCACAAAAAACCTGCAGTTCAAGTTTCAAAATGAACTGCCCATAGCCGGGATTGATTCCACACTTTCCAAAACCTCTACCGCAGGTCTTGGCTTGACAACTGATTTAATACTCGTCGCATTTCGCCGCGCAGCGTTGCAAACGCCATTTTCAAAACCTTCTCGCTGCCGATAAAGACGACGATCAGCGTCGAGGGCTCGCGCTGCTCGAGCCGGTAAGCCTCGCGCAATCGCCGTTTGATCGAGTTTCTATCCACCGCGCGACTGACACGCCGTGAGGTTGTAAAAGCCGCTTTGCCCTGTCCAGTCCCAACTTCAAACGAAACGGCATCAAACCACCGCCCGCGCACAAATCTGCCCCTTTGAAAAACTTCGCGAAACTTTTTTTGCCCGCGCAAAATTCTGGTCTTGGGAAGAACGAAGCGTGCTCGCCTTTCATTCGTCACTGACGGTAAGGCGTTTGCGCCCTTTGGCCCGCCTTCTTTTGAGCACTTGTCTGCCATCGCTAGTCTTCATACGCTCGCGAAAACCGTGTTTCGCCTTGCGTTTGCGCTTGTGCGGTTGAAAGGTTCTCTTCATTACCGGATTCTTTCCAATTTAATTTCAAGTTCGCGTGGTCGATCATTGACAAAAATTGAAAATAGGACGCAAGGGCTGAAAAGTCAAGATGTTTTTCCGCAGGCTTTTCGTCTCTTGGTGCGAGGTTGTTGCACGAAACGAAGGCCAGCAGGTAAAACTGGAGGCCGCCGCCTACGAAGACGGTTCAAGTACGTGCCAAAATACATCCAGTTGCGTTGCACCGCCATGTCACACCAGACGAAATATCTGTCTTGCTGTAAACTTTTCAACTCTATTCGGTGGCATTGGCGCAGGGCGGAGGAAAATTTTGGCCTGAGTGCCGAATCAAAATCGCGGTGTTTCCCCGATTTTCCTGCATTTCAAAAAATTTTCTTTTCGTCATAATACTTTTTTCTTGACATTCAAAGTCCGATTTCTATATTCACGCAGCCCAAATAAAACAAGGGTGGGTGGAGAAAATGTGGATAACTTTGAAAAACCTGTTTTCCCGCTTGTGGAAAATCCTGCTAAGTTCTTGGCCCTATTTTCCCACAAATTTAAAACAGAGTTTTTGGCATAAACTGAGTTTTAATATGAAATTGCTCCAAATTTGTGTCACGCCAACCAGGTTCAATTCGCCTGTAAAACTTACGCAAATTACGCATAAATCTTTTTTTTTAAAATCGTCTAATTGGCCTCCTGTGGATAAGTTGTGAATTTCTGAATCCAGCACAAGGAAGTCTGTATGCTACAAGCCGCTCTATCTGCACAGCAAACTTGGTCAAAATGCCTATCCGTTATTAAAGCAAATGTCGCGGATCAAACCTTTGGCACCTGGTTCGAAAACACGCACGGCCACCGCATAGAAGATCACACCATTACCGTTCGCATCCCCAATAGTTTTGCTTACAACTGGCTCGAAGGACATTATCGCGATCTCGTGCATCAAGCCGTGCTGGAAGTGCTCGGCGATAATTATCGCGTCATTTATTCCATCAGCCCTCCTTCAGAAGAACAACAGCCCGAGGCGGAAACCGAGGCCAGTGCCGCTCCGGCGCCTCGCGTGATCAATGAATCTCAGGGATTATTGAATCCGCACTACACTTTTCAAAACTTTGTCGAAGGCGGCAGCAATCAATTCGCCAAAGCCGCGGCTCAGGCCGTGGGCGAAGCGCCCGGTAAAACATCTTTCAATCCCTTGGTGGTATATGGAGGTGTTGGTTTGGGCAAGACCCACCTTATTCAAGCCATCGGTAATTACTCGCTGGAGCGTGCGACAGTTCGGAGGGTATTGTACGTCTCCAGCGAGCGTTTTACCAACGATTTTATTCATGCCATTCAAAACAATAAAACCACGGAATTTAGCTCGACTTATCGCAACGTGGACATGTTGATGGTGGATGATATTCAGTTCTTTACCAACAAGGAGCGCACGCAGGAAGAATTTTTCCATACCTTTAACGCTTTGTATCAAAAAGGCAAGCAGATCATCTTGACTTCCGACCGGCCGCCGAAAGAAATCAAGGGCATCGAAGAACGCTTGCTGTCGCGCTTTCAATGGGGTCTGGTGGTCGATATTCAGCCGCCGGATTTGGAAACGCGCATCGCCATTCTGCAGAAAAAATCGGAAGAAAACGGCATCCAGCTCGCCAGCGACGTAGTGCAACTGATCGCGCACCACGTCACCAGCAATATTCGCGAACTGGAAGGCTGCTTGATTCGCCTGCTAGCATATGCCTCCATGCACAAGCTGGATATTAGTGTAGCACTGGCCAAACACATTCTAAAAGACATGTTCGTGCAGCGGCATCGCAATCTCACGGTGGAAGAGATTCAAAAAGAAGTGTGCTCCTATTACAAAATACCGGACGACATGATGCGCGCCAAGACGCGTAAGAAAGAAGTGGCGCTGGCACGCCAAATTGCGATGTATCTCGCCAAGAAATTGACCAAGCACTCGCTCAAAACCATCGGCCTGCATTTCGGTGGGCGCGACCATACCACGGTCATTCATGCCATCGAATCCATCGAAAATCTGGTGATTGCCGACACGCAGATCAAAGCGGATCTCGAAGTGCTCAAAAGTAAACTGGATTTTGCCGCGGTTTGAGAAAAGTGCAGTTTCCGGATAGAACATTTTTTTGCCGTGCTCTCGGCGCGTGAAAAAAACTTGCTCGAAAAGCAATGTTAATAAAAAGTGAATTGCTGTGGGTTGTTTGTGAGTTAGTGTCGTGCTCGAAAACGCACAACACGTTCTGAAAAGAAAGCCACAATCTATCCCCACCTCATCAACAAGTGCATGCAACGCGAAATGGCGATCCCAGCCTGATAAATCGATAGAAGACAGCATCGCCGAGCTGGCGGCTCCAGCACTATCCACATATCCACAGCCCCTATTATAAATTAGTTCTTGAATATCTTTATCTTTATTCTTACTTTGATGAGAAGTTAACCATTCAGACCCAGAGTGCCCGATGAAATTTACCGTGACCAAGAGCTTGCTGTTTGAAGCGTTGCAGCGCATGATCGCGATCATTCCAACGAAAACGACGATTCCCATTTTGACCAACATTCTGTTCGAGGTGGAAAAATCGCGTCTCAGTTTAACCGGCACGGATTTGGAAGTTTCCATTCTCACGGAAATCGAAGTTTTGGGCGACCGGGACGGTAAGGCAGCTTTTCCGGCGAAGAAGATGTTTGATTTGATCCGCGAGTTGCCGGACACGCCGCTGGCGTTCGAGAGTGACGCCGGCAATCGCTTGACGATCAAAACCGAAAAGGGCCAGTATAAAATCAGCGGCGAATCGAGCGATGATTACCCGCATATTTCCACGGAAGAGCATGTGCTCAGTTTTTCCTATGCGCCCGCCACGTTTCAAAAAATGGTCGATAAGACCATTTTTGCCGTCAGCTCGGACGAACTGCGCACGACCTTGATGGGCGTGTTGCTCGACCTCAGGCCCGGTGAATTGCGCATGGTCGCGACCGACGGCCACCGGCTGTCCAAAGTTCAAGACCTGCAATTTTCCCATACCGGCGAAGCGATGCAAGTGATCATGCCGGTGAAAGCGTTGCAGCTCTTGAGTCGCAATAATGGCGCGGCGAAAGAAATGGAAATCGCCATCAGCCGTGATCATCTCACGTTCAAGCTGGGGGCGACCACGATTTATTCCAAGGTCATCAATGGGCAATATCCCGCATATGAGCGCGTGATTCCGAGCGACAACCATTTGCGCATGCATGTCGAAAGGGATTTGTTGAGCGCGGCGGTGCGGCGCTCGAGCATTTTTGCCAGCCAGCATACGCATCAAGTGCGCTGGAGTTTGGAACCGAACGCGCTTACCGTGGTGGCGGAAGACGTGGATGCCGGCGGTAACTCGCGCGAAACGATTCCGGTGGAATACAACGGTGACAGCATGGAGATCGGTTACAACGCCAATTATGTGCTCGAAATCATGCGGCATCTCGACGCAGAGCATGCGGTTTTCAAATTAAAGGATGGCGGCAGCGCGGCCATTATTGAGCCGCTCACGCCGCCTGAAGGCCTGAATTTCATGATGCTGCTCATGCCGATCCGGCTGAATGAGTAAATGATTTTACGAAGGCTACACCTTCGAGATTTTCGAAATTATGCCAAGCAGGATCTGGAT
>JBIOXB010000129.1:0-42224 GCA_044869275.1 bacterium
GCGTGAAATCACCGAAAAGGATTTGATCGAAATCATCCGACGAAAGCATCAACAACGTTTCGACGCCAGGCAAGCGCATTTGAAAAACGCGAATTCGTCTTAAACTAATGTGACATAGTCAAGTTAAAAAGTAAGGCGTAATTCGTACGAATCATTTTCCGCTTAGCAATGCCATTTTTTTTGTCAATTGTTGATCGCCCGCGTGCAAACGATAGAGGTACACACCTGCCGCGACTTCGCGGCCGAGGCTGTCGCGGCCATCCCAGGCCACGACGCGGGCGGCGCTGCTCAAATTTTCATCCACCAATGTGCGCACCAATTGCCCGAGCAGATTGTAGATGTTCAATTTCACGCGCTGCGGTTTTTCAAATTCGGGCAGTTCGAAGCCAATAACGGTGCGGCCGCGAAAGGGATTGGGCAGGTTCTGTGACAGTGCGAATTGCCGCGGCACGGCATCGAGATCGAGCACGAGATCCACGCCGGCTTTCATATTGGCGTCGGCGATGATCACGTCGGCCCGGCTGGAGGGCGGACCGGAGAAAGCGAGTGTCAAGACATTGTGATCTATCTTCAAATAACGCGCAAGATCGATCGTCATTTCGCCCCACGCGGGCATTGGAAAGACACCTCTTCCGGCAACGTCCTTTGTGCGCAGGACAAAATCGCGGCCGTTGAGATTCACTTCAATCTGCTCGAGTCCCTGATTGCTGATATAAAAATAGCGATCGGCCCAAACCGGTTCGAGGCGATGGCCGCCGGCATTCAAATCCGGCCGCAGTGTCAATAGAATGGGGTCGCATTCAGATACGTTGCCGGCCAAATCACGCACGGTAATGGTAAATTGAAACGGCTGCGTTTCATCGAGCGCCGTGGCCACCACCATGACCGGCACAACTGTGCCGGGTTCAACGTCGGGAATATCGATGCTGACGTTGCCTTGGTCACGAACGCGAATCGAGGCGAGGCCGCTCTCCAGGTCCCGCACCATGACCGTAATGGTCTTGGGCGGACCGGGCTCGATCCCAACGATTTCGCAGATGGGAGGGACCCAATCAACGACCGTGCTGGGTTCCTCGCCGGGCAAACTGCCAAACAAGGCCTGGGTGACCTCAACGGTCTGGCCCGGCCACAGCGTGATTGCCCGCTCCGGGGTTTCACCCCAGAAGTATTGCATGGCATTGTCACCGCCGGTGAGACGGCTCAAAGCGTCGTCCTGTCCGCCGATGACGCGCAAATCCGGATTGCAGGTGTAATCAAATGCGCTGAAAAAAGCTTGTGGCCAAAAAACCTGTTGCACGCGCTCCGGTTGTCGCGGCGCGCGTTTCAGAATCGCGGGCGTGAGCGCCGAGCCGAAAAAGTTGTAAGCCGGCGGCTGAACCGTAATGTTACCGGCAGCATCCCGCAAAGTGTCATTCGCAGCGGCCATGTAAAATGCAAATTGGACCGGCGCGATATTCTGCTCGAACGGCGAAAACAGATCGCCGCCGCGCTCGCGCAACACGGGCCCGTCGTCGCCGGCCTTCAGGTTGCCAATATTCAGATCCCACAAATAACGAATGCCGATGGTTGTGGGCAGCAGCTGGCCGAGGTTTTTGACGATCGTGGTTGCCTCCACCCAGGAATCGTCAAAAGTCCGGCCGTGAACCTGAATGATTTGCGTGATCGCCAGCGTGTCGATGATGATGGGGCCGCCGGGTTGGGGCAAGCCTGGCAATGGATACAGCACGCGAAAACCCGTGATGCGGTCGCCATCGAAGATGGGCTGAATAAAACTGGAATCGGCCACCACGCTGTCATCGTTGGCAAAAGCCTGGTCCAGCCAAAAAACGCGATATCCGCCGGTGCTGTCGGGAACTGGTGTCTGCACGTAATCTGTGCGGCTGCGATAGGAGCGGATCGTCGTGTAGCTGCTGCCAGAAAGGGTGTCGCTGGCGCCGGCCAGCAAATCTTGCGGCTTGCGGAATCGCCGCGTCACGGGATGGTTCGGTCCGGTGCGCACGGAATAAAGGCCCACGCCATTGCCGATGAAATCCTCGACGACGACTTCGTAAAAATCATTGCCGGCGATACGCGGCCGGTTTAGCGCCGCTTTGGCCAGCCGCGGGCGCAGGAGGGTCTTCTTGTCGAAGCGCTGCGCCAGACTGGGGGTTACGCTTGAAAAAAAATGAAGGATCACGGCCAGCCCCAAGACCAGAGTGCGCCCGAACTGGTGCACAACGCGGTCTCTATTTGGGCGAGAAAGTGACGTGGCCATGCATTGTTTCCTTTGAATGACAAAAGCGGTGCCGCCTCTACCTATGCTAAAAAGACAGCGGCACAGGGAAAATTCTCTCAGTAAGCGATCGCTCAAGAAGTTTAACGAAATTTGCCGAAATGGAGGTAGGCTGGGTAATAGACGGCGAAGAGTCAAATAGAACTTACAACTTTTGACTTCAGAAACAGCGCACCAAATTTGCTGCCGCTCGTACAACGAGAGGACCCGGCAAGACCTGGCCCGCCATTCCAATCTTGCTGTACCCTCCTCGTGTTCCGCTGCGGAAAAGTCTTTTAGAACACGCCGGACACGCCCACGGCGACGCCGGTGACCAGCAACAGAGCAGCCGCCACCACCCAGCCTTGCCAATGGTTCGTAGATTTGCCTTCCTGCCAGGCTTCCATAAGTTGTGTCTTGCCCAGCCATTGTTCCAGCGTAATGCGCGCCAGATCGATGGGAATGGCCTGGCTCAATTCCTGCGGCCGCGAGACGGCAATGCCGATGATACGACCATTTTGGTCGAGCACCGGCCCGCCGGTTTGTCCTTCGGACATGACGAGATTCAACATGAGCTGATGCGCTTCGTTGCGTACAATTTGTCCCGCGTTCTGCTCCAGAAATTTCGACTGCGAAAATCCGAGCACCGCGGCATTCTCTCCGGGCATGAGTTGATCCGACTGGCCATAGGGCAGGGCTGCCGCCACCGGTAACGGTTTGCGCGCCGCCAGCAATACCAGATCGCGGTTGCGCCATTTGCCGGAAATCAAACGTCCAGGCGCCGCTTGGCCTTGCTCCGCCGCTTGAATGGTGATTTTATCTTCATGGCCGTTGATCAAAGCATTCGCCGTCAAAATCACTGGCAAGCCGTTGCGCGTTTTGCCGATGACGATGCCGGCGCCGGCCGTTTGATTTTCGCCCGTGGAGATTTTGACGACGGCTTGCACGGCGCGCGGATAGATCGCCTCGGGAATTTTGCGGGCAGGCGGAACCGGAGAAGCATTTTGTCCGAAGCCCGTGTCTGGAGGAGAGGCAAAACTGGCAAAAAGCGACGCCGCAAATAAGAGGACGCTTCGGCAAGCAATCATAGGATTGAAAATGGCGGGATAGGTTTTGGGCAGTTTGGAATCTTCAAGTCAGATCATTGCCTGCGGGCAGGCGTCAGCCAACCACCATGACAGCCATCCCGGCAGGGCAGGTGAGGTGCGACATTGATGGCGCGCAGGAATGTGCGGCGGGTTGGACACAAAGTCAAGTGATTTTTGTGTTCACTACGGCAGCTCGAGGCTAAAAGCAAGTTGTCCGTTGCCGCCCGCCGTGCGAGGCGTGAGCGTTTGCAGTTCTTTTTCCAGCCACTGAATGTAGTTTCGACGCGTCTTTCTCATCTCGATCGCTCGCACGCAAAGCCGGTGCGTTTGCACAGCAAAAGCCGGCCAGGCATGGTGCATATGATCGGGGATCCTCAGATAAGTTGGCGCTTCGTCACAAAATAGAATACTGCGCGCCAGCGTCCACAGATCGCATTGCTTTTCGCCCTCGGGAATCAACTGCATGCCTTGCACGAGATGGGTCAGCTCATGGCCGATGGTATTGTAGCTTACTTTGCGCGCGCGCAGGCGAATGGTGAAATCCTCCGGAATCGCCGCGCCCAGGTGCGTACGCGTGTATCCCACGGTGATGATTTTGTCCCGCAACTCAGGAAAATGGCGCAAGGCATCGTGCAGCATGGCGATGGTGCGCTGCGGCACACGCTTTTGCATGGGAGCAGTGAAGCGAAAGGGCATGACGAATCCGCGTAAGCTTTAGCACGAAGGTCAAAAAGCGCATCAAGGATGGGCTTCAACCCGGAATCTAAAAATTTCCGTGCAAAATTCCGCACAAAAAATCTGCTTTTTGCATCAGACCGAGGCACCGGACCGTGTTGTCTTTTGTCCAGCTCGCGGCCACTTCGCTATTTCTGGCAACGCTCTGGCCAGGAAATGTAAAAGCACAGTTTTCAGCGGCGAATATTGCCGAATTCCAGGCCGGCAATTTGCCTTATACCGAGCCGGCGGACTTGACCACGCTGTACGATCAGTTCAATTTTTCCTATCAATATCGTCTGCTGCCGCGGCTATCAGCGCCGTGATCGATCAATTGCTGGCGAGCACGGGCGTGTCGGAAGAGGGTGAGCCGGTGCAAAGTTTTCTACTGCACCAAAATTATCCCAACCCATTTAACCCTTCCACGCAGATCGCTTTCGCGCTTGTACAAGGCGGGCGCGTGACGCTGGCCATCTACAGCGCCGCCGGGGCATTGATCACAACTTTGTTGGATCATAATCTCGCTGCAGGCCGGCACGAGGTGACTTGGAATGCCCTCGTTCACTCCGCTTTGAGCGCAGGCAAGAGCGGCACACGGGAAGAAAAAGACAACGCCACGAAGCTCGCCAACAATCCCACCAGCCAAACTAGCAACAGCAGTCCGCTCAAGAGCAACCACGGCGTTTGCGTGTTTTGACTGAACAAATGAGGAGCCACGGCCAGCAACGCGGCAATGGTTCCGATCAGCATGCCGCAGAGGATCAGAAAACCGTTTTCAGCGAGTAACATGCTTGACAAAGTCGAGCGCTGAAAGCCGAATGCGCGCAGCGTCGCCAATTCCCCGCGGCGCTCGATGAGATTGCGCGCGAGAATGAGGCCGAGTCCCAAAGTCCCCAACAACAATCCCAAACCGCCGAGCAGCGCGAACACGGAAAGATAAGTGTTTTCCACGGCTTGAAATTTCGCCAGTTTTTCCGCGGTAGAAGTGACGTCAAAGCCATAGATACTCAAAACGCTTTCGCAAGTTTGTGCCAGTCGCGCGGCGCTATCCGGCAGCGACTCGATCAAAAAGTAACCGTAACCGCTTTGGCTGGGAAAATGGGCTAAAAAATTCTGTTCCGAGATGACAATCTCGCTTTGCAAAATACTGCTCTGCAGCAGGCCCACAAAACGCAGCTTGATGGTCTCACCACGCTCGTTCTGCATTTCCAAGTCTTCGCCCAAGCCCAGGTGCAGAATCCAGCGCACGGAATTGTAATCGCCGATGGCCGGAACCACGCCCGGCTCCAAATCTTCTTCCAAAAGTTGCCAGGGATTCTCGCTGGCACCCGGCAGCGCGCCTTGAAAGAGAAAGCCGCCACGGGTGACGCCGGCTTTCGTGATGCCGAGCACGCGCGGCTTTTGCGGCTTGTACAAATTCAAGCAGCTCGCATCTTCACCGGGCAGCATGCGAAAAGGAAAAAACTGCGCATGCTTGAAAAGCGCAGAATCCTTATCTGCGAATCCCAGCTCGGCGCGGCCGGCGGGCGCATTCAAATCTTGGGAAAACGCCGTATTCGATTCTGCCAGCAAAACAAAGCCGCCGGATCCGGATTTTCGATTTTCGATTTCCGCCGTGGGAGCGCGCCGGTTTGCGCCCACAGCCACGATCATGAAACACGCGCAGCCGACCAAGGCGACGCTCAACAAGCTTCGGCCGGATTGGCGTGCGGTATTGCGCGCGGCCATGTGCGACACGGTTTGCAGGCGCCCAGCGGTCCGGCGCCGGCGCATCCACACTGAAAAGAAAGCGAGCCCCGCGATTAACAGCAGGGCGCCACTGCCGAAGAAAATGCCGGCGGCATCTTGCGCACCTTGCCAGAGCGCCGCCATCATCAATGCCAGCGAAAATGCCAGCGCGAGACCGGCAACCAGGCGCGCGAAACGCGGCGGCGCTTGCCGATCGCTCACGGTCACGCCGTGCAGCAAAGCCGTCGCAGGAATTTTGCGCAATTGCCGGATGGTCAAAATGATCGCGAGTGCGACGATCAACAGGGAAAGAACCGCGCCCAAGAGCAAGCTGCTGGCGCTGAGGTGCAGAAATAAAAACGAAGTTCCGACTGCGTCGATCCACCACGTGCGCAAAGCGGAGATCATCGCGGCGGCATAGCCGGCTGCGCCGGGCACGCCAAGCAGGACGCCGATCAGGGCGACGAGCAATCCTTCCTTTAGAAATCGCCCGCGCACAGCGCGCCGCGTGTGGCCCGTCGCCAGCAAAATGCCAAGCTCTTTGGCGCGTTGCTCCACCCCCAGCCGAAAGAGCATGCCCACCAACAGCACCGCGGACACAATCAGAAAAAGGCTGAAGCCGATGAACAAACCCCCGAAATCGGTTGCGCCCTGGGAAGATTGCAGGCTTTGTGCTTTCACGGGTTGAATGACAAAGCCGGCTTGCTGTGGCGATATTCTCTGCAATAAATCGCTTTCGAAGGCACGGCGCGCCTCGGACAATTCTTGTGTTGCGGCCGGCGCAAAGCGCATGGCATTCAAATCTCCGAAGCGGCTGCGCCACAAACTGCGTCCGGCGTTTTCGGAAACGAAGGCTTTGGGGGTGGCGCGATACTCGTCCCAGTATTTTTCATCTTGCGGACGAATCAGCTTCAATTCCACTGGAAACGGCGGTTGCCAGTCCTGCATGTTTTCCATCTCATCCACGCCGGGAATCGGCGGCGCGAGGTAGCGATCCGCCGCGATACCGTGCGGGGCGACCACGCCTCGCACGCGAAACGTTCGATGTTCCGTGAGAAGCTGCTCGCGTTCTCCGACCACGTAATAGCTGACCTGAACCGTGTCACCTGTTCTTGTGGATAGATCCTTCGCGGCCCAATCGTTCAGCAGAATTTCGTCATCTGCCAACGCCGCCACCGGCGTGCCGTCTGTCAAGTTCAGCTCGCCGAAGGGCGCCGCCACGGGTGTCGGCAATGCGGTCATCGTGGAATATGGCATCGTGCGCGAATCGCGGCGCATGGTGTTGGCCAAATAAGTGAAGAGATTTTGCGAGGCAAGCTCGAGACGAGCAGCCGATTCCTGAGCCAGCTCGACCAGCGCCGGTTTTAGAATGAGTTCGCGACTGGTGAGGGAGAAATAATTTTTGAATTCTTGTATGCGCAGGCCGGCGTCTTCCAGGCGCAGCGATTTTTGCAGGACTTGCGTCAACTCGTATTCAAGCTGCAAGGAAGAATCGTTGCGGGAGGGAATGAGCAGGGCATTGATCTCGCCCGGCCGGTGCAGCGCGCGCTGCAAAACCGGCATTGAGGTAAAAGCATTGAACGGCAAGTATTGCTGCGTGCGCAAGCCGAATCGCCCGGCGCCGCGATCGGGCAGGACGCGCGTAATCGTCAATCGTACCGTTTCGGTCAAGTCTTCCGCGCTCTTGCGGCCCAGAACCGAGGCGCGGGGAATTTCGGCGTAGCTTTTGAACGAAAGCAGAATCTGATCCCCGATCTGTGCCCGCAACTCGCGGCGCAAGGATTCGTTGACCATGACCGAGGGGAAGGGCTGGCCGTTTTTTCGCGCCAGCGCGAGCGCATAGGCCGCAGCGGAATCCGCTTCAAAGAGCTCAAAAAAGCGTTGCTCAACGCCTCCGATATTGACATCAACCGCGCGCGCTTGGGAGGAGCCGTGGGTGGCGCTGCCATTCAAAAGGAGGGAGGGCGCGGGGTTTCCGAAACGCTGCAAAAAGTTTGGCTGTTGCGCCAGTTCTTCGGCAAGATTTTGGCGAAAAAGATGATCGGAGAGAACGGTGAAATCGATTTTCCCCAATCGCTCGAGCGACAAATCGCGCAAGCTGCCGCGCACGGAATCGCCGACCAGCAGTGCGCCGGTGAGCACCGCGGTGGTGACGGCGGCGCCGAGCGCGACGGCGAGGTGCAGCCGGCGATAGTATCTCAAACTGCGAAGCACTTGCCCTCCCGCAGCTCACAGCGCCGCGCGCAACGGCCGGCCAGCTCCATGCTGTGCGTGACGATGATGAGAATGTTCTGCTGCTCGCGATGGAGCTCGAAAAGCAAATTGGCAACGGCTTGCGCCGTGGTGCGGTCCAAATTGCCGGTGGGCTCATC
This sequence comes from bacterium, assembly GCA_044869275.1. GTDB lineage: Bacteria > Zhuqueibacterota > Zhuqueibacteria > Zhuqueibacterales > Zhuqueibacteraceae > JBIOXB01. The sequence continues at coordinate 8,154 of JBIOXB010000129.1, forward strand.
GCACAGCAAAATGCCGGGCTGATTCACGAGCGCGCGCGCCAGGGCCACGCGCTGGCGCTCGCCGCCGGAAAGCTCGGCGGGGAAATGGTCGAGGCGATGCGCCAGACCCACGCGCTGCAACAGGTCTCGTGCCCGGTCACCGGCCGCGGCAGAACGGCTGCGCTGCGCCAGAGTGGGCACCAGAACATTTTCCAGCACCGAATACTGCGGCAGGAGGTGATGATCTTGAAATACAAATCCGATTTGCGCGTTGCGAAAACGCGCCAGCTCAGGCTCGGTGAAGGCAAGAGGGTCCTGGCCGCCAATTTCGATTCTGCCGGAGGAAGGCTGATCCAGCGTGCCGATCAAATGCAGCAGCGTGCTTTTGCCGGAACCGGAAGGCCCGACAATCGCCAGCGACTGCCCGCTGGCGATTTCGAAAGAAATATCGCGCAGGACTTCGACCAGGCGCGGGGAGGTGCCAAAATGTTTGTGGATTTGATGAAGGGAGAGTCGGGTAGAATTGGGAGTTTGCATCTTAGTCGCTATTTCGCGCGTCCACCAAAAAAACGATTTTCGATTCACGATTTACCAGATTCAATCTTCTATCTTCTATCTTCTATCTTCTATCTTCTATCTTCTATCTTCTATCTTCTATCTTCTATCTTCTATACTCAATCTTCAGACGCCTGGGCTGCTTCAATTTGTTCCGCCAGAAATCTTGGAAGCGGAATCGTGCGAAAACCTTTTTCGGGGTCGACCATGCAGCACACCGCGCTCATCTGCCCGCGCGCGATCACAGTTTCGGCTTTCTTGATGATGAACTTATAGGTCAGCGCTTTCGTTCCCTTTTTAGCCACGATCACGTGAATGTCCAACACGTCTTCAAACCTGGCCGGGCTCAAATATTCGCATGCGGCGGCTAAACGCGGCCAACCGAGCTGCATGCCGTCCATTTTGCCGGCCACGCTGACGCCGAGCGAACGCAAGAATTCATGCTCGGCGGTTTCCATAAAAATGAAAAAGCGAGAGAAGTGCACGACGCCGGCTAAATCGGTATCGACAAATTCGATTTTGCGTTTGGTGTGAAATTCGTGGGGCACGAGATACCCTATGTGATGAACGCCTTTATTCGCATCCGTTTATCGAAAAAGAGTCAAGCCCCCTCTGAGAGCTTGTCCTTATACATGCGAATGCCGTTACGTATTTGGATGCAAAGATTGGGAGAGGCCGCAATCGCGTTGAGCTTGATCACAGCTTGTTCCGCTTGGGCAACCCAAACGGCAGATCGAAATTGCGGAGAAAAACCTTCTGAAGCAAGGTCGTAATCAGCAGATAGGCGTTGGCGGTGGAGTTCCTTCAACCAGCGGCCAATTTGCATGCCCTCTTCTACACCACAACTGTTCAGACGCGCGGGCAATTGCCCATGAGCCTGGGGACCCTTTACGCTGGGAAATCCCAAGCTGGCAGTAAATGTTGCGACTGCATGAAACAAGGCGTAGTAAGCTCTGCTAACGGCCGAACGATAGGCCGCCTCCGATGGTATGTTCAAATGCTTTTTGGAGATTTCGAGAAATTGCTGCCCATCCATATTGCAACAACTCCGTCAAAAGCTTAATAAGATCTTGTCACTTTTATCCGGCGGCACTTGTTTGATCATTTCCGCTGTGAAGCGATGATACTGCTCCAGTAATTGTCCCGTCGTTCCGGAGACGTTTATGGCTATCGTGATCCAGGAATTATTTTCCATCTCCCAGTCGGCCTCATGAAGAAGCTGGATTTCAGCAACAGCTGAAAAACAATCATGAACCAACCGTACCGCTGTTTCCAAATTTGGAAGCAACGCGTTGGCAACGGCAAAATCCCACGCCTCATCTGAGACCGGAATTTCCAAAATCTGCTTGGCAGGCGCAGTTATTTTTCTTTCAGCCTGACGCGGCTTGAAGGCGTTATAGGTAGCAATCCCTTCGGCGACGCGCTCCCGCCCCGCCTCGATTTTTTCCTCGGGGACGGAAGAAGAGAGCTCACCCAAGGGCTTGGAGGATGAACGTGATGCGGTCATGATGAATTTCTCCGTTTTTGAAAAAATTCTTTTTGAAAAGGCGCCACGCCTAGAATAGCATAACAAGCGGAAAGCTCAAAACCCATAATTCACCTCCCCACTAAGACGCTGATTCGCCTGCAAACGTTCACGCACAGCGGCATCCGTTTTTTGCCAATAAGCGGCGCGGCCGGGGAGATCGTAAATCCATTCTTGCAAATACGCCGCCATGCGGTCTTCGTCTTTGGAAACTTCCTCCCATTTGATGTAAAAATCATTATCGCGGTCGTAATAGCCTTGCGCGAAGCTGGGATGTGCGCCGAAAGGCTCGACCACAACGGCGCTGACGATCATGCCCGGAATCACCGTGCGGTTGGGATCGCGGCGAATCACGCTTTGTTCGACCAATTCTTCCACCACGACAATGACGCGCTTGGAGGCAAACGCCGCTTCTTTCTGTACGCCGAACAATCCCCAGATTTGGGTATTGCCCTCTTCATCTGCGCGCTGCGCGTGAATAATAGCCACGTCTGGATGCAACGCCGGCACACAATACAATTCTTCGTTGGTAAAAGGGCATGCTACTTTGCGAATATTGGGATTGACCTTGGGCAAATCCGTGCCGTGGTAGCTGCGCAGCGGCATGAAAGGCAGATGCGCGGCCCCGGCCCAAAAACGCATGGCCATGCCGAAATGCGAATACTCGTCCAATTCAATGGGATGCGGTTTGCCCTTTTCCACCGCGCGGCGCAACGCGTACAACGGCCCCACCCCGGGGTTCCCCGCCCATGAAAAAATCATTTTCTTGACGCAGCCCGCGGCAATGAGCTGATCATAAATCAAATCCGGCGTGAGGCGGCATATGGTGAGCGCTTGCTTGCGCTGCCGGATGATCTCATGCGCAGCCGCGAAACAAATCAAATGCGTAAAACCCTCGATCGCAATCGTGTCGCCATCATGCACGAAGCGTTGGATTGCCTCGGACATGAGCAGAACTTTGGAGCGGGTGGTGGTCATGGGCTGGGTGCGCAGGAATAATGAAGGATTTTCACCAAGTGACCTGTATATTATAAATATCGTAAATTCGTATGGCATATGAAACAGTAAAATTTCCCGCATACGTTTCACTATTCATACCGCAAGCTCTCCACCGGATTCGCCAGCGCGGCTCTGATCGCCTGTGTGCTCACGGTCAGCAATGCAATCAATAATGCCATTCCGCCTGCGAGTACAAACACCCACCAGCCGATATGGACGCGATAGGCGAAATCTTGCAGCCAGCGATTCATGGCGAAATAGGCAATCGGCCAGGCGACGAGATTTGCCACCAGCGTCAATTTGACAAAATCTTTTGAGAGCAATCCGGCTATCCTGGCCACCGAAGCGCCGAGCACCTTGCGCACGCCGATTTCTTTGGTGCGTTGCACCACGTTGTAGGCCGATAGACCCAGCAAACCGAAGCACGCAATGAGGACGGCGAGAAAAGCAAACGCGCCGAAAACTTTGCCGAAGATCATGTCGGCCTGGTACTGCCGGTCAAAAAACTCATCGAGAAAGAAAAAGCTGAAGGGATCCGCCGGAAAATGCGTCTCCCAAATTTTTCGCAGCGAGACAATGGCTTGCTGCACGTCGGCAGTTTGAATCTTCGCCGAATAATAGCCGCGCAGGCCGGGTCGCAGCAGCAAAATGAGGGGGTCTATGGCCTTTCGCAATCCCTGCTGATGAAAGTTTGCCACCACCCCGATAACCGTGAGCGTATCGCCGCCGCGTAGGATTTTTTGATTAATCGCGCTCTCGCTGCTTTCAAAGCCAAGCTGCTGCACGGCCAGCTCGTTGAGCAGCGCCGTTTTATTGTCCGTGGCGAAATCCGTGGAAAAATTTCTGCCGGCTTTCAATTCCAGGCTGTACGCCGGAACAAAATCATAGTCCACGCCGAGATGATACAACGTAATCATGCCGGCGCCCTCGACGAGACGGCGCCCTCCCGTGGTCCAATAAATCTCTTTGCCCATGACGCTTGACGAGGCGGTAAGATCTTTGACGCCGTTGATGCGCAACGCCTCGTTTTTGAACGGCTGGAATGCAGTCTGATAAAGGGAATCGCTGAACGAAGCGGCGGCGTCCAACACCAGGGTCTGGTTGATGTTTGCCCCCAGGTCTTGTCGCCGCATGAACTCGACTTGCCGATAGACGATCATCGTTCCCGCGATCAAAGCCACGGAGGCCGCAAACTGTGCGACGATGAGTCCCTGGCGCAGGGCATGAGAGTTCCGCCGGTTTTTGAAAACACCCTTCAGGACCAGCACCGGCTGATACGCTGACAGCACGAAAGCCGGATACAATCCTGCGAGCAACGCGCCAACGACGAAGAGGGAGAGGGTGCCGAGCCAGTAGTCAGCGGGAAGGCTGAATCCTGAGATTGCCGTTCTGCCGAGGAATCGGTGAAACGCGGGTGCCAGCTCCGAGACGGCCAGCAATGCGATCGCCAATGCCACGAGATTCAACAAAACACTTTCGATGAGAAATTGGCGAATGAGATCAGGACGAAGGGCGCCCAGAACTTTGCGCACGCCGATTTCCCGCGCTCTTTCCATCGAGCGGGCGGTGGCAAGATTGATGTAATTGATCCACGCGATGCCGATGATGCAGAACGCAATCAGGAATAAAAATGCCACGGCGCGCCCGTTGCCATTGACTTCGGCTTCTTGATTGTAGTTGGAATAAAGATGAATATCGGACATGGGCAGCAGCGCAAGCTCAACACGAATATTGTTGTTGCGGGCAAACTCCCGGCTGTTGAGGTAGCGATCGCAAAATGCCGGCAGCTTCGCTGCCAGCGCGTTCATATCGGCGCCGGGCTGCAACAACACGTAGCTGTAGAAATCGTACCATCCCCAACTGGTCTCCGTCGCATTGGTGGTGTCGCCCCAGGCGCCGCGGACGATTTTCCCCAGCGTGGCGTAAGATACCAGATAGTCGATGACGAGATGCGACTGGCGCGGATAATCGCGGAATACGCCGGCCACGGCGTAGGTCCAAGTGCCTTGCGGGTCGCGCACGATCAGGCGTTTGCCCAGCGGATCTTCATCACCGAAGTATTTTTTCGCCATAGATTCGGAAATAACGATCTGGTCGGGGCCGCTTAACGCGGTGGCCGGGTCGCCACTTTGCAGGTTGACGGCGAGCATGCGAAGCGAGGCGGGATCGGCAAAGTACCCCTTGGTCTCGGAGAATTTCACATTTCTTTCATCATTCGAGAGCAACAGCTCGGCGTCATGCAGGCGGCAAAAATTCTCCACTTCGGGAAAATCTTTTTTCATCGTGGGCGCAATTGCGGGATACACCGTGGCGGATTTCCACAACAATTCACCGGAACGATACGAATCCAGCCGCACGCGCACGATGCGTCCGGCGAGGTCTTGAAACCTGTCATAGCTTCGCTCATAAGCGACATACTCAAAGATCAGCAGAAAACAGCTCAGCCCGGTTGCCAATCCCAGGATATTGAGGGTGGCATACGCCTTGCGTTTCTTGAGATCGCGCAGCGAGATTTTGAGATGGTTTTTGAACATTTTTGACTCCAGCGACCACTGTTCACTATTGAGATCTTGACCTACTTTTTCTGCGGCTTCAGCTCCCACAGCACGTTGACGATTTTCCACTCGCCGCTCCATTTGGCCAGGTGCATGTAGTCGATCCAGCCGGACATGATGGCTTTGGCGCTGGCGGTGTTCTGGTAGATGTCGAAAATGATCACCTCTTTTTGTTGCTGCTCGGACGGGGTATCCTTGCCGCCGCCGCGTTTGACGCCTTGCACCAGCGTCATGGCGCTCATTTGTTCGAGCCGGTTTCTGCCGGAACCCGGATCCGTTCTCACGATGCGTTTCGCCAGCTCGGGATGAACCGCGCGCTCCATGCGCTCGGCATTGCCTTCATACCACCCTTCGACATAATCCAAAGCGGCTTTTTTGATCGCGGTTGAATCCGCCGCCGTTTGCGCCTGAAGCGACAAAACTGGCATGATGACGACGAGAAAAAATGCTTTAACAAAAACTCTCATACTTGAATCCTTTCCTCAAATTGTCAGTATGCGGTGATCAAGGTGCAGCATCACGCGTTTGCAGCAAATTCTTAATCATAGCGATGAAACTGGACGGAACGCTGTAATCCGGATGTGAGCGATAGAGCGCCACTGCACGTTGGGTGTCTTCCAGCTTTCGTATTTCCGCCAGGACTGCGGGAAAACGCCGCGCGTGATCGAGATCGCGCGCAAACAGCAAATGATTGGAATCGATTCGCCCCAAGCGCAGAGCCAGCCCGTAGATTTTGTCCTGGATTTGTGTGACGATGTGCTCGAGGGCAGAGCGGTCCCCTGCTTGCGCTCGTTTGACAAGTTGTTCCAAGTCTGAATCCATGCTCTGGCACGCTGAAAGCAACGGTCAATGTTCATTCAATAGCGCGGGAAGTTTCATCAGCTCTTCGCGCAGGGTTTGGGCTTGCTGGTCGAGCGTGCCTTCTAATTGCTCCAGTGGCACAGGTGGCGCCAGTAAAATAAAACTGTAGATACAGCGATTTTCTCCCACCGACACCACGCGGGAATAAGCGGTGGCCACGTTACCATCGGGAAAAGCCATTGTCCAATCGATGGTGCCGGCGGCGCGCTCGGCTTTGACGGCCAACGCGACCTCCACCGCTCCTTGCGGAGTCTGCAGCAAGGCGCGTGCGGGAGATGCTTCTTTGAATGCGCTGGTCCATTTCGGCAAGTTTTGGGCTGCGGCAATATAGCCGAAAATTTTTTCAAATGATGCCCGGATTTCGATGCCTTGCACTTCAAACGTTTTCATTGGCCATCTCCTTGAAACTGATTCTTTTGATGAATTCAATTTCTTGAGACTCATGCTGCACTGCAAGTGTGACCAAAAAAAACGCAAATTATTCGTACCGCAACGCTTCCACCGGATTCGCCAGCGCCGCGCGGATGGCCTGCGTGCTCACTGTCAGCAGTGCAATGAGCAGCGCCAACCCGCCGGCGGTCAACAATATCCAGGGTTCGATCTCGATACGAAAAGAAAAATTTTGCAGCCAGCGATTCATGAAATACCAAGCCGGCGGCGAAGCGATGATCGTGGCAATTCCAACCAGGACGGTGAATTCCTTTGAAAGCAGGAGCACAAGACTTGGCGAGGAAGCACCGAGCACTTTGCGAATGCCGATTTCTTTTTTGCGACGCTCGGCGGAGAACGTTGCCAGGCCGAACAATCCCAGGCAGGCAATGAGAATTGCCAGGAAAGTAAAATTGCCAAACATCTGGCCGAATTGTTCCTGGCTTTTGTAAAGATTGTCAAAATCCTGATCCAGAAACGAGTAGACAAACGGCCAGTTCGGAACAAATTCGTTCCATTTTTGACGCAGCTTGGCCATCGTCGCCCGGATATCTTGTCCTTCGATACGCACCATCATGGTTTGCATGTTCTGAGGGCCAAGATGCATCACCAGCGGCTGCATGAAAACTTGCATGGGTTGAAAATGAAAATTCTTGACCACGCCGATGATCGCACCGGCCTCGCCCCTTCTACACGTCAGGCGCTGGCCAATGGCTTCTTGCGGCGATTTCCATCCCAAATCTTGCACCGCTTTTTCGTTTAGCACAAAGGCTTCGTTCACATCGGCAGGAAATTCCTTGGAAAAATTGCGCCCAGCACTCATCTCGATTTCCAAAGCCGGAATGAAATCATGCTCGACAAACAGAAATTTCATATGCACCTGCTGTTCCGGCGGCGCACCTTCTCTGCCGACCAGCGTGCCCCACGCGCCGGTTCCGAGCGGGCGGCTGGCATACGTAACGTTGGCGATGCCTGGCTCGGCCAGCAATTGGCTTTTGAACGTTTCCTGCTTTTGAATAATACCTGGATCGCGCATCGGGATCACCACAACTTGTTCTTGGTTTAGTCCAAGGTCTTTGTTCTTCATATAATGCAATTGTCGATACACTACAACCGTACCGGCAATCAACGCGATCGATATGGCGAATTGAAAAATGACCAAAACCTGGCGGAAAAGCAGCGGGGTGCGCTTGACCATTGAAACTTCCAACTTGCCTTTCACCATTTCAACCGGCTTGAATGCTGAAAGAAAAAAAGCCGGATAGCTGCCGGAAACAATGCCGGCTAGAAAAGCCGTGGCGACAACGCCCGCAAGCAAAAACATATTTTCAAAGTAATCCAGCCGGAGCGAGCGCTCGAAAACACTGTTGAACCTGGGCAGAAATAATTCGATTAGGAGCAGCGCGAACACGAGCGCGATGACGGAGAGCATGAGAGATTCTCCCAGGAACTGCTGGACGAGCTGCCGGCGTTCGGCACCGATGACTTTGCGCAGGGCGATCTCTTTGGCGCGGGTGGTCGCACGCGCGGTGGAAAGATTCATGAAATTGAAACAGGCGATCAACAGCACCATCATTGCTATCGCCGAAAAAATGTAAATAAAGCTTATATTGCTGCCGGTCTCGATCTCATTGCCTTGGGGATACAAATGAATCTCGGTGATCGGCTGCAACCAGGGGCGAAGCCGCAAGTCAGGCCCCAGGAATTGTGCCGTATACGCGTCCATGAATTGAGGGAATTTTTCCTCGACCTGTGCTCTGGTGGTATTTTCAGCGAGCAAAACATAAGTCATGAAGGGATTGAACATCCAATCTTGCAATAATTGCTGGCCCAAAGTTGATTCCAGGGTGCTGAACGAGCCGAGGAAATCGAAGTGGAGATGAGCGTTCGCGGGTACGTCTTGCATCACGCCGGTAATTTGATAATCATGCTGATCTTCGAGCCGGATGGTTTTGCCCAGCGGATTCTCCTCGCCAAAATATTTTTTCGCCATGCTCTCGGTCAGCACAACACTGAAAGGATCGCGCAGCGCTGTCAGCGGATCGCCCTGGAGAAGCGGAAATGTGAAAGCCTGGAAAACTTCCCCATCGGCATAGAAGAAACGTTTTTCATAAAAACGCCGATTGCCGTAGCCCACCATGAGATCTTCAGTCATCGGCTGATGAAAACGCACCGCCTTCTCGATTTCGGGAAAATCCTTCAGCAAATGTGTCGCCATCGGCGCGCCAGAGAGAGAATTGGAAAAAGAGCCATTCGCAAAAACAAAATTAATATTCATGCGATAGAGCCGCGCCGCTTTTTTATGAAAGCCGTCGAAGCTCAATTCATCCTGCACGAAGAGCATGATGATCAAGCAGCACGCCATCCCGGTCGCCAGCCCGAAGATATTGATGAACGAATAGCCTTTATGCTTGCGCAAGTTGCGCAGGGCGATTTTGAGGTAGTTTTTGAACATGATGACTCCTTGCAAAGTGCATAGCGCATAGAGCATAGAGCATAGAGCATAGAGCATAGCGTGTGGAACATAGCACGCGCTATGCACCATGCGCTTTGCTCTTTGCTATTCGTACCGCAGCGCCTCCACCGGATTCGCCAGCGCCGCTTTAATGGCCTGCGTGCTCACCGTCAGCAGCGCAATGAGCAGCGCCAATCCGCCGGTGAGCGCGAAGATCCACCAGCCGATATTGATGCGATAGGCGAAATCTTGCAGCCAATCTATCATCACATAATAAGCAATCGGCCAGGCGATGAGATTTGCCGCCGCGACCAATTTGACAAAATCCTTCGAAAGCAATCCGGCAATGCCGGTGGCCGAAGCGCCGAGCACCTTGCGCACGCCGATTTCTTTGGTGCGGCGCTCGACGGTGAAGGACGCCAGGCCGAACAACCCCAGGCAAGCGAGCAGGATCGCCAATGCTGAAATGCAGCCGAAGATCTCGCTCATTTTTTGCTCAGCCTGGTAAAGTCCGGAAAAATCTTCATCGAGAAAAGACATCTCGAACGCGACCCCTGGCGCAAAGCGCTCGACGATTTGCCGAATCGCCGAGAGGGTTTCCGGCAGATTGCCGGCGTGCAGCTTGACCGCAATAAAACTGTAGTCGGGCAACACGCTCATCGCCAAAGGCGCGATGGGTTGACGCAACGATTGAAAATGAAAATCCTTCACCACGCCGATGATCGTGCCCACGAAATCTTTCGCTTTGGGATCGCGCACGAGGCGTTTGCCCAAGGCCGCTTCAGGCGATTTCCAACCGAACTCTTTCACGGCCTCTTCGTTGACAATCAGCGCCAGATCGATAAGCCGGTTATTCTCATTTCGCACGCCGGCATCCGTCGTCATTTCGCGCGAGAAATTTCGCCCGGCGATAAGCTCGAGGCCGAACATCCCGATGAAATTATAATCCACCCAGCATTCGGCAATGCCTTTCGCCTCGTCTCCGGGCGCGCCGGCTTCTCCGTACAGATCTCCACCGCCGCCAAAGCCCGGAAGCGCCGAGGCCGCGATCACATCGACGACTCCCGTGTGCTTTTTCAGCTCGTTTTTAAAAGCCGCGTAATCCGGCATCAAAGCGCGTCCCAGATTGGGTGGCAACACCACTACCTGTGCTTGATCGAATCCCAACTGATAATCCCGCATGAACGAGAGTTGTTTGAACACGGTCAGCGTTGCCACGATGAGAAAAACGGAAATGGCGAATTGAAAGACGACCAAGCCTTGACGCAGCCTTTGTCCTTTTGTGCTGTCCGTATCCGCTCGCAACATTGTCACCGGCTTGAAGCGCGACAGCAAAAAAGCGGGATAACTGCCTGCCAGCAAGCCGGCGAACAACCCAATGCCGGCAATGCCAAGCACGAGCGGAAAAATGTCCGCCGCTTCTCGCGCAAAAGTCTTTCCAAGATATTGGTAGAAAAACGGAAGGGTGATTTCTACCAGGCCCAGCGCGAAGAGCAGGGCGACAAAACTGATCAGCATCGACTCGCCCAGAAATTGTTTGATGAGTTGCCGGCCCTCGGCGCCCACCACTTTGCGCATCCCCACCTCTTTCGCCCGGCGCGTCGCGCGTGCGGTCGTGAGGTTGGTGAAATTGATGCAGCCGATGCAGAGAATGAAAAACGCCACGAGCGAGAACATATAAATCTTATTCTGGTCTCCCACCGGCGCCAATTGGCCGCCGAAATTTCCGTCCAAATAAATTTCCGGCAGCGGCTGCAAAAAAGCCTTGTAATAAAATCCCCGCGCTTTGGAGGCTTCGTGTACATGGCGCTCCAAAAAATCGGGAAGCTTGGCAGCGAGCGCCGCAGGTGCAACGCCTTCTTGCAACAGCAAGTAAGTGTGCGTCATCCGCCAGCGCCACCACCCGGGGTTCAAGACGTTGCCGGTCGTCACATCTTCTCCGTACACGTCGTTGAGATCCACGAACGAGAGCAGGAAATCTGCAGTGAAATGAGACCGGCGCGCTATATCCTTCATCACTCCCGTGACATTGTAGTCGATGGTTTCATGCGTCAGCCGCCCGCTGCGGTCACGTCGCTTGGGATCGACGGTCAAAATTTTTCCGACAGGATTCTCTTGACCAAAATATTTTCGGGCCATGCTTTCGGAGAGCACGATTGATTTCGGTTGTGCCAATGCGGTCTCCGCGTTGCCTTGCTGCAGAGGCCAGCTGAAGATTCCAAAAACGCTGGCGTCAGCATAAAGCATGCGGCTCTCGCTGAACGTCGCCTCGCCGCGGCGAATCTCCCACGGCTCGTTCGGCGAAGTGGCGAGGGAGAATCGCACGTAATCAGCGACCTCAGGATACTCTTGCTTCATCGCCCGCCCCCAAAGAAACGGAGAGTCGGCGACGATATCTTCTTCGCCCGTAGACATGAGCACCACGCGGTTGGAGATTCTGTATATCCGATCCCCGGCCTCGTGATAGGTATCGTACTGCACTTCGTCCTGCACGAAGAGCAGTACCACGATGCAGCAGGCCATGCCCACGGCAAAGCCGGTGAGGTTGATGAACGAATACGCCTTGTGTTTGAGCAGATTGCGGAACGCGATTTTGACGTAGTTTTTGAACATGGTGTGGATCCTTGTTGCTGGATACTGGATGCCGGATGCGATCAGCTTTTCAAAGTCAGAATAACCCCGCAACGGCGCATTGGCGTAAACCGAATGTTAGTGGAAGAGATGAACCACATGCCCCGAAGGGGCAAAATAAGCCAAGCCCAGGGCAACGCCCTGGGCAAGCGCGAACCACAGAGGTTTCTTTAGCCCTGAAAGGGCGAAAGAGGGAGTGATGAATCTAGTTGACGATCCCAAGCCAGTCCATTTCGCCCTGTTGGGGCTCAGATATGGGGCCTGCCTCTCACCTTGGGGCGTTGCCCCAAGCTCTTGCATGTCGCCGCTTTGGGGCTTTCGGCATCCAAATCCTTAGGTTGACGCCTATGCGCAACGACGCGACTGAAAGTTGTTCGCATCTTTTAGCGCCTTTTCAACACAGAGACACAGCGCGGCGTAGCCGCAACCGAAAAAAAAACTCACGCAGAGCTTCGCAAAGACTCGCAGAGACCCACAGGGCGGCAGAGTCGTAACCAAAAACTTTGCCAAAAAAAGCAAAATTCTACAAGTTTGTATCACAGAGAGCACGAAGTTTCACAGAGAATTTTAAGATCCACGGAAAACAAGGCTCACTCCGTGGCTTTCAGTGCGCTCCGTGTCTCTGTGTTGAAAAACTTCTGCGTTCTTACAGTGCCCGAAGGGCTTCGGTATTGAGCTCGTCTGAAAATCTGAGGTAGTCAGGATCAAGAATCCAGCATCCAGAAGCCAGAATCCAACCTCATCAATTCGCCGCAAACACCGTAACGCCCCAATTCATCGGGTCGTGTGGCGGCGAGGCGTTCCAATCGTTGAATGAATGCGAATCGTCAGATTCGTAATATACGTTGTAGTCGCCGGCCTTCAAGGGAATCGTGCCGTTGAACATGCGATTCTTGTGCGCGCCGCCGGCATGGTCGGTCATGCGATAACCCATCTCCCAAACCACGCGGCCGGTTTTGGCGTCTTCGATCCAGCCGTAATCATTCATGTCGCCTTCGCTGCCTTCGCCGAGGGCATAGATGCGCACCTCGGTGTCTTTTTTCAAAGTGAAGGAAGCGCGCTTGCTGGCATGGTCACGCACGCCGACAATGCTCGCCAATATCGCGGGATCGGCGCTGGGCTCGTAATCGGCAACATCGGTGCGTGAAAAACTCGCTTCGGCGGCAAGAATCGTCAAGCCCCAATGTTCTGGGTCGTATGGCGGTGAGGCGTTCCATTCGTGGTTGGCGTGTGAATCATCGGTGACGAAATAAGCCATGTAGCTGCCCGCTTCGAGCTGTATCACTTCATCCTGCATGCGGTTTTTGTGGGCGCCGCCGGCGTGCTCGGTATCATAATAGCGCATCTCCCAAACTTTTTTCTGCGTTTTCGCCTCGACGATCCAGCCATAGTCCGCCATGTCATCTCCTGTGCCCTCGCCGAGGGCATAAAGGCGCAGCTTCGCCGGCTTCTTCAATGTGAAGCCATGCGAGCGAAAGTCGTTGTCGCGAACCGGCGCTAATGAGATGATGATGTCTTTCTCTTTCAGAACCTCGTACTCGAATTTTTTGACGTGTGTTTTGCCGGCTTCGGCGACGCGGATGAACATGCCCCAAGCCGCCGGGTCATACGGCGGAGGGGAGTTCCATTTTTGCGGCGAGTGCGAATCGTCGGCGACGAAAATGGTGGCGTATTTTCCGGCCGGCAAGGCAATGGTCTCGCGCCTGCGGCGGTTTTTTTCGGCGCCGCCGGCGTGCTCGGAGTCGCGATATGAAAACTTCCAAACTTTTTCGCGTGTGTCAACATTGATGATCCAGCCATAATCATATTCACCCTCTTTGTCTTGGCGCGCCTCGCCGGTCACTTCGATCTGCAAATCGATTGTTTTATCCAGCTCGAAACCTTGCGTGGCGTAATAATTGTCCTCTTGCGCGGCCAGAGCAATCAAGGCGTCAGTGCGCCTGGCTGCTTGTCCTTTCCGAATCTCCTCCGGGCTCTGTTTCTGGCCTTGGCCATTTATGACGACTTTGAATTCACGATATAAATCATAATAGTCATCCTGGTCAAAGTTACGGTGGAAAACGTTCTTGGGTTTGCCTCCTAAGAATTTGCCCACCTCAGAGGAAAAGCTCCAATCATCCTCATTCTGAAAATAGGGAAACGAGGCGTAATAGACCTCATAGGTGCTGGGCCTTAGCTTGAGCGTGGTTGCTTGCGTTTGAACTTCGACGCGGCGTTCATCCTCCAGGGCCGCAGCGGCGAAATTCCATTCCACTTCACGCGACTGCGCATTGAGTATCCACGCCGTGCCGAGGATCATCTCATTGCGCCCTTGCTTGAGGTGAACCCCGAGAGCCTCTATTTTGATTTCCTGTTCCTGGCCGAGCACAAAGCCCTCGACGCGTATTTGTTCAGGATAAATGCGGTCGATCTCCACCAGATGGTTCTGGGCATATGCCGGTGCGAAGATCAGCGCCGCCACAAAAAGCATGGCAACGGTTGCGGGTGGTGCGAGGGTTCGGTTCATTTTTTTTCCTGATCAAACGATAGACGATAGAGGTGAGACGTAAGACGAAATTTTACGGATTACGCATTACGTTTCACTATTACTACATCGGTCAGTCTGGCACGTCTCCTTTTTGTCATTCAGGAGGAAACTTTTTGAGCGCTTGGCACAGCGTCAAAATAGGCTTTAGTCCCAGTGCGTTAAAAGATTCAGACGGTGTGAAAACGCTTGGTTCCAACGCCGGCTGAGCTTGTCGAAGCCGGATTTTTTAACTTAGCACCCTTCGACAAGCTCAGGGTGCGGCATTCCCAAGTTTTCACACAGCCTGATTCCTCCTGAATGACAGAGCTGAGTTTTCGGACGAATCTTTGAACTTAACGTTGTCGTACTATTCATATCGCAACGCCTCCACGGGATTTGCGAGCGCGGCTTTGATGGCCTGGGTGCTCACGGTCAGCACCGCGATGAGCAAGGCCAGGCCGCCGGCGAGCGCAAATACCCACCAGCCGATCTCGATGCGATAGGCGAAATCTTTCAACCAATTGTTCATCACGAAGTAGGCAATCGGCCAGGCCACGATATTGGCGAATAAAACCAGTTTGACAAATTCTCTCGTCAGCAGCCGGACGATGCCGGCTACGGAAGCGCCGAGCACTTTGCGGATGCCGATTTCTTTCGTGCGTTGCCGCGCTGAAAAAGAAGCGAGTCCAAACAGGCCCAAACAGGCGATCATAACCGTAAGGCCGGCAAACACGCTGAACAACCCAGCAAACTTCCGGTCGTTGCGATACTGCTCATTGAACTGCTCATCCACGAAACTGTAACTGAATGGATTGCCGGGAAAAAGAGCGCGGTAAATACGCTCGACCGCAGCAATTGTTTGCGGCAAATTCTCCGTGCTCACTTTCAATGAGAGATGCCCTCCGGCCGGTGTGGGCGTGAACAGCGCGGCTTCACGCGGGGAATGCGCCGAAGACCAATTAAAATCTTTGAACACCCCAACCACTCTGAAGGTGGCGCCTCCCATGCTGAGCAGTTGTTGCAGCGCATCTGCCGGCGAATCAAAGCCCACCGCCTTGCTGGCAGTTTCGTTGACGATGACGGGCCTGGGCTCGCTTTGCGCAGTGTTTGTTGAAATCCCCTCAAAACCAGATCCTGCTATTAACTCGAGGCCATACAATGAAGAAAAGCTGGAATCCACCCAAGCGAGGGCGCCGTTGACGGCAGTCGAAGGGTCTGCCGTTTCGCGCCGCAAATTGGAGGAGTACCAATTGAATCCCTGCCCTGGCAGCGCACTCGAAGTGGCAATCTGGCGGATGGCGGGGACCTGGCGAAGCGCTTGCGTCAACCGTTGAGTGGCCTGCGTGGATTCGGTCCCCTCGGAAAGCACGCGCGGGCCGGGCACGGCGAGAACCTGTTCCAAATTGATGCCCAGATCCATGTTTCGCATGTATTGGAGTTGAGTGGACACGATAGCCGTGCCGGCCAGCAAGCCGATGGAAGCAGCGAATTGCAGCACAACGAGTCCTTGCCGCAGCCACAAACGGGTCGAAGCTGAGCCGGCCTTGCTTTTGAGCACGGAGACCGGCTTGAACGAGGATAGCACAAAAGCGGGATAGAGCCCCGCCAGCAAGGTGCCGAGCGAAAACATGGCAAACGCCGCGGCCCAGAGCCACGGGTTTGTCCATGCCCAATCCGTGAGCCCGGCGCCGGCAAGATGGTTCACGACGGGTTTAAGCATTTCAGCGAGCGCGACCGCCAAAACAAAGGCCGCGAGATTGGTAAGTGCGGATTCGAGGAGAAATTGCAAAACGAGCTGCCGCCGCTGCGCGCCGATGACCTTGCGCACGCCGACTTCCCGGCTGCGATCAAGCGAACGCGCCGTGGCGAGATTCACATAGTTTACGAGCGCAATGACCAGAGTGAGGAGCGCGATGATCGCAAAGAAATAAACGGTGCGCCGGCTCCCTTGCACTGTTTTCGGGTCGAAAACGGCATCATTAAGATGGATATCCCGCAACGGCTGGGCGTTGAGATGCGCGGTCGCGTTGAGGCGGCGGAATTCGTCACCGCGATTTTGCATGAGCACGTCCGTGAGCTTCTTCTGCACCGCGGCCAAGTCGGCACCTGCACGAAGCTGCACATAGGTGTTGAAGTTTTGCCAAGTCCAGCCGTGCTCGGGATCTTTGTACGCGCTCTTTTCGAGCAGATCCGTCATCGACAATAAGACTTCGAATCGAAGATGGGAGTTGGCGGGAAGGTTGTGAAAAACGCCGTTGACGCGGAAGGCGCCGCTGATCCAACCGGTGACGTTGAGCATTTGCCCCATGGGATTCTCAGCACCGAAGTATTTTCGCGCCGTTGTTTCAGAAAGCAGGAGCGTGCCCGGCTCGGCCAGCGCTTTTGCTGGCGCGCCCATCACCAGGGGATAGGAAAACATTTCAAGGAACGCGGCGTCGGCATAATATACCCGCTCTTCTTTGAATGCTTTATCCGGTTGCGCCGCGTTGGAGATCACGGGATCGCTATAGTCGGGGTGCAGGCGCGCGAAACGAACGATTTCGGGAACGTTCTGCGCCAGCGCTGGCCCCATCGCGTACCCGCCGAATGCACGATGCTCCGGTTCGCCTCCGCTCTTGACCTTCGTTGTCGTTATGCGGTAGAGGTGAGAGGCATTGGCGTTGAAATTGTCAAAGCTGTACTCGTAGGCAACGTACTGGAAAATGAGCAGGCAGCACGCCAGCCCGAACGTGAGTCCTGCAATGTTGATGAATGAATGCCCCTTGCGCCGCAGCAGGCTGCGCAGAGCGGTGGTGAGATAGTTCTTGAACATGAAGACTCCTTGCAAAGTGCATAGCGCATAGCGTGTGGAACATAGCATGCGCTATGCCCCATGCGCTTTGCTATTCGTACCGCAACGCTTCCACGGGGTTCGCCAGGGCGGCTTTGATGGCCTGCGTGCTCACCGTGAGTAGTGCGATCAGCACCGCGGACCCGCCCGCGAGTGCGAACACCCACCAACCGATTTCGATGCGATACGCGAAATTTCCCAGCCACTTCGCCATGGCAAAATAGGCCAGCGGCCAGGCGATGAGATTGGCGATGAGCACGAGCCATAGGAATTCCTGCGAGAGCAGGCCGATCAAATTGGTCACGGTTGCCCCGAGAACTTTCCGAATGCCGATCTCCTTGGTGCGCCGCGCGGCGGTGAAAGAGGCCAGTCCCAACAAGCCCAGACAAGCAATGAAGATAGCCAGCCCGGAAAAGTAGGTGGTCAATTGACTGATCCGGTCTTCCGTTTGATAGCTCTGCCACAGCAGGTCATCCAGGAATGAATAAATAAATCCCTTGTCCGGCTCGAATTCCTTCCAGGCGGATTCCACGAAGGCGAGCGTCTCTGACAAGCGCTGCGCGCGCACCTTGATGGTAGCATAAGAAAAATTGCCGGGGTAGATAACGAGGGCTCCGATGTCCTTGTGCAGCGGCAGGAAATGAAAATCTTTCACCACCCCGATGACGGGGCCCTGCGGCGCGCCCGCCATCGTGACCAGTTTCAGTTTCTTGCCGAGCGCCTCGCCCCAGCCGAATTGCCGCATCGCGGCTTCGTTGATGATGAAAGCCTCTTTCGCATCGGTGGGAATTTCCCTTGAAAAAGCCCGGCCGGCAACGAGCTGGAGTCCGAAAGTTTTGACGAAGTCGAGCTCGACGCGAAGGATGGTTAGAATCTGTGGCGTGGCGATGCCCTCGACCTGAAATGTGGTGTAGCGTATTTCCTGTCCCAGCTTGCCATTGACGCCGGAGACTTGCACGACGTTGGGATTTTGCAGAAGGCGGTTTTTGAAAGCCTCGTACTGGCTCTCGACACGGCTGCCGCGTACCGGCACCATCAGCATTTGATGGCGATCGAAACCGGTATCTTTGTGGCGCAGGAATTGGAGCTGCTGGTGAACGATGAACGTGCCGATGATCAAAGCCACCGATATGGTGAACTGGAAAACCACCAGCACTTTGCGCAGCCCGGCACCTTTGACAAAAGAACGAGCCGTATCTTTCAACGCCGCAGTGGGCTGCAAAGAAGAAAACACCACGGCCGGATAGATGCCGGCGGCAATGCTCAGCAGCGGCGCGAAAACGAGAACATAAGGCCAGGCCTGCAGCGCGTTGACGGAGATTCCCGCCAGGTTGCGGAACATCGTTTGTGACCATTCCACGAGAAAAAACGCGGCGATGCTGGCCAGCGCCGTGAGCAAAATTGCTTCCAACAACAATTGTACGGTCAATTGCCGGCGGATGGCGCCGAGCACCTTGCGCACGCCCAGCTCGCGCAAGCGCTGTGAGAATTGCGCAATGGTGAGATTGATGAAGTTGAAGCAGGCAATCGCCAGCACCAATGCGCCGATCACACCGAAGATGTAAACATAGCGAATGTCAGAGGAGGGTGAACTGTCGATGCCGAAGTCTGAGTGCAAATGAATGTCGCGCACCGGTTGCACGTAGAGCTTGACCTGGTTTTGGAGGTGCAACGGGGTGTAGTTCTTTTGTGCAAAAGCCTCCAATTTTTGTTCGAGCACGGGCGCAGCCTCCGGGCTTTCCAGCAACACATAAGTAAAGAACCAATTCAAAATCCAATTCTGTGGAAAATTCACCTTCGCCCTGGGCAAGCCGGTTTGCGGCAGTGTTGCCAGCGAAGCGATAAAATCGACGTCGAGGTGGCTCGGGCCGGGGAACTCCTCCAATACGCCGGTGACTTTGAGATCGACTTGGTTATTAAAGCGCAGCACTTTGCCCAACGGCGGCTCGTCGGCAAAATATTTTCGGGCGGTGCTTTTGGTAATAACGACAGAGTTAGGCGCCAGCAACACCTGTTGCGGATCGCCCAATGCCAGCGGCAAATCCAAAACGCCGAAAAGCGTGGAATCGGCGAAATAGAATTTGTCTTCATAAAAACTTTTGTCGCCATAATGAATCGTGGGGGTGTGCCCCATGATATGCTTCGAAAGGCTGATCAACCTGGCGACTTCCCGTACCTCCGGAAACTGGCGGAGCAGAGGTGCGATGGGAAACTCGATGCTGGCGCTCCTATCCAGTTTTCCATCGACGGTGAGCGACATGGTCACACGAAAGAGCTTCTCAGGGTTACTGAAAAAGCGATCGTAACTCAGCTCGTGTCGAATATAGAAAGAGATTAGGATGCACGAAGCGAGGCCGATGGCCAGTCCAATAATATTGATGAGAGCGTGGCCTTTGAATTTGAGCAGATTCCGAACGGCGATTTTGAGATAGTTTTTGAGCATGTTTTCTCCGCTGGGAAAATTATTTCTGTTTGTTCGCAAATTGCGCTTGTGCGCGAACCTCCATCAGCATCTGAGCTGAATTCGTCCCCACCGGACCTTGGGGATCCAATGCGATCGCCCGTTCGTAGTGTTGGATCGCCGCAGGCAAGTCACCCTGCTTCCAATAGCACTCCGCCAGACTGTCATAACCGTTTGCTGAACTGGGATAAAGCTCGACATTTAGTTTAAACACTTCCAAAGCCGCGTCTAGATTTCTTTCGTTGATCAGCTCATAACCGAGACGGTTGATTTTGTCCTCGACATTGTCGAAGCGGTTGCGAGGATCAGCGCGATAGCTGAAAGCTTGTTTTCGGGCTTCCGGCGTTTTGCCATTTATAAAAAGCGCCTTCAATCTTTCCGTAAGTGAAGGTTGCGGCGTGTAATTCAAAATCGCCTCCATCACCGGATCACGATTGTTGCGATAGTCGTCAAAAGTCATGTCGACGGCGATTTGCGGCGCAGTCCATTGCCGCGTGTCGCGCGGATCGAGATTTTGCCACCAGAGATGTGAAAGCATGACGCGAATTCCGCTGTTCGGCAACGTCTTTTGCACTACGTCACCATAGAAATTCACATTCTCCGAGGTGGGCTCGCCGACAAAAATCGTTTCGGTGTATTTTTCAATTTCATTGGTCAAGTTCTGCGCCGCCGAGAACGTCCGCCTGCCAATGATGGTGAACAGCCTTCCCGATTGATTGATCTTTCGCGCCTGAATCAAACCGACGATCACCGGCCGGTTCAGATAATTGTTGCCGCCATCATTCAAACGCAAATCCAAAACGAATTTCTCCACGTTATTTTCATCGACAAACTTGAAGACGCGCTCAAAAAATGCCACAATGGTTTCATCGGATTCATTGAGAACCTGACTATGGCGCACGTATACGGTTTTGGAATCCGGCAAATACTCATAGAAAAAATTCCGCTGCAAATTCTTCAACCAGAGAGGCGTGGACGCTTTGGCAAATTGCCTCGCATCTATCCAGCCCTCGCCAGGAGTCACTATTCCATGATTGCCTGGGAAACCGCCGGCTTCCTCGGCTTGCAGCCAAATTGTTTGTTCCTTGCCGTCCTTTTCAATCACCAAGGGCGCGCGATTTAGATCATCGATGACCCCACTGGCGTGCAGCACTTCTGGACAACTGAGATAATACGGCACCTCGGATTTGAAACCCTGCTCGTTTTCATAAGGCACGACCGGCCGCACCGCCTCGAGCGCCTGGTCGATCCCGAGTTTTCCCAGGCGCAATGCACGGCCGCCGACCGCATCACGATACTTTTCCTGTGCTGCGCGCACATATACGCCATCAGAAAAAAGATAAACCAACAGCGGAAAGCGGTGAAAAGCGATGTTGGCATCCGCCTCACGCTGCCACACTTGCAGAGGCAGGACCGTATGCCCAATGCGAAACCTGGCGACCACACGCGCCAACCCTACGATGATTTCGTGGCGCTGCAGCTGTGGAATTTTGGCATGCAGCTCATCGGCCGCGTGCTTGAATTCTGTGTTGGTGATCTTGTGGAACAAATTTGAGCGTTCAGTGGTGACGACTTCTTGCAGGTAACGTAAATCTTTCCGCCACTTTTC
This sequence comes from bacterium, assembly GCA_044869275.1. Taxonomy (GTDB): domain Bacteria; phylum Zhuqueibacterota; class Zhuqueibacteria; order Zhuqueibacterales; family Zhuqueibacteraceae; genus JBIOXB01. The sequence continues at coordinate 29,549 of JBIOXB010000129.1, forward strand.
AGCCGTCATCTCGGCTTGGGCGTGAGCTCGGACACTGAGCACGAATGGCAGGACCACCAACAAAAGGCTGCAAGAGAAAGCTCTGACCTTTATCAGGCGCACGAATTGAGGTTGCGATCTTTTAGCCATCACATTTTACCTTTCACGGTTTCTACCCAGATTTTGCAACGAAAAGAGAACCGCAACGAAAAAGCGTTTGAATTAGCGGGTTTTATTTGCATCGTTCATGCGCTTGAAACCGTCAAACGGGTGGATCAAACATAGAAGCCTGCACGATTTTCATCTTTCGTTGCCGTTCTTTCTTCGCTGCAAGCCGGATTTGATGCAAAATTGAGGTTCTACTCATATCTCGGCTCCGTTTCATTCATATCGCAATGCTTCCACCGGGTTCGCCAGCGCGGCTTTGATCGCCTGGGTGCTCACCGTCAGCAGCGCAATGACCAAGGCGATTCCGCCCGCAAGCGCGAATATCCACCACTCGATATTGATGCGATACGCAAAATCTTGCAGCCACTTGTTCATGGCAAAATAAGCGACTGGCCAGGCAATAAGATTGGCGAGCAGGACCCATTTGCTGAAGTCTTTGGAAAACAGCGCCAAAAGATTCGGTACGGAAGCGCCCAGAACTTTGCGAATGCCAATTTCCTTGGTGCGTTGTTCCGTCGCAAACGCCGCCAATCCCAGCAAGCCGATGCAGGCGATGAAAATCGTCAGAGCGGAAAAGATCAAAAATATCCTTCCCAAACGCTGCTCGGCGAGATATTGCTCGTCAAAACCTTCGCCCAGGAATTTATATTCAAACGGCATCGTGGGAGCAAATGTTTTCCATTCGGATTCCAGCACCTCGAGGCTGTTGGCCAAATCGGTGCGAGGAATTCGAACCACGACGCAGGAATTTGAAATCTCATAAGATTGGGACGCGCTGTGGAACAAAGCAAAAGGCGTAATCGGTGTGCGCAGCGTCACATAGTTGAAATCCTTCATCACCCCGATGACTTTATATTCTCGATTATCGCCGCCGGGATAGGTGAGCGTCTTGCCGAGCGGGTCTTCCCAGCCGAAATACTTCACCGCCGCCTCGTTCAGAAGCACGCCGGCGGTATCGGTGGAAAACTCCTTGGAAAAATTTCGGCCTTGCACGAGGGCGATGCCCAGCGTCGCCAGGAAATCTTCGTCGGCCATATAAGAGTTCAATTGCAGATCGATTTGCTCGCCCCTTTTGCCCGCGGCATGGTAAGAATCCTGGAAGCCGAAGTCCGGCGGGACGGAGGTGGCAAGGGAGGCATTGCGAAAGCGGGAATCGCCCTGCAATCTTTCTTTGAATGCTTCGGCGTGATTGCCCAGGCGACGATTGTCATTGGAAATGATGACGACGCCTTCTTTATCGAAACCCATATCGGCTTGACGAAAGAAATCCATTTGCTTTTGTACGAGCAGCGTGCAGACGATCAATCCGATGGTGATCGCAAATTGAAAAACGACCAGGCCGCTTCTCAGTTTCTGGTTTCTGCTGCCCGATCGTACGGCGCCTTTGAGTATTTGTACCGGCTGGAAAGAGGATAAATAGAAGCCGGGGTAGCTGCCGGCAACCAGGCCGACAAACAGCACCAGCAGAATCAAAGTTGCGGACAGTCCGGGGGAAGCGAAGAGATTGAGCTGGAGATTTTTTCCCGCGAGCTGGTTGAAGGGGGCGATGAACCATTCCACCAGGAACAGCGCCATCGGCATGGCGATCGCGCTCAGAGCGATGGCCTCGACTATAAATTGTCCGACGAGCATCGACTTCCTGGAGCCCAGCGCCTTGCGCACGCCGACTTCTTTCGCGCGATTGGCGGAGCGCGCCGTCGCCAGATTCATGAAGTTGATGCAGGCAATCAACAGGATGAAGGCCGCGATGGTTGAAAAAATATACACGTAGACTTCATTGCTGATGGGCCCCAGGCGATTGCCAGTTTGGCCGGAGCGGAGATAAATATCCGTCAGCGGCTGGAACACAAAGTTCCAGCGCCCGCCGCTCGCGACCATTTCATCGTAGGAAAAGCCGACCCGTGCGAAGGCCGCCGGCGCATATTTTTTTACTATCGCCGGGATTTTGGCCTCGACCGCACTGCTTGAAATGTCCGGCTTGAGTTTCGCATAGGTGGCCACTTGCATCCAGAACCAGCTCCAATCAAAATACGCCACTTCGGGGTGCGACGACATCGACGTCAATATGTCGAATTGCAGGTGCGAATTGTGCGGCGGGGATTTCACAATGCCGGTTACTTTAAAAGCATTGTGATATCGCTTTTTGCCGAAAACCAGCTTCTCTTCGCCGATGGTGATGATCTGGCCCAGCGCGGAGGCATTGCCAAAATATTTTGCCGCGGTTTCCTCGGTCAAGATCGCGCTATTCGGTTCGGCCAAAGCCGTCCGTGAATCTCCCGACAACAGCGCGAAATCAAAAAGCTGGAAAAAATTCGCATCGACGCCGCGAATCAGGGGCTCGTTGAAAAATTTGTTTTCGTACCGCACGATCATTTTGGAAACCGGGAAGACGCGGGTTGCCGCTGAAACTTCCGGAATCTCATTGACGAGCGCTGCCGCGAGCGGCGGCGGTGTGCCCGGACCGAGGCCTTCGCTATTATTCCATTTGAAGTCCCAGTTCATGCGATAAATGGCATTGGCATTTTCATGAAAGCGGTCAAAACTGACCTCATCGCGAACCCACAACAGAATGAACAAAGTGCAGGCCAGGCCGACTGCCAATCCGCAAACATTGATGAACGAGTACAATTTGTTTTTGACAAAATTGCGAACGGTGATGATGAGATAATTTCTGAGCATGATGATCTCCTTGATAAGCATGGAGCATAGCGCAGAGCGCATAGCATAAGCTGGACAAGCCGGAAACCCAAAAGGCAAAACACAAAATCCAAAAGAGGCATTGAATTTTGAGTTTTGGAATTTGAATTTTTTTGCCAAAAAACCACAGATTGCACTTATTATGGAATAACGCCATGCCCTCTGCTATTCGTACCGCAACGCCTCCACCGGATTCGCCAGCCCGGCTTTGATCGCTTGCGTGCTCACCGTGAGCAGCGCGATGAACAATGCGATTCCGCCGGCGAGTGCGAACATCCACGCGCCCAGCTCAACGCGATACGCGAAATCTTGCAGCCACCTGTTCATGGCGAAATAAGCCGCCGGCCAGGCGATGAGATCGGCGAGCAACACCAGCTTGACGAAATCTTTCGAGAGCAAGCTGACAATGCCGGCCAGAGAGGCGCCGAGCACTTTGCGCACGCCCACTTCCTTGGTGCGCTGCTCGGCCACGTAGGCCGCCAAGCCGAAAAGGCCGAGACCGGCAATGCCAATCGCGAGCGCGGAGAAAATACCCAGCACTTGCGTCAAGCGTTCTTCGGCCAGGTAATATTTTTCGAAAGTCTCGTCGAGAAACTTGTACTCGAAAGGTTGCTGGTCTTCAAAACGAGCCCAAGTGGCGGCGAGATATTGCAAGGTTTGCGGTAGATCGTGCCCGGTGAGCTTCACGCTGAGATGATGGAAGCGCCGGTCGGTAATATACAACAACACCGGCTCGATCTTTTGATGCACGGAACGGAGATGAAAATCTTTCACCACGCCGATCACGGTCAATGCTTGCGGATCATCCGTGCCCAAAGTGAGAATCTTTCCCATCGGTGAATCCCAGCCGAGTTGTTGCACCAGAGTGGCGTTGATCAAAACTGCGGCAGAGTCCGTGGGAAAGTTGTGATTGAAATCACGTCCCTGGATGAATTCGAGACCGTAGGTCTTGGCGAAATCGAAATCCACACCGATGGTAGGCACCCCGAAGCGTGCGGAGACGGGCTGCCCCTCGGGCAAGACATCGAATCCCATCGCGCCAATGCCCGGGCCGCCGCTGGCCAGCGCGGCAGAGAGAATGTTGGGATGCCGCAGCAATTCGGTTTTGAAGGCCTGTACCTGGGTGCGTATGGTTGAGTTCGGAATCTCGAGCATCACCACTTGCTCACGGTCAAAGCCCAAGTTCTTGGTGCGCATGTAGTCGCGCTGTTGCTGCACCACGAGCGTGGCAATGATCAGGAATATAGAAAAGCAAAACTGCACGACCACGAGCGCCTTGCGCGAGAGTGCGCCCTGCAGGCGGCTCGCCAATCCACCCTTGAGCGCGGTAATGGGTTGAAAGGAAGATAAGACAAACGCGGGATAACTGCCGGCGGCCAAACCGACGAACAGCGTCACCCCGAGCATGCCGAGCAAAAGCAGCGGATTGGGCCCCGGCTCGAACACCAGCGCGCGCGCGAGCAACGCCAGCGCCAAGGCTTCTCCCAAGAATTGCCAAACGAGCTGCCGCTTATCCGCGCCCACCACTTTGCGCAGTCCGACTTCCGCTGCGCGCCGCGCGGCCCGGGCCGTGGCCAGGTTCATGTAGTTGATGCAGGCAATAATCAAAACCAGGGCCGCGATGATCGACAAAATATAAATCGTCTGAATGTTGCCGGCATTGATATTCATTTGGAATTGCAGAGGAATGTTCGCCGCTCGCAGGTGAATGTCGCGCAAGGGCTGCAAATAGGGAAAATATTTGTCGGCCCAGCGCGCCATGTAGCGCTGCATGAATGCCGGGAACTTTGCCTCGAGCGCCTGTGGATCGGCGCCCGGCGCGAGTAGCGCATAAGTGAAGGCCGTCTGTGCCATCCAACGATTCATCCACGAGAAACGCTCGGCATAGGCCGAATGGGTGGAGGTGGACCACGAGATCAAAATGTTGAATTGAATGTGCGAATACTCCGGCGGTTGCTTGGCGATGCCGGCGACGGTCAACGGCATATCGAACAAGCCCACGAGCACTTGTCCCATGGGATCAGATTCGCCAAAAAACTGCTGCGCCACTTCTTCCGTGATCACGGCCGTGAGTGGCGCGCGCAGCACCTGCTTGCGATCGCCGGCCACCAGCTCGAAATCAAAGATTTCAAAAAAAGTCGAATCCGTGAACACGACGTGATCGATTTTCAGTTTCTTTTCGCCGTGACGCACCAGCATCTCGCTCCACCAGGGCCGCAAGCGCACCGCGCTTTCCACTTCGGCATAATCCTGCACCAGCGTGGGCGCGAGGTTGCCGGGCATTTCCGCGGTGTGCGTCACTTCCCCGCTTTCTTCGTGTATGGTTTTGTTGATGCGATAGATGCGATCGCTTTTGCCGTGAAATCTGTCGAACGCCAATTCCTCCTGCACATAGAGGAGAATCAGCAAACAACAGGTCATGCCCGTGGCCAGGCCGACAATGTTGATGAGCGAATAGCTCTTGTGCTTTAAGGCATTGCGCAGCGCGATTTTGAGGTAGTTTTTGAACATGAATCTCTCCTTGGCAGAGCGCATAGAGCATGGCGCATAGCAATTGGTTAGTCAATTTTTGTTTACAGTTTACGCCATGCGCTATGCACCATGCGCTATGCTACTCATACCGCAGCGAATTCACCGGATTTGCCCGCGCGGCTTTGATGGCCTGCGCGCTGACGGTGAGCAAGGCAATGAGCAAAGCCGACGCGCCGGCCAATGCGAACAGCCACCAATTGAGGTCGATGCGATAAGCAAAGCCTTCCAACCAGCGCTGCATCGCGTATCCCGCCAGCGGCCAGGCCATGAGGTTGGCGAGCATGACCAGCAGCGCAAATTCTTTGGACAGGAGCAAAACCAGATTGGGAACCGAAGCGCCCAACACTTTGCGGATGCCGATCTCCTTGGTTTTTTGCTCGGCGGTGAAGGAGATCAAACCCAGCAGCCCCAGGCAGGCGATCACGATGGCCAAAACCGTAAAGCTGTTGATGATCGCCGAGAGGTTTTTTTCGGAGTGATAATACTCGGCGAGCACTTCATCCAGAAAGCGAAATTCATATGGCGCCTGGGGATTTACTTCCCGAAATTTTTGCTCGATAAAATTCAGTGTGGCCGAGAGATTCGCGGCGCTCACTCGTGCGATCAGGTTGTTGGTCCCGCCCGTGGAGTAGCGCGGATAAAGTATCAGCGGCTTGATGGTTTCGCGCAGCGACCAGGCGTGGTAGTCTTCAAACACGCCGATGATCACGCGGCCGGTGCGGCTGGTGTCGGCCGGTGGGGAAGTGAACATTTTTTTGCCGACCACGCTGCCTTCGAAGCCCAGCATTTTCGCCGCGGTGGCATTGATCATCACCGCCTGTTCCAGATCCGTGGAGAATTCCTGAGAAAATGCGCGGCCCTCCACCAGAGGAATTTGCAGCGTTTCAAAATAACCGAAATTGACATAGCCCGCGTCGATGGAAATGCCCTCGTCATCGCCATCCCCCTCGGCCCAATGATCCCAAGTCATGTGGCCGCTGCCGGGATATGTATTCCCTCCGGCAACGCTGACGATGTTGGGATGGCTAGCCAGCGCATGCTTCAAGGCTTCAAAATTATCCGTGGCCTGCCGCGTTCCCAACGGCACGATGACCACGGGATCGGGCGTGAAACCCAAGTTTTTTGTGCGCAAAAACTGCAATTGGTCCACAATGATCAACGCGCCGATGATCAAGCTGATCGAAATGACGAATTGTGCCACCACCAGCCCTTTGCGAATCCATGCGGCGGATCCGCGCGGGTTCGTTTCTCCCTTCAACACCTCGGCCGGAGTGAAGCGCGTAAGATAAAAAGCGGGATAGAGGCCCGCTCCCAGGCCGGCAAGCAACGCCACGGAGAAGAATGCGAGCGCGATGAGCGGATTGCCGGCAAGATTGAGCGTGATCGTTCTGCCGGCGAGTTGATTGAAGTAAGGCAGGATTATTTCCAAAGCTCCGAATGCCAGCAGAAAGGCAATCGTTGCAATCAACATGGACTCGCCGAGAAATTGTGAAACCAGGCGGTTTTTGTATGCGCCGAGAACTTTTCGCATGCCCACTTCACGAGCACGCCGGCGCGCACGGGCCGTGGATAAATTCGTAAAATTGATACAGGCAATGGTGAGCAGAAATGCCGCGATGATGCCCATCGTATAAACGTAAACGATATTACCGTTGGGCTCCAACTCTCCACGAATGTTGGAATGCAGATGAATGCCCAGCAGCGGCTGCGGAATGTATTCATACTGATAGCCGAACTCGCGGGCGCGATCTCCGAAGTGCCGCGCGATGAAGCCGGGCAATTTGGCCGCGAAGGTCTCGGCACTGACACCTTCCTGCAGCCGAAAATATGTTCTCGTGCCGAAACTGAACCAACTTGGCTCCGGGTCTTCCGGGAAGGTGTTGTAGGAGGCGATGAAGTTCGCGTGAAAATGAGAAGTTGGCGGTTGCGCCTTCATCACGCCGGTGACGTGATAGGCGGTGGTGTCCATGTAAAAAATTTCGCCAACAGGATTGATCTCACGAAAATATTTTTGCGCGATTTCATCGGTGATGATCACCGAGTTGGGATGCTGCAGCAACTCCGCTTTATTGCCACGCAAAATCTCGAAGGTGAAAATATCGAGAATCTCCTGATCCGCCCAGTAAAAGTTGGTTTCTTTGACGGCGTTCGCATGTAGACGCAAGTCCACGTTTTGCTCGCGGCCGAAACGGGAAGCATAGAGAACTTCCGGGTAGTCTTGCTGCAACGTTCGCGCAAAGGCCGCTTGTGTGTAAGTCCACAGAATCTCCCTTCCAAAAATGACCGAGCGCGTGTGCACGCGATAAATCCGCTCGGCGTGTTGGTGATGGCGGTCGTAGCTGGACTCATGTTGAATGAACAGAATCAGCGCCATGCAGCAAGCCATGCCGAGAGCCAAGCCGGCGATGTTGATGAACGAATAGGCTTTGTGCTTGAGCAGGTTGCGCACGGCTATTTTGAAGTAGTTTTTGAGCATGGGTGGCTCCAGTGTTCAGTGAGCAGTGAGCAGTGAGCAGTGCCAAAGCCAAATTGGCGATGCAAATACACTCTACAGCAGGTCAATGCCACACTGCGCCCGACGTTATTGATGACGATATACTGCTTGGTACGAACAAGCTCTCGGATGGAAATTTTGAGGTAATTCTCGAACATGGTAACCTCCCGGCTAAGCTCATCGGGAAGTGCAGACTTCATCAAATTCGAAGTCCTTCAACTACCATACCAAGACAGTTTTTCAAGCAATTACAGCAGGTTAATGCGATAGCGACGCGAGGGTTGGTATCCGGTGGCAAAACACGGGATGTTCGCTGGCGGACAGATGGAATCGCGCTGAGGAGGGTGGGAGCTGCGGTTGCAATAATGCGAGATGCCGTGATTAGCACCGGCAGTCCTTCGCCGCAAAATGAATCCTTTATATTGTGTATTGTGTATGATAGAAATACCCAATTTATCTGTTAAGGATCATCGTTTAAATAAGTTGTCCGTTTTTTTTAAACCGCTAATTAACGCGAATGTGCGCTAAACTGTTCCCAATTCGCGTTTATTAGCGTCCATTCACGGTTTGGGAAATGGGAAAGTTATGTAATTCTCAATCCTAAGCTCTGGTCGAAGCTTCAGGATCAAGCGGAAAAGAGAGAAGGAGTGAGTTTTTTAATCTGATCGCAGCCTTATGGTTGCGCATTCCGATCGGCAATCCTCGCATCATGAAAGACCGCTCTCTGCCACTTGTTATTTTCCTTGGTCCAAACGTGGGTGAAGAGAATCTCGGTGCGAAATGGTTTGCCAGCATTCACTCCGCTGGCAACGTTCCGTCCCGTGGCCACGGCAATGGAGGGAGATAACAGCAGCACTTCCACCTCTGCATTGTCATATTCCTCTATCCTTAATTCGTCCGAGATGATTTTCTCCCGGCGGAACTTGATCCATTCCAGCCACTGCGCCCGAGAAACCACACTGCCGTCGGCATTGGTATGACGATAGCCCGGCGCCAGGAGCAGGTCCAATTTCTCCGCATTCGCCTCGACGAATGCCGCGCTGAATTGCGCGACGGCATTCTGGACTTCTGCTAGCAAAGCTTCTTCGCGGCGGATTTTGCCATCATCTTTTGTCGCCTCATGCCACTTCGCGCCGTCCCAAATCCACGTGTCGTTGAAAGCGATGAATTCTTCGCCGTCCCGAGTACGCCCGCCGAACAAAACCATTTGCTCCCGTCCGTTATCATAAACCATTGCCGTGTTGTAACGCGGCGCTGGACCGTCCTTGGTGATTTCTGTGATGTGCCCATTTTGCAGAATCGACGTGCTCCCCATTGGCGTAAAGCGGTAATTCTTGCCGCCAAAAATCAAATATTGCCGCCGTTTCACGTCATATGCCGCAACGTGATGATCCAGTGTTGCATTGGCATAAGGCGCGGAGCGCGCCGTCCAGGTCTTGGCGTCCCATTCCCAAATGTCGGCATAGAGTCCGCCAAGCCAAAGGCCGCCGTAAAGGATGGTCGTCGTTTGCTCGGATCAAACTTTGTGGTCATTCTTCCTAAAGCATAAACGTATTCCACGTCCGGCGCAGTGTTGTTGCTGTGCTCTGCCACCACCTGCAGGCCCGCCCCAAAGAATCCTTGAGTTCAAAACAAAAAGCCCAGCGTTTATACCGGACTTCTCAAGGCACATCAAATCAAACAAGAATAGGATTTTGCTTCTATTCTACATAGTAATACCATCGATCATCGATTTTTTCGACATAATCCATGGAAACAGGCCACCTCGGATAAAAATCATCCACTGCATTCTCATTACCAATTGGAACGTAAAATAGGCCCGACTCAGATCCTATGAAGCCCCCGCGAAACCCAATAAAAACTAAGCGAGTATCTGTTGATAAGGAGAATAGGTCGTATTTCTTCAAGAAATCAGCCCATTTAAAAAATTCTGTACGAGTTATTCCTTTATGCTTTAAAAAATGGTCGAAATTTTGGTATAATTCATTTTTTTCTATATCCACTTCCTGGATATTTTCTGTGAACCCATCAAATTTCTGGTTTTTTAATACAATTATATCGCCTCCGAGATTATATGTGCGCGAGTTGGTTCTGCCTACATCTCTAATTTTGCCATCTTTAAAAAATGATTCGGCCATACTTTCAAAGGCATCTTTGTTACGCTCTAATTTGACTTTAAATCGAGGCAATTCTCGACCACAACTCCAAAGGCACATTTGTGTTAATGTCAAAATTGTAATGTTTAGCATTTGGTTGGAATTTTCTATCTTTGTGCGAATAGACGTTTTCATGGCATGGAATCTTTCTGCTTTATATTAAGGATGCGATCACATTACCTTCCACTTCGCCACCAATTATATCCTCTCCAAATTGCCCTCGTATCTCTTATATCATCACCAAATGGTAGATTTACAGGCTTGGGTGATCCTAATATGAATACTTCAATCATCTGATATGCTCCGGCCGCACTCATCGCCGTTAAAGGATCAATACCATGGGCTGCCATAATTCGGCCCCAAGCTATATTACCAAGTTCATCATAACTGTACAACTCACCATGGAACTCATAAAGAACTTCATTATAACGAGGAAAAATTTCTTTGAGCCTTGGTTTAAGATCCCATTGGCCTCGTTGTTTTGAGTTTAGATAAATATAGAAGTAGCTATACCGAACTCCCGGAATGAAAGAAACATTTGCCTTAATTGCACTTGATCTAGAAATTTTGCGTCTTGTCCAATCATCCAAATATTCATCCACATTATAAACGGGTATTTCGCCTTCACCAGGCACCCAGATCCAATCATATCCTTGCCATACTGTTGGGCCACTTCCAATTCCAGTACCATATTCCTGTTTTTTCCAATGGCCGCCGGAAGGACTACGATAACTACTCAAATAAGAGCCTGTTGCTCCCGCCCATCTCGAATAGCCCGGAGCAGCTCCGCGGCTCGCGGACCAGACGGCATTGAATTGTTGTTGTATTTGTCTTTGAAAATAAAAATTCGAAAAACCGCCAGATCCTGCTCCACCGTCTTCATCATCATCCGGCAAATCACCTCCAAGCCCAAAACGGTCGATAAAATTCAACGGCCGGTTGTAAACGCAGCTATACGGGCTGAACTCGCTCGCAATCGGATCGGCTGTGAGCCAACGACCGGTGCTGTGGTCATAATACCGCGCACCATAATAGTCAAGCCCGGTGGCGCTTCAAGTTCTTTGCCGGTGAATTGAGTTGGAATTGTTTAAAATCCATAATTCTTTCTCAAATAAATTAACATCCACGAGATGAAAAGTACTGCAAGTGATCCAATGATATAAAACCACGCTTCAATTATCATCTTCCTTTGCTCTTGTAAGTTCTTTGGTTCAAATTCCTTAATCGTTGCTTTGTATTTTCCTTCATGTGCTAATGCAAAATAGTTGACGACCCAAACAGTGAGAGCCAACATTATAACGCCAAATTTGGGTAAGCGCGCAACAATTGCAGCAATGTTGATTCCCGTGACTGCTTGGATAATTGACAACACACTAACCACATTCAAAAAAAGCAAGAGTGAATAACCTAACAAGGAATTGAATATCGGCGATTCGTTTTTTCCGTGCTTTGCGATCCACCATTGATAAAGAATACAATAACCATACTTATAAGCTCGATAAGGCATTTTACCTCCTGGTTCGGGGAGCTCAAGGCGCTAGCATTACGACCCATCTTATGATTGTTATCAGTAGAAGCACATCTGGTGTTCAGCGGCGATTGTAAATATGCCAGAGTTCTTTGAAATTATCAACACCACCTCCAAGTGACAGAACATGGTGGGAAGTATAATCGTAAACTCTGCTCCAGCCTATTGTTGCGTCAACGCTGAAATAGACTACACTTGCACCTAATCCTAACGGTCCTCCAAAAGTACCAACCGTTCCCATTGTAATATCCACTCCTGACTTCACTACTCCAGCGTAATTGTCTTCACTAAAGGCGCTAAGACCTTGGACTGCGCTTATGGCAACACCAATTCCAAATACCATTCTACCTGCGTTTCTCAAAGCGGTTGCTTTCCTGAGCACAGCAGTCCGACTTCCTGCATATTGATTTCCACCCCAGCGCAAGGGATACCACTTTTGGTTGATTCCTCTCCACCTCCCGTCCAATTGATTATGGTATTCACTAATTCCAAAACCGGTTCCCAATGCAGTCAGGGCATTACTAATCCAATACAGTGCCTCATCTGTGTTTATAACCCAAATTTCATCTTCCCCTTGTTCTACCCACGGCCCACTTCCTGCCGCCGTACTGTATGTTTGCCTCTTGAAATAACCTCCAGGGCGGCTTTGCGAAAGCAAGTAGGACCCCGTTCCTCCTGCCCATCTTGAATATCCCGGCGCATATCCTCGATTCGCCGACCATACTGCCTCAAATTGCCGTTGTATCTGTCTTTGCATATAGAAATTCGAGAAACGATCACCCCCGCCGCCGTTCCCATCACCTTCATCATCTGGAAGATCTTCCCCAAGCCCGAAGCGGTCGATGAAATATAGCGGCCGGTTGTAAACGTAGCTATATGGGCTGAACTCGCTCGCAATGGGATCGGCTGTGAGCCAGCGACCGATGCCGCGGTCATAATACCGTGCACCATAATAGTCAAGCCCGGTGGCACTGTCAAGCTCTTTGCCGGTGAATTGATACATGCTTTGCTCGGTGCCGGCAGACAGATACGCTTGACCAAAGGGAGAGTAGTCTCTGCGCATATCCGTTTCAGCATCCGGGCCATCCACTAAACGCGTGCTGCCCAAGTGATCGACATAAA
>JBIOXB010000130.1:0-69673 GCA_044869275.1 bacterium
ATGCCTTTAATTTGAGCACGAGCGTGGACGGCGCAATGGCATATGGCGCCGCGGCAATGCGGCACCGAACGCACACGCCGGGCGCCGGGTACACGGAGCGGGGCGAGATCATCCAGGGTGCCAGTACTACGGGCAGCGCGGCTGGAGTTGCGGTGGAGGACAAAAATGTCGCTTCACCCTCGACGGTGATTGTGAACGGCGCGTTCAATGGCTCGGTCGATTGGGCGGTGGTGGCCTTGGAAATCAAGCCGGAGACCGGCATGGCAAAATCCGGCTCGACCGCCGAAAATCCCGCAGCGGCGCCTCCCGCTGCGTTTCAGCTCGAGCAGAATTATCCTAATCCGTTTAACCCCAGCACGGCCATCAGTTTCGAGATTCCGTTGGTGAGCCAGGTCACTCTGAAGATCTATAACGAAACCGGCCAGCTCGTGCGCACGCTCGTCGATGCTGAGATGGCGGCCGGGCGGCATGTGGTGAGTTGGAATGGCCGGAATCGGTCCGGCAACACCGTAGCCGCCGGGATATATCTGTATCGCATTATTGCACGAGACGAAGGCGGCAACGCCGTTTTTATGCAAATGCGGCGAATGACCTTTTTGAAGTAGCCGGGAGACGGTCCGTTTGGGGGGATTGAGGTCTTCTAACCTGAAGAAAGGCCCCGCTTGATATCGAGTGGGGCCTTTTGATTTTTCACCCTTTGGTCACTTTTCCGGAGGAAATATACAAGAGCTTTGAGCAGGCTATCATCCTGAAGCCGAAAATATAATAACGAGCAACCGACTTACGTTGTTAGGCCCGCGGTTGTGATGGAAGTATACACACTTCGATTGAAGTGGGGGTGCTTTCTCGGAGTAGAGCTTGCTTTTTAGCTGGCCGTGCTATATTTTCCACGAAAACGGCCTGTGGGATACGGTTTTCCCTCCGGATATTCCCGAGCGATATTTTGCTGCGACAAAGGGCTATAGACTGCTTGGCAAATTAAGCGAGCTAATCACATGATGAATATTGAAGACTTAATCAAGGCATATGAGGCTGATGTTATTGACCCGAAAGGGTTGGGACGTTTTGAAGTGCTCAATATGTTGACGAACCGTGACGTCCTTGAGGAGCACAGGAACGAGTTGACCACTTTGCAGTCAGCCCGCCTGCTTTTTGCTGACGAACATCTTATGGCAATTGGCGAACAGATTATTGCAGAAAGTGGTGGCGAAGCCGAGTTTATGAAGCTTAGGCAACACCATCCAGCGCCGTCCGCATGGTGGTGGTTTCTAGAACAGATTCCAGTTGAGCGGCTCTCATGATCACTACAGCCGAATTTGCGCCTCAAAACACCCGCCTTCGAAATAAACTTTGCCAAGCTTGCCGGGGTGCTGAGCACCTCCGTTAAACCAAATCCAATAACATTCTTACGCAATGGTAGGAGGCTTAGTCCAGCTTTGGGCCAATCACAACGCGGAAGCCGAGAGCATCAAGCTGAGTGTCAGGATGAAAATGACGGCGATAACCACAACGTGACGAGTACTTGCCAATATACCATGAGTTGCCACGTACTGCGCGCAATCCTTCGACCTCAGTTTCCTCTCTTCCATCCTTTGAGTCATAAGGATATGAGGCAGGTAAGCTATTGCACCATTCCTTCACATTTCCTGCCATATCAAAAGCGCCATACGGACTCGAGCTTTCAGTAAACATTGCAACACTACATGTTGAGGCAAAACTTGCAGCATTCTGATTTGAAGTTCTTTTCTTGACGAAGATCGCCATTTTTGTGCGGTCCAATATTCAATCATCTCATCGACAATTGTTTCCTTTTCCTCCTCCGTACACCCCATCAAAAACTCCCCTTCTGGCACTTCGCACCACTCCAACTTCTCCAATCTGGGGTCGCCCAACTCACCGAGCACGTCGCCGCAACGGGCGCGGGTGATGATAGTTGGCGCGGAGTTGGTCATGGTGCTCATCAGGCGGTCGATCACTTCCTTCCAACAATCTTCACCCACACTAATGCGGCCGAGGTCTTTCAATGCGGCACCGGCCAGCTCAACGTTTTCGCCGAGATAATCAGCAGGTGGGTCATCGCTGAGCAGGCCGGCGCACCAGCAAGGCTGTTTTTTCTTCTTCATTGGCCACAAGACCGAGATAACCCAGAGCCAACAAGATCACTTCGCGCCACGCCGGATCATAGGCATGTCTGCGAATCTGCTCCAGGCTTTTTTGTTCATCCACCTGGCCTTGAAACACGATATGGCGCGCGGCGAGATACTCTTCAAACGTGACGTGGACAAAGCCATAGGCATCCGGGCCGCGCTCGGCCAGCAAGCCGGAATATTCGCGCACATCATTCAGAAAGCGATGCGCTTCGCGTTCCGCCTCTTCGATGACGAACTTGCGGCGATCGGTGAAATGGCGGGTGATTTCGCGCTCCAGCTCGGCGCGGCGCGCGGTGCCGGAAGGGCGATGCGCGTGCATCCAATAGGCGAGCGGCGCGAGAATTTTGATCGTCTCTTTATCGTCCATACCGCCCACGGCCATGCCCGCCAGGCTGCGCGCGCGATTCCTCCGCCAACGTTTCCCCTTCGGGCAATTCCGGCTGCGCCCACAGATTCACGAACACTTGTTCCAGCGACATGCGCAGCGGCAGCTTTTCAAATTGGATAATACCTTTAAATTCGAGATGCTGATAGGAGTCGACCAGATGCTGCAAGTAACGGCGGCGCAAGGAGGGCAGTGCAGCCTGCGGGCGGAGCTGCGGATTTGCGCGTTCGTCCGACATTTGATCCTGCCAGAAAGTAAAGATCACAAATGCGATGGCGACGATGCTGAGGGCGATCCATGCCAGCCAGGCCGGACTTCGCTTGGCGATTCTTTTGATCGCGACGAGCATATAATTCAAAGCCCGGTTGCGTTTGGCAATCCTTCCTTGCAGGAAAGTATTTAAGTCTTTATCTTGGTTTCATGAGGTTTCGTCGTTGCCGGAGGTTCTCATCTGGAGCTTTATGACTCGAAATGCACAACCCTTTTTCGCGTTTTCTATGCTTGATCGAATGATTCTGCGCTTCTTGTTTTTCGCCCTTTTAAATGTAACCGGGAGCGCGTTCGCGCGCAATCAAAAACTGAAATTCGAGCGTCTCTCCCTCGAGCACGGCCTGTCGCAAAGCGTGGTCACGTGCATCGTGCAAGATCGCCTGGGCTTTATGTGGTTTGGCACGATGGACGGCCTAAATAAATACGACGGCTATGCCTTCACCGTCTTCAAGCACGATCCGCTGGATTCGAGCTCTCTCTCAAGCAATCATATCACGGCGCTGTACGAAGATGCTGCTGGCACGCTGTGGATCGGCACGCGCGAAGGCTTGCATCGTTTCGACCGTGTGCGCGGAAGATTCGTGCGCTACCAACACAACCCCAACGACGCTTTCAGCTTGAGCGATCAAGCGATCACGGCCATGATTTCCGGCAAGGACCCACATCGCCTCTGGGTGGGAACGGCGGGAGGCGGGCTGAATCTGCTGGATACGCAAACCGGCAGATGTATAACATACCAGACCGACCCCCAGGCGCCGGCGAGTTTGCCCGGCAATCATGTGCAGGCGCTTTGTTTGGATCGCACTGGCGCATTGTGGATTGGCACCTGGAGCGGTTTGGCAAAGCTCGAGCAGCTTTCCGAAGATGGCCGCTCGGCGCGCTTCACGAGTTTCAAACACGACCCGAAACTGCCAAACAGTTTGAGCAGGAATACGATTTGGGCGGTGCACGAGGACTCCCGCGACGGCCGGACGCTGTGGGTCACCACGTTCGGTGGCGGCGTCAATCGCTTCGACCGCGCGACCGGACAATTTAAAGTCTATCGCCATCAAGCCGAGGAAGAATTGAGCTTGAGCTATGACGTGGTGCGGCCGATTTGTGAAGATCGCGAGGGCACGCTGTGGTTTGGCACGGGCACTGGGCTCAATCGTTATGATCGCGAGCACGATCACTTTCTTCATTATAGCCACGAATCTTCAAATCCGCAAAGCTTGAGCAACAACGATGTTTGGTCGATTTTTGAAGATCGTTCCGGCGTGCTATGGGTTGGGACATACGGCGGGGGTTTGAGCAAATTCAGCAAGGCGGGTGAAAAGTTCGAGCACTATGCCCACGACCCGGGCGATCCGCACAGCCTGGGGCATAACATGGTGATGTCCATTGCCGAAGATGAGCGCGGCAGAATGTGGATCGGCACGGGCGGAGGCGGGCTTTACCAAATGGTTGCGCCGGCGGAAAATGAGAGGCATCGGCATGCCGTTCAGTTCAAGCGTTATGCACATGAACCGGCGAATCCCCACAGTCTGTTGAGCGACGGTGTGGCGGCGATTTGCGCCGGTCATTATCGCGGCCAGCCGGCGTTGTGGGTGGGAACCGGTGATGGTTTGCACCGCATGACGGCGGAAGGGCGTTTTGTGCATTATCAATACGAGAGGGAGAATCCTCACAGCCTGGGCGGCCAGGGCGTCAGTGTCATTTTTGAATCGCCGGAAACCGGCACGTTGTGGGTGGGCACCGGTGCCGGGGGACTGAACCGGTTTACGACCGATCTGCATGCAACCAATGGCAGTCGCGATGGAACGCAGGAGGGATTCGTGCGTTACCGCCATGATCCGGCGAATGCCAACAGCCTGAGCAGTAATGCCATTCACGCACTCGCTGAATCGCGAACCGGCGGCGATTTGTATTTATGGATTGGAACTGCGGAAGGCCTGAATCGCTTGCACCAAACGACGGGAGAAATCAAGCGCTATCGCCATCGCGCAAACGATGCCACGAGTCTCAGCAACGATCAAGTGCTGGCAATTTACGCCGATGCAGACAGCGCAGGGGGAACACTCTGGGTTGGCACCGCCGGCGGCGGCTTGAATTTGCTTGACGTGCGGCGGGAAACGTTCACGAGCTTCGTTGAAAAGGACGGGCTGCCGAACGGCGTAATTTACGGGATTCTCGGCGATGACCGCGGCCATCTATGGTTGAGTACGAACAATGGCTTGTCGAAATTTGCAAAAGCCACGCGCGGGTTCCGCAATTATAGCACGGCGGACGGCCTGCAAAGCCGCGAGTTTAATCAGGGCGGCTATTTTCGCAACCGCCGCGGCGAGATGTTTTTCGGCGGCATCAACGGCTTCAATCGTTTTCATCCCGAACACATCGAAGACAATCCACAGGCGCCGCTCGTCGTGCTGACTTCTTTCAAAAAGCTTGACAAAGAGGCCAAACTCGACACCGCGATCAGCATGATCAAGCACATCAGATTGTCTTATCGGGATTATTTCATCGCCTTCGCTTTCGCGGCGCTGGAATATACGCATCCGGAGAAGAATCAATACGCCTACAAGCTCGAGGGTTTTGATGAAGACTGGGTGTACTGCGACACACGGCGCTACGCGAGCTACACCAATCTCGCGGGCGGGCGTTATGTCTTCCGCGTGAAAGGGGCAAACAGCGACGGCGTGTGGAACGCGGAGGGTTTGGCGGTTCATCTCGTGGTGACGCCGCCAGTCTGGAAAACGTGGTGGTTTCTCGCGAGCACGGCGGTTTTATTTACCGGCGGGGGCTTTTGGTTTCATCGCCGGCGCCTGCGCTTGCGGCTGGAAAAAGCCCGCATGGCCAATGAACTGCAAGCGGCGCACGACATGCAAATGCGCCTGATGCCGGCGCGCGCCCCGCAGATTCCGGCCTTTGACATTGCCGGTGTCTGCCGGCCCGCCGAGGAAGTCGGCGGCGATTTTTTCGATTATGTCTGGCTGGACGAAAACCAGACCAAGCTCGGCATTGTGCTGGTCGATGTCAGCGACAAGGCTATCGCCGGCGCGATGACGGCCGTGCTCACCAGCGGCATGATCAGCAGTGAAGTGGCGACATTCCGCTCACCGCGCTTGCTCTTGCGGCGCATCAACAAAACCATGTATCGAAAAACCGACAGCCATGTCTTCACCGCGATGTCGTTTGCGGCTTTGGATGTTGTTCAAAAAATTTTGACTTTCGCGAATGCGGGCCAAACCGAGCCCTTATTATTGCGCCATCACCAGATCAAGTATTTGCAAATCGAGGGCATGCGCCTGCCCCTGGGCTTGCAAAAACATGTGGAATACAATGAAGCGACGCTCGCGCTGCAACCGGGAGATTTGTTGGTGTTTTATACTGACGGCTTGACCGATGCGATGAATGCCGAGCAAGAATCGTTCGGCCACGAACGCTTGGAGAGCACCTTGCGCCAGTATTCCGGCGAAGCAAGTGCAAAAGTTATCGTCGAGAGCTTGCTGCACGAAGTGGCAAAATTCACCGGTGCCGTGCGACAGTACGATGATGTCACGGTGGTGGTGGTGAAGGTGCAAAGCGCGTAATCTTGGGCTATGATCGCTCCCCATTAACAATTGACAATTATCAATTATCAATTATCAATTGATAATTGATAATGACCAAAATGAAACGACAGCCTGCGGGCCAGCGCTCATGATAAGGATCGCGCCCGTATTCCTCGGGGGTTTAACACAATACTGGCTTTAGACCGAAAAACCGTTTGACTTTCCCGCGAAAATTTCTTAACATAAAGTGTGTGTGAGACAGAAAATATGTGCCACGTGTCGCAAGCGATTTTGCGAGGAATGAGATGAGAAAAATGAGAATCTTCGCCGCCTTGTCGCTGGTGTTGCTGCTGCCGGCTTTAGCCTCCGCGCAACTCAAGAGCCCGGATAAACCTGCGTCGTTCTCACAGCTTCTGACGCAAGGCTTGTCAGCGCCCAGGAGCCTCATCGGTATGATCGGCTTGAACCCCAATCGTTTTTCCATGCAGCAAAGCTATTCGCTTTCATATTTGTCGGCGGGCGGACAGGGATTCAGCCAGGGCGTTTATCTGAACACCATGAGCTATCGTTTTTCCGATCCGCTGCAAGTTTCCTTGCAATGGGGAATCATGAACCAGCCCTTGTCCTCACTGGGCGTGCCGTCGATGTATTCGAGTGGGTTCTTTTTATCAGGCGCGAATCTGGAATACAAGCCGAGCAAAAACATGTCGGTGGGCATTCAATTCAATTCTTATCCGGCAGGTTCTTATTATCCCTATCGCGCCGGCTATTATCCCTATTACGATTACTCGCCCAGTCGCAGCGATTCGCCCAGTTCGGAGCGATGAATTCTTGCAAAAAATTAATGACTCGCGCGGGCGGGTCATTTTTTTGTTCAAAGCTTTTTCTGAGGGTTTTTTCTCAAGCGCGAGTTTGAGAAAAAAACTGGAAAACACCTAGTGGAAGGAGAAGGACGTGTCGAGTCAACGCATGGCCACGCCAAGCCGGCCGCGCAAGAATGACGCCAACACCATGGCAAAACGCACGGCCACCCGCCGCAGCAAACCCGAATTCAATCTCAAACAAACGCTCTTCACCACGGCGCTGTGGGCGCTGGGCATTGTCAACGTCATTCTCATCGTCTCATTCGTGAGCAAACATTTTTTGAGCGGGCGCGAGCATTCCATCAGCTCGGAAGCGGAAATGATCACTCCCGAGAATCTCAAAATCGAGGTGTTGAACGGCTGTGGCGTCGATGGCTTGGCGCGCAAATACGCCGACCTGCTGAAGGAAAAGGGCTTCGATCCGGTCAACGTCGCGACCTATGAGCGCACGGATTTGCCGCGCACATACATCATCGACCGCCGCTCAAAAGAAATGGTCATGGGATTGCAGATCGCTAAATTCCTGGGACTGCCCGACCAATACGTTTCCTATCAACAAGCCAAGCCCGATCGCATGGTGGCGGTGAGCGTCATCTTGGGACAAGATTATAAAACAATTCCTGCCAATCCGAAATGAGGGCGGTTTCGCGCGGAAAAGATTGTGTACACACTTGTTGCGCAAGATAAATCTCGCTTCACCGGAAAAAGCTTTTGGTTCACTTTTTACAACGGGCTTGCGGTGCCGGTGATGGCCCTGCTGTTTCGTCTCCTCGCGGTTTTGCCATTCTCCTCCCGCCGGATCGGAAAAATCCGCCAAGGTGTTTTAGGCCGCCAAAATCTCTTTGCCGAATTGTCGTCACAACTTCAGCGCTGCGGGGAAGGGCCGCGTGTGTGGATTCACGCCTCGTCCATGGGCGAGTGCGAGCAGGCCCTGCCCCTCCTGCGTGAGCTGCGCGAGCGCCATGCGCAAGTGGTGCGGGTCTTGACTCTATTCTCACCCAGCGCCTATACCCATGTTTCCCGGAAAAACCTGCCTGTTGAGGTGCTGTGCTATTTGCCCTTCGACAGTCTGCCGCACGTGCGCCGGTTTTTTGATTTGGTGAAACCGGCGGCGGGTATTTTCATTCGCCACGATTTGTGGCCGAACTTTTTGTGGGAAGGGCGAAAGCGCGGCGTCAGGCTCTTGCTCGCCGATGCCAGCGTAAGCACGAATGCGAAATCCCTCCGGCACAAGCCCGGGGTGCGGCGTTTCAATCGGGAAATCTTCGCGAACTTCGACTGGATTTGCGCGGTGTCCCGCGCGGCGGCTGAAGATTTGCGCGGCTTGCTGCGTTTTCCCGAGCGTTTGCGCTTCACCGGCGATACGCGCTACGACCAGGTTTTATTTCGCACCCAAGCCGCGAACGTGCGCCGGCTTTTGCCCGAAGCCTGGCAAAAACGCGAGCACACGCTGGTCGCGGGCAGCACCTGGCCTTCGGATGAAGAGATCGTGATTCCCGCTTTTGCCGCGGCGCGCGCACATGTGCCCGCTGCAAAAATGATCCTGGTTCCGCACGAGCCGACGGAAGAGCATTTGCATGGCGCGGAAAAATTGCTGGAACAGCATCGCCTCACCAGTTGCCGGTTGTCAAGTATTTCTTCCCGGCCGGCGGCGGAAATCTTGCTGGTCGATCGCGTCGGTGTGCTGGCGGAACTGTACGGCGCGGGCAACGTCGCGTTTGTCGGCGGAAGCTTCGGCCCCGGCGTGCACAGCGTGCTGGAGGCGGCCGCGCATGGCGTGCCGGTTTTGTACGGACCGCGCATGCGCAATTCGGCGGAAGCTGTGGAAATGGAGCAAATGGGCATCGGCAGGGTCATTCCGGAGGCGGAAGCAGGCGCGCAAATTTTGCACGAATTGCTGGCCGGGCCATCCGTTGCTCAAGCTTGGGGAAAGAAGTGCCGTACTTTCGTAGAACAGAAAGCCGGCGCGTCACGTGAGATTGTCGCATTGTTAGAATTGCGGTAACGCTTCAGGGGCTTTTTCATTTGCGCGCAGGGATTGTTTCTCCAAGCGATTTCGCGGGTGATCATTCTCAACTTCTCATGTTCTCACCATCCCCGACTTCCCGACAAACCGGCCGGCAGCCAGCGGTGGAAAACTCTCCCCTCCTCGTGCCGGCGGTGGTTCCGCTTTCTCCCGGCCGCCAAAGGCGCAGCCAAAAACTCATTCAGATGTCGCAGATTTTCAATGCTCTGGCCTACGCCTGCCTTGCGGATCAAGTGCTGACCTTGTATGCCCTCAAGCTTGGCGCGAACTCGGTGTTCGTGGGATTGCTGGCCTCGTTGGTTTATCTCACCATGTTTTTTGGCCTGGTGGGCAAACGCATGGTGGAGCGCAGAGGGCCGGTGCGTGTTTTTGGCATGAGCTGGCTGCTGCGTTACTTGCTCGGCGGTGTCATGGCGCTCGCGCCGTTTGCCGCGAGTCGGTATGGCAAAGATGCTGGTCTCATTATTTTGTTGCTGGGCGCGTTGCTCTTGTTCACTTTCCGCGCCCTCGGCAACACCGCCAACACCCTGCTCATCGCGCGCATCACCACCCCTTACAATCGCGGCCGCTTGGTCGCCGGCCAATTCACGATTTTCTACGCCGGCAGCATGCTGATGTTGTTGCTGTACAGCTTGCTGCTCGGCCGCGAAGCGCCGTTGTGGCGGGTTCAGGCGTTCATTGCCTTCGGCGTCGTGTCCGGCGTGCTCTCGGCGTTGATCGCCCTGCGCATCCCCGAAATTCCCGAACCGCGCCAGGAAAAAAACGTCACCATGCGCAGCATGTTTCATCTGTTCGGACAGACGCCCGCGCTGCGCCGCTTTTTGATTTCAGGAACGTTGACGCGCACCGTGCTGGCCGCGGCCCTGCCGTTTTTGGTGGTGAGCATGCGCGTGGGCGCCGGGCTTCCGGAAGATCGGATTTTGCTGCTGGTCATTTTTCACAGCGTGGGCAATGTGCTGGCCTCTTTCATGAATCGCCTGTATCTCGATCGCTTCGGCGCGCGGCCCATGATGCTGCTGTATTGCCTCTGTCTGGCGATGGCATTGTTCAGTTGGGTCGTGACGCCGGGCCTGCACCCCGCCTTTATTGCGCTCAGTTTTCTGATGTACGGCCTGGTCTTTCCCGGTTTCACCAGCGCGCAGGTGCCCTATTTGTTCAATCTTGTGCGCGCACGCGAGCAATATGCCGCTTCGCTCTTCTCCGAAATCGTCATGGGCATGGCGGGATTTGCCGGCGCCTTCTGCGGAGGCTTGTTGATCAATCAGTTGCAGGATTGGACCGGCGGCGGATTGGCGCCGTTCCGCTGGTACTTTTTCATTCTCGCGCTGATTTCCCTCGCGGCGCTGGCAGCCACCCAGCGCGTGTCGCCGGTGCGCGACCGCAGGCTGCGCGAGGTGCTGAACATCTTTCTTTCGCCGCGCGATTTGCAGGCGCTGCTTTACTTAAGCAATTTGACCGGCCGCATGACCGCGGAGGAGGAAGGAGAGGCGCTCGACCGCATCGGCGATTTTGGCTCGGCCTTGAGCGAAAGGGAGTTGCTGGAGGGACTGGCCTCGCCGCGTTTCGTGGTGCGCGCGGATGCGCTCCAGGCCTTGCGCAATGTGCCCCCCACGCCGGCCCTCACCCGTGCATTGATCGAAGAGCTCAAGCATCATGAATTCACCACCGCCTATCTCGCCGCCGATGTGCTGGGCATTTATGCCGTGCGCGAAGCCATTCCACTCTTGCGGCAAACCTTGCGCTCGCAGGATTTGTTCTTGCGCAGCAAAGCCATTCTCGCCCTGGGCCGGATGCGCGACGAAGAATCCTATCACGACATACAGCAGATTTTTCGCACCACGAGCAATCCCCGCTTGCTGATTCACTGCATGAATGCCTTCAGTTTCTATGCCCGTCCCGAGCTGATCCGTGAAATCCTGGCGCGCGTGCAGGCCTTCGAGTCGCCGACCGTGCGCAGCGAAGCGCATCTCACCCTCGCCGATCTCTGCGGCACCGGCGAGGATTTTTACAGCGATTACAAAGCCTATCTGCTCGATGCCAACGTCGCCGCCGGCATTTTGCAGGATCTGGCGGAAAAACCGAGGGAGGAGCGGCGCCGGCTGCGCTTTCTGGAGGTGGCCGTCACCTATCACGGCGACCCGCAGACCTTCAGCGCTGCGCTCGGAGCCTTGTGCCTGTCTTTCGATTGTTCGTCGCACGCACGAGAAGTGCTCGCGCTCTTTGGGGGCTTTTTAGAAGAGCAGGAGGTCAAGCTCGATTTGCCGTTGCGCTTTTGCCTGGCTTATTGCGCGTTGGCGTTGGGGCTGGAGGAGGAATCTTGACGTGCATCCCAAAACCGCCTGCCCAGTCTTGAAGCGGCAAGAACTTCCGGGCACCAGCGGACGAGGGCCCATATCCCTATTTCTGCGCAGGCGGGGCGATTTTTTCGCAGCGCCTGCAGGCCCCTGGTCATTGGTTGATCACGATATCCGGCAATACGATTTCCTGCGCCGGTGCCTTGGCCTTGCCTTGGAAAACCACAGCGACAAGCATTAAGAGCACAGCCATGATGGTCACAACAATCTTCGCTCTCATGATCGTAGTCCTTGGTTGAGGTTCGTTGGAGGTGAAGACCACTATTCACCCGGCCAAAAGAGCAACCGCCATGCCAGCACAAAAAGCTTGACTTGATCGCACTTTTTACGATAAAACGTCACGTAGTGTATCACGCACAGCGAGACGGTGTTCTGTTCTCGCACACGCCGTAAATTATGCGTGAAGCCTCTGGCAATTCTCTGTGCCCCTCTTCAGAAAAAGCTGAGTTGCAAGGGATAATTCACACCCGCTAAAAATCCGCTCTGCTCCTTGTTGAGAAATCCCCAGAACGCCAGCCTTTTGATAGACAGACCTAACAAAATCACCGGCAGCAAATCATTATTGCCGTATTGTTCCCGTACCGCGCCCAGGCCCCCGCTGAAGCGCAGCCAGGGCTCGCTGTAGAGTTTGCGCGTATCGCGGTACAATTCGCGATAGCCGAGGTACAGGCTCTGCGTTTGCCGCAGGAGCGAGTCTTGCAGCCAGAAATTCCTGGCATACGTGTTGGTGGTGCGGTCCAATGCCGCCAGCAATGTGTCTTTGGCGGCCATTTTCTTTTGCGCGGCTTCCAATTCGATTTTGAGTGAATCCTGGAGGAATTGCGAACGCTGCACGCTTTCGCGCGAGAGTGCCAGAAAATCCGCACCGTCGATTTTAATCTGATGGTTCTTCCCCAGCGGCCGCACGTATTCCAGGCGCGGCTGGGCAGCCCCTGGAACAAATCCGGCGAGCAGAAATAAAAGTGCCGGCACCACGAGCATTGCAGTGCGATGATTGAGAGGTTGCGACATGATTTTTCCTCCGCCATATTCAAGCCCACAGCCTAGGCCACCTGCAGATCTCAATTGCCGCCGCCGATGACTTTGTTATATTCTTCAAAAAGCTCGTCCGCGCTCATGTTGTTCAACTGCTCGCGCCGCTGCTGCAACTGTTGGCTTTTCTCCGCTTCAATCTCGAGAATCTCCTTCATGTAGCGCGCGCGTTCGCGTTTCAAGAGCTCTTCGGCCTCGCGGATTTCTTCTTTGGCGACGTCGTACTTTTCCTGTAATTCTTTCAAACGTTTTTCCTGCTCCTGCAATTCCCGCTCGCGCCGCTTGAGCTCTTCCGTCAATTTGCGCTTGCGATACGATTGAAACAATGAGAAGCCCAGCACCAGGCCCAGCGCGGAAACCGCGAAAATGATGCCGCGCACGTTCAACAGCCGAAATTGGTGCAGGAAGAACAAGACGACGATCAAGAAAACGACTGCGAATGCTATGGTAAATTCATCCATGCTTCCTCCCTGGTTCTGCAGACTAATTTTTGCGCCTTTTTTCCAAAGCTTGAATCGCATGATGCACCGGCTCAGAGCCGACGCCAACGAATATGCCGCTGAGCGTAATCGCCAGCCAGGGGTTGTTCTTGAAAAGAGCGTTGAGGAACTCGAATTTCAAATCAAGCTCCTGGATGGCGATGGTGACCAAATTGATGTTGGTCAAAAAACAAAAGAGGATTCCGAGCAGCACCGCAAACGTGCGGTTGATCGCGACCATCACCGCGTTGCGCACCAAGTCCCCGCCGATAATCGGCACTTTACCGGAATGCCCGGCTTTGTCTTCGACACGCACTTTGCGAATTTGAAACAGTAAGCCGGAAACGTCGAGAAAATGATTCCACAGGCGCGAGTAGGCGTATTGCTCGAATTTTTCCTGCAGACGCTGCGCGCGCCGCGTCCAATACTTGTGCAGATCGAAGCGCCACTCCGCGTAGTTCCAGCCGGCGTTCAAGATTTCCAGCATGCGCTCGATGGTCAAAGCGAGCAGCAGGGTCAGCATGTAAATATAAGTGACTTGCAGGATCACGTCCATCATATTTCACCTCACGCCTTGACAAAGAGATAAGGTTTCTGCCGGTACAACTCCAGTTCTTCCCGGGCGGTTGCCGAGTTCGACCACAGCGTGTGATAATGTTGAATCAGCTTTCTGAATTCCACCTGGGGGAAGTTGGAGCCGGGGCAGCGCGTGTTCGTCAATTCACGGTGCGGAACAATGCTTTGGCGCCAATTGAGGGGAATGCCATACAGCTGGCTCCACAGCGCCACCACGCGGGCGGCGGCGTGCAGTTGCTCGTCGGTGGGTTTGGGCTCGCCGAAGCGCCCGTTCACGTTCGCAAAAGGAATTCGTGGATCGGTTTCAAAATTGCCGTTGAGCGACAGTCCGAGCGAATGCAGATTGTGTCCCGCCACGTGGCTGCCATAGCGGTCCCAGCGGCAAAAGGCGTGAATCGATCCGTCTTTCAAAATCACGCAGTGATAGCCGGTGAGCCAGCCCTTGTCCTTGATGATTCTCACGACGTCGGCAAACGAAGTGTCGCTGTGCATCGAGGTATGATGATACACGATGAGATTCGGATCCGCGGGCCGGCGATGGCGATATTGCAGCACTTCGCGGTCCACACCGCCGAGGTAAGGCACGTTTATTTCCGCGGCGCGCGTGACCGGCACGGCGGCTGCGCCCACGCCGCGATCCGCAGCCGCGACGATCGCCACGGCGGGCAGCGCCTCCAGAGCGGCGGCGGATTTTTCCGGCACAATCGCCACGGCCGTTTCCGAAGCGGCCACCTCGCTTTTAAGCGTTTGGAATTTGCGCTGCGTGAGATAGTTGATGAGAAAATGCACCGGCTGCGAGCCGGCACCGATCAAAATGCCGCTGAAAAACTGATCGAGGCGATCAAGCATGGGCAGGGGGAAATTGAACTCAAAAAGCTTTTTGAAAACTCCCAGTTCGGCATAAAAGCA
The DNA here is from genome assembly GCA_044869275.1 of bacterium. Taxonomy (GTDB): domain Bacteria; phylum Zhuqueibacterota; class Zhuqueibacteria; order Zhuqueibacterales; family Zhuqueibacteraceae; genus JBIOXB01. The sequence continues at coordinate 14,575 of JBIOXB010000130.1, forward strand.
CATGCCCACGCCGATGAACAGGCCAAACGTTTGCATCCAAAACGTGCGATGTGTTTCTTCGTAAGGGCGCTGGGTGGCCGGCTCCACCAGGATCATGGCCTCGGAAAATTTCTCGGTTTGCTCCAATTTGGTGGTATCGATGGTGCGCGTGCGCGACAGGCGCATTTCGAGCTCGGCCTTTTCGAGAGGCGACAGCGAATCGCCCTCACGCTCGAGGCGACTCTGCGTTTCCGCCAGCTCTTCGGCGGCGCGGTCCTGATGATCGGCGGTCACGCGCGCGACGAGATGGTCGACTTGTTGTTCCACCGTCACCCGCGCCTTGGAGTAAGGCGCGTCGCCCCGAAAAAAGAAATGGTTGAGCAGGCGATTGACGAATTGCAAAGCCCGCTCGACCGTGAAGGAAAGCCCTAGCGCCACCGTCAACACTGCCAACAATGGCTGCAACAGCACGGTTTGTGGTGCGGCTTTGGCCAGCGTGTCCGCCGCTACCGCTTGCAGGGGGAGAGAGGGATCCATCATTCTTCCTTGCGAATGCTTGCGATCACAACAATGTTATGTGGTAAAGATTGGTTGTCACTGTGTCTTGCGAGGATTGAAAGTAGACAAAACTGTCAATGCTCCAGCACTGCCCCACGGGGGCGGGGGTGCAGTTTGGAGGTTGCCAGGACCAGCAATGCGAATGTGAACGGCGATAACGGGAAGGCAGATGACGAAGCCCGAAAAAATGCGTGAGAATGGTCACGGAGAATGACTGGAATCCCAACTGCCTTCCTCCTCAAATTGCAAGAAGATGCGCGAAATGTTTTTGAAATGCAAGTACAACGTTGTATACAGTATTTGTGGTGCGAAGGAGGTGAGGTGTGAGACGTAAGACGTAAGACGTAAGACGTAAAACGTAAAACGCAAGCACTTGGTTACGCATTACGTTTTACGGGTTAGGGGTTTCTACTTCGTTTTGAACTCATACACGCCGTCCCAATTCGTTGGCGGGGGGGAGGCGATAAAATCGAAGCAACGTTGAATGTAAAGGCGCGTAGGGCCGTCGCTGGGAAAATAGCGCAGGATGCTCTGGAATTCTTTCAGCGCGCGCGGCCATTGCCGTTGCTTGTAAAGCTCCAAGCCGCGCGTGTAGGTATCGACGAGCAAATCCTGTTCAATGCCGGGCAGCGGGTTCATGTCGCGCAGCTCGTAAATTTTGACGGGCTTGCTTTTGCCTTTCACGCGCACCAGATCGAGCTCGCGCACCTGCGCGCGCTTTTTCGCCTGGCGATAAGTCGATTCGGAAATGATAATGGCGGTGTTGTATTGTTTGTTCGCGCCTTCGAGACGTGCGCCGAGATTCACTTCGTCGCCGATGGCGGTGTAATCGAACCTTTGCAACGCGCCGAGATTGCCGACGATCATCGCGCCGGTGTTGATACCGATGCCGATTTGAAAATAATCCTGCGCCAGCGCCGACCAGCTTTTTTGCAGCTCGCGCAATTGCTCGATCATGGCGCAGGCGGTTTCACAGGCTTTTTCCGCATGATTGGGAAAGACATAGGGCGCCCCGAACAACGCCACGATCGCATCGCCGACGAATTTGTCCAGCGTGCCCTGGTTTTTGAAAATGACTTCCGTCATCATAGTCAGATATTCATTCAAGCGCTGCACCACGACTTCGGGCTTGTGTTTTTCGCAAAACGTGGTGAAGCCGCGAATATCGCTGAACAACACCGTGAGCCAGCGTTTTTCGCCGCCGAATTCCGGGTTTTGGCCGGAAGCGAGAATGCTATTGACCACGCTGGCGGACACGTATTGCTCAAAAATGCGTTTCGTGCGATAGCGCTCGCGCCGTTCAACCATCAGCACCGGCGTGATATTGCCGATGTAGCTCAAAATGATGGCGGCAGCCGGGCCCACCACCGCGATCCAAAGCTCCAGCCAGGAAAAGAGCAATACGGACGTAAACAAGAGCACGAGCATTTGTCCAAAGGTCAAGATCAAGCCCACCGCCGTGCGCACGCGCAGCACAAAAATCATGGTGAGCACGGCGTTCAATGCAATGATGAGAAAATCGACACTGAAGGGCACCCGTGCGATAAAATCGCCATACATTAACGTGCTGAGCGCGTTGGCGTGCACTTCCACTCCCGGCAGTTTGCGTTGCTGGCCGCTGCCGGAAAAAAACGGCGTGAGTTTGTTGTCTTGCAGCTCTTCCGCGGTCGACCCGATAAAAACGATCTTATCCTTGAAAACGCCGCCGGGCAACAAATCTTTGTCGAAACTATCCGTATCGAGCTCGGCGTCGGGCAATTGAAAATCCTTCCCGTCCAAGACCGCAGCGAGAGAGTAGGTGGGGTAAGTCTTTTCCGGGCCGCGATAATTGATCAAGAAGCTGTTGGCGTCGTAATAGGGAAGAGCTCTGCCGTTAAATTGCAGGCGTTCGCCCGGGACGAGCTCCAGGCGCTGGCCGTGGAGCCGGGCATAAGCCCGCAGTGCAAGGGGAAAGTGCTGCCGCTCGTCAATGGCGACGTACAACAAATAGCGCCGCACGAAACCGTCCTGATCCTCATCGATATTGACCACGGCCCAGTCCGGGCTGGCCTGCAGCAGCGGCGGAATCGGCTTGCTCAACGTCATGCTGAGAGAGCCGCCGCGGACGTTGACGGTTTCCATCTTGCCCGCAAAAATTACCCGACCCGAGCGCGCCGCCGCTTGCGCCAGCGTCGTGTCGGCACCCGGATCGTTGGACGAGGCCTCGGTAAACAGCACGTCGAAGACGATCAAACGCGCCTGGGCGCGCATGAGCTTGTCGATCAGCTGGGCAAAGAGCGGGCGGGGAAAAGGCCAGCGTTGGGCGAGGTCGTCGAAGGATTGTTGGTCGATGGCCACGATGACGATGTCATCATTCGTCACCGGGAGGCTGCCGCGCAACGCGAAGCGCACGTCGTAAGATTTCAGCTCGAGATTTTCAAGGCTCGCGGTGGAACCGAGCCAGACGGCAACGAGCGCGGCCGCCCAGGTGATCGCGCCGCCCAATGTCCATTTGTTGGCCAGCGGTTGTTTGAGATTCACAACGCAGAAGCGCCTGATAGATTACACGTTACACTTTACACGTCACACGTGTAAAGTGTAACGTGTAATGTGTAAGAAATGAACGGCGGGAGTTCTTGTTCCCCGATATCAAAAGCGAAACTCATAGTGCGCGCGCACGAAGGCGTTGGTGAAGGAGGAATTCTGCACAAGTGTTGCGGGCACACCGGGTGTCGCGAAATTTCCGCCTTTATCGTTGTAGCCCAGCACGCCGAAGTCGAGCACAATATCGTGCTGGTTCGCCAGCAAAACGCCGCCGCCGAGTTGTACCCCGATTTGGTTGTAAGAAATGATGCCGCTGGTGACGCCGTTCGTGCCCGTGCTCCCCGAGGCGCCGATATAGCGTACCCCGGCGTACGTGCGCAGTTGCGGCTTGGGAAAGCGATATTCGGCCTGCGCATTGAGCGCGTTATATTTGAACGGCGATTGCAAGCCGCCGGCGCGATTGCTATTAGTGGAGAACATCAAAGTCGTGATCAAGGGAACGTTGAAGCGCGTGCGCACGGTGAGGGACTGCAGATTGGAGACGACGTCGCTCGCCACGAGGGGCTGGCCCAGATTGTTGATGCGCTGGTTGGCAAAACGATCCACGCGCGACGAGCTGGTGACGCCGAGCGAAACCGTGTGCGCCAAATTCAGTGCGCGAAAATCCTGATTGAGGAGAAGGGAAAAATCGCGGGTGCGGTTATCTTCCCGGCGATCGAGCGCAATGGGGCCATTGGGTGTGATGACCTGCGTCGTATCGATTATGCCATTGTTGCGATTATGATTGCGAAAATTGAAATTCAGCGACGGCCAATCCGGCGACCAATTGACCGCGAAGCCGAACTGGATGGTATTGAGCGCCGTGCTGGGATTGCTGTCGATGGTATTGAAATGATCGCGATAGCGCTCGAAACCCAGGGTGAAGAACAGGCGATTCTGCAGCAGGCGGAAATTGTCGTTGATAAAAAAACCACGAATATCGTTGCGCAGAAAGGTGTGGCCAAAGGAAATGTACTGCGCACCGATTTGTTTAAAGCCGAAATTGACAAAATGATTGAAGAAATTGAGCTGCGTGCCGAATTGATACGCCAGACCGGTGCCGCCGCTGGGGTCGAGCGGGGCCAGACTTTCATTGATGATCAGGAGATTTTTGAAACTCGCCGGATCAAAGGGCAAATCGACGCCGTAGGAGGTATCGATTTGTCCTTTGCGGAGAGGGGGCAGACTGATGTTGTTCGCCATCAGCGACTGCGCCACCGCGGCTTTGATCTGCACGCGATTGCGGCTGAAGGACATGCTCAAATCCGCGCCGGCAACCAGATTGCCGCGCGGGGTCAAGCCGGCGGTGCTGACTTTGATCGAATTGGTGTCGTCCTGCGCTTTCATCAACAGCAAGCCGATTTGAAAACTTTTGCCGCCGAAGCTTGGACGCACCGCCCACAAGGATTGGCTGAAGGTGCCGGTTTGCAGTAGTATGCCCCCTGCCAGAATTGGAGCGATCTCGCGCACGGTTTGGCCGGTGACAAAATCCAAATTCACAATGCCGGTGTTCAAGCTCGCTTGCACGCCGCGTACGCGCCTGCCCCACAACACCAATTCATTCAAATAAGGCGTGGCGTCGCCGAGCGTGAATTTCAACCACGGCAAACCTGCCGACAACACAAAGCGATGGCGCGGCTGGAAATTGCCGTCTTCCAATGAAGTCAAATTCACCGCGGCATCATAGGCGAGCTGGCCGTATTGCCCGGTAAGATTTCCCCCGATGACGTTGTTGTCGAAGCTCGTACCGTTGAATTTTTCGTGCTGCAGATCAACGTAAGCCACACCGGTGGCGACGTCGTTGCGCTGTTGTTCTTCACCTTCCTGTTGGGAAGTGTCACCGCTGACTTTGAAACGCCAGTCGGCGGGGGTTACGCTCCGCCCGCTGGCGTCTTTGGCTCGAATCGACACACGGTATTCGCCCGGTTTGAGCGTGCCGGGATTCAATGAAACCAAAAAAGCCGACACTTCGGCGCGCGCAGTGACCTCGCGGCCATTGAGCATGATGCGCACCGACGCAGGTGCGATCGACACCGCCGGATCAAACGAGGCGGCGACCGTCGCCTCGGCCGGCGCCACCGTGCTCAAAGGCTCGGGGCTGAGAATGAGAATCGGCGTTTGCGGAACTGTTGTTTCCGCCATGGGCGGAGACGAAATATTTTGCGCACCGCTGTCACTTTTCGCCAGCGGCCCTTCCATCTGCCGCAGCTTCTCGAGCAATTGCGGTGAAATATCTTCGGGCGGTTCGGGCTGGGGCTTTGTCCCCGGTTCATTTGCAGGCGGCGAAACCGGCTGCGTGCCTGAAGCTGGAGAAGGTGCGGCCGGCGCCGCCGGTTTCGGCTGGGAGGGCACCGCCTCTTTCGAAGCCGTGATCAGAACTTCAAAAGGCTGGCCGAAGGGGTTGCGGCTGGGCATGCTCATGATCGCTTGATCGCTGAACAGCGCGAGCAGAAAGTATTGTACGCTGGGCGGCCGCACGGAGCTGCCCGGAATTTCGCCCACGTAGCCGCGGCTGGCACGGCGCAAATCCACGAAACGAAAATTGGTTTCACTGGCGTGCTTGTAATACAGCCGCAAATAAACCAGTGCGCGGCCGGGCGTAAACAAGTCCGCTTCGATGCGAATCGCCTGCCCTTGCTCGCCAAAAGTGATGGGCACGTGATCGAATTGCGGCGCCGCGTTGGAGGTGGCCTCTCCCTCGCCAGTTTTCGTGCCCGCGACGGCACCCGTGGTGCACCTGCAATAAACCAGCACGAAAAGCAGCAGCCCGAGCCCTCGCCTACTGAGCGTCATAGTACCTCTGTGTGAGACTTTCCTGAGACTTCAAGGTCTGTTTTCAATACTCCAGCTTCAATTTCTTCTTCTGTCCCTGGGCGTCTTGAAACTCGATTTCAAAACTGCCGCCCTCACCCTGATCATCGCCCCAGGTCGGAACTTCATTGGGATTGCTCGGCCGCGACACCGGCGGCGTTTTATCGTTCATCATGCCGGTGTACCCGGCATTTACCAGCACCTTGCCGAGTTTGTTCGCCAACTCCACCGCGCCCTCCAAACAGAAAACGATGGTTCCGCCTTTGGGATCGATCAACAAATAGAAGACCGTGCCTTTCACCGCCGCGACGCCGGAAGGAGTTTCAATCCGGAACGGCGTAGAGCTGCGTGTGATTTTGGCCCAAAGCTGGCCGAATTCCAGTTTGAGAGTTTTGAGAATGCTGCCCTCTTCACGCTCGCCGGCGATGCTCACCTTGGAATTGGCGCGCACCTTGAGAATGGATTTGTCGTCAGTGAAAACCATGGCGGCGGAAGATTCTTCGCCGGTGCGCACCACGTTGCCGCTGTGCAGCCGCGTGCCGCGACCGGCTTTTTCAGCCGCTTGCGCTGCTGCCCGATTCACGCGCACGTCGCCATTGGCTTTCAAGACCACGGCGATGTCTTTGGCGGCTTGGGAAAAACAAACGCTGCAGCAAAACAGGTTAAGGAGAATCGGAATCGTAAAACTCTTGCGAAGCATAAACCATCCGTGTTGTCTGAACTTAGTCTCTTTAATGTTGTTCCCTCATCCGGCGCTTCAGGATTCCTTCGCACTAGTGAATTGACTTGGTACGAAGCGATCGTGCATATGCTTGGGAAGATTCTTTCAGAATGACACGCTGAGGGAAGGTTATAACATCATTCCACCGAAAACGATTTGATCTTCGCCGAGCCGCCGCGCAGCATGGCGAACAGTTCCTGCAAATCGACGATTTGGCCATTGATGGTGACACGGCCGGTCGGCAAATGACCTTCCAGCGGCCCGCCCGCGGCGAATAAATCGGCGACATCGTCCAAGCCCAAACTGGCGAGCAGGCTGAGCAATTCTTGCAGCATCAGCGCGCGATCGCCGCCCATTTGATTTGGCATCTGGAAGCACCAAATCTCGCCGGGCAATCTCACTTCGCCGCTGGTGGAAGTGGTGAGAATGGTGATTTGCCAGTAATAAACGCGGCCAGGTTGCAGCGGCAAGCCGGAAGAGGGATAAAGAAACGAAGGCGTGCCAAAAAAGTCCGTGTCGCGGTTGAGGATTCTCTGCAAGCGTGGCGGATTTTGCATGACGTCTTCGGGGCTGGTGTTCGTGGGCAGCTTTTCGCAGAGGGTGAATAGAAACCTGTCGGCATCGGAGTTCCACGTAAACTGCGGCAGATTCGAAAAGACCACCGGGCATTCCGCTCCTCCTGCAAGCTGGCCGGGGGAAATTAAATCCAATGTGATTGGATTGGAAATCACTAACACATCTTGACCCCGTGCAATCGGGACGTCGGGGTTACTTGGGGATAAAACATCTACCTGAATGATATAAGTACCACTTGGCAATCGCCCGGTTTGTAGCAGAGCATTGTTAATGTCGCCGACACCTTGCCTATTATAGGTGAAACGGTTGATTTGAATGGTGTTGCCAAAGCCGCGAAAATCACGATAGGTTAGAAGAGGCAAGGTGCCGGGATTCAACGGAAATGGTTGCGTTACAGCTTCGACCAAAGGCTGGCTGAAACGATCACTCAAGAGTCTGGCTCGCAATACCACATTGACTGGAGCACCAGTATTATTGCTGATGGTTAGATTAAAGAAGGGAATGGCAGAGCCTGTACCATTGAGATCCAAATCAGATACATAAAAAATTTGCTGCGTTGCTGTAATATTCAATTGAACGGATATGCCATTTTGCGCCCATCCCTCCTTATGAAGAGAAAGCAAAAAGGCAATTGTTGCGATTGCTCGGACCAGTTTATTTCCAAACCACCCATGATCGAAAAAATTTTTCATTATCATCGATCAGCCTCGATTGCAAAGGACTCAAATCAGTGACAGCGACGACTATTCAATATCATTTACCCGCGCCCGCTCAGCCTTGCGTAACCGCCATATTTGATCTATGAAGGTGATAAGTTGTACTGACAAAAACGCGGTTTCGGGAAAATTAGGTCAGATTTTTAATCAGGTGGGCCGTAGAGACGTCCCGCCGGGGCGTCTCACTGAAAGGGGGGAGACGGCGAATAATAAAAGCAAACAGGGCGATCATGATCGCCCTGCTACTAACAAAAATTGTCAGCCGCCCCAGTCAATTTCGGCGGCGCCGAGGTCACAATTTTCGTGTATTTCGTGATTTTCGTGGTGAGGCTTCTCGAGCATGCGGGCCGAAGATTTATTTCGGAACCGCAATCACCACGTCGATGCGGCGGTTCTGTGAACGGCCGTCTTCATTTTCATTGCTGGCAATCGGGGCGCTTTCGCCATAGCCGATGACTTGCGTTTTGTCGGCAGGCAGATTCATATTCGCCAGCAAGTATTGCTGCACGGCATAGGCGCGCTCCGTGGACAGCCGCTGATTGTAGCCGTCGTCTCCGACTGCGTCGGTATGCCCTTCGATCAAAACGCTGGCGTTGGGAAATTCGCGAATCGCGCGCTGCAATTTCGTCAACAAGGAAAAATGATGCGGCAAAATCACGGCCTTGCCGGATTGGAAAGTCAGACCGGTCAAACGCAGGCGCAAGTTGTCGCCTTCGCGCAGAACTTTGGCCTCGCTCGCGTCGAACATGCCGGCCACGGTTTTGAAGCGTTCTTCGCGGCGCTGGCGTTCCTGCTCGAGCCGTTTCTGCTTTTCAAGCTGCGATTCCAAGCCGGCCTGCGCTTCACGAATACTGCTCAACTCGCGATTCAGTTCTTCCATGCGCCCGTTGAGCTTGGTCACCTCCTGCGTCAGGCTCTTGCGCTCCTCGCGCAAAGATTTGATCGCCTGCCGCACGTCCTGCACCGGCTTCTCGATGCCGTCGGCGAACTGTGGCGTGAAATCCAGCTCTCTCGAAATGCTGGCGATTTGCTGTTCGTTATCCAGCAGAAACTTCTCCCACTGGCGCTCGTCAACTTTCACGCGCTGAATCTGCTCCGATAGTTTTACGGCGTGGCGAATCTCATATTCCGCGACCTCAGCTTTCTCGCGGGCCTTGCCGGCGGCGTAGCGATCGGTGTTCAGGATGTTTTCCGCTTCGCCCAGGGCATTCACCGCTTTGTTGAACGTGGCGGGCGCGAGACGGTCCACTTTCACCTGGCGCGCTTTTTCGATCTGGCTATGCACCGGACCGATGATGCTGACTTTAATGGAAAGCAATTCCGCCTCTCGCATCAGGCGCTCGGCTTCTTCGCCTTTCTTTTTGGCGCCGTTCATATCGCCCGCTTCCAGCCGGCGCGCGGCCTCGGTGAAAGTTTTATCCGCGAGGGTGTATTTTTCGGGCGCATATTGCGGCGCATTGCTTTGCAGCGTCGCGTCGCGCGCCTGTAACACCGAGGCCAAAGCGACTTTGCCGACTTTGGAAGTGTTCATCGTGGCTTCGAGATCGGTACTGGCCTCGCGCAGCTTGGTGTTGATGTCCGTCAAAGCGCGGCCGCGCTTGAAATCATCTTTGGCATCGTTGTATTTTTTCAAAGCGCGCGCGAAAACGTCGGGCGAGAGAATATCGGCTTGCGCGGTTTTGGCCTGTCCGAGTTTCTCCTGCGTTTTGCCGAAAATTTGCTGATAGAGCTGCTCGTCTTGCGCTTGCCCTGCCAGGCTCGTCGCGGCAATCATAATCGCCGTGAACATCCCTCCGATGGGGATGGCTTTTCGTGGATGCATGTCCTTCTCCAAGAATTGAGTGTACCCCTTTCGGCGCAGTGGCAGCGAATGAAGCACAAAGGATTCTCTTTTTCGCTGGCTCCCCGCCGCTTTCGCCCCGGTGCACGTGCATGGAACAAATGCACATTAGCCCACTGCGCATGGGTTGTTTTAGTTTGGCGAAACAAGGTACGGAAAAAAACTTCGCTTGGCAAGCTTTACAGGGCGGCAGCGTCTGCCTGCGTCTTGCTTTTTGTGGAGAAGTGTCAACTGGAGCGGCGGGGCGGTCATTGGAAAATCGACCCGAGTTGCAAACGGAAGCTCTTCGGGCGGCAAAGTTAGAGCGTGCCAGCGATGTCGAGGAGGTAAAAAATCCTTGCTTCTGGCGTTATGATGATTATGTTGTGGACACAAAATGACGAGGGCGGTGCCATCTTCATAACCTTGAATCAAGCAGAAGGAGGAGGAAAATGAAGCTTTCCGCACCAAAGCAGAACTTATGGCTGATCGCAGTCATTCTGGGCGTGCTCGGCATTCTGGGAAATTTTGTGTTGATTCCCGTGGTTTCGGCCAATGCCTTCTGGTTCGTTTCCCTGGGCTTCGCCGTTCTCGTATTGGGTACGGCTCTCAAGGGAATCTAATCAGCTTCACGCGGCCGGGTTTTGCCGGCACGGCTTTCTCGAAAGATCAAAATCCCAACCATCGGTATGGCGGTTGGGATTTTTTTGTGTCCATAGATGAAAACTAAATCTCAGTATTTGTTGATCGGCTTGGCTTACCTCGGCTTCATCAGCCTGGGACTGCCCGATGGCTTGCTCGGTGTCGCCTGGCCCTCAATTTATGCTTCTTTCCACCTGCCGCTCGATGCTATGGGCGGACTGCTGCTCATATTTACGTGTGGCTATTTGCTGGCCAGCTTCTCCAGCGGTGAAGTGCTGGCCCGCATGAATGTCGGCGCGCTGCTGGCCTGGAGTAGTCTGGCGACGGCCGCGAGCCTGCTCGGCTATGCCTTGGCGCCCGCGTGGTGGATGATGGTCGCGCTGGGACTACTTTCAGGCCTGGGCGCTGGCGCGATTGACGCGGGATTGAATTCCTACGCCGCCACGCATTTCACCGCGCGCGTCGTGAATTGGCTGCATGCCAGTTATGGCCTCGGCGCGACCTCCGGTCCATTGATCATGACTGCCGTTCTCTCCGCGGGAAACGCCTGGCAGGCAGGTTACGGCCTCGTGGGCCTCTGCCAGGTTGCCTTGGCGGCGGCTTTCGGTTGTACGCGTAAACATTGGTCGAATGGCAGGGCTGCGCCAGAAATGGCAAGTCCAAAGGTTGCGCGAAGCGTTTCGCCCGGCAATACGCTGCGGATGCCCATGGTATGGCTGAGTATGGTGGTTTTCTTCATTTACGCCGGCATCGAAGCTGCAGCAGGCGCGTGGTCTTACAGTTTGTTCACCGCAGGTCGCGCCATTCCGATGCTAAGGGCGGGGACATGGGTGAGCGTGTATTGGGGCTGTTTGACCGCGGGCCGTCTGCTCTCGGGTTTGGTAACGAATCTCATTTCCGTGCGACTGCTCCTGCGGCTTTGCATGGCGGGCATAGCCCTCGGCGCGACTTTGATTTGGCTTGATCTCGCGCATGTGCTCAGCTTCGGCGGGTTGGCTTTGATCGGCCTGTCGTGCGCGCCAATTTTTCCGATGATGATCGCCACCACACCGCAGCGTTTCGGTGCGGCGCACACGGCCAATGCCATCGGTCATCAAATTGCCGCCGCCGTCCTCGGGCAATCAATGCTGCCCGGCCTTGTCGGTGTACTCGCGCGCGCCATCGGCTGGGAAATCATTGCACCGGCCCTGCTCGTCGCTGCGGTCTTGTTATGGGTGGCGCATGAAATCATGTCGGCCATGCGCCCGCAATCCGCACAAGAAGTCCACGCCCTCGCCTGAATGGCCACGATGCGGATTCGTGGTTGTTGACAAACGAAGAAGGGGGGCAATTTTTATCGCAACTACCCGGCACAAAAAAGAAATGTAAACGGATTAGGCGGATTGGTGGATTGATAAAAAAAGTCCATAACTCCATCACTGCAATTCGCCAACGCGCTGTCGTTCCCAGGCGTTTGCTTTACGCTTGGGATGTTAGAGACGTGCCATCGATGGGCACCTCATACTCCTTGCCCATGAGCGCGAGAATGGTGGGGAAGAGATCCGCAAAATCAAGCGGGATGATCTCCTCTAGTGCCCACGGCCAGGCGGTTTCTCGCCGCCCGTGCTGCCGGCGCTTTTTTTGCGGCCTCCGGCAGACAGACTTCATTTTTTTGATAAAACAATCCAGCGGCGGTGACGGCGGCACACCAGAGCACCGCGAAGAATTTTAGTTCGAACAGCCAGCAACACAAACCCGGCAAATAAAACAAGCCCAGCTTCGACAAAGCGATCACCAGGCGATAGCATGCCTGCGCCAGGCGCCTCAGGTATTGCGCGGCGCGTTTGGAAAAGACCTCTAACCGTTCCGCTGCGTGCTGCAACAGAATCAGGCCATGATTGACGAGCCGGGCAAAGGCGTTCTGAATCCGTCTTTCGAAGCGATCGACCGCAGAGACACCCTCTTCCAACGAGGTTTGCATGTTTTCAAGCATGGGGAGAGCTCCGTTTCCCGGCTCATCGACGCGCGGGCAAGCCGGCTCGTTTCAGTTCTTTGGCGAGCAGCGCGTAAAAAATTTTGGCCATGGCTTGGAAGCACTTTTTCTGAAAAGCCTGCACCGCTGCGAGATTCTTGAAATTCATCTCTTCCGCCAGGGCGACCAGGGAGTGGCCGGCCCTGGCAGTCAATTGCATGAACCTGCGCTGGCGGCCGTTCAGCCTGTTCCACGACTTCTCAAAAAGGTTTTTGAGCAGGCGGTATTGCGCGCCGACTTCATCATCGAGAGCAAAGAGCCGGGCGGCGGGCTGAAATTGTTCCAACAACTTGCGCAGGGCGAGGATTTGATCGGGCACGGGCGCATGCAAGTCACGCGCAACGCGCGCGGGTGGGGTGCCGTGCAGGTGGCGGCAAAGACATTCGAGGGCGTTGATCAGCTCCTCCTTCGCCAGCTCCTTTTCCATGTGCTGCCAGTGATGCGTGATGAGGCCTTGCACGGCGGGAGGCAACTTTTGAAAAGCAGCGGTGGTGGAGGCTGAGGCATTATCGAGGTTGATCGTGCGCAAGGCCTTGCTGCCGCCGTCCCCTGTCATCTTGTTCTGATCACACATCTTTTTTTCTCTCCCTGCCGGTGGAACCTTTGGATCCACTCGGCGATGATATCTTTCTCGTGCAAGCCCGTGGCGGGATGGTCCAGATCTCTCAGGAACAAAATGTACAAGCGTTTGGCCAGCTTTTCGAATGCGCGCTTCTTGAAACTGCTAACCGCATTGCGGCTGGGAAATTGCATGTCGCGCGCGATTTCTTCCAAAGAGTATTTCGCGCTGGCCAAGTGAATGACCCTTTGTTCGCGCGTGCATAGCTTGGGCAAGGCGCGTGCGATGAATGCTTCCAGCAACTGGTAGCGAAAATAGACTTCATCTTCGCTGTAGAAGTCCGGCAACAATCCGATGTTGGCCAGCAGCATCCCGGTTTGCTCGAGAAGAGACTCGAATTCCTCTGCGCTCTGCCAGCCTATCGGCTCGAAGCGGCGCAGCTTGTCGCGCAAGTCCAATTTGTGGTTGCGGATGACATTTTTGAGCCAGGCGCAGACCCCCGCCGGCGTGCGGTTTTTGATGCGATGCCCGTTCAGCCACAGCGCGCTCCACGCATGATAAAAGAGATCGCGCGAGTCGTAAGAGCGGGCGAAATAGTCGCTGGGAAAGAGTTTGACCACATTCTTCAGCCTGGCGGTGTAGTATGCGATGATGAAGCCCATGGCTTGCTCAACTTCGGGCGGCGGGTCATCGTGGGCCGTGTTGCGGTGATCGAGATAGTCAAACAAAACCTCCAGCGCCCACTTGAGGCGAATCCTTTCCTCCTTCAGATCGGCGGATTGCCACGCTCCCATATTGCCTCCACACCAAATTTTACTGCATGCGATTTGCGCGAAGGGCATGCACCTGGTTTCACTGGAATAGACGGCGCCGGTCTAAAATGTGTCGCACTTTTTTTGTTTTTATGGAAATCTACAAGAAGAATACCATTCTCGCCGGCGCAGCTGGGCGTGAGAACGGGCTAAAAATCAAGTACTAAAGACTTGACAATTTCCACCCATCAAGGTAGATTACCGCACGACGACACCGAGAGTTCCAACAAAAACTGTCGCTCGGCCCCTGCCATCATCGCATGAAAATGAATGAAAACTTTAGACTGCCCTCCTGAAAGTCGCCTGCTTTGGCAAGGGATGCGGGAAGGAGATGAGCGCGCGGTAGCGGCGTTGTTCCGCGGCCATTTTGCCATGCTTTATGACTATGGCATGAAGCTTTCGCATCGAGAGGAACTGGTCAAAGACTGCATTCAAGATATTTTTGCCTATATGTGGCAAAAGCGCAGAGGCCTTGCCGAAGTCGAATCGGTGCCGGCTTACTTGCTGACGGTTTTTCGCCGCCATTTGCTCAAATCACTCGCCCGGCAGCACCGGCAGATGGCCTCTCAGCAGCAATTTGGTTTGCATCAAGATCTGGAGCAATTCTCACCCGAAGACCTCCTGGTCATGCAGGAAAGCAATCTTGAAGAAAAGCAGATAATAGCGAAAGGCCTGCGAGGGATACCGCCGCGCATCCGCGAAGCGCTTTATTTGAAAACCTATGCCGGCTTGAGTTACGGTGAAATTGCGGCAATCATGAACGTCTCGCCCCAAGTCGCGCGCAATTATGTTTCGGAGGCATTCCACCGCTTGCGTCAAGTTTTTGCCCATTCGAAGCAGCCCCTGCCCAGGTGAACAGCCTGCCAGCAAAAACTCTCCATTAATCTTCTCACACAGAGCATTACATTTTGCTGTTCATCGCCTCTTCTTATATACATGAACGACCGTGAATCAACTCAACGTTCTCAAGGGAAAGCATACAAAACATGACCGCACCTGACCGCGAACTCTTTTCTCTGCTTGGTGATGAATCCTTCCAACGCTGGCTTTCACGGCGTGCTTCTGCGGCTGAAACCGAGGAGTGGGTGCAATGGTTGAGTCAGGAGCCTGTGCATCAGGAATTGTATGCTCAAGCTTTGTTTTTGTGGGAGAGAGCACATTTTCGTCCCGCCGCTTTGCCCGCCGTTGAGCAAGAATGGCACAAACTACAAACACGATTGACTGCTCCCGCAACGAAGAGCACACCCGCACTTCGCTTGCCAGTTCGTGACGGAGTATCCCTTCGGACCGGAAGTATGCTATTTTCATGGATACGTTTCGCCGCGGGTGCAGCCGCAGTGTTACTGGTAGTGGTGGTGCTGGGGCGGTATTTTGTCTGGCCGGAATGGTCTCTTGACCAGCAAATGCAAATTGCATCTACCGCCTTCGGTGAGCGGAATCAATTGTTGTTGCCGGACAGCACCAGGATTATCCTGAATGCCAATTCCACCTTGCGTTACCCTGCGTTTTGGAAGGAGACGACCCCGCGCCAGTTCGATCTCAGAGGAGAAGCTTATTTCGAAGTGGCCTCTCTCCCGCAGGGGCCGCAGCACGATTTTTTCGTCCACACCCGCGACGGCATCGTGCGCGTGGTGGGAACGCACTTTGTTGTGCACGACCGCGGGCAGGGCACACGCGTGGTGGTGGAGGAAGGCGGGGTTGAAGTCGCGGTCGCCGATACGAGCTCGTCTGCCGCAGCGGCAAAAGTTCTGTTGACCAGCGGCAATTTGGTTCATTTTCATAAGGGCGCTCGTACTTTAATACCGAGCGTTGTCAACGTCGGCCCGTATATGTACTGGTGGCATGATCAACTGATCTTGCAGGATACGCCGTTCCAACAAGTATTATATCGTTTGGAGGAAACGTATGGTATTCAAACGGAGGTTAAAGATGAACACCTGTTGAAACGCACGTTGTCGGGCGCTATTGAAAATGGCGGCCTGGAAGTGATTACGACGGCCTTGGCAACAGCACTACAGGTGCCCGTGCGTCGCGAAGGCCAGGTGGTGATCTTTGGCAAATAATGCGAATTCAAATCCGGAAAGCTAGATTGCCACTTTGGTGGACGCCGGAGTTTCCTCGCCTCGCACTTCTCGCGAGGAAGTCCCGGGGTTCGTAGCGTGGCGCCAGGAATTTGAGATCGTCCAATCGATGAGGAAAAATTTTCGTGCTTCATTGCTTGAAGCCGGAAGCCCTAATCGCAAACCACCTATTGTTGATTACCGACCTTAGGGAAGGAGGATTTTTATGCGATTCGTTAGAATACTGGCCCTACTTGGCGGGATGTGCCTTCTTACTGACGTGGGTACGAACCCAGAAGGGCTGTTGAGCCAGACCTTGGTCTCCAAGGCGGGCAACTTCTCCCTCAATCCGGAATCCGCACCACGAGTTGTCTCCCTAAGAGATGCACTCGCTACTCTGGAGCAAACGTACCAGGTCCACTTCTTGTACGAAGACGCGGTAGTGGACGGCAAAACCACTTCGCCCCTCACCCGAGTGTCGAACAATTTGTACGAAGATTTGCATCACGTTGTCGGGGACAACCCGTTGACCTACGCCAAAGTTGGGAGGAGCACAATCGTCATTACGCCGCTGGAGCAAGGAGCGCCGCCGCTACCGTTCGCGCCTGCGGGAGGAACCATCAAAGGCAAGGTCACGGATGAACATGGAGAAACCCTTCCTTTTGCGCAGGTGTATCTGGAAAACACCTCGATGGGAGCCGTGGCGGATCAAAACGGCAACTACGTAATTGCCAATGTTCCGCCTGGAAGCTACACGCTGCAGATCCGCATGCTGGGGTATCGCCCCGCGAACGTGAGCGTCACCGTTTCGGAAGGCACGAGCGCTACCCAGGATTTCAAGCTCGTGGATGATGCGTTAATGCTGAGCGACGTGGTGGTGACCGGCACTCGCACGCCGCGCCCGAAGATCGAATCGAGCGTGGCGATCAGCACTCTTGGGCCACGCAATATCGAACAAGCCGCGCCGCGCAGTACCACAGAGATGTTGCGCTACATTCCGGGATTTACGCGCGTGGAAAGCTCGGGCGGCGAAGTCAATCAAAACATCAGCATGCGAGGCATCTTGGGCGTGGAATACGTGATGTTCATGGAGGACGGCATGCCCGTTTTCCCCACCATGCACACGTTCTTCATGAATGCCGACAATCTATTCCGGCCCGATGAGAACATTGCGACGGTGGAGGTCGTGCGCGGCGGCAGTTCCGCTTTGTTTGGCTCTAATACGCCCGGGGCCATCATCAATTTCATCAACAAGACTGGCGGCCCCGAGTTAGGCGGAACCGCAAAAATAAGCGCGGCGACCCAGGGGCTGGCGCGCTATGACTTCAATCTCAATGGCCCGCTCGGGGAAGGCTGGCGCTTCAACTTGGGCGGATTCTACCGCTATGATCATGGCGTGCGGGATCCGGTTTACCCCGGCATCCGCGGCGGCCAATTCAAGGCCAATGTCACGCGGCTGCTCGACAATGGTTATCTCCGGGCCTCGTTGAAATTCATCGATGACCGCAACCAGTTTATTTTGCCGTTGCCTTTCCAGAATCCAAATGATCCGCAATACGTCTCGGGCTTTTCAGACTATGGCGCGATGACCTCGAACGAGGGCAATTACCTCAAAGTCCCGATACCGCCCGGGGAGCTGGAGCTTCCGCTCGATGATGGACTGCGCACCCAAGCGTATTGGTTGACGGGCGACCTCAATTTCGAATTCGATGGCGGCTGGACGGTGCAGAATACCGCTCAAATCATGCAAAACGAGCAGGGATGGAATGCCATCGTTCCTTTTGATGTCTTGCCGGCTGCCGATTGGGTACGGAGCCTCAATTTCCCGGCAGGCTCTACTTATCAGTTGCTTTTCACTAACCACCGCGACAATGCCGGAGACAAACTTCCCTTCGATACGCAGAATGGC
Source organism: bacterium (assembly GCA_044869275.1). Taxonomy (GTDB): domain Bacteria; phylum Zhuqueibacterota; class Zhuqueibacteria; order Zhuqueibacterales; family Zhuqueibacteraceae; genus JBIOXB01. The sequence goes on from JBIOXB010000130.1 coordinate 32,310, forward strand.
TTGGTGGCGCCGGGTGGAGAATGGCACGTTGAAAAACCTCTCTCTGCCTTTCAAGATCAATTGCAGGTTCTGAAGAGAATCGGCGAGCACAGGTTGTCTTTCGGATTGTATTTTGCAAACTACACCCAGACCAATCGGTGGTTCTTCACCGATATCCTCACGGACGTGAGAGACAATCCCAGGTTTCTGGATTTGGTGGTGACCACTCCTACCGGTCCCGTGGAATTCACGCAAAACGGATTCCGCCGATTTCTCTCGCTCTATCGCAACGGTTCGGGTTCTACCACCGTATTTTCCGGTGTCGCCGGAGGGGAGTTCAAACTCAGCGATCGACTTCGTGCCGACCTGGGCTTCCGGTATGAGGTCAATAATTTCGTCCAGAGCGCCGAAAACCAGTCGACGTTTGATCTCGATGGCGATCCGACCACACCGTATGACGTTGAACAGTATGGCAACGGGTCGTTTCGGCATTTCAATCGAGACATCGATGATTGGGCCGGTTCCCTCGGACTCAACTATGCTTTGAATGACCGGTTTGCGATCTACGCGCAGGGCAGCCGGGCATACAAAATGCCGGCCCTGGACGAATTCCTCGATGCCCAGGCGCAGGAACAAGTCGATATCTACGAATCAAGAAGAACGCAAATGGTGGAAGGAGGTGTAAAATACTCTTCGCCGCGTCTGGGCTATACCGCCGATGTCTTTTGGGCCAAACTCTCAAACATTGTTGGGCAAGGGCTGCAAGTCGACCCCGTCACCGGGCAAACCGTATGGGTGACGCAAACCAGCCCCGACAACAGGTCCTATGGCGTCGAACTGGAGGCCACGGTAAGTCCCGTACGCGGTTTGAGCTTCATCGGCGCTGGCACCTTTCTCAAGACGGAGACCGTCGAAGCGGCTGGAGCCGCGTTGACCGCTGGCGGCGTCCCTAAGGGCTTGGCGAATCTGAGCGTCACCTATGCGACCTCCGGCTTAACCCTTTTGGCGGATTGGCATTTTGTTGGCAGTCGCGACTTGGTCGATGCGCAGTACGATCAGGCTACCGGAAAGTACAGCAGGTACACCGTCGTCGGGGAGCTTCAAGCTTACAATTATTTCAACCTCGGCGCCTCGTACAGAATCCCAAGCCAGGCGGTGGTTTTTTCCGCAAACTTGCTGAACGTGTCTCAGTCCAAAGGCCTCGAGGAAGGCAATCCTCGGTTGCCGAGTTCCGGTGGCAGAAATCTGTTTCTGGCACGCCCGATTTTGCCGCGCCGTTTCACGTTCTCCGTGGGCTACCAGTTTTAAGTGAGCTCCGCCCGCAAGGGTTGGGTCGCCCAAGGTGGAGGAAACGTGCGGTAAGCTCTGCCGATCATTAGTTTGTAACTCAATTGCAGTGAGCCAGCGAATGCCCCTGCTTTCTTGCCAGGTTTTCAAGTGGAGTGTCGGGGGATGTACCAGCTGGCTCATTCTATCGGTAGAAGTTTCATTTGTGAGTAAAGAGGAGCCATGAGCTGTGAGAGCGGAGAGGATTATTCTGTTTTTTGTGCTCCTAACCGAAGCGATTTTCAGCCTTGCCACTCTTCATGCCCAAGACTCCTCTTTCATTTTCAAAACGGAAAGCCTGGAAGCCTACACGCCCGCCTATTTGGGCAATGGTCATTTCAGTCTGGCTGTTTCGCAATTAGGGACGAAGCCCGGCGAATCGTATATGGCTTGGGTTTATGACTGCGGTGCAGGTGATGTGCCGCGCCTCGCCGTCCTGCCGGCGTGGAACGAGGTGAACTTCTTTAACGGCAAGAGTTGGTTGAACGATGTGCCCCTGGATAAAAACACGTTGCGCGCTTACCGTCAGAGCCTCGATATGTTTAACGGTTATATCGAGACCCAATACCAGTGGGCAGATGGAGAAAAAAACACCACCGTTGAAATACAGACATTTGTTTCACGATCTCACCCTGAATTGGCGGCAGTCAAGCTTCAGATCATTCCACATTATTCAAACCAAATCAAAGTGTCCTTTCCCATTCGCGCTTGGGATGCCCCTCGCCGCATTGCGCTAGCACGGCTGGAAAAGATTGAGCCATATCCACCCGGCCCCTGGCCATATGTGTGGTATCCAGGACACATGGCTGTGAAAGACCGCCATGCCGAGGCGAATCTCGCCGGCGGCCGGCTTTGGATGATTTCGCAAGCCGAGGGCCGCTCCAGCGCTGTCGCTGCTGCGGCGGCGATAAGCTGGCCGGAGAAGCTGCAGGGATTGACCACGAGCACAAACGTTTCAGACAACATTGCCGCTCTCGAGATTTCGTTCGTGGCCTCGGCTGAAAGACCTTATACGTTTTACAAATTCGTCAGCGCCGTTTCTTCGCGCGACACGCCCAACCTGCTGGGGAGAGCCAGCCAAACTGTACAAACCGCTGAAGCCCTTGGTTATGACGCCATTTTCGATGCGCATGCGCAAGCGTGGCATCGATTGTGGGAAACCGACATCCTCGTGGAAGGTGACTCCGAGCTGCAAAAAGTCATTCGCTCTATGATTTTTTATCTTCTGTGCAGCGGCGGAGAAGATACCGGGTTCAGCATTCCACCTATGGGGCTCTCCAGCGCCGGCTACTATGGCCATATCTTTTGGGATGCCGACACCTGGATGTTTCCCCCGCTTTTGGTCATGCACCCGCGCATAGCGAAGTCGATGGTCATGTTTCGCTACGGAACATTGGAAGCCGCAAAGATCAATGCCCGGCTGAATGGCTATCGCGGTGCCATGTATCCGTGGGAGGCGGACGAGCTGGGCCAGGAAACCACACCGCAATTCGCCTATCAAAACGCGCTTTACGAAAATCATGTGACCGGCGACGTCGCGCTGGCACAATGGCAATACTTTCTCGCGACGGCTGATACCCAATGGCTCGCGCAGTACGGATATCCCGTCCTTAGAGAGACTGCGGATTTTTGGACGAGCCGCGCCACCTACAACGAGCAAAAAGATCGTTACGACCTCAGAAACATTGTCTCCGTGGACGAAGGGCTGATCGGCATTGGCAACGATGCCTACACCAATGCAATCGCGAAGAAGAATCTCGAGATCGCTGTTGCGGCGAGCAAGTTGCTGAAAACCGAGGTGAACCCGGCGTGGGAGAAATTGGCCGAAAAGCTTTACATACCCTACGATGCAGAACATGAACGCCACCCCACTTATGAAAACGCGCCACCGGCGGCGTTGGGGTCCGTCGTTCCGCTGCTTTCTTTTCCGCTTGACATGCCGATGAGCAAGAAAGCCAAACAGCACAATCTTGCCAATGCCGTCCGGAGAATCGAGGAAGAGGGCACGGGCGCGATGATGACGATCACCCTTTATCCCATTGTCGCCGCCGAGCTCCGCGATGCCAAGCTGTTCAACGACCTCATTCCCAAGAGCTACAAAAGCTATTTGCGGCCTCCTTTCAATGTTTTGGCAGAGGCTCCGGCAAACATTGCCACCAACTTCATCACCGGGGCGGGAGGATTCTTGCAACAGGTCATTTTTGGTTACACCGGATTGCGCCTGAGCGAAAATGGACTGGGCCAGCGTTTCGATCCCTTGCTTCCCTCGCACGTGAAGAAGCTCACCCTGAAAAATTTTTCTGTGCGAGGCCGAAAGCAGGAGGTGGTCGTGGAAAAGAATAAACTGAGATTTGTTGAGAAATGAGTTGATCAAAACGAGGCTGGAGGCTCATGCGCATGATCATGGAATCGCTGAGAACACTCATCTGTGCAAGCGGCAAAGCCTTGCTGCAGCTCTTTGTCCTGCTTCCGGCAATGACATTATTTGAAGCCGCCTCCGCACAAGAGATGGAACCGGTCCTCGCATTTCCTCAACCCGGCTTGGACGATACCTCAACTTATCGCGGCTATATGACCCGGTTTTTCCGGGACCACGAGGGCAATGCTGTGCAAGTTTCCCTCAACCACAACCACGGCCGCATTGTGAATCTCTGGGCCGATGCTGCGAACGAATCCATCAGTTTTACCGCGCGCGATGCTGATAGCCGGCCCGCAAAACTCATTTGGGGCTCTGAGAGGGCCGCGGCCCGGGGCGAGGGGAAGACGCGGCAGCTCGAGTATCTGCTCACCTCGCCCTCTACCGCAATCGATATCGGACATTTTCTGCTCTGCTCGATGCGTAAAGAGAGGGACTTCCAGTACTTTGAAAAGCATCTTCTGCCTTTTGAATCCGCGCCTTACCTCGAAAATGAATACACGGAGCTACTCGAAAATCTCGCGCGGCTGCCCGCTGCGGAACGGGCCCGCCATCTTGCCTTGTTCAGTGCCAAGAACGTGGAAGACCTGCGCGCGCGATTGCAACCTTCCATAAATTCTTCCGTGCGCGGATCAAGCTGGGTGGTGACGATCAAACAGCCGACATTCGATGGCAAGAATCTTCTGGTGCTCGAGCTCGGCGCGGATCAAGCCCAAGCCACAGCTCGAGTCATCGCCAACAAAGTATCCATTCGGGGCAGAGACCATCAACCGCTCCAGCTCCGGGTCAAAATCAGCACGGATTCGCCTGCTCTCACTCCACTGACGCGCGATAAGATTTTCAATCAAGACTTTTTTCATTTTTACGCATGGGCCCGAGCGCAACACGACAGTGCTTTGCAAAAAGCAACTGCACAGAAAAGCGTTTCGGCCGGCGAGGGGAATGCCTCCGGCCCAAAAGAGCGCCTCCGTTTTCCGTGGTTGGAGCGCCAGATCAGAAGTGTCGAGTTGCTGAGTTATCAAGAAAAGCTGATGGCCGGGTTGCCGAATTACGCGACGTATTTTGGGCGGGACATGATGATGTCCGCGCTGATGATGGAGCCCATTTGGTCTCCCGCCATGCTCGAGCACGTCATCGCAAGTGTATTGCGAAAACTATCTCCTGCCGGCGAGGTCAGCCACGAAGAGGCACTGGGCGGGCAGGCGATACGCGAGAATGCGGCAGCATACAACACCCTGCTCGAAAAGTATTTCAACGACGGCCCTCAAAATAATTCCCGATCCGATAGCCTGCTGGCGCCAGTGCGCGCCCTGCTCGAGAATTTGCAGGCGGTGCGAGAAAACTACCGGATGTTGGATGATGATTTCCAGCTCCCCGTGCTTGCCGGACGGTATCTCTCCCGTCGCGATCTCTCGCCCCAACGCCAGCGTGAATTCTTAGGCGCACTTGCGGCTAAAGATCGAAAAGAGACACGGCTCGCGCTTTTGCTCAAGAATCTCTGGCATATTGCCCGTCTCACCCAGGCTTATGTGGCAGAACCGGTGGCAACCAACTTGGTCGGATTTTCCAGGCTTGATGAGAAACGTTGGTTGCCCGGAAGCTGGCGGGACAGCAATGCCGGCTATGCGAATGGCCGCTTCGCGATGGATATCAATGCGGTGTGGGTGCCCATGGCCTTGGAAGCCATGCACACGATCCTGCCCAAGTTGCGCGAGCTCGGATTCGGGCCAGCGGATTTTGAAGCAATGGTGCCGGAAACGCGAGACCCTCCACTCCGCCAGTATATGGACCAGCCCGAGTCCTTGCCGCGGGCAGTGGCGGTTTGGCGCGGCGCCAGAAAACATTTTGAGGTTGAATTAGATCCCCAACAAACCGAGCAGCGAGTCAAAGCCAAACTGAATTGGTTGCCGGAGCCGGAGAAAGCTTATTGGAACACCGTCCTTTCACAAAGCCAGGCTGCGAAAAATGGCATAGAATTTCTCGCCCTGGCGCTCGATGCCGAAGGCCAAGCCACTCCGGTGGTGAATACCGACCCTGCCACGATGCTCTTTCTTAAAAACTTCACCGCAGATATTTTAGCAGGAGAAGCCACACCGGCGGGAGTTCTCAAGCTTGTCAATGTTTTGGTTCTGCCTTATCCCGTGGGATTGTTTGTGGAAAGTTCGGGGCCGTTAGTTGCCAATGATGCCTACGCCTCTTCCGAAGTTTGGGAAAGCTTCAAACGGGATCATTATCATTCCCCGCGGGTCGTTTGGGGTCGCGAGGTGAACCTGGTGCTGCTGGGATTGTCAAAGCAGATGCTCGCCGCGTATGATGATCAAGGCCGCATGAAAAGCCCGATGCTGGTCACTTACGTTCACGAGCTGCGCCAGGCACTGCACACCATCGCCGCTGCGGTGGAAGCCTCCGGACTCAAACACAACGAGCTGTGGAGCTACAAAATTGAAAATGGCAAGCTTTTCCCGTCGCGCTATCCGGCCAGTTGCGACATTCAGCTTTGGAATCTGACCGACTTGGCCGTGCAGCACGCTTTGGCGCGTATGGCGAAGCTTTGATGCTAAAATTTCCTTGTCTGAGGAGTATTGATGACCTCCAGCTTGAAAATTCGCATCTCGCTGTTTCTGAATTTCTTCGTCTTTGCCATCCTCTTGAATACCGTGGGCATTGTCATCGCTCAGGTCATCGTCGATTATCACACCAGCAGGCTGACCGCAGGCACGCTCGAAGCTTTTAAAGATCTTTCGATCATGGCCGTTTCCTTTTTGGTGGCCTCTTATGTTCCCAGGTTTGGATATAAAAGATCGATGGTGGCGGGACTCTTGGCGGTCACGCTTGCTTGCATGCTGATTGCGGCAGTTCGCGGTTTTTGGGTTGCGGCGGTGCTATATGTGGTCGTGGGCTCGAGCTTTGCCTTGATAAAAGTTTCCGTCTATTCGACGCTCGGTCTGATCACCGCCGGCCAGAAAGAGCACACCAGCTTGATGAACACCCTGGAAGGAACATTCATGGTGGGCTCGCTCATTGGGCCCTTGTTGTTTTCGCTGATAATCAATTGGAGCCACTGGCACCACACCTATTGGTTGATCGCAGTGCTGACGGCGTGCGCCCTCATTTTGATGTTAACGACGGAGCTGGATGAAAGCGCCGTGCACGTGGAATCGAGCCAATCCAGTTTCTTCAAGATGTTTCTCTTGATGAAGTATCCCATGGTCTGGGTATTCATCATTAGCGCCTTTCTTTATGTCATGATCGAGCAGAGTTTTGGCACCTGGCTGCCGACATTCAACCGGGAAATTTTTGGCCTGTCGCCGGCGCAGGGCGCGTCCTTCCTGAGCATCTATGCCGGCTCGATTGCGCTCAGCCGCTTCCTGGCGGGTTTTCTCGTGAAGCGATTTTCCTGGTTGTCCATTCAGGTGACTTATCTTCTCGGAGCTGCGCTCCTCACCCTGGTGGTGGTGATGCAAACGACGAGCCCGGAACCACTCACCTACGCCAATTGGTACGAAGCACCGCCGCTGGCGTTCATCTTTTCCATGATCGGTTTTTTCCTCGGGCCGATTTATCCCACGCTCTGCTCAATTGTTCTGAGCAAGCTTGAAAAGATCCATCACAGCGCGATGACGGGCTTGATTGTTATTTTTTCAGCCTTGGGTGGAACTTCGGGGTCGTTGATCATCGGATCAATTTCGCAAAATTTTAATGTCCACGATGCCTTTTTTTTCCCGCCCTTCCCCATCACGATTCTCGCGTTGATGTTGATTCCTTACAAGAAGCTCTCGGATCGTTTCGGGCAAGCACATCACACGGGGTGAGAAGAGTTAGGTTATGCATGTTCTCGTCAACATCCAGGAAAACCTCCGGCGACTCTTGGCGCAAGAAGACACCGACGGCGATCGAAAAATCACCGTGGAAGACCATGGCAGCAAGAGGTTCCTATTGCTGAACACTGAGGGGAAATCTTTTGAGGTCGCCGGCATTTATTTTCTTTCCAACCTTTTGCAAGAGCTCGTATTGGCGCAAACCGCGAATCGCGAAACTGCCGTTTTGGACCCGGCACGTATTTTCGAGCCTCCGGTCGCGAGAATATCTCGGTTGATCAAAAAACAGTATTGGGAGGGCTTGACGCGGCGCGTTGATGAAAGTGGATTGTCCAAGATTTTTTCCGATGAAAAAATGAAAACCGCCGATGGTTTTCATTACGTCTATTTTCCTGCTTCCGATAAATCGGCCGCCGATTGCTTTACCGGGATCGCCGCGCAACATCCAGAATGGAGGATGAAAGTTGTACCGCTTCCCCAAAGCATTACTCCGGAATATGTGCGCACCCGGGATGACTATCATGGCATCTTGAGCTTGGCGATGGTGCCCCGCCGCGATGATCGTTGCGAAGGCCTCCCGTTCGTCGTGCCGGGCGGGCGTTTCAACGAGATGTACGGCTGGGACAGCTATTTCATTGCGCTGGGTCTGCTGCACGACGGCCGCGTGGAGCTGGCGAAGGCGATGGTGGACAATTTTATTTACGAGATCACGCACTACGGCGCGATTTTGAATGCCAACCGGACGTACTATCTCACCCGCTCGCAACCGCCATTTTTTACTTCCATGGCTCTGGCCGTTTATCAGCGCCTTCCCGAAGACGCCGCCAGCAAAGAGTGGCTGAAGCTTGTGCTACAGGCTGCGATCAAAGAGTATCGAAATGTGTGGATGAATCGTGACCGGCTCACGCCAATCGGACTGAGCCGGTACTTTGACTCCGGGCATGGGGCCCCGCCCGAAGTGGAGGCGGGGCACTTCGAGGTAGTGTATGAGCCGTATGCCAAGAAACTCGGCATGGAAGTGAGAGCCTTCGAATCGGCTTATCGCTCGGGCACAATCAAGATTCCGGAGCTCGACGCCTATTTCGTTCATGATCGTGCCATGCGGGAGTCCGGGCACGACACCAGTTATCGCCTGGAAGGACGGTGCGCCAATTTGGTAACGGTCGATCTCAACTCCTTGTTGTATAAGATCGAAAAAGATATTGCCGCCATCATTGAGAAAGAATTCTCGGGCGTCTGGAAAACCGCAGAGGGAGAATCAGAGCACAGCGCCGGCTGGCACGAAGCTGCGGAGAAACGAAAGGCGTTCATCAGTCAATATTTGTGGAACGCCGAGCGGGGGATGTTCTTTGATTATGACTTCGTACAGCAGCGCCAGATCGATTACGTCAGCGCCACGACGTTCTATCCGTTGTGGGCGGGGCTGGCTTCGCCGGAACAGGCCGAGAGCCTGTTGCAAAACGCTCTTCCATTGCTGGAAATGCCGGGAGGAATTACCGGCTCCACGGAAGAATCGCGGGGCCCGGTTACGCCGCAGCGTCCCCCACGCCAGTGGGACTATCCCAATGGCTGGGCGCCGCATCAAATGCTGGTATGGCAGGGTTTGAGCAATTATGGTTATGAGGGCGTTGCCCATCGGCTGGCTTATCGCTGGCTATATACCATCACGTTCAATGCGGCGAACTACAACGGCACGGTGCCGGAGAAATTCGACGTGGTCGCACGCTCGCACCAGGTTTTCGCGGAGTATGGAAATGTCGGGACGAAGTTCGACTACATCACACGCGAAGGCTTCGGTTGGACGAATGCCTCGTATCAGATAGGTGCCAGTTTGCTGCCGGCCGGGCTGCGTCAAAAGCTGAATCGCTTGCTTCCGCCGGAATGGGTTTTTTGAAAGCCGGGAGAAGAAAACGCCATGGGTTCATGGCAGAGAGTCCATGGCGTTTTTTCCTGTCCTTTGCTCCCCTCATGCAAAGGACAGGAGTAAACCAGTACGCTGTGGGGGAATATACTATAATGAAGAGCCCGTGGTCTAACACGGAAGGCATAAATTCTAGCACGGGAGAGGCATTTTCGATGGAGACCGGTTTTTCTGCCGTCACTGCCAGGGCAGCATTACGATTGCAGATACTCGGAAGGTGATTGCCCGTACTGCTCTTTGAAGCAACGGGCAAAATAAGAGAGATGGTTGAACCCGGCGCGAAAGGCAATTTCGGAGACCGTCCCGCTTTTTTGCCGCAACAACTCGGCGGCGGATTTGAGGCGCATGGCGCGAATGAATTCATTGGTATGCTGGCCCAACAAACCCAGAAGCTTGCGATTCAAATGTGGCCGGCTGAGGGCCATCGCCCGCGCAAAAGCATCCGGGCCAAAGTTTGGGTTGGCAAGATGTTTTTCTAAGATCTCCCTGGCTTTGTGCAGAAATTTTTCATCGGCGGAAGCGAGTGCAAAGCTGTCGCGCCGGCCTTCCAAGGTGAGCAGTTCTTTGCGAAAATGCTCCCGCAGCTTGAGTTGGCGTTCGATGAGGTTCTTGATGCGCAACTGCAGTTCCCGGCCGGCAATCGGCTTGGTAAGATAATCGTCTGCACCCAATTCCAGCCCCTCGATTCTACTTTCGCCGGAGCCGCGCGCGGTGAGCAGCAGAACCGGAATGTGGCTGGTGAGCTCCGTGGTCTTCAATGTGCGGCACAATTCGAAGCCGTCCAGGCACGGCATCATCACATCGCTCACGATCAGATCAGGAATTTCCTGCAGCGCTTTTTGCAGCCCTTCCTCTCCATTCGCCGCCTCCAGCAAGCGATTGTCGCGATTCAAATACTTGCGCAGATAACGCCGCATATCGGCATTGTCTTCGACCAGCAATACCGTGGGCAGGGAGGAGGGGTCCTGACGTGGTGCAACGTCCTCCGGCGCTTCCTGCTCGAATGCCTCAAGCGGCGCGATCTGCTGGTGCTGGTCATAAAGGCCATCCAGCTCTTCCCAGTTATCGCTCGCCATCTCCTCCGCTTTCAAATGGGCTTTGCCCAAAGGCAGGCGGAGGGTGAATGCACTGCCGGCACCTTCCTTGCTGGTTACGAAGATTTCCCCATGATGCAGTTCCACCAGTTCTTTGGTGAGCGCCAGCCCGATGCCCGTTCCCGATTCTCTCGCCGTGTTCTTGTCGCGGTAGCGATAGAAGTAATCAAAAACGTGCGGCAATGCTTTGGCGGGAATGCCCGTACCTGTGTCCCGCACACAGATTTCGACTCCGGCTGGCCATGCAGAGGTGTTCTGATTACGGTTTTGTGCAGCAGGCTCGGCATTTTCACGGCGCGCTTCGGAATTGGTGTTTGGGATTTTGGGTTTTGCCCCTTCCTCCTCAAACCTCGTGACCGTCAGTTCGACTTTCCCCCCGGGACCGGTATATTTCAGCGCGTTGCCCAACAGATTGAGTATGATTTTTTCCATTTTGCCCGGATCCAAAAATAGCCTCTCTGCGGCAAGCTCATCGTCGGCACGGAAAATCAGCTCGATCTGCTTTTGGTCGGCGTACGATTCAAATGAGAGGGTGAGGCCTTGCAGAAAGGAAACCAGAGGCACAGGCCGGGCCTGCAATGTCATTTTGCCGCTTTCCAATTGCGCGAGATCGAGCAGTTCGTCCACCAGCCGTTGCAACCGGCACGTGTTGCGCAGCATCATATTCACGCGCTCTTTTTGCGCGGTATCGCGGGTGCGCTCCAAGATTTCTTGCAGCGGGCCGCCGATCAGCGTGAGCGGCGTGCGGAATTCATGCGAGATGCCGGCGAAAAAGCGGGACTTGAGCCGATCCAATTCCTGCAATCGTTCGCGGCGTATCCGTTCGAGCTGCCAGTCGCTGCGCAGCCGCGCGCGTTTCCTCTCGTATTGCCGGAGACCGAAAAGCAGGGCGGCGGCCAGAAGAGCATAGAGCGCATAGGCCCATCCCGTCTCCCACCAAAACGGCGCAATGGTGAATTGGATCGACGCGCCGGTTTGATTCCAAACGCCGTCATTGTTGCAAGCAATGGCGCGAAAAGTGTAGTTGCCTTTTGGCAGATTGGTATAGAACGCCGAGCGGCGCGCGCCGGCTTCGACCCATTCACGATCATAGCCTTCGAGCCGGTATTTGAAACGCACGCGCTCCGGCACCACGAAGCTGAGCGCCGTAAAGCGAAACTCCAGCGCGCGGTCCGCGGCCGGGAGGGAGATGACCGAGGAATCCGGCTGCAGGGTCCCTTGATTTTTGGTGAGCACTTCCTCAATGAAAACCGGTGGAGGCAGAGTGTTCTCCGGCATATGGTTGGGATCGACACTCACCACGCCGGCGGTGGAAACGAACCAGAGCCGGCCGTCTCTGCTTTTCCAGGCGACCGGCTGCCGGCGGCCATTGCATTCGGTTTCGCGCATGCCGTCGAAATGATCGTAATGCCGGCAGGAAATCGTGTTGATTTTCCCCTCGGCAAAATCCTCGAATTGTTTCTTCTCTGCGCTGAAAACACCGCGATTGCCGCTGAACGACAAGCGGTGCTGATCATCCTCCAAAATCGAGAACAGCCGGTCGAAACACAGGCCATGGCGGGAATTAAAATTGACAAACCTTCCGTCTTTATAGCGATAAAGGCCCTGGCCGTCAGACGCGATCCACAGCACACGGTCTTGATCTTCATGAAAGGCGTTGACCCCGTCGGCACGAATCCCGTCTTTTTCCGTGAAATGATACACACTTTCGCCGCTCAATCTGTAGAGCCCCTGCTTCCAAGTGCCTGCCCAGACCTCCCCGTCCACCGTTTCAATCACGGCGATAACATTGCCAGATTCCCGTTTGGCGGCCAGCGAGAAATTCACAAATTTTTTCCCATCGAATTTGCTCAGCACGCCACACTGCATGCCCATCCAAAGCGCGCCGGCCTCGTTCTCAAACAAGGAGAAAATACCATCGGAGGCGCTCCAGCCTTTCCAATGTGCACGAATCCGGCCCTGGTGCAAATAATTCAAGCCGTTGGAGGTGCCGATCCACAGGCCTCCGTTGTGCGCCGGAAACACCGCGGTCACGATATCGCTCGCAAGCCCGTCCGTCGCTCTCCAAGATTGCGTGGTCTGGCGATCGAATCTGGCCAAGCCGTCACTGCGAAATCCGGCCCACATGTTGCCGGCGCGATCTTCACACACCGTATGGCCAAAATTGGAGGCAAAACCTTCATTGCGTCCGAAGGTTATGAACTTGTTGTCTTTGAGCTGCAACAATCCGCCGTCGCCCACGAACCAGAGGTTTTCTTCGCGGTCTTCCAGTATTTTCATGAAATAATTATGCTCTTGCGGCAGCCCGGTTTCAATGTTGAGATGCTCGAAACGGCCATCGTGATACCGCAAGATGCCGCTGCCTTCGGCGGCAAACCACAAATTCCCCTGGTGATCGTCGTGAATCGCGCGAACGAGATGAAACGAAGGAACTTCACGGGGACCGAATTCTTCCACGCGCAATGGATGGTAAAGATACAATTTGTTCCCACCCGTTCCCACAATGAATTCGCCGGAGGTGCGCTCGCTAAAGCAAAAGACGGAATGTGCCAGCGGCAAAGTGAAAGTCGAGTCCGCGCGCACGATATGCAAACCCGGCTGGTGGCTGCCAACCAGCACATTTCCCGAGCCGTCCTCTTGCAGCGCGAGGATTTCCTGGCTGCCGGAGGGATCGCCAAATTGATAGGAGGCGTAGATGCCGTCACGCAGGCGCGTCAAGCCGTTTTCAGTGCCAAACCAAATGGTACGGTCACGGCTGATCAAGAGGTGCTTGACGACATTGCTCGCCAGACCGTCGGCGGTACCGAAGATTGTAAAAGTTTTGCCATCGAAGCGTTTCACGCCTCCACCGTTGGTGGCCAGCCACAAATTCCCCTCCCAGTCTTCGGCAATATCCCAAACGAAGTTTTCGCCAAACTCCCGGTGGCGGGTCTGGTCAAATAAAACGAAACGCGCGCCGTCGAATCTCAGCAACCCTTCCTGGCAGGCAAGCCAGAGGTAGCCTTTGGAGTCTTGGAAGACGTCTTTCACATCGTTCATCGGCAAGCCATGCTCGGCTTTGTAAACCCGGAGGTCGTATTGCGTGATGCGCTTTTTCGGATCCAAAGCCTGCAGGTCGGAGAGGAAAAGCAGATTCGCGGCGAGAACGAATAGCGCGAAAACCGTGTGTGATGGTGACGAGCGAGGAACCATGGTTGCAGCTCCGATGTTTCATCGGTCTTGCGGCGTGAACGGTTGATCTTCGGCCTCCTAAACCAAAACGCCAACAGCGCGAATTTCCCCGCGGTTGGCGTTTCGTTTGGGATGGCATTCGTACTCTGAATCATACCCGGCAGGATGGTTCTGCAACTCCGGGAGGGAAGAGCAGCGAATATCAGTGCTGGTGTTGCAAAAGCATAAAAACAGCCGTCAACTGCGGTTTGCTCAATACGGCCTGGGCGCTGCCGTGCGGAAACGGCCCTTGCGTTTACTGCCCGTGGAAGAACCGTTGGAAGAACCGTTGGAAGAACCGTTGCGGCGCCAGCGTTTGTCAAAACCGTTGCGTGGGCCAGATCTACGGGGCCGTTCTTCGCCCATCGGCCGCACGGTGGTGGTCGCAGCCTGGAAGTAGTCGAAGCCGGAAAGCTTCTGGCGCGGAATTTCGATTTTCGTCAAGCGCTGGATGGCATGCAGAAAGTCTTCCTCTTCCGGCGAGACCAGCGTCAGCGCTTCGCCGATGGCTTGTGCGCGCGCGGTACGGCCGATGCGATGCACGTAGTCTTCCGGCGCTACCGGCACGTCGAAATTGACGACGTGGGATATGCCTTCGACGTCGATGCCACGCGCGGCAATGTCGGTCGCGACCAAAATGCGATATTCGCGGTTGCGAAAACCTTCCAAAGCCGCGATCCGCTGGCCCTGGGTGCGGTCACCGTGCAAACGCGTCGCTTCGAAACCGTTCTTTTCGAGCTGCCGCGCCAGGCGTTCCGTGCGAATTTTCGTGCGCGTGAAGATCAGCACGGACTTCATATCCTGGTGGTGCAACAATTTCATCAACAGATCAATTTTCAAACGCTGCGCTACGGGATAAGCCGATTGCTTCACCCCTTCTGCGGGCGCGGATTGCCGGCCAATTTGCACCGTCACCGGCTCGCGCAGAATTTGGCGGCTGAGCGTGAGAATTTCGTGCGGCATCGTGGCAGAGAACAACATGGTCTGCCGCTCTTTCGGCAAGCGCGCGATGATGCGCTTGACGTCCTGCAGAAAACCCATATCGAGCATGCGATCGGCTTCGTCGAGCACCAGGACTTGCACGCCGTGAAAAGTGCCCACACCGCGACTCATGAGATCGAGCAGGCGCCCCGGCGTGGCAATGATGACATCCGTGCCGAGCCGCAGCGCGCGTTCCTGCGGCGGCAGGCCGACCCCGCCGAAAACGGCCGCGGTGTAAATCTTGGTGAAAGAGGCAAGCGCTTGAAACACTTCATTCACCTGCGCCGCCAGCTCACGCGTGGGCGTCAAGATGAGCGCGCGGGTCTTGCCGCTGGAAATGGGATGCAGCTTGTTGAGAATGGGCAGCGCGAAGGCCGCGGTTTTGCCGGTGCCGGTTTGCGCGCAGCCGATGACATCCCGGCCGGACAGGGCCAGCGGCAGGGCTTGCTGCTGGATCGGCGTGGGTTCGTGATAACCGGCCTTGTGCAGAGCCTTGAGCAGATCCGTATGCAAGCCGAATTGTTGAAACGACATAAAACTCCTAAATGGATTTTGTGGCACTGGCTGACGGGCAAAGAGTTTTCCGTTTTCCAGTGAATGTGGTGAAGCCAGACTCGAGCAACAGGCCTGTGCATCATGTCAAAGACTTGTCGCACGAGTCCGTCTTCGTACTTTTGTATTTGCCGTGGCTCGGGAATCTCTTTGTCTTCAGATCAAATCTCGAACTAATCCGCAAAGTCTGCAGCCTGGGTGGGAATTTCCGCAGGAGAGCCGTGTGCGTGTTTGTCCCGCCTGGCGGGACAAATCAACTGAGAGAAGTGAGAAGAATTTCGGCAAAGGCCACTGAACTTTTGCGGTGGCCTTGCGATTGATAAAAGGCAGGCACCGCGCGTAACCAACATATGCCGCAGCTCGAGAAACCTCCAAGCCGCCCGAAGGGTTACAATCGTCTATTGTACAACAATATTGTCGTAAAAACAAGCACGAAAACAAAAATATTCGAAGCAAAAGTGCCACGACGAAGTTCTTCACCGTGGCACTTTTGCCCGGGAGGCCTATCCCGCGAAGCGCTTTACTGTTTCCACAAAGTCATTCGCTGTACTTGCGGAAAACGCGGAGTGAAAAAATACTCACGGCGCGATCGCCAGCGCGCTCAACGGCGAAGCCGTGCCCATGGTGCCGATCAAACCCACCAGCGTGGCTGCGCCGGTTGCCAGGTTTATGCTATAGAGCCCGGATAAACCGCTGGGATCGCCAATGAACAGCGCTGCGAAGGCAGTGCCGTCGCGCCCGGAAATATCAAACCCCGTCCAGCCGGAGGCGTCCACCCCGAGTGTGCCCACTGTGAATAATTGCCCATTGTTCGGAGTCGGCAGGGTCACCAATACGTTCATGTTGGAATCGATTCCGAATAGCGTGGTGATGGTCGCTCCCGCCACGCTGTTAGTATACGCCGACCCCACAATGTTGGGATTGAGGCCGGCGCTCAAGTCGCCGCTCGAATAGGCCAGCGTTGAATCTCTGCCGGCCAGGCCACCGGTATCAGGATTCAAGCGCAAATCCTGATCCCCGTCGCTGTGCAAGCGAATACGATCGGGCACGGGGTTAAAATCGAAACCAAAAGAATTGCCCGCGATCATCGGGGAGAAAGAGCTGGCTCCCACCTGCAATGCGACGCCGGAGAGCGTGTCGATCACGTAGATGCGGCTGGTGCTGCCCAGCGCATACAACCGCCGGTCGACCGGGCGAAAATCAATGCCCAAAATGACTTCACCGCTTTGCAAACCGTTGATGCGATAGCGATTGGTAATCGCGCCGGAGCTCATGCTGCCGAAGCGCACCAGGCTGTTGGTGGTGTCCACACCGTACAGCACCCGGCCGAGCACGGCGGGTTGCAAGACCATGTTTTGATCGCATGCTGAGCACATTAGCCACAACGTCGCAGCGGCCAAAAGCGGAAGGAATTGTTGCGGGATTGTTTTCATTTCACCATCGTCCTGATTTGTGTGTAGGAATTGTCCCTAAGCTTGAATGCCGGCAAGAATGCAAAAGTAAAGCCAAAAAACGATGCCTGCGGCGCCCTTTATGCTATGTGAAGATTCGGCATGAGTTTTATTGAGGATGACACCCAAATCCTGGTGCAACAGATGACTCCTGCGCATGGCATCGTGGCGCGGCTTGTTTGCCGCCGCGCAGTGTCAAAATACATACCTGCAAACCCGCACCAATTTGGTTACAGGCCTACGAATTGGTAACTTGCCGCCCTTGGGGAATTGTAAGGAATGCTTGCACAAATCGACCAATCTGCACAACGGTGAGGAAAGATATCGTTGACGTGGAATTTTTGCGCGTCCGGCGTTGTTGTTGGTGTAGAGGCGCCAGAACCAAAACCGGAGTTTGTTGATGACCGCCGAAAGTAAACGTCTTGCGGAAGCGCGTTTGAAAAAAGCCGCGTGGAAGAAATGGGGGCCGTATGTGACCGAGCGGCAATGGGGCACCGTGCGCGAGGATTACAGCGCGAATGGTGCAGCATGGGAATACGTTTCGCACGACGCCGCGCGCAGCAAGGCCTTTCGCTGGGGCGAAGAGGGCCTCGCCGGCATCAGCGACGAGCAGCAATTGCTGTGCTTTGCCTGGGCATTGTGGAACGGCCGCGACCCCATTTTGAAAGAGCGCATTTTCGGTTTGACCGGCAATGAAGGCAATCACGGCGAAGACGTAAAAGAGCTGTATTATTATCTCGACAGCACACCCTCGCATTCGTACATGAAGATGCTGTACAAGTATCCGCAGGCAGAATTTCCCTATTCCTGGCTGGCGGAAGAAAATCGCCGCCGCGGCAAAGGCCAGCCCGAATTCGAATTGATAGACACCGGCATTTTCGATGACAATCGTTATTTCGACGTGTTTGTGGAATATGCCAAAGCGGCGCCGGAAGATATTCTCATCCGCCTGACCGCCTATAATCGCGGGCCGGAGGCGGCGCCGTTGCATGTATTGCCGACCATTTGGCTGCGCAACACTTGGGATTGGGGCCATAATGGCCACAAGCCGGTCCTTCGCGAGGCCATGAGCAATACCATAGAAATCAAACAAGGCGATCTTGGGATCTACCAGTTGTATGGCGAGAGCGCGCAAGAATTGTTGTTTTGCGAGAACGAAACGAATACACGGCGGCTGTATAATTTTTCGGAGGGGCGAGGGTATTTCAAAGATGGCATCAATGATTGCGTGGTGCAAGGCATGAGTGAGGCCGTCAATCCCATGAAAGCAGGCACCAAGGCGGCGGCGCATTATCGGATGGACATTCCCGCCGGCGGCGCGGCAACGCTGCGCTTGCGTTTGACCAATACTTCCATGGGCAAGCCGTTCGCGGACTTTGATCAAATTTTTGAAATGCGTTTGCAGGAAGCGCATGAGTTCTATGCTGAAATACAAGCCTCGATCAAAAACGAGGATGCTAGACAAGTACAGCGCCAGGCCTTTGCCGGCATGTTGTGGAGCAAGCAGTTCTATTATTACGATGTCCCGCAATGGCTGAACGGTGATCCCGGCCAGCCCGTGCCGCCGGCGGAGCGCAGGCGCGGCCGCAATCACCAGTGGATCCACCTCAACAATGCCGACATCATTTCGATGCCGGACAAATGGGAGTATCCCTGGTATGCCGCGTGGGATCTTGCTTTTCATTGCCTGCCGCTGGCCATGGTCGATCCGGATTTTGCCAAGGAGCAGCTGGTGTTGCTCACACGCGAGTGGTACATGCATCCCAACGGCCAGTTGCCGGCGTATGAATGGGCATTCGGCGACGTCAACCCGCCGGTGCATGCCTGGGCCACGTGGCGCGTGTTTCAGATCGATCGCAAAATGAAGGGCGGGAAAGGCGATGTCGCATTTCTCGAGCGTGTGTTTCAAAAACTGCTGCTGAATTTTACCTGGTGGGTGAATCGCAAAGACAGCGAGGGCAACAATATTTTCGAAGGCGGATTTTTGGGACTGGATAACATCGGCGTGTTCGATCGCAGCGCGGCGCTGCCCACCGGCGGGCACATCGAGCAATCCGACGGCACGAGCTGGATGGCGATGTATTCTCTCAACATGATGCGCATCGCGCTGGAACTGGCCACGCAGAACCATGTTTATGAAGACATGGCGACAAAATTTTTCGAGCACTTTTTGTTCATCGCGGGGGCCATGGCGAATATCGGCGGCGACGGCTCCAACTTATGGGACGCCGAGGACGAGTTTTTCTACGACGTGTTGCATTTGCCGCACGGCGAGCGCATTCCGCTCAAGGTGCGCTCGATGGTGGGACTGATTCCCCTGTTCGCCGTGGAGACGCTCGAGCCGGAATTGCTCGAACAGCTGCCGGAATTCAAACAACGCCTGGAATGGTTCTTGAATTATCGCCCCGATTTGGCGACATTGGTCTCGCGCTGGTTCGAGCCGGGCATGGGCGAGCGCCGCTTGCTTTCACTGCTGCGCGGCCGTCGCATGAAGCGCTTGCTCAAGCGCATGCTGGATGAAAGCGAATTTCTGTCGGATTACGGCGTGCGTGCCTTGTCGCGCGTGCACCAAGATCAGCCCTATGTCTTTCATGCAGACGGACAGGCCTTCACGGTCTCTTATCAACCCGGCGAATCGGATTCCGGATTGTTCGGCGGCAACTCGAATTGGCGCGGGCCAATTTGGTTTCCGGTGAACTATCTGCTGATTGAAGCACTGCAAAAGTTTCATCACTATTACGGCGATGATTTCAAAGTGGAATGCCCGACCGGCTCCGGCAGGTTTCTTACCATCAATGAAATCGCGGAAGAAGTGTCGCGCCGCCTGACGCGTATTTTCTTGCGCGATGAAAACAGCAAGCGCCCGGTGTTCAATTACAGCGAGAAAATGCAAAGCGATCCGCATTTCCGCGATTACGTTTTGTTCCATGAGTACTTTCACGGCGACAATGGCCGCGGCGTGGGCGCCGCGCATCAAACGGGATGGACCGGGCTGGTCGCCAAACTGCTGCAACCGCGGCGGGAGAAGATGGAGTGAAGCGAGGTGGAATCATGGATCAGTGGAGTGGTGGAGTTGTGGAGTAATGGAGTAATGGAGTAGTGGAGTAGTGGAGTAGTGGGCGTAACGAAACTCCATCACTCCAACACTCCATCACTCCAGCAATGCAATGGTCACGTATATTCCCGACTAGTGAGGCGAGATAGATGAACAGAAGAACTTTGTTGAACCAATGGTGCGCGTTGCTGGCGTCGGGGCTGCTGCTGCCGGCGTGCGCGCGTACAGGAGAACAAGCTCAGATGACGAACGATGCCACTACCCCCCAGGCCCTGACCGCCGCCGGCGATACCACCGGGGCCATACAAAAACTGGTGAAGTCCAAAGACGAATGGCGCCGCCTGTTGACGCCCCAAGCGTACGCCGTGCTTTTCGAAGAAGATACGGAGTATCCGCGTACGAGCCCGCTAAATCAGGAGAAGCGGGAGGGCACTTTCATTTGCGCCGCCTGCAATCTGCCGTTGTTTTCTTCTCATGCAAAATTCGAAAGCGGCACCGGTTGGCCGAGCTTTTTTCAGCCGATCAGCAAAGAATACCTCGGCACCACCACGGATTATAAGCTGATGGCGCCGCGAACGGAATATCACTGTGCCCGTTGCGGCGGGCACCAAGGCCATGTGTTCGACGATGGCCCTCCACCCACGGGCCTGCGCTATTGCAATAATGGCGTTGCATTGAAATTTGTGCCCAAAGGAGAAACCCTTCCACACTTAAGAGATTGAGGACTGGCGCTATGAATTTGCTCTTTGTTGTCACTGTTTCTGTATTTGTTTCGTGCGGCACGGCGAAAGAAGACGACGCCGCTGCTTCCGCCACGATCGCTCCGCAGCAATCCCAAGACGTTGCGCTCGCCACCTTCGCCGGCGGTTGCTTTTGGTGCATGGAAGCGCCGTTCGACGTTCTTCCCGGAGTAATCTCGACCACTTCGGGCTATACCGGAGGTTTCAAAGATAACCCCACTTACGAAGAAGTTTCTTCGGGCAGAACCGGCCACGCGGAAGCGGTGCAGATTCTCTACGATTCAACCCGGATCAGCTATGCCAGATTGCTGGAAGTGTTCTGGCACAACATCGATCCGCTGGCGGCCAATCGGCAATTCTGTGACAGTGGCTCGCAATATCGTGCTGCAATTTTTTACCACAACGAAGAACAGCACAGCTTGGCCGAGGCTTCGAAACAGAAACTGGAACAGTCGGGGCGATTCAAACCGCCCATCGTCACGGAGATCGTTCCGGTGTCGAAGTTTTATGCTGCCGAAGAATATCATCAGGATTTTTACAAGAAGAATTCGCTGCACTACAAGGCCTATCGCGCCGGCTGCGGCCGGGACCGGCGTTTGCAGGAACTGTGGGGAGAAAGCCATTAGCATGCATTTGCACACGATTTCTCAAAATCCCAATTGCAATCTGAGCGCATGGTTCCAGCTCACCCATTGGCCGGCATATATCCCCAATTCTTCGCCATAGAACGCATAATCCGCACGGATCACATATAGCCTCATGCCCAGGCCCAGGGTGGGATAACCTTGCGCGAAACCCGCGCGTGCGCTGAATACCGGTGTCAGGTTCGCCTCCACGCCGGTATAAACTTTCTTGAAAAACGTAATATTGCTGTCGAAGGGCTGATCAACATCGAAGCCGAGCGCGAGGTTATAAAGCCATTTTCCCAGCCTTATGCCCGGACGAAAAGCCGCGCCCAAGCGCAAACTGGGATTCATTTTGTTCGGCGGCGGAGGATTGTCCGGCGTGGCGCCGGCGGTATTCCAGCTAAATTTTGTCGCCACCACGTCATACATCGCAGCGCCGAATTGCCAGCGCCGATTCAATATATAGAAGGCGCCGAGGTCAAGGCCAAAATTATTGCCGCGGTAGAGGTGCAGATCCTCATTGGAGGAAAAACCCGAGAGCGTCTTGGTTTTGCGCGTGAGGTAGCGCCGCAGATATTTTCCGGTCACGCCAAGATGCAGGTCGCCGGCGGAGCCGCGCGGACCCAATGACAACGTGTGCGCATAAGCGGCCATCACCTGCACATCGCCGCGGAAGCGCATGTCGACCAGCGGCAAGCCCGCCGCGCCTTCGAAGATTTCATAGCTCACGTTGCCTGCGCTGAAAGCTCCTGCCCCGAAATGCGGTGTGAGAAAGTGCACCGGCAGCGGGCCTTCAATTGTAAAGATGCCGAGCTTCTGTGCTTCGGCCAGGGCGTCGGCGTACAAAGCGTTCTTTTCAGCCTCGCTGAGATTGTCGAGGTTGTTGATTTGATCACGATGGTCGCGATAGAAATTGATCTGATCCAAAACACCCTGATTCAAACGCAGGCTGAGATCGACGAGATTGACGCGATTGTATTTCAACGCGCGCAGCAAGGCGGGATTGTAAAAGAGAATGTTGTCTTCCGCGGGAATCGCCACCGCCGCACCGCCCATGCCGAGCGCACGCAAGTTGCGGATGGCCATGCGCGGCAGCTCGCTTTCTTGCGCCTGAGCAGAAAGCACGCCCAGGCCGAATACCAAAACGAGAATGGTTTTTCTCATGCTTGAGGTCCTTGCAAGGGAATGGGAAGATTGCCGGTCAATTTAACGATCGTCAAACGATGCTTTCGCCCTCGTCAATCAACCTGCTCGTGCTCATCCTTTTGCTCCTGCTCTTACTCGTTTTAGAGTGATGCGAAGCGAGCGAGAGCATGGAGCAAGAGTATGAGTCTTGAGTATGAGTAATCCAGGGGGTATTTGGGTTAGCCGCCATAATAAGCATATTGATACAACGCACTCAAGCCCAGATGCACGACTTGAAAGAAAATGCCGGACGCCGTCTGTTGCAGGGTTGCCGGCAAAGGCGCTGGCGGCTGCGGAGCATCGCCCTTGAGTTTGCCGAACGTGCTCCAGTTATAGTAGTGCCACAAACACTCGAGGCCGCTTGCCAGCAGCGGATAGGAGATTTTGACGATGGCGATGGTCTCCTGGCGAATTTGTTCCACGGTCTTCTGAGGATCGCTCAACAAAAGCTGATACGTATCATCGAGCTTTCGAATCGACAAGCGCGAATCCAAGCGGAAGCCGTTCGTGGGATCGTGATCATCGTCGAGCATGAGAATGAAGCCGTCCACCAACGAGGCCACGCCGCAGCTCAAATAAGCATCGTCGGCATACGGAAATTGCGAGCTCGTCAGGGTGCCGTTGGTCAGCGCTTCAACCACCGGCTGCAAATCGGCTTGCACAATTGAAAAGACGCGCAGCAAATTCGCCAAACCCTGCTCGTTGAAATCGAACAAAACAATTTCATCTTGCACGGCGCCCGGAGAAGTGTTGCCTTTGGCCAAGCCGCTGGCGGCTTGCATCATGTCGATGAAAGATTGAAAGCTGATGTCGTTTGCACGCGCGGTGGCGACGGCGTGAAAATAGAATATTTGCGCGGATTGCGTATTCATGGGGGGGTTGGGCCCCAGTTTGTTTTTGGCGCGATCCAGCAAATTCAACGCATCTTGCGGCCGGCCGTCACGCAAAGCGCCGCGCGCATCGTTCAACAGCACCTCAGGGTCATCGCTTGAACCTTCGGAATGAAACGGTGAGAACAGATTGCAGCCCCATGAACCGATGGCCACAGCCAGGCAGGCAAGAAGAATGAAACGTGCCTTCATGAAGATCTCCCAAAAAATAAGTTGCAAAAACGCCGTCCCGCACCAATGATTGGCTGCCGTGAGTGTGTGGACTTCGTCGCAGCGGGAGAGGTGATCTTCCGTGGTTTGAGTTTTGTCCGGGAAGAGGTGAGCTAAAGAGCGGCAGGATTCAAACTGTGTGAAAACGCTTGGTGTCTGCGCCGGCTGAGCTTGTCGAAGCCGGATTCCTGAACCCAGCACCCTTCGACAAGCTCAGGGTGCGGCATTCTCGAGTTTTCACACAGCCTGATCGCCGTTGCATCACTTGGCGGAATTGCCACCTTTGCCTTCCAACAACAATTCAAGATGGTCCATTTCAGGTATCCAGACAAGAATACCGGCACCGCAGCGTATTAGCCGAAGCGGAGCAAAGGAAAGTTTTTGAGGGAGAGTACAGCCGAGAGGAAGACCGGTCAGTTTGGGATTGAGAATTAAATAACTTTCCCCTTTCTCAAACCGCGAATGAACGCTAATAAGGCGAATGGAGTGCATATGAGCGTGCATCTGCGTTCATGAGCATTTTCAAAAAAACGGGCAAGTTATTTATACGGCGAGCCATAGTCAGGCAAGGCCAACAGATCGGGGAAAATGGGAGGTTTTGTTCTGCTGCTTACAAGCCGTTTCGTTTCTGGCACTTCGGCGGGCGCGGCGTTGCGCGTACGCTTGCGCCCGGCCAGACCATGAGAGATGACGAATCGTATGCCGGCTCCTTCACTATTCCCGTGCGCGCTACAATCAATTTCTCTTTTTTCATGCCGCCAAGACTTTCAGATTCGCATTCCAGCATTTTCCCCCAGCTCAACAGCATATAATCGATGGTGACCCCAGCTTTTTGCACGGCGACGAGTGTGTTCTTGACCGGTGAGCCAAACATCGTCTTGAAAAGAAAATTTCGGTGATCATGCGTGCGCGCCAGATTCAGCAAATAGGCCGCGCCCAACAGCAAAAGCGCAACTGCACCGGTGGGACGATTCGAAAAGCCTCGCTGCAACATTCCATTCTCCGCTGGTTAATCGTGTTTTTCTGTAACCAATCTGTTGATTAGACCCGGCCTGCAGAAAAAAGGTTGCCCCGTTCTGAGCAGAAAATGACAAATGGTGGAGTGGAAATCGGCAGACGTGAGATGTGAGACGTAAGACGTGTGACGTAACTCGTAAGCTGTTCTTTCTTTACCGCGTCCTGCTTTTTACGCATTACGCATTATCCTTTACGTCCCATCTTCAATCAAACGCCGCAGCACGGTGCGCTTCACGCAGATGCGCCTCCACCTCGGCCAAATGTCTCGGATGCGTGCGGGCCGGGGAAAGCGCGGGAAGCTGATCGAACGCAAAGAAACCAGCGGCAAGAGTTTCTTCGCTGGGCTGCGCCTCGCCGCCGATGATTTCACAGAGAAAGATGATTTTGTAGGCATGAAAAAAGGACATGGGCCGGCCATCGCGATTGGCGTCGAACACACCCACGATTTTGCGCGGAATCACTTCAAAGCCGCTCTCTTCGCGCACTTCACGCGCCACCATGTCCGAAGGTTTGTCGCCAACGTCCGCCCAGCCACCGGGCATGCACCAGCGTTGATCCGACTTTTCCTGCACCAACAGAATTTTGCCGTCGCGTACCGCAGCGCCGCGCACGTCGATCTTGGGCGTGGCATAGCCCGTTTGCGCGGTGAATTGTTGCACCCAATTCTCCTGCCGTACCTCTGCATGCCGAGCCACGATTTCGGCTGCGAGCTCACGCAAGCGCTCGAAGCGCTGGCGATCGAATTCATTCGTCGTAAAAGCCAAACCACTCTGACTGAGCGCTTGTATCTCGCGCGCCCAAGCCAGCCAGAGCGGGAGAAGATCGGGTGCGGTGGGCATGGCGGCACTCTTCGAATTATTGTTTTGAATTGTTGTGCTCATGCCCGGATATAGCAAACGGCAGCATAAAGATCAACAAGGGATGCAAAAAAATTGGCCTGGTAGACAAACCAGGCCGGGGCAACAGACTGTGTGAAAACGTAAAATTGTGTCACCCTGAGCGGAGTCGAAGGGTGCTAAATTCAATACTCAGGCTTCGACTCCGCTCAGCCTGACTCGAAACAAAGCGTTTTCACACAGTCTGCAAGTTTCCGAACGAAGAGGCTCAGCGTATTTACCGCGCCAGCAGCATTTTGTGCGTTTGAGTAAAAGAATCCGTTTGCAGCCGATAAAAGTACAAACCCGTGCCGAGGCCAGCGGCGTCGAAACGAACGGAGTACGAACCTGCCGGCTGCACTTTGTTGACGAGCGTGGCCACTTCGCGTCCGAGCACATCGTAAATGGCCAGCCGGACATGTGTGGCGCGCGGCAAGGCATAGGCGATGCTGGTCGTGGGATTGAACGGATTGGGATAATTCTGCGCCAGCACGAACTTCCCGGGAATGGTTTCACTTCCGGTTTCCACGACCCCGACGGTGGTGGGATCGATGAAATACATCACGTTGCGGTCGACCTGGCTGCTGGGCGGCAAGATTTTCTGCACGATACCGCCGCTGCCGTCACTGGCGATACCGAAGTCGTCGTCATTAACCACCGCCAGCACGTTCGCGCTGATCAGAGCGATGCCCTCGGGTTTGTCGTGCGGATACGAAGGCAGCACGGCGAGCACGTCAACCACCAGCGTTTTGCTCACCGGTACGATGCCCGCAGCGTTCAATTCTTCAATTGTTAGCTGTTCGAGCGTCTTGTTGTTGATCAAAATGCCGCTGTCGCTGTCCGCCGGGTCACTTACATCAGTCGCGCCACCGAGGTTGATCTTATAAACACGCTTGTATTGTGCGGGCACCGTGGGATGGCCTGGAAAAGCGCCGTCACGCTCGAGCACGTGGAACTCGAGGTTCGAGAGGGCGATAATTTCGCTGTTCGCGAGATTCGGAATCTCCTGCAAATAAACATATTGCTGGGTTGCACCCGTGGCAATGTTGAAAGTCACAATGCGCGTGAGGCGCGATTTGCTGCGAATGTTATTGCGATCTGAAAAGGGATTGTCCAAAGCTGATTGCATGATGCCGACCAGGGTCGTGCCGTCAGGCGTGAGGGCCAAACCCTCCATGCCGCGATTGGCCCGCCGCTGGCTGAAGACACGGGGCAACTTGCGCCCGCCCGTGCCCGTGCCGTAAGGATTGATGCGTTCGAGTGTGCGGCCCTCCGCGTCCACGCGGAGAATGTGCGGGCCGTATTCATCACTGATCCAGAAAGTGCCGTCAGGCAAAGCCACCAGTCCCTCGGGATCGAGACCCTCAGGATCCGGTGCGAGCGCATTGCCATCGAGATCGATCGCCGTTTCTCCGGTGCCGCCCTGCCCGGCCGGATTCGGCAGGCCGGTCAGTGCATGGCCAGCAGCATCTTTCAGAGAAATGACTTTTGTGCGGCGCAGGGAATCACCGTCAATTTCGAACAACCCGATCTGCGGCGCGAAGGCTGGTACCGGAAAAATGAGTTGTCCACTGGTGGTGCTTTCGAAATTGGGACCGCGATCGGTCATCAGATAAAATTGGCCATCGGCATAAGGATGCAGCGCCATGGCCGAGCCGAAACCTCCGTTATAGACTTTCACGCCGTTGCGCTCGTAGATGACCTCGGGAGAAGCAGCCACCGCCGCGGCGGGATAGGAAACCGTGATGACGTCCGCGGCTTCGACCGGAACGAGCTGATAACTGCCGTTGAAGTCGCCGAGCACGCCAGTGAAATCGAAGGTCTTCGCCGGCACTGGCCGGCCGGCGAGATTGATATCCGCGCCGCCAAAGGTGCTGAGGGTGACGGTACTGGAGCTGCTGCCGGCATCGGCCAAGGGATAATTCTTGTTGGCTTGAAACGCGGCGTCGCCGAGATTGTCGAGCGTGAGATTGTCGAGGTAAATCAACTCGCTTTCATAAGCCTCGCCATTACCGGCCAGCTCACTGAGGGTCACAAGCTGTGCTTCCGGCAAGGCATGATCCCGGCTCACCACTTCGAAAGACGTAATCGTATCGATCTCGAGCAGGCCATTGAATTGCGTGAGCCGGCCGGTGACGCGCAATAAATCGCCGGGCCGCACTTCGCCGTTGGCGATGGCCGTGCGAAACGCACCGCTGCTTTGGAAGGCCGCAAGGCCTCCGGTTTCATCCTGAATGCGCGCCAGGCGGCCGCGGGCGCGCGTGACCACGCCCTGTGCCGTTAATGTCGAGCCTATGCTCTTTTGCCGCGCTTCGGCGAGGGAAGGCAGCGCGATAATCTCGAAAATCGAAACGCTGCCGCTGATTTCATTTGCGACCACCAATAAATCTTTTCCGATCGGGCTTTCGCTCGCGGCAATGTACAGCACGGATTCTGGGCCGAGATCGCCAACCGCGCTCAATTGCTCCGGCGTGACGGTCGCCGGATCGAACCCGGCTGAGAAATTTCTGTTGTTGGCATAGGTCACGAATGCCGGCGCGCGAGGATTGGTGACGTCATACACAAAAACGCCGCCGATGCGCTCCAGACCAATGAAGGCATATGCGCGGCCGTCAATCCAGCCGACTGCAATGGCTTCCGGCTCGGGGCCCTTGTCGTCACTGCGCGTATTGAACGAGTTGTTTGCAGCATTGTCGGAATTGAATTGGGCGGGAAGAAGCCCGGCAGTGAGGCGCTCGAAATCGTCGCCGCTGTCGTAAACCAAGTTGCCGTTGGCGTCCCAAATGGAAAACGAGCGCCCACCGAAGGTGTAGAGCTTGTCGTAGTCGCCGTCGCCATCGGTATCCCCCATGGATGAAGTGATTTTCAAACGGCCAAGTTTGGCGGCGGTTTTCAGCTCGGCGCCATTGGGAAAGGCGGTGGAATCGAGTGTGGCGCTGCCGATGCGCACTTCTTCTACGTAGGCAGTGTACTCGCGTGTATCGCCTTCATTTGCCGTGAAGAGGTAGGTCTGCCCTTCAATCGTCAATGCCGTGATGGCATCGGGCAAATACATTCCCAGCACGGGCCAATTCCGAATGTTGATGCTACCGTCGCGATCGCTGCCATCCAAGCCCTTACCGGCAGCATTGTGATCCTTGAAGCCGAGCGGCAGCAGCGCGGTTACGGCCGCGGTGTTGAGATCGACCACCGCGAACGTATTGTTCTCTTGCAGGGTCACGTATGCGGTTTTAGAATCTTCCGTGATCGCGGCGTATTCGGGCTCAAAGTTTTGCGCGGCATTGGCATTCGGACCGTAAATGCGGATGCCCTGGCTGCGCAATTGCGCTTCCTGGCCAATGAAGCTTGCAAAGCTGGCGGTCGCGACCACCGGGTTGGCCGCGCCGTTGGAGATGTCGATAATACTGACGCTGCC
The DNA here is from genome assembly GCA_044869275.1 of bacterium. Classification (GTDB taxonomy): domain Bacteria; phylum Zhuqueibacterota; class Zhuqueibacteria; order Zhuqueibacterales; family Zhuqueibacteraceae; genus JBIOXB01. The sequence continues at coordinate 61,071 of JBIOXB010000130.1, forward strand.
CTCGGGATCGACGGCATAATCGGTGCTGGGCTCGCCCTCATTCGCCACAATGACCTTGCTGCCATCGGGTGTAAAAATCACGGCATCGGGCAATGCGCCGACGGTAACTTCGCTCATGAAGTTTCCTGCGGTATCGAAGAAAACCACTTTGCCGGGATCTTGCTTAGGAGCGGCCTCGATCGCCACCGCCACCACCCCGTTCTTCACGCTGACGCTGTTGGCGCTCGCGCCGTAGGCCGTGGCATCGATCGAAGCAATCTTCACCGGCGCTGCCGGATCGCTCAGGTCGAGAATGTCAACCGTGGCCGCCTGCGCATTCACGAAAAAAAGCTTCTTGCCGGCGGGATCGAAAGCCGCGATCTCCGCTGCGCCCCGAGCATAGACGCCGGTATGATGGCTGCCGAGCAGCTTGAGCTCAAAATGCTGGGCGGACGCCTGTGAAACATTCAGCACAGAAATGAAGGCGAGAAAACAGGAGATGGCAAGCGGCTTGCGCCGGTGGCCAATGGACGAAAATCTTAACACAAGATTCATGAACGCCTCCTGATAAGCCTGAAAACAACGCCGAGTTATTTAGCATGACAAACGGTGGGAGATAGGATCTTGGCCTTGCTGCACAAAATGTTGAGCAGTTTAGGAAGGAAATGTTATGAGAATCTTAACGGAAGGTCAAAAATTGGTTACGGCTGGCGTGAAAACAATTGAGGTGCAGCGAGGCGGATTATGTTTTTTCAACGGAAGTTGATCCGACGGAGATGACCACCAAAGCCACGTCATCTTGCTGCTCTCCGCGGCAAAAGCTCTCTAATGTTTCGATTACGCGCTGCTGCAAACCTGCGGCATTGAGCCGGCGATGGGACGCGAGCAGTTCGGCCAGGCGTTCTTCGCCAAATTCTTCTCCCTCTGCATTCCTTGCTTCCGTGACGCCATCGGTAAACAATATCACCCGATCACCGGCTGCCAACGCCGTCTCTTCCTGCGCATACACGGCTTCTCTGTGAAGCCCGAAAGCGGCACCGCCCGTTTCGAGGAGGAGGAAGGAGCCATTTTCCCGCACCAGTATCGGCGCGTTGTGTCCGGCACGCGTGTAAGAGAAGCGCCTTTTTTCAGCATCCAGCACACCGTAAAAAAACGTGATGAATTTCCCGGCGGAAAGATTGTGGTGCAGAAAGCGATTCACTTTTTGGCAAAGCTCCTGCGGCGGCAATTGTTCCGCAGCAAAAGCCCGTACCGCGGCCTGCAAATTCGACATCATCAACGCTGCGGACATGCCTTTGCCCACCACGTCGGCGATGCAAACCGCGATTTTGCTGTCTGAGAACTGCAGTACGTCGAAATAATCCCCGCCGATCGTGCGCGCGGGCCGCCACACGCCGGAGATTTGGCAGCCGGAAACTTGCGGAATACTCTGCGGCAACAAGCCTTGCTGAATAGCGCGCGCTTGATCGAATTCTTTTTCTTGTTCCCGCAGGCGAAAGTCGTTCATGCCCCCGGCGAGCAGCTCACAAGCGGCGTCGAGAAACTCGCAATCCGCATCGTCGTATTCCGCGCCCGAAAGCTTGCCGCCCACGTTGACGAAGCCAAGCGTGCCGCCTTTGTGACGAACCGGCGCCAGCCAGGCGCCATCGAGGCCGTGCAGTTTCGCCTGCTCGGCTTCGGGCAAATCCCGGTGGCGGGTCTCATTTTTCAAATGAAGCAACGCGCTATCCGGCTCGATTCTGAGTTGATTCAGAATCTCGTCCGGAGCGCCCACTTTGGCGGCAGCGTGAAACGCTTGGTCGCGCAAGCCCTTAGTAAAAATCACCACGTTGCGATTTTGCAGCGTTTGTTGCAACTGCTCGGCCACGAGCTGCAGCAGGGTGGGCAGCTCCTGCGCCTCGGCGATGAGGCGCTTGAGCTGGCGCAGAGTATGCGGATAATCCTGCTTTTTGCGGAAGAAGCGCCGGTCCACGAAATTCTGCACGCGATTCCGCAGCGGAATGAAGAGCACGGCGAGCGCCAGCGTGGCGAAGACGATAAACCAGATGTTTTGCGCGGCAATGTATTTCAGCAGCCAACCTCCCAATCCCGCCACCAACAAGAAATAACCCGCCAAAACGATGCCCGTCATCAGCGAGTAGACAATGGTTTTCTGAATGAGGGGATCGATGTCCATCAGCCTGCGCTTCATGAGCGCGAACGCAAAAGAAACAGGTATCAACACATAACAAGCCTTGCGCAGTATCTCGTGCGCGATCAGCGTCGCCGGCGAGCCCGCCAAGGTTTCAAAGCCGATGACGACAAAGGCGCCGAGACTGAGCGCGGCAAGAACGGCGCGACCGGAGATCGCCACAATGGTGCCCCACAACGGCCACTGCACCTGCTTTCTTTCTTCCAACCCGCTTTCGCGATAGCTGCGCACGAGCACGAGGCAGGAGGTAACGAGAAAACACAATCCCAGCAGTAGAAAACTGGCGAAGGCGAACGCCTGCCCTAGGCTCAACGCCGCCATGCTGCCTGGCCACCCCGCCTGCAAGCTTGTGCTCTCGGGCGGGCGTTGCAGTTTGAAAAGAATGAAAATCAGGGCCGTCGATGATAGCGGCAGGATATAAACCCAGTTTAACACAGAAGGGCGCTTTTGCAGCACGGGGCGTTCATGCGGAAAGACCAGCGACATGTGCAACAGCAAAGGAAAGAACAGCGCGAAAAGCGTGAGCGCCAGCAGAAATCCCAGCGGGAGCTCGAAAAAATGCAACGTGCGAATGGCGCCCGCAGCATTCATCCAGTCAGCCTGCAAAAAAGCTTCGATGAAGAAATGGCCGGCGGCGACGGCGAACAGCAGATAACATATGAAAGCCCGGCGGTCGTTTGGTCTTTTCCAATAAATGTATGCGCCGATGGCGATGAAAGCCCAGGCGACGACCAGGCTCGTGATCATGCCGACCATGATCGGCGTCGTGCGCAACGGTGAAGATAGCGTGAGGGCAACGCGTTGCGGATGGCCACCCCGGATGATTTGATAGTGGAGCGTATCGCCCGCATGCACCGCCGCCACCAGGGCATCGAGCGCTTGCGCGGCGAGCACGGAAACCCCGTTGATCGCCAGCACTTCATCTCCGCGGCGCAAGCCGGCACGATCGGCGGGGCTTTCCGGAAAAATGAAAATAATATAGGCGCCACCCGTGCCGAAAAAAGGCATGACCACGCGATCGAGCACGGCCGGAGGCTCGGCGCGCACGAAAGCAAGACCCGACCAGCCTTGCTCGTTCCATACATGCACGCGCCAGGCCATGGTGGCGATGATCGCAAGCAGGAAGAGGCTCGTGCCGGCCGCCAGGATTATTTTCTTATGTATTGAGGAAATATTCCCTCTCCGGACATGAGCGGCTGCAAATACTTCTTCCGCGCACCCAACGCTTCGCCGAAACGTGCCGCAGCCGGATTTCGCGGCGTGGCGGCATGAAGGCGATGGTCGCCGAGAGGCGCGAGATCAAGCGGCCGCACACTCAGAAAAAAGTCCTTGTGCAAAAGGAGCAGGTGCTATAGTTTAAGGTTGCCGCGATTTGATACGGAATGGCGTGCAGAAATGCAAATGGTTTTTGAGGCAGCGCTATCCAATCTTTTTCCGGAGCACACGATGAAAAAATACTGGCTGGGTATGCTTATGCTTCCGCTCTTATGATCTTGCGCTGAGAGCCAGCAAGCCTTGCAGGCGCGCGCCGATCTTTTCCTCAAAGATTATACGGCGAGGTACAAGCAACTGGCCTATGCCGTGAGCCTGGCCGAATGGGCGTTGAATACGAAAATTGTCGAAGGCGACAGCACGAATGCTATCGCCTCGCGCCAAGCCAAACAAGCGCTGGCAGAGTTTACCGGCAGTACGGCGAACATCGAGAAGGCAAAATCCCTGCTGGAGCAACGTGCGGCGCTCACTGCTTTGCAAGTCAAGCAATTGCACAAGATTCTGTATCTCGCCGCCGACAATCCGCAAACCGTGCCGGAGCTGGTCAAACAGCGCATCGCCGCGGAGACCGCGCAAACCGAAAGGCTTTTCGGGTTCGATTTCAAAATCGACGGCAAGTCCGTCAGCACGAATCAAATCGATGAGGTTTTAAAATCCTCAAACGAGCTCGAGCAACGGCTGAAAGCTTGGCAGGCTTCCAAAGAAGTCGGCAAAGCCCTGAAAGCAGGCTTGGAAAATCTGCAGCACTTGCGCAACCAAACCGTGCAGGCGTTGAATTATCCCGATTACTTTAGCTATCAGGTCTCGGACTACGGCATGACCACAGACGAGATGATGGCTTTGATGGCGCAACTGAATCGTGAATTGCGGCCTTTGTATCGCGAGCTGCACACCTATGCGCGTTACACGCTCGCAGAAAAATACCAGCAACCCGTGCCCGCCGCGCTGCCCGCCCATTGGCTGCCCAATCGCTGGGGCCAGGATTGGAGCGCGATGGTCAACGTCGAGGGTTTCGATCTCGACGGGGCGTTGAAAAACAAATCGCCGGAATGGATCGTGCAGCAAGCCGAGCGCTTTTATATCAGCCTGGGCTTCGATTCTTTGCCGCCGGTGTTCTGGGAAAAATCTTCGCTGTATCCGCTGCCGCCGGACGCGGGCTACAAAAAGAACAATCATGCCTCGGCGTGGCATCTCGATCTCGAGCATGACTTGCGTTCGCTGATGAGCGTGGAGACGAATACGGAATGGTATGAAACCACGCATCACGAGCTGGGGCATATTTATTATTTCATGAGCTACACGAACGAGCAGGTACCGCCACTCTTGCGCGAAGGTGCGAACCGAGCGTATCATGAAGCCATGGGCAGCTTGCTGGGCCTGGCCAGTATGCAAAAGCCCTTTGTCGAAGCCCTCAACCTGATGCCCGCCTCGAATGGTAAAACGGATGACCTGCAAGCCTTGCTGAAGGAAGCATTAAATTATATCGTCTTTATTCCTTTTTCAGCAGGCACGATGTCGCAATTTGAATACGAATTGTACGCTCAGAACCTGCCTAAAGATCAATACAACTCGCGCTGGTGGGAGATCGTTCAGAGATATCAAGGCATTGTGCCGCCTGCGCCACGCGGGGAGGAATTCTGCGACGCCGCCACCAAAACGCACATCAATGACGATGCCGCGCAATACTACGACTATGCGCTTTCTTATATTTTGCTATATCAATTGCACGATCATATCGCGACAAAAATTCTGCACCAGGACCCACGCGCGACGAACTACTACGGCAGCACGGCAGTGGGCAGTTTCTTGCGTGAGATTCTCCAACCCGGCGCCAGCCGCGATTGGCGCGAGTTGTTGCGCGAGAGAACCGGAGAAGATTTGAGCGCGAAAGCCATGCTGCGCTACTTCGAGCCGCTGAGGGATTATTTGAAGAAAGCGAACGAAGGCCGCCAGCACACGCTCGCAGAGATTTGAAGGGAAGCACAGATTGAATCATTCACCAGCTTCTGCGGCGAACTGTTTCGGCGGCCATATGCGCCGGTGCTTGAATTCTACCTGCGCGCGGGAGCACTTTCCGCGCACGGATCCGGCCGTGATCGTTCTCGTGCTGCATGAGGAGCACGCACTGCTCGCGCGCCAGGAGCAGTGGCCGCCGCTCCGATTCTCGACCCTGGCCGGATTCGTGGAACCGGGCGAAACGCTGGAGGCCGCGGTGGCGCGCGAGGTGGCAGAGGAAACCGGCGTCCGCTTGGAGCGCATTTGGTATCATTCTTCCCAACCCTGGCCCTTTCCTTCCTCACTCATGCTGGGTTTCTTTGCGCAAGCCCGTTCCAAAGATTTGCACTTGAACCCTGCTGAAATCTCCGAAGCCTTGTGGCTCACGCGCGCCGAGGTGCGTGCGGCGGTGCAGTCGTGCCGCATGACGCTGCCAACGGAGATTTCCATTGCCTACCGTCTCGTGCAGGAGTGGCTCAACGCTTAGCATGGTTTTCATCGCCGCAAAAAAGTTCGTGAAAAAAAGGCCTGTTTCACCAAGGCGAAGGCGGATATTCGTTTAACTCATCGGCGGGCGGCCCGAAGAAGAGTGAGCCCCAAGGCAAAGAGCAGAAAGCCGATTGCGGCTTGCAGCACGAGAAAGCTGCAGATTTTGAGCCAGGCGAATACCGGATGCACGAAGCGCACGAGCCACCCTGCGGATTCGAAGCCGAGCGCCGAGACGAAGGCTGTTATGATGATTCCCGTTTTGAGCGGCGGGGCGAGCGGCACGAAGATCAGCAAGTGCGTGAGCAGGAGAATCACGACGGCCATCATGGGCAGGTGCATGTGCGTGACTTCGAGCATGGTTTGATAGGTGCGCGGCAGGCGATAGTCCGCTTCTGAGCCGAGATAAAAATTGGCCACGGACTGTGGCGTCAGGCTCATTTCCGCAAAATAGAGCGCAAAGTTGCTGATCCAGAAAGCCACCAGCAACAGCAGGGTAAACAACAGCGTCAAGCGCATCAATGGCTGGCTTTGAAAACCGCCATTTTGCATGTATTTCATGGTTTCGACTCCCGGGGCACAGCCACGATGAAAGTGGCGAGCAGGCGCCGCGCCGCCAGTGTAAGCGCCTGCACGCTCAAGGTCGCGCCTGTGATGTGATGGATATCGCGCTGCGGCCACAGGCGCTCGGTCAAAAACTTGTTCCGAAACAGCGCCAGCCAGCGCGGCGCCGGCAAATAATCCTGGGGTTCGTAAAATGCCAGAATCTTCACCTCGCGCAGCGAGCTGTCCGGATTGATGACGGCCATGATGGTGGCCGGCTTGGTGCGCACCACGACGGTCTCGAAAAAAGCGTATCCGGCCGTGTTGCCGGCCAATGACGCACGGTAATACACAAGCAGCTGGGATTCCACTTTCGCGTGCGCGAGTTTTTGAATCGCCACGACCTGAGAGTCGTTCAGAAACACGGTATGGCGGGCAATGCTCTCGCCGTTGGGAAACGCCGAACGCAAAGCCTCTTCCTGCGTCATCAACAATTGCGCTGAAACCGGTGCGGCCCAAGCCAGCAGGAGGCAGTGGAGAAAGGCTTTCATTGGAAAAAATCCCGCAGATTTTGCCGGTGTGCAGGATGACGGGTTGCTGGAAGTTGCATTTCTCCGGCAATCCCGCCAAGCCATTATGCCATGCACCTCCGGTACGAATTAGTACAGATAAGTGACGGCAAGGTTGAACTGATTGACCGCATTGCCGGCCTCGTTGTCGCGATTCAAGTAATCCAGCTTGAAAGCAACGTTCGGATGCGGTTTGTAGCTCAAGCCGTAGGTGATATTCGTACGATCCTTGGAATGATCGACACTAAAGCCGGCCGGCACTGTTTTTTGCGTGTTCAGCTTTTCATATTGAATGAAGGGATAGATGCCGGCTTGCGTGTCCGGCTTGAGCAGCGCAAGAATGTTGTAGCCGGCGCTGACGTAAAAACCCTCCTGCGATTCCCCAATGGATTGGCTGCCCGCCAGTTTCAAAACGCCATTCAGCGAATCGACGTCCCCTACCGTGGAGCGGGCATACAAAGCGCGCGCTTCCAGTCCGTGATATGCAACCAAGGCGTGCGCGGAAACTAAATTCACCCGTGCCTTGATATCGTTGCCGGAGGCGTCAACCATGCCCTGGCCCGTGTTGCCTGTAAAAAACGAGGTGCCCAGGTTCAAGCCCGGAACGCCGGCATAATCTAAACGGCCGGTTAGCCCAAAGTCCTCCGCGATCGCCTTGGCGCCGTATTGCCGGCCGCTGCGAATGCCGCTGGAGCTGAATTTCGAGGCATTCAGACTTTCGACGAAGTAAAGCTTGTAGCCCAGCCCATTGCTGGTGCCACCGAGTATGCCCGCGCCGTTGGCGCGCCAAGTGGTTGGGATAATCTGCGACTCCGTCTCCGGTCGCAGCGCGCCGAAATAAGTCGGCGGCTCGTGAAATTCATTGATGATGCCGATCGGCATGAGCAGCATGCCGGTGCGCACATTGAGCGCCGGCGTGAGCATGGCTTCGATATAGCCGAACTCCACCGAAATTTCTCCGGGCCGGCCGGCCGCGGCGCTGCCGTGCTCGAATTCGATCTCGGCATTGAACAGCAATCTTTCGTTGAACCGAAAACCCGTGTACAGGATCAAGCGCAGAAAATCGATCTCGTTCGTCCGGCCGGAAAGTGAGCCTTGATCTGTTTCCTGGGAAAAATCCTGATAAACCATTTCGCCATATCCCGCCAAAGAAACGCCGGTCTTCTTGAGGTGATATACTTGTGATGCTGCCGGCCCCATGCCGTATTTGCTTTCGTAGCGGCGTTCTGCCACTTCTCCCAACTTGGCTTTTTCAATTTCTTGCGTAAGGATGTCCATGCGGCGCGCCAACTCCGCCAAAGTGTCCTGGCGGGCAGGGGCCTGTGCAAAAGTGAGTGAGGTGAGCACCAAAGTCGCCAAAACCATCAAACCAGTTGCCGATCTGAGCTTCATTGTACTTCCTCCAGCTATTTAAGGAACAAGGCTCGCTTTTATTTGGAAAAAAGATGTTGCATTTCGATCTTTTTGTTATATATTTAAAACATGATGCAGAATATAATTTTAAAAGTATGTATACACAACAAAAAAATTCATTTTTCATAAAAAATTATTGTTTAGAGAATTTATGG
>JBIOXB010000131.1:0-8530 GCA_044869275.1 bacterium
CCATAAATATCCTTGAGCAGCATGAATACCGTGATCACCGCGGCGGCGATGAGCACGGCGAGATTCATCCATTCCCATTTGATTGAGGTTTTGCCCTTGGGCGCAAGGTGCCGCCAGCGGTCACCAAAAGTTTCGGCCAGGCCGCCGCAGCCACAAATCCAGGAGCAATAGCGCTTGCCGTGAAATAAAACAAAAACCGGAATGATGACAAAAGTCAGCAACACGCCCCACACGATCCAGACTTGATGCGGATTGTAGAAAAATGTATAGAAGAACAACGGCCAGGCGTAAATGAGGCCATAGCTGCGCCACGCTTGCTCGGCAAATGTTGGATCCGTCGCCAGCTTCTCGCCGACCCACTGGTATTTGACGGCGGCCTGAAAGAGATATTCCGGAATAAGAAAGAAAAAAATCCATTGGAAGCTCAGCAAACTGACGTAGCGCCAAATTTGAAACTTGTCTTTGCGCTCGAGCCCCCAGCGTTTGAGCGCTTGCAGGCCGAAGAAGGTCATGAGCAGCGTGAAGATCACGGTGTACCAAAATGCCCACGGCCGGTCAAAGAAAGAAAGAAACCTGTAGCCCCAATCTTTGAAGGGCCAAAACTCTTCGCCTTTACCGACTTTGACGCCGTAAATCGTGTACCACACAATGAAGGAAACCCCGAGCCACGCGAAGCGGTCACCTTTCATGCCAAAGCCGATCAAACCGGCCAGGCCTGCGGCGAAAATCAAAGCGCCCGCCCAACTCGGAATAAATGAAAGATCGAAACCCAAAAATGAAGCGTGACCGCCCAGTTGCACACCGAAGATCGATAAGCCCATGAAGCCAAGCAGCGCCAAGACCGTCGCGCGCAGCAGGCTGCCCTCCCACTCATTTTCCATTTTCAACCCAAGCGACTTCAAAAAATCACGTGGCACTTCCGCGCCGATTAACACGAAAGCGTGATCGCAGGGGATTTTGCGAATTTCATCCGAACCACCGCGATCGATTTTCAGTGTCGCCTCATGCTCGCCAAATTCGGCAATATTGGAATTCAGAATCGGCTCAATGCGCCCAGCTGCAATGGCCGCGTTCAGCTCTTTTTCATTGTCCTTAAAGATGCGCGCGAATTCGCTGCCGCGATAGGAAAGATAAACTTTATTTTGCTCGCTCAATGTTACCGCCGCTTCAATCGCGCTGTTGCCCCCGCCCACGACCAGGATGCTTTCATCATGATACTTGCGCGGAGAATACAAACGATGATAGACCTGCTCGCGATTTTCTCCTTTCACGTTCAGCTTGCGCGGATTGCCGCGCTGGCCGGTCGCAAGCACAATACGTTTGCCGCGGTAGCTCGCTTGCGGCGTTTTGACCTCAAAAATGCCGCCCTTCTTCACAATGCTGCTGACGCCTTCGCCGGTATGCAAGTTGATCTGATTTTCCTCGATGATTTGATGCCAGCGTTGCATCAATTCCTCTTTCGTCGCGCCGTCCAGCCACAACTTGCCCTTGGGCGGTTGCGCATCCGGCTCGGCATAGACCCATTTGCCCTCGGGAAAGTTTTCGATGGTATTGGCAATCTGTTCCTTTTCGAGCACGAGACAGCGCATGCCTCTCTCTTTCGCCTGCAGCGCCGCGTTCAATCCCGCTGCGCCCGCGCCAATCACGATCACATCGAACAACTCCGCCTCGCTGCCGCCCACTGCATTCGGCAAGGACGCAATATGCTCAATCACTTCGTAACCCTGAGCCATGGCATATTTGATCACCGGCGCGCCCGCCAGATCGCCGATAACGTACAAGCCGGGGATATTGCTTTCATAATTCTTCTGCAATAACGGCCGCTCCATCTGGCTGCTGCCGGAATGGAGAATGTCGACAAGCGCTTGTTTGATTTTATTGCCGAGGGGAAGTTGTTTTTCGGGCATGGCAAAGCCTCTAAGGGTTTCGGGATGCGTGAGACGTGAGATGTGAGATGTGAGACGTAAGGCCTAAGACGTAAGATGTAATATGTAAAACCTGAAATAACGGATCACGGATTACGAATTACGGATTACGGATTACGAATCACGAACTACGGATCACGAACTACGAATTACAAACAACTCACTACTTCGTGCGCATGACATCTGATTGCGTTGTCGGCTGCAATGCCGCGCCGCAGCCTGAACACTTTTTCGCGGCTGGGTGATTGGTATTGCCGCATTTCGGGCAGGGAACGGGCTCGAGTGTTGTCGGCACTTTCACCAAACCCGCAGGCACATCGCCGCGTCTGGCCATTGCAGGGCGGGTGAGAACGTAGAGATAGCCGATGGCACTCAAGAAGAATCCGAGGAAAAAATACGGAACTGGATTCAAGCCTTTGGCAACTGCGGTGCAGCCGCTCAAGCCACTGAAAAGGAGCGCGAGCAAAACATACAATCCAAACAAAAACCAACCGGAGCCGACGGCCGAGCGCGAGGCGCCCGATTCTTTATTGAACAAAGCGCTTTTCGGTTGTGCGCTCGTTGCCAGCGTATCCTGCGCGCGCTGAAAAATTTTGGCCGGCGCGCCCGGCAACTCGGGCGATTTTCCAGAAAAACCCGAGGCATGCCGCGTCCCGGCTGCAAAGCCCATCGCGAGCATGAGTGGCAATAATCTCAACACTGCAATTTGAGCAAGTATTCCAGACATGGCTGCCTCCCTCCGGCCTTCACAAAAAAGCTTGCGGGCCGCTCGACGAACGAATCAAGGTTTATCCCGGATTGCCTGCAAATCGGAGCGGCCATTCACAGATGCAATTTGACATGGAAAAACCTCTTTCGCAACCCTATTTCCCAAAGAAAACCGAAAAATCCACCCGCGGCACAAAGGGAAAGCCTTCGTGAAAGAAGAGAAAATAATCGGCGAAATAAGACTGGCCGGCTTTGAGGCCACGCCCGGTGGGTGCGAGCAGTAAACGGGTATTGTTGGGGTCGCGGTGATAAAATTCCGCGGCCACGATTTCGCCAGGCAGGTCTTCGACTTCGTCGATTTGGGCATCCAGATGAATATATCCAAAGCGAGGCCTCGAAACAACACGATTCTCCTCATGACATTTTCCGGATGAACGCAGTAGCCGCGGTGTGCACGATCGGAAGTTTTCGGCCGCGTTATTGGAATTGCCAGGTGAGAGACAGGCCAATAACGAAATCATAAATATTCTTCACGTCTTCATCGAGCGGCAGCTTGCCCTGCAGCCCCAGCCGCGCCTCGCCCAAGCCGGCGCTGGCCGTGAATCCGATCTGGTGAAGCGAGCGCGTATCAAAATCGCGATCTGACGTTGTCAGCAAGCGCCCGGAAACGCCGACGCTCGCGCCGAATGCACGCGATTCGTAACCCAGTCGGGCGTGATAAAGCGCGAACAGCTCGGCATCGTCCGCGGAAACTTCGGGATCGTCCCTGGCCGTCACGATCCAAAATGACGGCCCGCCGCGCACATGAGCGAAGAAGTGTGAAGGACTTTCATAACGATAATTCAACATCCCCGAGATTGGAAGAATGTCGGAATAAAATGCTTCCAGCCGCTCGACCGATTCCACGATGCTTGCCACGTCCGCGGCGTCATTTCCCTCCGGCGCCAGCGGCAGACGCAGCCCGATTTCTCCAAAAACACTGGAGTTTTCTCCGCCAATTTCCACGCCCACATAAGGATTCCCGAACGCATTTTCCGTTTCGCGCACGCTTCCGTTTATTAAGATGGAGCGGTACTCCACACCCAAATGGGAAAAGGGCAGCTCCGCCACGAACGAGGCCTGACCCTTGCACGGGGCACGCATGGACAAAAAGAGCACGGAAGTGAGAAACGTGTTGTTGATGTTTGCGAAGTCAGGTTTCAGGATTTCAAGTGCGACCGCTTTTTGATGACTCTGATTCAGCCAGATCGGCTGCCCCACCAACAGGACTGGAAAAATCAAAGCGAAAAGAATCGTGATTCTCGTTGCCCAGAAGCATGATGTGTGCTTTTTCATAGCCATTCTCCCTGGTGCTCAATCAAAAAAATTTGGATTTGACCTGGTGTTGCCAACCAGATATTCTATGAATAAAAAAGGTTGGATTTGTCCGAACAAGTGGCAAGTTATGCACCAATAAGCGTTTTGTAGACGGCCATCACCCGTCCACCACTTCCCATCATCTCTCCCTACAAAAACCGCTTGCTTCCACTACTAAATTTCTGTATTTTATTCCGCTGTTAAGAAAATATGAAGCTTCCGGTTATTTGTTTGAGAATAAGCGGGACGAGGTTTGTCCCACTTTTTTTATGTTAGGTAGTTCTTTGACAACTGGTATATAGTTTCTGAGCTTGTAGTAACAGGCCGGATCACAACCAGTCACAATCAACCTCAATCAAGGAATGAAACATGAGGAAAGAGATTTTTATCAGTTCCTCGGTAAGCGAAGAGAGGATTGCCATCCTTGAGGACTCGAGACTGGTGGAGCTTTTAACTGAGCGGCCCGAAAACGAGCGCATGGTCGGGGATATTTACCTGGGAAAAGTCGTTAAAGTGGTCAAAGGCATGCGTGCCGCGTTTGTGAATATCGGTCACGAACAAGACGCGTTTCTCCATTTCAGCGATATCGGTGATTCGCTGGTGGAGTATCACGCGTTCTTGAATTTGGAAGAGAATTCCACAAACGGCCGGGTACCTGCCGCGTACAGCCATTACCGCCCCATTCCCAAGGAGGGGCAGGAAATTTTGGTGCAGATCATCAAGGAGCCGATCAGCACGAAAGGCTGCCGCATCACCACGGAATTGTCGATTCCCGGACGATACATGGTGCTCGTGCCCAACAGCGACATGGAGGGCGTCTCCAAAAAAATCGAGAGCGCCAAAGAAAGGCGCCGCCTGAAGAAAATCGCAGAAACGCTTCGTCCCTCCGGTTTCGGAATGATTATCCGGACCGTGGCCGAAGAGAAAGACGACGATTCGTTGCAAGCCGATCTGGAAAACTTGAAAAAGACCTGGCACGGCATCGCGCAACGGCTCAAACGCAGCAAATCGCCCGCGCTGGTGTACAAGGACTTGACGATGGCCTCCAGCGTCATTCGCGATTTGTTCACGCTCGATATCCATCGCGTGGTGGTGGACTCGCGCAAGCTGCATCAAAACATCGTGCGCTACTTGCAAGAAGTCACACCGCAGCTCATCGACCGTGTGGAACTGTATCGCGGCAAGAAGTCGTTATTCGACTCCTATGGCATCGAGCAGGAAATCGAAAAAAGTCTTTCTCGCAAAATTTGGACGAAGAGCGGTGGTTACATTCTTTTTGACCATACCGAAGCGCTGACTGCGATCGACGTCAACAGCGGCAAATTCATGGGCCGCGGGCACCACGACGAGAATGCGCTCAAAATGAATTTGGAGGCCGGGAAGGAAATCGCCCGCCAGCTCCGCCTGAGAGATATCGGAGGGATCATCGTCGTCGATTTCATCGACATGACTGATCACCGTTTTCGCAAACGCTTATCCGAGGAATTCCGCCGGGAATTGCGCAAAGACCGCGCGCAAACGAATATCAGCCCCATTAGTGAATTCGGGCTGATCGAAATGACGCGCGAGCGAGTGCGCCCGAGCATCTTGTTTTCATATTCCGAGACCTGCCCGACGTGCGAAGGCACCGGGCGCCTGATCTCGAAAGCCACAGTGCTCACGCGCATCGAGCGCTGGATAATGCGCTACAGATTTGTCGGCAGTGAACGCAATCTCGCTTTGGTGGTTCACTCCGAAATGCAAAAATTTTTAACCACCGGGTTTCGCAGCCGTATCCGCCGCCTGATGTGGAAGTATTGGATGAAAATTGATGTTCTTCCCGACGACAAGATCAGTCTGGAAGAATTCAAGTTTCTCTCCAGACGCGACGGGCGGGAATTGGTGGTTTGACGGAAGCGCCACCATTAGGTCATTCTGAAAGAATCTTCCCACGCACTGGGCACAATCGTAACCTCAGCAGCAATGCCAGTGCCAGGGAAGATTCCGACGGAATGACAAAAAGTAAGCGGCGAGGCCTTTCTGTCAACTAAAATCGCCTTGACAATATTCCAGGCTTTGTTTAGATTTCCCAGTTTCCAAAACCAAGACATCATTTTCAATCAGGAGTTATGCGATGTACGCGCTCGTGAATGTCGCGGGACAACAATTTCGCGTCGAAAAAGATAAAACCATCAAAACGCAAAAACTGGCCGGCGACGTCGGCCAATCTGTTTCATTTGACCAGGTTTTGCTGGTGGCCGACGGCGACAAAGTACAAATCGGCACCCCGCTTTTGAAAGGCGCCGCGGTGCAGGGCACGATCGTCGATCAAACCCGCGACGACAAAATCATCGTGTTCAAGAAGAAACGCCGCAAAGGCTATCGCCGCACGAACGGCCATCGCCAGCAGCGCACTGCCGTCAAGATTGATGGAATCACTTTATAATCCGTAATGCGTAATGCGTGATTCGTCGTTTGGAGTTCACGCGCTACTTGGAATTTGAGGAGTCAGCAACATGGCACATAAAAAAGGTGTGGGCAGCTCGCGTAACGGCCGGGATAGCAATCCGCAGTTCCTGGGAGTGAAGCGGCACGACGGCCAGGCGGTGACCGCCGGCAGCATTATCATTCGCCAGCGCGGCACGAAGATTCACCCCGGTGCCAACGTGCGCCGGGCCACGGATGATTCATTGTTTGCTTTGGTCGATGGCAAAGTGCATTTCCATCGCTACGGCAAGTACAAGAAGCAAGTGAGTGTGCTTCCGGCTTCGTGAATAATCGCCGGATTTACACCCGACGGAGCACAAATTTCTAATTACTCGCATGCGCAAGCCTGACTTCGCGCGAGAGTCGTTATGTCTGATTTTCCGACAAATTTTCAAGGCCAAGTGGATCGACGCTGCTTGGCCTTTTCTTTTTCAAATCTACGCCATCGGGCCTGCATGAAGGCCCTTGCTCTTACCTCTACTCTTACGCTTGCTCTTACTCGCTTCTGAAGATTGGAGTAAGAGCAGGAGTAGAGTGAGAACACGCATACTCGACTTGGGCTTAATTTCTGGAAAGGAGCACGTCATGAAAATTACCGTTGTCGGTGCAGGCCATGTCGGCGCGACCACGGCCTTGCGTTTGGCTGAAAAGCATCTGGCAAATGAAGTCTTGTTGATCGACATTCTCGAAGGCGTGCCTTTGGGCAAGGCCCTCGACTTGTGGGAATCCGCGCCGGTCGAAGGTTTTCAAGGCAGGGTGATTGGCTCGTCGAATGACTATTCTCTCACGAAAAACTCCGACCTGGTGGTGATCACCGCGGGCCTGGCGCGCAAGCCGGGCATGAGCCGTGACGATTTGCAGGAAAAGAACGCGGGTATCATCAAGGGCGTGACCGAGCAAATTGTGAACCACTCGCCGCAATGCAAAATCATCGTGGTCACCAATCCACTCGACGTCATGACGTACGTCGCGTACAAGGTCAGCGGCTTTGAGCCGAATCGCGTGTTCGGCATGGCCGGCGTGTTGGACACGGCGCGCTACCGCACTTTTATCTCCATGGAGTTGAATGTCTCGGTGCGCGATATCAGCGCACTGGTTCTCGGCGGGCATGGCGATGACATGGTCCCCCTGCCGCGCTTGACCACGGTCGGCGGAATTCCGCTGGCGGAATTGCTGAGCCCGGATCGCATCAACGCGATTGTTGACCGCGCGCGCAACGGCGGCGCCGAGATCGTAAAATACCTAAAAGAGGGCAGTGCCTATTATGCGCCTTCGGCAGCCGTCGCGGAAATGGCGGAATCCGTGGTGCGCGACTCCAAGCGCATTCTTCCTTGCGCCGCGTGGCTCACCGGCCAATACGGCTTGAAAGACGTTTATGTCGGCGTGCCGGTAAAATTGGGCAAGAACGGCGCGGAGCAGATTTATGAATTGAAGTTGAATGATGCGGAAAGAAAAATGCTGCATGAATCGGCGCAGCACGTGAAGGAGAGTATCGCCAAGTTGAAGATCTAGTCGATATTCGCCTCATTTGTCAACGTAGCGCGGAACGGCTCTTGCGGATGAGTGCATGCGCGGCCTATGCGCCAGACAAAGAGGAGGAAACGATCATGAACTCAAAACGACTCGAGGTGATGCTCGTGTTCGGGGTTTGCGCACTTTTTCTCGCCTCCGCGGCGGCGCAATCACCTGACATACCCAAGACCGACCTTGGGGCTCCCGGCGAAGAGCACCGGAAATTAGACGTTCTGGCCGGCACTTGGGACGTCACTGTCAAGTTCCCAGTTGGGCCGGGCAAGGCAATGGAAGGCAAATCCTCCTGCGAAGCTAAGTGGGTCATGGACGGACGCTTCCTGCGGCAGGAGTATACCGGCACCTTCGCGGGCAAGCCGCTCACCATCGTGCGTTATCTTGGTTTCGACCGGCACAAAGGCAAGTTTGTCGAAGTACAATTCGAAAGCACGCACACCGACGTCACGCACAATGAGGGCACGATCTCCGCGAACGGCAAGACCATCACTTGCACGGGGACGCATATCGATGCGGCCACCGGCAAGGAGGTGCAGGTGCGCACCGTG
>JBIOXB010000132.1:0-8276 GCA_044869275.1 bacterium
TTGGCTCAAGCGCTGAACAAAACTGCAAAGATCATCGATGAATGGATAAAACGCGCGATGATTGCAGTCCCAGCGACGGTCTAATAACTTGCTCTGTTTGTAAAGAATTTTGATTCCAAAATTCTCAGTCCCGCAACGGCGGAATTGCTTTGAGCTTGATTCGCTCATCGCAGTATTGCGAGCAAGCGCAGAATAAGAAATTCAGCGCAAAATAAAACCTGCGGCCCACGGATCTTCGGGATCGATAAAGAACTCATGCCTGCCCGTAATGAAGGCGCGTCCCTCGACTTCCGGAATAATCGCATTGTAGGAGCCAAAAGTCGTGACGCCAGCCACGCGGCCGGCAAAACGGCTGCCGATAATACTCTCGACGATGAGGGATTGATTCTCCTCGAGCTCACCGCGCGCATGATGAATCGCCAGGCGGCCGCTTACGCCGGTGCCGGTTGGACTACGATCCAGTTCGCCCTCGGCGAAAATACAAACATTGCGGCTGTGCGCTTCGGGCTGCTCCGGCGGTCCGACGAAGATCGTGCCGTACAAAAAACTCAAATCCGCTGCGAAAGGATGCTGCAGACTGCGAGTCGCCATAATCGCGCGCTTGATCTTCATGCCGGCTTCGATCAAAGCCCGGATATTTTCTGGCGTGCAGGTCAAGCCCACCGCTGCTGCCGGCACATAGGCGTAGAATGCCCCTCCAAAGGCGAGATCATATTGGATTCGCCCCAGGCTCTCCACTTCCACCTCGGCATCGAGCTCCACCACGAAAGACGGGACATTGTGAAAACAAACGCTCTGCACTCGCCCCTCTTGCACGCGCGCGAATGCAGTGACTGAACCGGCGGGCGTATCGATGCTAACTTTGGTCAGCGGTGCGACCTTGGGCAGGAAACCGGCCTCCAGCATCACTTTGGTGACCGCAATAATGCCGTGACCACACATCGTGCTATAGCCCTCATTGTGCAAAAACAAAACGCCGAAATCGGTGTCCGCAGTCACTGGTGGTGTGACCAGGCAGCCATACATGTCGGCGTGGCCGCGCGGCTCCCACATCAATGCCGTGCGCAAGTGGTCGTAATGTTCTTTAACGAAGCGGCGCCGGCTCAAAATGCTTTCGCCCTGAAGTTCCGGGAAACCGCCAATGATTACACGCAGGGGCTCGCCTTCTGTATGCGCGTCAATGGCAAGCAGGCGTTGGTAGGGCGGAGGTGCGCTCCATTCTTGCAAGGATAGGAGACGTCGTGAGAAATGCGTATTCATTCGGGCAGTGGTGTATTTTCAACTTTCGCAACTATCCAACGAATCCGGAATGAGTCGGGACTCAAACCGACGAGAAAATCGCCCACGGAATTGGAACTCCCACGGAAGTATTTCTTGAGTTCAATTGAAGCGCTCGGGGCGCAGTTGGTGCAGCGAGATAGAAGGGTTTTTTCCGGCAATGATTTCCGCAACCAGCCGGCCGGTGATGGGCGCGAGCGTGATGCCGAGCATGGCATGGCCGGTCGCCGCAATGAGATTGGAATATTGCGCAAAGCGCCCAAGGTAAGGCAGGCCATCAGGGGTGCATGGCCTCATGCCGCCCCAGATTTCTGCGGAACCCATTTGCGCCAGGGGATTCCAATCTGGAAAATATTCCGGCACGGCTTTGAGAATGGCGCGCACGCGGCGCTGGTTGATGGAAAGATCGAGACCCGCGAGCTCCATCGTGCCGGCAAAACGCAGCTTGCCGTGCATCGGTGTTATCCCCACTCGCGCTTCATGAAGAATGACGGGAATGCTGGGCTTTTCTTTCGCCCCGTTGAGCGTAATGCTGTAGCCCTTTCCGGCTTGTAAAGGCAATTTGAGGTGTAGTGGCTGCAACAGTTGCGTCGACCAGGCGCCTCCTGCGAGCACGAATTCTTTTGCGGTGAATGTTCCCTTCGGCGTGTGTACAGCCGTGAGGCGATTTCCTGAAGTTTCCAGCTTCAACACTGCTGTTTTTGTGCGAATCAGAACACCTTGTTGCGCGAGATAATCGCTCAAATGGCGCACGAAATGTGAGGGCTCAAGATGCGCATCGCTGTGATAATAAATTCCGCCCGCAGCGCGCGTCCGTACTTTCGGTTCGAGCGCTCGGATTTGATCCAGGTTCAGCTCGCTGACGGCCAAACCCGCCTGCCGCGCTTGCTCCGCCACCGCCAAATCGGCGCGAAATTCCTTTGCGGTTCTGTAAAGCTGTAACAGTCCCTTTCTCTCCAAGCCCAAATCGAAAAGTTTAGCCTGCGCGATTTCATCGAATAATGACGCGCTCGCCTGCAAGAGCGCATGCAAAACGGGGATGGACATTTGCACATGCTGCCGCGTGCACGACCTGTGGAATTTCCACAGCCAGGAGAAAAAGTCGAGATCAAAGCGGGGCTTGAGATAAAACGGGCTTTCGGGGTTGAACATCCACTTGAGGCCTTTGGCAATCATGCCCGGTGCCGCGAGTGGAATGATGTGGCTGGGAACGATCAGGCCGGAATTGCCATAGGAGCAGCCGGAGCAGATTTCATCTTTTTCCAAAACGGCAACGGCGACGCCGTTTTTCCAAAGATAATAAGCCGTGCAAATGCCGATTGCGCCGCCGCCGATGATGAGGACGTCTGGATTGTTTTGCATTTTTGAACAGAGCAACGTTAGAATGAAAACCTACTTCATTCTCATTCAGGAGGAATCTTGGTTGATTCGAGCACCGTGCCTATGCGTCACAGGATTCCTTCTGAATGACAGATGCATTGGCAATCAAACCACCTGAAACCCATGCGCATAGGGATCTTCATCGTCAATAAAAATGGTATTGAAACCCGTGACGCGCGCCCAACCGGCGATGCTCGGCACGATCGCCTCATAATCGCCGACCATTGCCTTTGCCTCGACATGCCCATGAAACAAACTGCCGATGATGCTTTCGTGAACAAAATCGTCCCCCACGCGTAATCTACCCGCCGCTGCCCATTGCGCCATGCGCGCAGAGGTGCCGGTGCCACACGGTGAGCGGTCGATGGCTTTGTCGCCGTAAAAAACGGCATTGCGTGCATGTGCCTCAGGGTGCTTTGGTTTTCCCGTCCATTGAACATGGCTCAGGCCGCAAATGGTGGAATTGGCCGGGTGAATGAAAGCGTAATTTTCGTTGAGGCGCTGGCGCAGAATCGAGCTCATGCGAATCAAATCACCGGCAGTGAAGCGCTCGAGGCCGGGATAGTTTTCCTGTGGGTCGACAATAGCGTAAAAATTCCCGCCATAAGCGACATCGACCATTATCGGGCCCAACTCAGGACATTCCACTTTCAAATGGCGCGAATGAAGAAAGGAAGGGACATTGACAATGCGCACGGACTCAACGCGATGGCCTGTAAGCTGATAATGCGCTTCCACAATTCCCGCCGGCACTTCCAAACGCAATTTCCCCGGCGTTTTGGGCCGCACGAGATTGTGCTCGATCATCACCGTCACCGTGCCGATGGTGCCGTGGCCGCACATGGGGAGACAGCCGCTGGTTTCGATGAACAGAATGCCGGTGTCGCAATCCTCGCGCGTGGGCGGATACAAAATGCTGCCCGACATCATGTCGTGTCCGCGTGGCTCGAACATGAGGCCTGTGCGAATCCAATCGTACTCCCTAAGAAAGTGCTGGCGCCGCTCGCTCATGTTCTTACCCAGGAGCTGCGGCCCGCCCCCGGCGACTACGCGCACCGGGTTGCCGCAGGTGTGGGCGTCTATGCAGAAAAAAGTGTGTCTGGCCATTTTCTTTTGAAGATAGAAGAGCGTGGGTCGAAGATCGAAGATCGTGGATGGTGGATCGTAGATCGAGAGTGGCTTGTTACGCGATCTACAATCCACTATCCACTATCTACGATCTACTATCTTCGATCCTCGATCCTCGACCCACGCATTACGAACATTCAAGGCGCTGTGTAACAAGTCTTGACCGTCGTATAAAACTCTACGGCGTACTTGCCCTGCTCGCGCGGGCCGTAGCTTGAGCCTTTGCGGCCGCCGAAGGGCACGTGATAGTCGACACCAGCCGTTGGTAGATTCACCATGACCATGCCGGCTTGCGAGTGATTGCGAAAATGACTCGCATATTTCAGTGAAGCCGTGCAAATACCCGCGGACAAGCCGAATTCCGTGTCGTTGGCCACGGCCAGGGCTTCATCATAATTCTTTGCTCGGATGATTGTGGCGAGCGGGCCAAAAACCTCTTCGCGATTGAGGCGCATGTCGTTGGTGGTTTCCGTGAACAGCGCCGGTGCCTGATAATAGCCGTTCTTTGCGCGCGACAAACGTTCGCCGCCATAAGCCAGCTTGCCGCCCTCTTCTTGTCCGATTTTCAGATACGAGGTGTTCTTTTCGAGCTGCGTTTGATCGACCACCGGGCCAATATCCGTACCCTCCGCAAGCGCATCGTCCACGTTAAGTTGTCTCATACGCGCAATCATGGCGTTGACGAAACGATCATGAATGCCGGCGGTGACGATCAGCCGGCTCGAAGCAGTGCAACGCTGGCCCGTGGAGAAATAAGCGCCATTGATTGCGGCATTGATCGCGGCTTCGAGATCGGCATCATCGAGAATCACCAGCGGATTTTTACCTCCCATTTCGAGCTGTACCCTGGCCATGCGCTGGGCGCATTGCACTGCGATTTTTCTGCCGACACCAACCGAGCCGGTGAAGCTGATACCATCAACTTGAGCATGGTTTACCAGAGCATGACCGATTTCGTTGCCTTTGCCCATGATCAAATTGAATGCGCCTTTGGGTAGATCCGCGCGCGAAATGATTTCCGCCAAAGCCCACGCACAACCGGGCACTAAATCCGCTGGTTTGAAAATCACAGCATTGCCGAAGGCCAGCGCCGGCGCGATTTTCCAAGCCGGAATTGCCAGAGGAAAATTCCAAGGGGTGATGATGCCGGTGACGCCGAGCGGCTCGCGCAGCACGTCGATTTCGATGCTGGGCCGCACCGAACGAATGTGCTCACCGGAAAGCCGCAGCGCCTCGCCGGCGAAGAATTTAAAAATCTGACCGGCGCGCGTGGCTTCACCCACGCCTTCCGGCAGGGTTTTGCCTTCCTCGCGTGAAAGCAGGCGGCCGAGCTCATCCTTTCTCAGCAGGATTTCGCTGCCGATGAAATCAAGCGCATTGCAGCGCTGTTGCAGCGTGGCCGTGGCCCATTGCGGCGCGGCGTGGCGGGCGGCTTGTACCGCAGCTTCGACGTGGGCAACGCCGGCTTGCGCGTACACACCGACAATATCAGTAATGTCGGAGGGATTGAGGTCCTCCTGTGGCGTGCCACCGTCGAGCCATTCGCCGGCGATGAAGTTTTTTTGAATTTCCATGTATCAGCACTTTGATTTAGGTAAGCGGATTGAGCGGATGAAGCGGATCTATCGTGATCCGCTTAATCTGCTCAATCCGCTTACTAAAGTTTCGGCAATTCCGGCCGTGCTGCCAATGCCTGTCGGATGATGCCTTCCACCCGGCTACGTTCTTCGCCAATCAACGGCAAGCGTGGCGGCCGCACGTGTTCCGTGCCCAGGCCGGCCATGGCTTCCGCGAGCTTGATATTTTGCACAAGTTTGGTGGAAACGTCGAGATGCAGCAGCGGCATGAACCAGCGATAGAGTTTCATTGCTTCTGTGAGGCGGCCGGCCTTGGCCAATTCGAACAGCGCCACGGTTTCTTTGGGAAACGCACACACCAAGCCCGCCACCCAGCCGTCGGCGCCCAGCACGAAACTTTCCAGCGCGAGATCGTCCACGCCTATGAAGATTTGATAGCGGCCGCCGGTGAGATTGCGAATGTCGGTGAGGCGCCGGACGTCATCGGACGATTCTTTGAGCGCGACAAATTTCGGCTCCTCCGCCAGCTCGGCGAACATTTCGGGCGTCACATCGATGCGATAGGAAACCGGGTTGTTGTAAATCATGATGGGCTTGTCCGAGGCTTTGGCCACGGTGCGCAGGTGCGTGAGCGTTTCGCGCCGGTCGGCGGCGTATTGCATCGCCGGCAAAACCATGAAACCGTCTGCGCCATTCTTGCTTGCAGCCTCGACAAACGCACATGCGCCTGCGGTCGTGGTTTCCGCCGCACCAGACAGCACCGGCACGCGACGATTAACAGCCTTGACCGCCAGCTTGAGCACTTCCTGTTTCTCAGAGGCATTGAGGCTGCCATTTTCTCCCAAAGAGCCAAGCACGATAATGCCATGCACACCGGCAGCGATTTGCGCTTCAATATGTTTTTCTATTGCTGCAAAATCAATGCTGAAATCAGCTTTGAATTTCGTAGTAATCGCCGGAAAAACGCCGGCCCATTTGGGGGACATAATGATCTCCTTGGATATGAAGTGGGTGTAATATATCAGGCGGGGGGATTTTTACAAGAGGATTGTTGCTAAGTGGATTGAGGGATTGTTGGATCGATGGAGTGTTGCAAAAGAACCCAAACATGTCATTCTGGAAGAATCAGAGTGTGTGAAAACGCTTGGTTTCCACGCCGGCTGAGCTTGTCGAAGCCGGATTCTTGAACTTAGCACCCTTCGACAAGCTCAGGGTGCGGCATTCTCAAGTTTTCACACAGTCTGAATCTTTTTAAGCCGGCGGTAGGAACCCGAATTTAGTTGAAATCCAAACTCACGGAAGCAGTGCGAATTCTGGACGGGCCTGCGCTTCGACCGCGGGCGTGGTCGGCATGCATGCGCTCATAGCGCAGGCATGCTGCCAGTGCCTTGAGCGGCCTGTACGGCGCTTTCTCGCAGAGTTTTGTGACTTGGGTTGCTGCAGGGTTTTTGAATGCCATGAGGCGTTACTTTTTACTCTTCACCCCTGCTTTTGACCCAAAGCGGCTGAAGTTTTTCGTAATCCCAGCACAGCAGGTACACACATCCCAGCAACATCAGCCCGGTGATGAAAGGCGTTCCTTGAAAGCGCATGCTGACCGTAATGATAAAGATATTTAAAATGATCGGAAAGTATACCAAAGCCCCGAGGGCAGCCGTACGTGGAATCAATAGAAGAAAAGCAGCGAAAAGCTGCGATAGTCCGATGAACCTCCAATAGAAACCGGAGCGATAAAGGCCTTCGAAAAAGAAGCCAACCGGCGTATCAATGCCCAAAATGGTGAAACGATTGCCCAGGACTTTGGTCAGACCCGAGGGGAGAAAACCGATCGCGAGCAGAATGCGAACCAAGAGGGTGAAGCGCTTCAGCCAGGGGTTGGGGCACAGGGTGGTGAGCAGATCATGCGCACGCAAGAGCTTCATGTGCGTTTTTCTCAAACCGGCTGTAGTTTTTCAGTCTGTTTCGCCTTTTCCGCAGGCAATTGAATTCCTGCGTCGCGCAAAATGCCACGCACCGATAAATCCTCATCGAGTTCCGGCCAGTGAAATCCCACGCCCGCAGGATCAATAATCATTCTGACTACTTGTTCTGCACTAGCCTGGGCAAGAATGTTCGAAGCTTTGGCGAGATCACAAGTCACAGGAATGCCGTTGGCTTCAAAAGAAAGTGTATGACCTTCCAGAGCCACGCGGCTAATCTCAAAGAGTCTTTCCATGTTTGCGCTCCTCAAATCTGTTCCACGCTTCTATGATAAGATCAAAATGCTCGTAAACGATCTTTTTGATCTCACGCAAGTCTCGTGGTGAAGCATTCAAAGCATATTCCAACCGGAGATTGAAATCCTCTACTTCGAGCCAAAATTTGCAGCGAATTTCCGCCTTATCGCAATGAATATGAACAGGCTCGTTGAGCTCATTGGCAAAGAAATAGAGCCGCCACCCGTGAATCTGTAATACTGTTGGCATTTCGCACCTTCAAGCTGAATGAGTTTTTAGCGCAGCAAAAGTTGCGAAAGCTCGATAAATATGTTTGACACGATATTCGCGAAGCTCTAAATGTCTTATCATGATTAAGCAAAATACGATCACAAAAACTATAAAGCAAACAACTGATTTACCAAAGTAAAAATTCTCAATTTGAAAAGGTGAAATGAAGTAAACCACTAACGCCGAAAGGAGTGACAAGGGTACTAATAGGCTTTGAGTCAAAGTTTCAAGATCTTGAAGCCTTTCCGCATGGTTATTGAGTGCCCCAGCTTGGCTCCGTACATAAGAATTTATCAGATACTCAACTTTCTGACTTGGCGTTTTAACCGCGATTTTATTGAACTTTCTTGCGGTTTTTGCTGATAGTAATTGAAAAGGCCCTTGTGGTTTGCGTAAATTTGTTCATGCCATTAAACACCTTTTGAAC
>JBIOXB010000133.1:0-14259 GCA_044869275.1 bacterium
TGCTGGCGTTGAAATTTCCGGCGCGCAAGCGATACCAATACGTTCCCGAAGGCGCCCACTGCCCTTGCTCGTCCTTGCCATCCCAGATGATCTCGTAGGTGCCAGGCAAGCGTGCATCTGAGAGCAAGTGGCGGACAATCTGGCCAGCAATATTGTAAATTGCAAGCTCAACTTTCACGAACTGCGTGCCCGGCAAATCGAAGCGGATCATGGTGTGTGCGGCCGCCGTTTTTGCCGCCAGCGGATTGGGATAGTTTTGATACAAGGAAAATGCTCTCGGCGCCGCGGTAGCGGTGGAAGTGCCGTGCACGCCCGCCTGTACTTCGGCGTGGCGCAAATCATCCACAAAATCGGAGGCAGAAAAATCCGCAGCTGACACGGCTTCGCCTTTTGCGACATATAAAACGTGGAATAGCTCGCCGCCGGCAGTGGATAAAATCGCCTGCGTATGAAAACCGCCCACGAGAATTTCGCCGCTCGCTAGCGCCGCGCCTTCCAGTTTCACCCAATCTCCGGTCAACGCCGCGCGTTCGATACCCACGAATTCGAGCCGGTCCGCGGGATATGCGAAACGCATGCCGAACGCTTGCAGACCTTGCGGATTATCCGCTCGCACCGCGACTTTCACCACCTCGGGCAAATTCGAATTGGGCGGCGGCAATACCACGCGCGGCTGCCACGTCAAGCGATAGGGTTCTGTGCGCGCGATTGCTTTCGCGGGGCCGGTACGCGCAAAACAATCCTGCGGCGCGCCGCCGCGAAGATAACGATTGAAAATTTCAAACGCATCCCCGGGAGTGACGGCGCCATCGCAATTCACATCGGCTGCGGTCAACTCGCAATCAAACTCCGGGGCATCGCAAGAGGCCGGCACCGTGCCCGCGTTCAAGAAAATATTGAAGGCGCAAAACGCGTCACCCGGGGTCAAAGTCAAGTCGCTGTTGACGTCGCCGTCGTGCGCGCAGCTCGTGCAGATAAACTCGTTGCAGCAACCGGTCAGCCCGGCGACATCGTCGGTGAGGCCGGTGATTTGAATCTCGCTGCTGGCGTCGGCGTCACAAGCGACGGTAAAACACAAGCGCAACAGCACGCCGCTGCTGTTGGCGGGTATGGCCGTGGTGCCAAAGCCGCCACAGATGATCACGCCCGAGCCGGGAGGAGTTTGGCGGGCCTCCTTGGTGACGAAATTTTGCGTCAAGTCGCCCGCTGTGAAGCTGGTGAAGGCCAGGTGTGCGGGGTTGACTTTGACTTGAAAACCAAAAGCGCCGATAGGCTGGGTATTTTGTTGCACGCGAATATCGACGCAGATCGTGCTGGCATCACGGCCGGAAATCGGCTCGCCAGCATTTGCGCCGCCCGCGCGCACCGGAAAAATGACGGGTCCGGCGCACGCGGAAGGTAAACACGGCGGATTGTCAGGATATGTCCGGGTTCTTGTATTGTTCACTTCACTGTATTCCAAAACGTTGTTGTTCACGTCCACCACCCCCTGAATGATGTTGCTACCCGCGGGCCACGTCAAGGGGGTAATGCACACAGTGGTAAATGGAGGGCCAGGCTCGGGGCCTGCGGTGGTAATCACTTGCCCGCAGAGCACAGTTCCGTTTAGACGGATTTCGACAAGAAAATTGCCAGCGCTTCCGTCACCGGTATTTCGCCAATTGAAATGTGCGTAGTATTGCTGTCCTGCGACGGGGTGATCTATTTCCGAACCGGAATTTATGCCAGTTCGGAGAGATAGGTCAGAAGCAACCAAATCGGCTCGGCGCTGTGAGGTAGGAACTGCAATTAGCGAATATTCACCCAGACGCAGGTAATCGAGATTTTCATAGTGCGCGTCCTCGATGCGATAGCCGCGATCGCCGCCATCGGTGACCACGCCCCAGCGCGAGGGATGCAATGGCAGCCAGCCCTCCGGCGTGCCGTCTTCAAAGTTATCAAACACCGTGCAAGTGCCGCCCGTGCCTGGCTTGAGGCAGATCTCATCCCAAATCGCCGAATCATTGAATGACCCCAGGCCCATCCCGCCGCTGCCATATTCCGCGTCCGTGGCCGTGCCCAAAAGCGCGCCGTCCCAATAGACCTGCAAGTTTCCGCCGGAGCGGCGCAGGAGCACAGTGTGATAGCTGTTGTCGGAAATGACGAACGCGCCGAGATCACCGACCAAGATGCGCTCACGCTCGCGCACTTTATAAACGCGCGTTTCATTCAGCCCGCGATTGAACATGACGTAGTAGTAATGGCGCTCGTCTTGATAGCCGTACACAAAGCAAATATCCGCGCCGCCGTTGTTGCTGAGATTTTCCGTGGACCGAGTCTGGGCCGTGAAGTCGAAGTCGCCAAAACTCTGAAAACCGAATACGCGGCTGGCGGTGTTGTTGTTCTCCGTGGGTTCGGCCAGATGGCTGTGCACGTCGAGCGCGCCTTCAATCACGCCACCGCCGGAAGGCCATTGAATGGGCGCGTCGCACCACACCGTACGGGAAGCTCCCGCAGGTGCGGTGACGGAGCTCACCC
Source organism: bacterium (assembly GCA_044869275.1). Lineage (GTDB taxonomy): Bacteria > Zhuqueibacterota > Zhuqueibacteria > Zhuqueibacterales > Zhuqueibacteraceae > JBIOXB01. The sequence goes on from JBIOXB010000133.1 coordinate 2,518, forward strand.
CGCAGATTTCGGCGCCATTGAAATATATGGCATAGCGAAACCCTGAAGCTGCACCGCCGAGATTGCTCCAATCAAAATGAATATAGTATTGCTGTCCGGCTACAGGATTGGCGACTTCGGCGCCCGAGTTGGGACCGGTACGCAGGTAAACGCGGCTGGCCGACAAATCTGGCGGTGGCGTGGCGTCGCCCGGCCCAATCTGAATGCTGAAGGTGCTCGTCCAGGGCCCGCCGTTAGCCGCGCTGATGGTCATGGTGAAAAGGGCTGTTCGGGTTTGACTGAGCCCGGAGTTGACGCTGAAACCGAAATTGCTGCTGCTTTCGGCGGCGAGGCCGCCCGGAATGTCTGGCCAGAGATTGGAATTGTCAAAGATGGTGACGTCAGAATCCGACGTTGAAAGTAACGCGCTGACGCCGCTCGCAGTCAGTTCTCCTTGATTGCGCACGCTGACGACCAATTCGACGCGCTCGCCACCCTCGGCGCGGCCGTCGCCATCGCCAGTACTCGCGCCGGAGGAATTGTCATCAATTAGATGCGAGGAATAAACCAGTGGCCCGACCTCACCGGAGCCTTCCAGACATCCGCTCACGGAAACATCATCGAAGCAGGCCGTGCTTTGGTACGAGCCGAATCCGATCAGCCCGCTCATGAAAGTGCCGTCGGTGGGCGAAAACAACAGCCGGGAATCGGCCAGCACGCGAATGTTCTGCCCCTGCCGCTCGATGCGAATCGTATGGTAATTATTGTCGCTGGGATAACTGCCGGCAGTTGTGGCGATAACGACAGCATTGCCGCCCACACTGCGAAACAAATCCACCGTGCTGGGAGTGAAACGCAAGTAATAACTGTCCTCCGTACTGTTTGGAAAATCTTGCACGCCAAAAATGACAAAGAAGTTCTTGTTGGAAGTGGCCGACGAGCGCACGCGCAGTTCCAAAGTGAAGTCCCGCCAGCGGCCGGCGGCCAGCACGCTATACTCGTCGCCGCCGGGATTGCCTGACCTGATGCAAAAGGCGGGATTGCCGTTGACCGGATCCACGCCCCAGTTTGAGATGACGCGCGGCAGCCAGCCGTCAAAGTTATTGTCGGAAAAATTATCGGCGAGGGTGGCGGGTTGACATTCACCACCGTCGCCAATATTGACAAGATGAACGCCATGGGTAGTGGCCACACCGAAATTATCCACCGCGCGAATGTAATATTCCACGTCCGCGAGCGTTACCGCGCTGGCGGGAATCGTGCCAGTGTAGTTATTGCCGCCGGCATTGGTCATGCTCTGCTGTGTGAATAGCAGCGTGCCGAAAACGCGAAAGTACAACTCTACGGTCGTGATGAAATTGGTATTATCCTGCACTATGCAACTAATGGCAATGGCATTGCCGGTTGCGCCGCTGGTAATTGCGGTGTGGATAATTTGCGGTGGTTGGTTTGGCAATACTGCAATCTGATAAGGAGACGCAGCGGCATTCACGGCCGGATCCGACGAAGTGACCTGGCCATCCGTGGCTGTGAGGTAATAATCGATTCCGGGTGGCTGTACCGCTCCACCCAAAATGGCGGCTTGGTAAATATTGCCGCTGCCGCGGGCCATCGCTGTGGAGAAGTAGGCTGGATCTCCCGTCCTGCGGTAGAACAGGGTCGCACTTTGCGTGAAGGGTGCCACGGGGTCCGTGATCTCGGCGGCGATGGTAAGGCTGGATCCTGCGATCTGTGCCGAACTGCTCAGGCCGATGGTCGCCGGCGTGCGCACGATGCGTGGCGCGACGCATGGAATATAGCTGCCATTGGCTGTCGTGGAGCTGCCAGCGTGCGTGACAGTGACGGCGACATTTCTCGTCACCCCGTCGCAGGAGGGATTGCTGGAACGATAACTGACAATGTAAGTTCGCGCAACAATTTCAGTAATATCATCGAGAATTGTGTTGAAAGGGCTGGTGACGTTGAAGAACTCTCCGCCCGTGGCATTCGTAATGCTGCCCACGCCGACATATTGCGGGTCTTCAATGGCGACAGCATAACAGTTGACACCTGCGTTCGCCATGAACGTGTTGATTTGGCTCAGAGACGGCGGCGGCGGAGTGACATAAGAAGGCGCGGGTGGAACATGGCTGGGTGCGTCCGTGATGAGGATGAAAATCTTTTGTGCGCCGGGGCGAAACGAAAAGGAGCTCAGCGCTACATTCAGGGCGCCAAACGAATTCTCCGGAATATCTCCGCCGGCGCTGGCACCCAAGGCATTGATCCAGCTTTGATATTGGCTGATGTTTTGCGTCAAAATGCCGCTGTTGTAGAGGGAGACGTCATCTTTGAACGTCACCAGTCCAAGCGCGTAGTTGATGCTTCTCGTTTGCAGCGCGGTGAGAAAGTTGTTGACATTGTTGCGCACGGCCGCGATCTCCTCGGCCATGCTGCCGGTGTCGTCGATCAAAAAGATGATATCCGCGAGGCGAACGCCGCCACCGGCGTCGGGTGGAGTCACTGAAAAAAAGTCCGTCTGCAGCACGCCGTTTTCACGCGCGACGAAATTGTGCTGCGCCAGAATGGGAAGGCCCTCCCCGATCACTTCTACGTTCATATACGTAAATGGAAAATTTTGACTGTTGAGATTTCTTATGATTGCGCTGAATGCGGAGCTGGTGGTCTGCGCGATTGCTGCAGAGCTGATGTGCCAGCCCGCATAAGCGTTACTGGCGTCCGAGACGAGATGAAAGGCGAGCCGGATTTCACGACGGGCAAACGGGGTCAAGTCAATCTCATGTTCGCGGCCGTCATTCTTGCCGTCGCGCGCGCTCAACGTGATCCAGGTCAGACCGTCATCGAGCGAGACTTTGACATACCCGAAATCATAGCCGCTTTCGAGCTCAAACCGCTCATGCAAATGCAGCGTAAAACGTGTCCCAAACTGAGGGGCAAGAAGCGTGAGGCGCGGGCTGATGGCCCAATCGTCTGCCTGATTGGAGTATGGCGCAGACGAGTTGCTGATGGCCAGCGACGACACCGGCTTGCTGTTCGGCTGCGCGAGAACCTGTTGTGGCACCGTCCACCCGCCAGTTATTCGCCAGCCCGGTGCGCCAGCTGAAAAGGTTTCACGAGATATGATCTCGCGGCTGTCATCCTCGCGAGTCTGCGAAAGGGGAATGGCTGGTGTTGCCAGTAACGATCCCTTGGGCAAGTGTTGCGATGCTTCTTGCGCCCCCGCTGTTGCGATCGTGAAGAGCAAGGCCAGCATTGTCGTTGCGCATGGCCTGGCGCGCAGGTACTGCGTCGTCGAAAAAGCACTCATAATTCCTCCTGGCTCCAAAGAAAGATAAATGATGGGATGGGTTAAAAGGCTGTTAGGCGCGAACGGAACCTTGGCCGTATGCCCCAAAGGATGAGATGGCCGAAATATCGGACAAACGGCATGCCACTATCAACGACAGAGAGTGAGATGCACGGCCATAAGTATTTTGAAATTAACCCATGAAAAGCCTCCGATCTACGACACCTCAAACTTTCAATGTTGCGCACATGCAACGGCGCTGGAGGCGCAAAACCTGCAAAGCGCGCTCCTGCAACGAATTGCTTCTGTTGCTCGAATGCAACATCCGGCGGCGTGGGGGCCTAAAAATCAAAAGTGGACTGGGGCAGTAACCACTACCGCATTATCAAACTCATCAACAATGGCGGAGTCGTGGTGAGTGAAGGTGGGGAAAAAGGCGTCTTCTGGCTTGATAACTTGTATCTTGCCCAATGGACGGATGTCGAATTGGGAAATCCTGGAAATGATTTTATCGGTTGCGATACGACGCTGAATTTAGGATATGTTTATAATGGGAGGTCGATTGACGAAGAGTTTCGCAAATTCAAGCTTGCGCCTCCCGCGGTGGGGTATGCTCTGCTGCAAGGGCCGCGCATTTCCGTAACCGGCAGCAGCAGGGCGCTTTTTGATAGGAGAGCAATCAGCGCCTGGAGAAACCTGCCCATGACTTCATTCATTAATCATCGCACTGGGGATCCGTTTGCTGAGCCCGGTGGGACGAATTATGAGCATACCACCCTGGTTTGGCACAAATTGTTGCGCTGCGCGTGGTTGAGCAAACACTGAGCCGGAAAATCGTGCTCATGCGATAGTTGCGCCGGAACGATCGCCGTTGCGTTCGTTTCCCGGATCAGGTGCGAAACCCGCCAGCAGGCCGATCATGCCCCAAAACAGCATATCGCTGATGGGGTCGCCGATTAACCCGCCGAACAATCCAGCCAATGATACAGTCGTGAGGCCCGCCAGTAATGCTCTGGTTGCCGCTCGTGTTTCTGGCGAAGGCGATGACCGCAGGGCGATCCTGGCTCGGCCAAACGTTTTCCAAAGAATCCAGCCCAAGGCGAGCACGCTCACCAGCCCACTTTCCACCCACAATTGCAAAACGAAGTTGTGCCACGCGCCGACGCCCCGGTCTTTGAGGCGATGGTGTTGATCAAACAAGAGATCAAAACTCGCCGGGCCATAACCGAGCCAGGGACGGGCTTGCACGAGCTCCCATCCTTTCTGCCAAATCACAGGCCGGTCGCCCATGGCATACGGCCACAGGAAGACTTCGGCATAGCGCGTGCGAAAGGCGGGAATGATGGCCAATATCAGGCTGATGGTGGCGAGCAGGAGCAAAACTTGGCGGCGCGCGTGACTCCACAGCAGGCCTAATCCCACCAGACACGACGCCACCCATGGTGCGCGGCAGAAAGTGAACGCCATGGCGACCAGCATGCTTGCCAAGCCCGGCAACCAGAGTTTTTTTGCGGCGAGAATCCCGTTGATGAGCAAGGCCAGCCCGATCACAAAACCGGCAGCCAGGAGCATGGCTAAGGTCGTGGGACCGGAGGTCGTGGAATGCAAGCGCTGGAATCCCTGCATGCCGACCTGCATAAGGCCATAGACGCTGGCGATCGTGGCCGCGATCACAAAAGTGCGCAGCAACTTGATCACCTCCCGCGGCCCCTGCTGCGAGGCGAAAGCCGAAAGGGGAAAGAAGACGAGCACAAATGGAATCTTGCGCAATGCCACGAGGCTGGCGGCGGGCGACACCGCGGTGGCGATCGTCAACAAGCGCAGCAGGAAGAAAAGCAACAAGGGGCGATCCCAAGGCGTGCGGGCGTTGGGCGCACGACCACGGCGCCACAGCCACAATGCACCGAGGACAATCGCCAAAGTTTCGGCGAGAAAGGTGGAAAATATGAGAGAGGCAATCCAGCAATGCGCGACCAGGCGAAAAGTGCGGTGAAGCCGTTGCGAATGCAATTCTGTCATGCAACTCAATGCGAGAATATGAGGGCTCGTAATGGAAAAACAAAGTTATATAAAAATCCTTTCTCACAAAAACAAGCGTTGAAAAATTGCTTGCTGTTTCTGAGATGATCGATTACCTTGATTTTATGCGATTAACTTTTCAGACTCAGAATAAAATTCCAACTTTTTATCGCCAACGGATAGATTAAGACCAACTGATGAAAAGACTAAGAGTTCTATCCGTTGGAATTAATCTATCAGTTGGGGCCGCCCGCAGGGCTAAGGATTTCAGCTTGTCTGAAAATCCGTTGTAGTTCATTTCAAGGACAATCTGTGCTGTTTAAGCAAAGAAATCCAAAGCTCAAAACTCAAAACCACTCTTGGATTTTGTATTTTGAATTTTGGCGTTCCGGCTTCTCCGGGTTACGTTATGCCAAATAATTCTTAAAGGAGAATGACATGCGAGAGCGCGCTTTCCCCGGCGCGAGGCTTTTCTGGGCTGCGGCAGATGAAGCTCGACCTATATTCCTTTTTTCAAGAACAAGGCTACAAGAACCTTGTGAACCTGGCGCTCGCGATTGGCGGACAAAACGGCAGCGCCTCTCGGCTCACCCTGGCCGCGACACCCACGGTTTCCGTAGGTGGCGTTCCAATAAAGTATCCGGGACAAATTCATATCGTTGATCAGGAGTTCAGAAATTGATGAATCGGTTCTGGCTGATCATGGCGGCGATCTCGGGCTTTTTGTGCGTGGCGCTTGGCGCGTTCGGCGCGCATGCCTTAAGAAATGTCTTGGACAGCTACAGTCGCGGAATTTATGAAAAAGCTGTGCACTATCAAATGTTTCACTCCGTGGCATTGCTGGTGGCCGGCATTTTGCAAAGCTATTATCCGCAAAGTTCTTTCGCCGGCGCCGCATGGTCTTTTCTATTTGGCATCGTTCTTTTTTCCGGCAGCCTGTACTTGCTGGCCCTTACCGGCGTGAAGTGGTGGGGCGCGGTGACGCCGTTTGGCGGGCTGGCTTTTTTGCTGGGCTGGGCCTGGCTGGCCTATGCGCTGATGCGCGGAAAATGAAAGATCAGAAGGGTTGCAATGATTCCGTTAAAGGATGACAATCCCCGCGTGGCGTTTCCCGTGGTCAACACGTTGCTGATTGTTGCGAATGTCGCGGTGTACCTGCACGAGATGTTCCTGCCTCATGCCGAAACGGAGGCGTTCTTGAGGACTTATGGCGCCATCCCGGCGCAAATTGTCCAGGGCATGAATTATTCGACTCTATTCACTTCGATGTTCTTGCACGGCGGCATCCTGCACATTCTCGGCAACATGCTCTACTTGTTTATTTTCGGCGACAACATTGAAGGGGCGATGGGCTCGGTGCGCTATACGATTTTCTATGTGTTGTGCGGCCTCGGCGCGGCGATGTCTCACATTCTGATTGATCCCAGTTCGGGGACGCCGATGGTGGGTGCGAGCGGAGCGATATCCGGCGTGTTGGGCGCCTATATGCTTACCTACCCCAAGGCCCGGGTGTTGGTGCTGTTCCCGATATTTATTTTTTATGTCACGACTTTTCGCGTGCCCGCTCTGGTCGTCCTGGGGTTGTGGTTTGTGAATCAACTGATCAGCGGTTTGATTTACCAGAGGGATCCGCATGGCATGGGCGGCAGCATCGCTTGGTTTGCCCACATCGGCGGGTTTATCATTGGCATGCTGCTGGTCAAGCTGTTTGTCAACAAACAGCGCCCAGACGATGGGACACATGATTACACTTGAGGGGGCATGGGTTGGTGTTCATTGCTTCTCTTTTGGTATTTGCTCCCCGCCACTTCCACTCCCATCATCACCGCTGCGCCGAAAAGCAGACTCTCCAATCCCGACATGACGGTTTGCATGGGTTGGCCAAAACGGACTTTCCCGAACATGGCGGCGAACGAATCCATGCTGAGCTGTGAGTTGGCGAAAGCGCGCGCGATGATCGCCAGGCTGCCGCTGAAAAGATTGTAATGCAAAATCGCCAGGAGCAAGCCGGCGCACATCGCGCCGAGGCCTGCTCCCAAGACTTTTTGCCAGGGTCGCAACCGCGGCACCAAGCTCTCCACCACCACGGCGCCCAAGGCCAACCCCACGCCGATGCTCGCCCCTTCCCACGCGCCCGTAATCCCGTTCAGATCCCGCCCGAACAAAGCGCGAAAAATATCCGTGCCGAGCTGATTTGCCAGGCCGCCAATCAATGCACCGCCCAGCCCCGCTCCGGGAACCGACCACCAGCGGCTATGGCGATAGGCAATATGGCGCACCGTCAACATGCCGAAACTCACACCCAAGCCGCCCAATGCGCTCACGAGCACGGCAAGACTCACCAGCACCACGATAATGGAAGTGCCTTGCAGAATCGAAGTGTGCCGGGCCATCGCCAGGCCCGCGCCGAGCAGAACGCCGCCGATCGCTCCCGCACCGGCCGCGCCGAACATGCCTCCCAGGCCGCGGGCCATGATATCTCTGCCGCCGCGTTGCAGCCGCAACCCAATCAGACTGAAGAGAATCAATACTTGCGTCAGCAGGGTGTGGCGCTTGAGCCTCACCCAATCTCTTTGCTGATCGCGCAGCAAAGCAATACTGAAGGCCCGGCGCACCAGGCCGGCGCTTTCGCGCTCGTGATCTGCGCATAAAATGATTTCGGCGGATCGTGCCAGCCATTCGCCCAGGGCCACACTGGCGTGGCGGCGCACGCGCAATTCTTCATCCCAAAGCGCCAGCTCGCGCAGCAGCATCTGGCTTTCGGTGTTCCGCAACGTGGCACAAGCGGCGATGGCGCACAGGCGTACCTTCTCCTCTTTGTGCCGCGCCGCGGCAACCACGAGGCTTTGCGCGGAAGGAGCCGTCGTGCTCAGCCATTCCGGCGCGGGCTGGCCACGATTGAGCAAGCTCATCAGCAACAGATCCGCTTCTTCACCCGTGAGGCCAAGCTGGGAGTCGAAAGGAAGCAGAAGCTGCAAGGCATCAGCATCGATCAACAAACTGTGCGCGCGATAATTTTCCGCCGCGCGCTGGATGATGCCGCGCGCGCGCTTCAAAGCGATCGTTTCCGCCGTGATCCAGCGCATGATTTCCGGCAGCAAAAAGTCATGCGCCAGTTCCACCCAGCCTTCGCCGTCTTGATTGCGGTAGCGCACGATGCGGGCGGCCGCGAGCTCTTCCAGCAACGCGCCGGCGTGTTTGGTTTTCGCATGCATGCGCGCATGCAGCTCGGCGACGCGCAGCACCAAGCGCTGGTTGTCGGCGGAAATCAAAGCCGTCAATATTTCCCGCGCCGCTTGCAAATCACTGGCGTTGAAGTGATGCAGCACGCGTTCCAAATAACCCGCCAGGATTCGCGCCGCCGTGCCGAGTTTATCATAAGCCGCAACCGTCAGCCGGCCGCCGTGGTCGCGCGCGTCGAACAGGCGGTCGCAGACGATTTGCAGTTGCGGCGGATCGATGCTGCCATGATCGCTCAAATCGGCCAGCACCCGCTCCACCAATTCCGGCTGCCAAACGCTGCCAACGGCGCGCGCCGGCTCGATCATCGCGCGCACGGCTTGTTCGTGATTGAAGCGCTGCAAGCGGTATTCGTGGTGGAAAATTTCGGGAATCGCCGTTTTGAACTGGCTCATGTCGGCGAGGCGGTCTTCGCGCAAAGCGAACGCCAGGTGCAATTGCAGAGCTTCATTTTGGAACAATGCCGCAAGCGCGCCAATAAACTCGCGCCGTTGGTCCCCGGGCAGGAGCAGAAAAAATTCTTCAAATTGATCGAAAAGAAAAATAACACGCCGCTGCGGTGCTTGCCGGTTCCAATGCTGTAGAATTTCCGCCAGGCTGAAAAGGTGGCAGGAAGGCAGATCCGAAACCGCGGCCTCGCGCAACGCCAGTGTCATTTGCTGCAAAGGGTTTTGGAAGCTGCGCATAACGAAGACGAGGTGCTGTTGCGCCTTGAGGCGCGGCAGCAAGCCCGCGCGCAGCAGCGAGCTTTTACCCACACCCGATCGGCCGTGCAAAATAAATGAACGGTGCGCCAAGATTTGCGAGCCGATGATTTCGATTTCCGCTTCGCGCCCGAAAAACAGAGCCGCATCATGTTCGGTGAAGTAATCTAAAAACTTGTAGGGCCGCGCACCGGACGCGGTTGGGGTGGCCGCGAGCAGCGCGCCGTTGGGCTCTTCCACGGCGACGGCTTGTCCGATGAAAACATAACCGTGTTTCGGCACAGTTTTGATGTAACGCGGCTGCGCCACTTCATCCCCCAATTGCTTGCGAATATCCTTGATGCATTGCGTCAGCGCCGCGTCAGTGACGATCACGCCCTGCCACACTTCCTCAAAAATGCGCTGCTTTTCCACCAGTTGCCCTTGATGGCGGATCAGCAAATGCAGCACTTCGAAATACTTCGAAGTAAGGGCCTGCGGCTTTCCCGCACGCCAAAGTTGGCGATTGTGCACATCGAAGAAGAATTCGTCGCAACGATAGCCAGCGATTTTATGTTCACTCACGCTCATGGTCACGTTTTTCTCACCGTTTTCTCATGCTGGGCTCACGTCTTTTGGAATATTTACCCTTAAATTCATCCACACGAAGCGCGAGCGTAAAGATTCAATTTCATAAACCATTTCTTTGCGAAGTGAGTTCAGCTCCCGGCCGAAATATTTTGGACAACCATATCGCTCAAGCATAAAGAATACCGCATGCAGAAGCAAGCGTTTTATCGTGACCCTCGAACGCAACAAAGTTGGATGCGCCGGAGAAGCTGCATGACCTCTTCACAATTCCGGCAGTTGAGGATGCGGCTTGCACGACTCGTCTTGACCACTGCCGGAGCGGTGCTTATTTTTTGGACCGCAGCAACTATCGTCACGGAGAGAGCCGTGCCGTTTGCCGGCCCGCTGTTGCCCGCAAGCGCTTCGATTTCGGCGTCAGGATATGAGCGAGCCGTCGCCAGGGCGAGAGATCACATTCAGGCCATGATGCTTGAGCGCCAAATTCCCGGCCTGTCGGTGGCGGTCGCCGTAAAGGGAGTATTGGTCTGGTCCGAAGCTTTTGGCTATAAATGGGCCGCAGGCGGTTTTCTTTCGACGGCGGAGGATTTGGTGCGATTCGGTTCGGCGCATATGGCTCCGATGAATAAAGGATTTCTGAAGCCGGAAACCCTGGAGCTTCTGTTTGCACCGCGCACCGGGCCGGCCGGCGTGTTGGGTTACGGCTTGGGATGGATGACGGCGCGCGACTTGCACTTGCGCCGCGCTCACTTCCAATTTGGCGCAGCATCAGGCGGCACTTCCGTATTTGTGATTTATCCCGAACAAAGCGTGTGCATGGCAATAGTATGCAATCTCGGCCATGCCCGATTTCCCTTCGCGCGGCTGATGGGAGTGGTCAATCCCTTTTTGAGCGATCCCGCCAAGATCGTATTGAGGGTGGTCGCAGTCTTTTTGCTGGCAGGCGGCATGACCATCCTGCTCCGGTGTTTGAATAAACGAAACAAAGCACTCAGATAAAGGGCTTATCATGACTCCAAACGATTTCATCGCATCAACAAGCACCGGATTGCACGTGGCGATCATCATGGACGGCAACGGCCGCTGGGCCAATGCCCACGGCTGGTCGCGGCCGGCCGGGCATCGCGCCGGCGCGGAAAATGTGCGCCACATTGTCGAAGCTTCGCCGGAGCTCGGCATCAACGCGCTGACTTTGTACGCCTTTTCTTCGGACAATTGGCAGCGCCCGGCGCGCGAAGTTGACGCGCTCATGCGATTGTTCGATTTCTATTTGCATGCTGAAATCGATCGCTGCGTGCGCAACGGCGTGCGCGTCAGTATCATCGGCCGCCGCGACCGGCTGTCGCCGGCTATTTTAGCAGCGGTGGAAGAAATTGAAAACACCACACGTCCCGGCCGGGTTTTGCATCTGCGCTTGGCGATCGATTATTCGTCGCGCGATGCGATTCTGCATGCCGCGCAAAAGCTCGCGCACAACAGCGCTGGATCACGCGAAAAATTTGCGCAAGTACTGGCGCAGGTGTATCATGAAGATTCGCCCGCGCGTGACGTCGATTTGCTGATTCGTACCGGCGGCGAGCAGCGCCTGAGCGATTTTCTGTTGTGGGAATGTGCTTATGCGGAATTGTATTTCACTCCGCGGCCATGGCCGGATTTTCGCGTGAATGATTTGGAAGACGCCGTACGGCAATTCCAGCAGCGCGAGCGGCGTTTCGGGCGAGTGGCGGATATCGTCGTTCAGAAGCCCGCGGTCAAAGCAGCTTGATCAAGACCATTTTGAAGAGAGGATGAAACCGAAGGCCGCAAGCGCGGCGCATGGTTTGGGAACGAGCCTCTCGAAAAAATCAAATTAGCGGGATACGAGAGTGAGAAATTCATTTACGAGCATGGGGATGAGTCTTTCAGCTCGAGCACCGTGTCTTATGTCATATCCTATCGCGGCATATTTCT
>JBIOXB010000134.1:0-5953 GCA_044869275.1 bacterium
ACAATTTTTTGAAGAGTTTTGAATTGATGGAGGCTACACTTGCCATCAATTACAAACACTCTGGCAACGGCCCAGTGGAATTCTCGATAAACTTGTTGTCGGTTCCAGCTAGATTGAAAATGTCACCAAGCGTATTGCAGTGAAAATCATTTTTGATCACGGTGTTGTTGCTCACAGCCGGGAACAAAATAATTCCGTATTGGCTGTTGAAGTTGGCGGTATTGCCCGGGCCAATAGTGTTGTCGTCGGAACTCGAGCTCACTGCGATACCGGAATCGCCATTACGATTGCAGACATTCTTTTTGACATTGTTACCATCGCTGTCACCTCCCACATCTATCCCTCGATAGGTACTGGCACTGCAATCATTGAAGCTCACCTCGTTATTGTCGCTAGCACCAAGGCCAATTCCTAGACCATTTCCCGTAAAGTTATTTTGGGAAATAACATTGCCATTGGCGTTGCTCAAACCAATGCCTTCCAAGAGGTGGCCGGTACATGTGTTCTTTGTCACCAAGCAGCCCATGGCACCACTCATCCAAATGCCTCGACTTTGAATAGGATTACCGGTGATCGTGTTGTGTCTGATTTTCACGCCTGAGAGAGTTCCACCGGAGGGGTGCTGGACTTCAATACCGCCGCCGCTGCTTGGGGTCACGACATTGATATTGAAATGATCGATCTCGACGTTATTCGCCCATACGAAAATGTGGCCATTCAGTGTGACCGAACCCGCGGCGGTAAGGCGAAGACCAGTTTTATTGACCTTAACAATATGTTCATTATACGGGCTGCCCGATGCTTTCACGATGATTTTATCACCGGGGTTGGCCGCATCGACCGCCGCCTGAATCGTGGAATAATCATCTGGCACTCGGATGGCCGCTGCCGCAATTTGATTCGCGTTATTCTGTTTCGCGGACACAGCCGATTGCTCTTGTGCAGAATCGGCCAAAGTTTCTTTCAAATCTGCTTCTTCGCCATTTGCACTGGAATTTTGCAGCGAAATTGGATTTTGGGCTTTGTCGCAGCCAAGCCATACCAGCATCACAAAAGCGACCGGGCACAGGATGAAGCGTTTCATAATCACCTCCTGGGATGGTTAAATGTGAAGCGTGATTTAGCCACACCGGCTTTGCGCGAGGAATTGGATAAGACTGGCCAAATTCCTTCGCGTAAGCCTGCTTCAATCAATACTAATTGAATTTGACTTCGACGAACCAAAGCTCACCTCGGAGAGCCCCTTGCGGATTGAAATAAGTGATAAATATCGTCTGCCCGTTGTCCCGCGCCAACTCGGGGTGCTCGCGCGCAGCGTAGTTATAGCCCTCTGCCGAGGCCCTGCCGGTGAAGGCTTCGACCGGGGCGCTCCACTGGCCTTCCGGCTTGTCGGCGACATGCATCAAGATTTTTTCCGAGAACAGCGCACTGTGAATCGCAAGGTATTTTCCGAGATGCGCATTGTAGGAGACCGACACACTCCCGGGGATACTATATAGAACCGGCTCAACTTGATTGATATCGCTGACCCAATCCGACCCATTCCAAAAACGATAGGCGGAGCGCCTTCCGATCTCTTCGAGCGGAACGCGGGCGACACCCACAGGCAGAAACTGCGAGCCGTTTCTGATACGACCGTAGACATACACATATGAGCCGATCAGATTTGCCTGATCAAAGCTTGGTTCCGGGGCATTGAACAAAAACCGAGGCGCACGAACCGCGACGGTCTTGCCCTTCTTGACGCTGGCTATTCCGGTGCCGATGAACTCATAATTCAGAGGTCCGGGAAGTATCTTCCACTTCGAGTAAAAGACTATACCTTTTTGGCCGTTGGGAACGACGCTGCCAGGCCAGAGCGCGATACGATCGTCCGAAGACTCATTATAGGCTTGCTCTTCGGGCGTGAACGGCACAAATTGGTACGGGGCCCCATTCGCATCCAACGGCTCGTTCACTATCAGGGGAGTAGCGGGATCGGCAAGGGCCGCGGTATTGGCACGAAGGTTCACTCCATCCACGGACCGCGGCCTGAAGATCGTGTCAGCGAAATACCAGAGCAACTTGCCGCCGATGATGGCCGAGGCGCCGCCATCGCGTACTGCGACTGAAGCAGGCTTGCCGATGGCGCCAATCTCGCGCACGGCATTGATCTCGGCTGATTGCGCCGCAGCCGGTTTCGTGAGCGCTTGTGAAGCTTCATGAGAAGATTCGGGCACTTCGGTCGGCGATTTTTCGCAGCCGGCAATGTTAAATCCGATAAGGAGAGAGACTGCAAGCATGAGCAGCGAAGTAAGCAAATGCATACGAGAGGTTTTCATGATCCATTTCCTTTTCCCGAATGAGGTTTTGAAAGTTGTAGCCACGCAGCATGATTTGAACTGCCGCTGCAACGCGCGTGAGTTGCTTCAAACAAAGACAAGGAGCGTGCCGAGCCTGAAAAAGACCGAAACGCGAAGGGCTTCGCGATTCAACTGATTGTTTTCGTACAACCGAAGTCAATGGGCTGGAAGAATGAGGGAAATAGATACGTGAAAATGAGCGGGAGGAATCGTGGTATCAATAACCACTGCGGGGTGAATATTACTACGGCAGGCCTCAGTCCGCTAACACGCCGCTGCTGAAGCTACTTCTTAAAATCTTTGGCATTTATGCCGAGCTCACGCAGTTTTTTACTCAAATTACTCTTGTCCATGCTGGCTCGGCGCGCTGCTTCCGAGATTTTGCCGTTGGTTTCCGTCAATAGCACGCTTAGGAATTCACGATCGAACTTTGCAATGGCCCTTTCCTTCGCTTGATTGTAATTGAACTCTTTCGTCCCCACGTTGCTCGAGGAAACGTTTAGATACAGTACCGAAGACAAATCCTTAGCCTGGATAATCTCGCCTTCCGCCGAAATCACACCGTCATTAATGACATTCATCAACTCACGCACGTTGCCGGGCCAATGATACGCCAATAGCAATTCGCGCGCTTTTTCATCGAAAGCTTTGACTTTGCGCTCGTGCTTTTGCGAAAGTTTTTGAAGAAAATATTCCGCGATATCCATCGTATCGTCACGGCGCTCACGCAAGGGTGGAAGATGAATCATAAACTTTGCTAAACGGAAATATAGATCCTGAAGAAAATCGGCTTTTTCGATGAGCTGCTGCACATTCGGGTTCGCCGCCGAAATAATGCGTACATCTGCCTGGCGCACCACGGTTTCGCCAAGGCGGCTGAATTCGCCGGTTTCCAAAACGCGCAACAAAAGCATCTGAAATTTCAAACTCGATTTGGTAATTTCGTCAAGGAAAATCGTGCCGCCGTCGGCGGCTTCAAAATAGCCCGCTTTGTCTTTGTCGGCGCCGCTAAAAGCGCCTTTAACATGTCCGAAAAACTCTGAAATCAAAAGCTCCGCATTGACGAACGTGGCGCAATTTAAAGGCACAAAAGCTTGTTTATGGCGCTTGCTCTTTTGGTGCAATACTTGTGCGACCAAATCTTTGCCTGTTCCAGTCTCACCCAGAATCAACACCGGCGATTCCGTGCCGGCAACATTCTCAATACGTTTGCAGGCCTCCAACATGGCCATACTCTTCATTCCCTTAATCTCATCATAACCCTTGCTCTTAGCGAACATTTCTTCGAGCTGGCGGCGGCGGTCGATTTGTCCTCGCAAATCGGCGGTTTCGGCTTCCAACTGCCGGCGTTCCAGGGCATTCTTGACGGCCACGGAAATCAGCTCGGCGAATTCGCAGAGCAGCCTGCCGGTCTCATCGTCAAAGATCGCTTTCACATCGCGATTGTCGACGTAGATCACGCCAAGCAACTCGCCTTCATGGCGCAAGGGCGCGCTGGCCACGGACAGGATTCCCAGCCGGCGAATGCTGTGGCTCTTGTCAACGCTGGGATCCTCCATTGCATTTTTGATGACGAGATACTGCCCGCTTTCCCGCACTTGCTTCACAATCGTCGTGCTGATTTGCGCTTCCGGCTGCTCGATATTTTTCTGATGATGATCGCGCGCAACTTCAATTAACGGTTCGCCCTTTGGGCCGTACACGATGATCATGCCGCGTTGGGCTTTGGTGTGCTCGATGACCTTGTCCATGGCCAGCGGCAGCAGCTTGCTCAGGTCGGTCTCGGCAAAAAGCGCTTTGCCGGTTTCAAAAAAAAATTTGCCGACTTCAATCAGGGTGCGGTAAGAGGACATGAGAGCTCCTACGCCAAGAGGAGTTTTGAATTCAACGCAGCTCACGGAAGGTTTGGGACAGGGAAAGACCGATGATCGCGCCAAACCGAAAAAAGTGTTTATCTGCTTCGCCTAATTCATCTTTGGAATAACCTCGCCAGCCGGCGCCAATATCGATCGCGAAATTTGGCACCGGGAAAGCGCGGACGCCATAGGTGACGAGATACCTAGTATCTGGTTTTTGAAGCACCCTATTCTCAAGCTCGAAATGAAATGTCGGCATTGGCGCCACGTTCGCCAGCAGCATCAGGCGTGCGGGTAAGAGTGAAAGCTGCAGCTCCCCACGAAATCCGGGTATCCCCGCACGCGCACTCATTGTAGTATCCGCCAAGCCAATTTTTTTTTGTTTCCAGAATGCTATAAGCGGGGCCGGCATGTACTCGCGCAGGGCCGAAGCTTTTGGAGAGCAGTAAGGCAAATTGAATGAAATGCTTTGAATACGAGCCTTCATTTTCAATTCTATACTGTGCCCAGCCAAAGGCATTATGGGAAAAGCGTCCCGTAAAGGTCAGACGAGGCCATAGTGTATGCAGCCAGCCCTCGGGAAAGATTCTTAACTTAAAGGCCGAAGTTGGTAGTTTTGTCTGGTTTTCCTTATTCAGCGGCAAATTCATCACCGGAATGGTGCCCACTTCAAATTCGGCATATTGCAAACCCAGCCGTAAATACAAAAGCTCGGGATTGTTGTCGTCGTCTTCAGGCAAAACGAATGTTCCACCTCCCGCATTAATCACCAACCAACCTAATATATCCCCTTCAGACTGGATGACGAACTGTGGCGGTATGCACTTTTTCTTTAGCTCCTCCAGCAAAACGATAAAGTCCGGAACCGGTAATGGTTTGGCTGGGTCAGGTTGGTAGTCGGGACGGCGTTTCAGAAGTTCGCAAAGCAGAGCGTTGGCTAAATCCGGGTCCTGCCGCTTGAACCAGACAAACGCCCGCAATTCGAGGGCGGCCGGTTTCTCACAATCGGCAACCAAATCCAGGGCTCTGTCGAAGTCGCCTTTATAAAGATAATAGCGCCAGGCAACCTCGACGGAATCGCAGCCGTGCGGCTGCGTGAACGCATCATGGCGCGCCGCCAAAATCAGTAATAGAACCGCAACCCGGAGCAACAGCCACGGCCGTCTTTGTGAACAGCCCGCTTCATGGCGATCGTTTAAGCTTGAATATAAGCTCGCCATTCTTTTCAAGATTCAATGTCCTCCGGTCCGTTTCATATCCGCGTAATCGAGCTTCAATTTCATGTTGCCCAAAGTTGAGCGATAAGACGTATGGCGTCAATTGGCCAGTGGGTTGATGGTCTACAAAGAGATTTGCGCCCAACGGCGCGTCTGCAAAATCAAAAGCCAAGACTCGGAGCTGATATTTCTTCGTGAAGTCGATTTCTGCGCTAAAGCCTTCCGGCGAGATGGGAATGGCCTCCGACCATCTGCCCAATGTCGCATGAACGACTTTGACGGCGTGAGGTCCGAAGGCAAGTGTGAAACTGGCTTGCGTCGCTGCACTTGCCGCCAACGAATCACCAATGTAAATCTCGCTGGGCGGATTGATCGTAAGCATTAAGACACCCGTTTGGGCAGGCCTTAAGCCCAATACCGTTCACTTAAGAATCTGAACAGCATCGCGAAAGCTGGTCGCAGGCTGTGGGCACTGGCGATGATGCTCTCGCTTCAACAAGAAACTAGACATTTTGCGTTTGACGACGCGCGGGTTACT
>JBIOXB010000135.1:0-12075 GCA_044869275.1 bacterium
TCAGCCGCAACATCATGCTCGCGGCCGCCAGAATCTGATCCAAGTTTGTCAAAGAACGATAGCCCTCGTCGGGCCAGACCAGTTTTAGATGTCATCAAATGGGTTTTTCAGCAGCCCCTAATTATGCTGCTTCAAGCCGCGTCACGCGCCCTTCCAATCCGCGCAACGCCTCGTTCTGCTGTTGGTCGGAGGCCTTGAGCTGATCGATCTCTTGTTGCAAGCGATCCTGGCCCGCCCCAAGCGCCATTTTCTCCTGCTGAAACAATTCACAGTTTTTCATGAGGGCGTCAACCGCAGTCAACATGCTATCGCGAAACTGCGCATCCTTTTTTTCGTTTTCAGCAATTTGATCCGCCAAAGCGTTGATTTGTTTTTGCAAAGCAATTCCTTGACGCTCAAATCCGTGCGCCATTTCTTGCCGCACGAGTTCAAAATCTTTCGCGGTTTCCTTACGGAAAGCCTCCAACTCGCGGGCGAAGCCGTCCACGCGCTTATTGAGATTTCCCAAACCCTTTTCTCTTGGGTCTTGCCGAGGCGGATTTTTGCGAGATTTTCCAGGCATAAACTTGTCCTCCCAACGTATAATCAGCTACAATACCAAATCAACAACAAAGTTGCAAACAGATTCTTTCACTGCTCAAGTGTTGTAGTGGCGATGCAAGATTTCGTGGATCTTACCTGCACGGGCTCGTCCAATACCGGAGATTTGCATCAGCTCCTCCGGCGCCGCGGTGCAAAGCGCTTGCAGGCTGCCGAACCGCTTCAGCAATTCCTCCGCCAAATGCGGGCCAATACCCGGCAAAGTTTCCAACACATAACGCTGCGTGAGGCTCAACGATGTGGTCCGTTTCTTAGGATGCAAGGAGAAATGCCGGTCGGATTCTTGACAGAGGAGCTGTAAAATGGCAAAAATCAGCTCGGCACTGTCGCCGGCATTTTTGGAATACACAATAGGAATATGATTTAGCACGGAGAGATAAAGCAATGCCCCACGATAAGCGCGCGCCTGGATCTCACGGCCAGGGTTTTCGGTTTCTTCCAGCAGCCAAATGGGATGGAGAAAATGGGCACGCAGCGATTGGGCTTGCTGAAACAGGCGCCGGTCAAAAATGGATTGGATAAAGTCGGCGGTTGTTTTTCGCTCAATGGCGACATGTGGCGTCAGGAGGTAATCGCCGGCGGCGAGATTTTTCAATCGAACTTCCAGCCCCATTTTGCTGAGTGCCTGGGGAATGCCAGACGCACGCTCGCGCATGTCGGCAATTACAAAGAATGGGCGGGATTCAGGCTTGGCAATCACAATACATCCTTCCCCCAGAACTAAACCAGAAGAGCGCCTTTAGAAAGCACACGCCGAGCCGCGATTAAACCTCAAGATCACGCCGTTTCAAGTTGCTTAACCCAGCCGTCCAGCGTATCAATGGCTTCTGCTGTTAAATTTCGGACGAATGGTAACAAATCACTTTTCAAATCGCAATAGCATGTTTCGAAAATTGTGTTTAATTGAATGTGCGCTTGTTGACACCAACCCAGGGAGTGCCGGTCTTGGCCGCCCGGACTTTCATTCGGAGAAACAAACGAAATTATGGACGTTGTGAATTATCTCCCCCCGCGCCGTTTTGGCGAGATCGACGATCTGCTCGCGTTCATTTCGATTTATGAAGACACGCGGCGCACCCGCGCTTATCGCGCCCTGTTGCGCGCGCATCAAAAATCCATTCGCGACGCCGTGTGCGTGGAAGGCGGCTGTGGCCTGGGCGTTTTTGCCGTGGAAATGGCGAGGCTGGGTGCACGCAAAGTTTATGCAGTGGAGCAGAATCCGCTCCTCGCCCGGCTCGCGCGGCAACGCCTCGCGCGCTTGCCCAAAAAACTTGCCCAGCGCATCGAATTGCTTGAATTACCCTTGCAAGATTTCCAGCCACCGCAAAAAATTGACGTGCTGGTCCATGAATTGTTCGGCCAATTGCTGTATGACGAAGATCTGTGGGTGTTGGAACATTTGGCATTTAAGCCCAGGCTGGTCTTGCCGGACGGCGGCGAGTTGCTGGGCGGGGTGGTTTCTTCCACAAATTATGGCGATCCCCTCATGACTCCGGAGCTTTTGCAATCGCTGCAGGGCGCACTGGTGGCTGGCCTTTTCGAAGAGCGTCTGCGGGAATTGCAATTCCCGGTTTTGCATTGGAACTTCGGAGCAGGACTTAAAACCGGAACCATTGATCTGAAGGGCTACGAAGGCGATTTGCTTTGTTTTGGCGTGGCCATTTCCCATGCCGGCCGGCGCATTTGCGAAGCAGGCCGTTGCCCAAACTGGTCGTACGTCTGGACGCCACGGTGCGGCGACCGCTTCGAGATCGACTTTCGCCGCGCCCGCCGCGGCACCGCCTGCTACTTTCAATGGTTGTGATCAAGCACTTCACCGTGCCGTTTTTTTCGCCAATAATTTGTTGCGAATCTCGCCAATGGTTTGGCGCGCCTCCGGATCGAACCACGCCTCGAGAAAAGCCTCGCGCATCGCGCCTGCGCTTTTGATCATGCGCTCCAAGGCCGCGCCGCGCAAAGTGGTTTTCAGCGTGGCGTGCGGTTTGCCGGGGTGAACGGAAAATTCACGCAGCCGGGCCAAGGCAATTTCCAGCAGCCGATCGGCAGCGACGACCTCATGCACCAAGCCCAGGCGGTGCGCTTCGTGCGCTTCAAATAGTTTTCCGCTATAAAAAATGAGAGCATGATTAAAAGTGGGAAGCGCGTAGCGGGCAATTTCCAGCGCGGAAGCCGGCAACGGCAACCCCAGCCGAATCTCATTCAAGCCGATGACCGCAGGGCCCTCCGCCATGACGCGATAATCGCAGGCCAAAGCCAGAATGCATCCCCCGGCCGTTGCTGCACCGTTGATCGCCGCCACCACCGGCATCGGCAGCCCAAAGAGCTGCTGCAAGGCGACGTCGAAATCTTCCAAGAAACGGGACATTTGCTTGCGATTGTAATCATAAACCGCAATCAAATCCAAGCCTGCTGAAAAAAAGCGCTCGTAACCTGTGAGCACCAAGCCTTTGAGCTTGGCCGTCTGCGCCTGTTTAAGGCCGTCGGCGATTGCCGCCATCGCGCCATAATTCAAAGCATTCGCTCCACCCGCGTGCAAATGTAGAATCCCCAGATCATCTTTTTGATCCAAATGAAAAAACTCCATCGCGCTTTTACCTCCTGCTCTGCAGTCAACAGCAATTGCTTGTAACGCGTCAGGGCCGGGCAAATGAGGTGCGCTGCCCAAACGCGTGTTCAGCCCGCGCCGGGAGGCATTCCTTCGGCTTTACGAGTTTTCTGCACGGCTGATTCATTGCAAAAATTGTGTAGTAGGGTTGGCAATATAAGCAGCCGAGCACGATATGGCAACAGCAATATTGCAAAAAAGCCAGTTCAATATGGAAAAGATTTTTTTTACCGAATTTTAGGTTGCACCGTGAAATTTTTCTGCTAACTTTGAGCACTAAGGATGGTTTTATTCGTTGCTCTCGACCACGCAAGACTGACCCGCCATTTCCATTTTGAAGTGGATGGCAACAATCCATAAGGAGCAGTATGAATGCCGTTTCGAATTCCGCCGAAGAACTTTCTGCCGCAATGCACGCTCAAACTCCGTCGCTGGCAGCGCCCGCGGGTTGTCCCTCGGTGGAAGATTTGATGGCTTGGTCGGAACGCCGCGAGCAGCGAGACCGGCTGGCATTCTCCGAGCATTTACAGAAATGCCCACGTTGTGCTCACCTTTTGGAGCAGGCGATTGCGTCTGGCATCGACGCAGGTATTGAAGACCAAGACCTTTTGACCATACAGCCCGACTTACGTCTGCCTGCGCTGTCGGCAGACAAAGAACCTCGAGCAGACACTGCCGCAAAAAACAAGAACCCCGCAGCCAAAGTGCCAGCGACGACCTGGGAGCTTCTGACTGGGCGGCCGGCGCACCCGCGCAAATCATAAGAACCAAGCAAGGGGTACAGCAATTCAAAGTTCGTTCATAAGTGCCGGCCAGCGCGCCGCATTTGCGCGTGTGCTCTTCTGCCTGGTCGTTGTCGTTTTGCTTTACGTCACCACGGTTCCCTTCGGCGTGGAGATCCCCCCCAATTTCGGAAAGAAATGGGAGCGCACGGAGATTCTGCCTTTCTATTTGCGCCAAGGGGAGCGCTACCATCCTTCCGACTTGCTCGGTAATTTTCTGCTCTTCCTGCCGTTCGGATTCGCATTGCAGGGCTGGCGGCTTGAGCGACGGCGCGAGCAGGCCGCGGGTTTGTGGCCCACGATCGGCAGCGGGATGCTGATGAGCCTTGCCATCGAAACGATGCAATTCCTGCTGCGCGACCGGTACACCTCCATCAACGACTGGATCTTAAATGTCGCCGGCACGGCTGCCGGCGCATGGATCGCCCGGAATTACTATGCCGCACAATTGGAGCGCGGCATTCGTCTGGGCCGCAGACTTTTGCAACGGCCGGCCGTGCTCGTGCTGCTGCTGCTGCTGTTCATCCACGCGCTGTGGATGCTGTCGCCGTTCAATTTCACGCTCGCGACGCACAACTTCGTGCGCAAATGGCAGCATTGGAAATTCTCGGTCAACTATTTGGCCTCGCTTCCTCTCGAAATGTTGACGCTCGACCGACGCGAATACTGGCCTCTGGTTCTGCTTGAAAATTTGCTGTTCGGTTCGATTCTGGGCGGGCAATTCGTCTTGTGCCAGCGCTGGTATCGTCCCGGTGACCGCCGCTTCTTTCGGATTGGAATCGCATTGCTCGGCCTGGCGTTGTGCTTGATCGCTTTTCTGCAATTCATCGTCATCGGCAGCAATCCCGACGCATTGCCGCTGCTGGCAGTAACATCGGGTTTGATGCTGGGCTTGATCCTCATGAAAAAATGGGTGGCTCGCAGGCTGCTGATGATGGACGGGGTGACACAACTCTCTCCTCGGACAGAGGCCCTGCTGTTGGTGCCCGGGTTTCTGCTCTTCGCGCTGCTGCTGCTGCGGCCGGATCTGCCAGACTTGCGCGTCGCGCAAATGCAGGACGCGCAGCACCTTTCTGCGCAGCAATCAATCCAAGCTTTTTTCACCCAGTTGTGCACTTCAGTGCGGCCATCGTTTTTAAGCTTGGGCGGCTCGGCCTATTTTAGGCTTTTTCTCAAGCTCCTATTCGTGACCATACCGCTGGCGTTTGCGCTCGCCACCATCAAACCACGCCGCCAAGGCGCCCCTTACCCACTGGGTGTTCTGCACATGCTTCTCTTGTGCACCGCCCTCGGATTGGCCGCACAAGCTTTGCGTTTTTGTTTCTGGGGAAGCAGCGTGAATTTGTTGGCAGTATTTGCGCTTGCGCTCGGCGGTGGTGCCGGCGTTTGGATGGAAACTTGGTGGGAGAAATACGATTCAAATCTGCAACCCTCCAACTTGACAACAGCAAGCTCCCCATAGCCGCGGCCGTGTTCGCAAACAATTCTGCTCTCGAAATTCAACAGGCGTAACTCTGTCACCTTAAGTGCTATAGCGGATTTTCATCCCGAAGGGTCGGGATGAAAACCGAAGCTCGTTGCGGAGCGGCTTTAGACAAAAAACTCTCCAACGGATCAAAAACGACCAACGGATCCTTCTGAATCCGTTGGCGAAGAAATTTTCAGATTTTTATCCTCTTCCTCAGCCATCTCTCCCACTCATTCCAGTTTTCAAATATCGCTTCCGGTCGCACCGCAGCATATTCTTCCGCCGGTTTGGCCGGAATAAATGAGGGCGCCTGGTGCGCCAGCAGCAACACCGCTTGCATCCCCACGCTTTGCGGAACGGCCACGTCGCGATCGAGGCGGTCGCCGATCATCAGCGCGCGTTCAGCCGGTACTTTTGCCGCTGCCAGCGCGCGGCGAAAAATCTCGGGCTCGTCCTTCATGCCGCCGATGTCTTCCGAAATGAACAATAATCCCGGTGAAATGAAAGGCAGCAGGCCGAGCCGCGCGAGCACTTCGCCTTGACCCTCGATGCTGCCGTCGCTGATGATGCCGCGTTGAATGCCTGCCCGTTCCAACGCCCGGAATAGAAGGATACATTTTGCCGAAAGCTTGATCTTCATCCGCATCGTCTCGCGATACGCGGAAAGAAACCCGGCCATACGCCGCGCGTCTGCCGGCCAACCGGCCAGGCGCTCAGCTTCCCTGACAATGCGAATATCGGAATAGATGTGGCTGATATGAGGAGGGTCGACCTGCCGATCGGCCTGCAGATAACAAAGGAAGAATCTATTCGCCTCCGGGATCAGGCCGGCTCGCGCCAGCCGGTGGCAAGCCTTTTCCGCAGCGGAACGGATGATTTTCGCGCTGGGAATGAGCGTGCTGCCGATATCGAAGAAGATGGCATCGAATGCCGGCATTCTTGCTTGCGCCTATGAGATGGTGGGAGCAATCGTCCCGGTTAACCTCAATTCGTAGAAACGATCGCGCGCACCACGGCATTAGCCCAGCGCTCGCGGAAATCCGCCGAACGAATTCTTTGCCAATCCGCGCGATGCGTGAGATTCGCGGCTTCAATCAAAACCGATACCGGCACGCGGCTATAGCGAATGACACCGGGCGTCCATTTGCTGCCGCCACGATAAACATACCGGCGCACCGGCTGGTGCTTGTGCACCAGCAAACTCGCACGGCGCAGAGAGGCAATCACGCTCTGCGCAAAGGCTTGACTGGCGGTTTCGGCAAGGCGATTCTGCTGCAAATCGAATACAATGGTTTGGTCCCGGCTTTCGCTGAATTTGGCGTACACCTCACCGCTGGCTTTAAAATTGGCGACGCGTTCCTCCGCGTCGGGAATATAAATCATGGTCCCGCCCACGGAAGGATGGAGATGGTCCAAGTGAATGCTGATGAACACAATATCCTCCGGCGCCACACCTTGGCGCAGCAGGCTATGGTAAATATCTTCCACCAAGTAAATGCGCAAATTCAGGGCGATGCGGCTGTCTTCCATGTCATAAATCGGCGTGACTTGGAGGTACTGATGCCGCTTGCCCTCGCGCACGGCGTGGCCGTTCGACAATTGACCCGCGTCCGGATGCGCGGAAACCAGAGTATGAACGTTGACGCCGCGCTTCACCAAACCGCTCCGGATTCTTTTCAACAAATCGAAGGCGACCTCGTCTTCGCGCACGCTGCGCACGATCGTGCCCGGATCGTTGCCGCCGTGGCCTGCGTCCAGGATCACGTGCTGAAAATAACCGCGGCGCGGCGGCGCGCGCAACGGCGGCGCCGGCACGGTGAAAAATGCTTCGTCAATCAATTCCACTGGAATTCGAATCTCGGCGCCAGTGGGAATTTGAGTTTCGTCCGCAATATTGTTCAGGATCATCAATTCGCGGGCGATTTGATTGACGTCTTCCGCTTCCACCCGGCCGGTAAAGCGCACCACCACGGCGCTGTACAATGCTTCCCCAGATTTCAAACGATACCGCCCAAACGTGCGCTCGCCTTCTTTCATGATCTTCAATTCGGGGTCATTGGATTGCAGCGCTTTGCCTCTCCGTTTGATTTCCGCATTCCCGGGCACAAGCTGCGGCGCGGTCGAAGCCGCGCTCTCCGGAACGGGCGGAGCCGGCGCGGCGGCACGTGATGTCGCTTCCGCTTGTTCTTTGTTCCGGGCGGGTTCGCGTGCGACAGAAGCGGCAGGAGCATGGCGCACCGTGTCTGGCGCCGTTTCCCTTTTGTGCCGGTCGATTTGATGGAAGCGAGGATCAGGAGAAAGGCAGGCTTCCAAAACCAGGAGGCTAGCACAGGCCAAAGCCAGTCCGGGGCGGAGGCAGCGCCCATTTGTTTTGAGAAGAACGATTTTTACGGCCGGCGAGAGCAAGCGAGAGGGCGGCGTCATGTTCAACAAACCGGGCTATCCTTCCTGGAAAGTTGCTGGCAAAAACTCAGAACAGCCGCTTGCCACGCGGCGTCGTTTTCATAAAAGGAAATCGTGAGCAAGCGATCGGGGTTGCCGATCAGCATGCGCGTTAAAAAAACTTCCTGGTCACACAGGCACAGCACCGGGCGCTGTTGCTGCAAACAGGTCGCAATTTCAAAACCCACGCCCAAGGAGGGCTTGCTGACTTCGGCGATCATGCCGTCGCAAGCCGAGATCATCTGCAGGTCACGCGCAAAGATTTCTTGTGGCGTCCGCCGTGATTCCGCTTCCAAAACATCGGCGCGGGCGACATGCGCCGAGAGCACATGCGCGCCGCAGGCAATGATAAATTCCACCAGGCGAGCGTAAAACGGTTGGCGCTCGCGGCCCGCGCTGATCGCGGCAGCAAAGTAGATGTTGAGGGAGGAGCTCACCAGTTTATTCATCCATTGCCGCGGGTGGATCGAATCACTTCAAAAATTTCCGCTTCGGTCAAATTGCGATTCATGCTTTTGGCTTTGGTGAAAATCGCATCAATCAAAGGCCGCGCGGGCTCATAGCCGTGCGTTTGCAGCCAATAGATCACATTCGATTCGCCGCTCATGTGGCCGATTTCGATCTCTTGCCGCCGCCCGACCCACGCCGCGGGCACGCCGGAATAGACGCGATCGGCCAGCCAATCTGCCCCTTTATTCTTCGCCTTGACAATCGCGGCGGCATGCACGCCCGTGCCCGTGCGAAAAGCATCCCTGCCCAATACCGGATAATTGGCCGGAATCGGCACCTCACACTTCTGCGCGACGAGTTCACCATAAGCTTGCAGTGGTGTCAGATCGTTGTCGATCCAGCCGAGCAGCTTGCAGTTTACCAGAATCAAATCCAGGGGCGTATTCCCCACGCGCTCGCCGATTCCCAACATGGTGCCGTGCACGCGATCGGCGCCGGCTTCGATTGCCGCCAAGGTATTCACAATCGCCAGCCCGCGATCCTTGTGGCCGTGCCAATCCACTTTCACCTCCGGGTCAATCGCGTGCACCACTTCACGCACGAATGCAATCAAGGCGCGCACGCCGTTGGGCGTGGCGTGTCCGACGGTATCGCAACAAACCACACGCTGGGCGCCGCAACGCACCGCCGTGGCATAAAGCAACCGTACCGTGTCGGGATGCGAGCGAATCGTATCCTCGGTGACAAACATCGCAGGCAAGCCGTGTGTGACCACAAATTCTATGGCCTTTTCAACCGCATGCTGCAAAAAGCTCACCTCCCAGGCTTCCGCATATTGCCGGATCGGGCTGGAGCCGAGAAACGTGGCCGCTTCAATGGAAAGGCCGGCTTGTTGCGAAGCTTCGACAATCGGAATGATGTCGGCTTCCATCGTGCGTGCGGCACAATTGGGAAAAATATTCAGCCTGGCGCGGACAATTTCCTTTGCCAAAGCCACGACATCCGCGTGCGCGCGCGGGCCGGCGCCGGGCAAGCCAATATTCGCGGATTGAATGCCAAGCTGGTGCATGAAGTGCAACATGCGGATCTTATCCGCAATCGGCGGATCGACCACCGAAGGCGACTGCAACCCGTCGCGCAAAGTTTCGTCGTCGAAGGCGATGGGTTTGCTCGGTTTCCACACGCCGGCGTGGGTGTTCCAGTCGTAGATCAGCTCGTTTTCATTGGGGAGCATCTGCCCTCTCGCCCTGGGAGTGAATTGAGGACTGAAGATCGAGGATCGAGGATTGAAGATCGACGATCGCTAAAAATATTCCGCCTGCCCGATCTTCCATCTTCGATCCTCGATCCTCGATTTTCACGGTATCGTGTTTGGCAAGCACGCGCAGGCAAGACGAGTTTATTTCCCTTGAAAACTCGCCGGGCGCTTTTCCAAAAACGCTTTCGTGCCTTCTTTCATATCTTCCGTAGAGAAAAGCATGCCGAAAAGGTTGGACTCCAATTGCACGCCTGCTTCCAAAGGAATCTCCAAGCCGTGCGTGACCGCCTCCAATGTGAGCTTCACGGCCACCGGGCCTTTCTTGAACACCGTTTGCAGAATCTCTTCGCATTTCGCCATGAGCTGATCCGGCGGTGTGACGTGATTCACCCAGCCCATGCGCCAGGCTTCTTGTGCGTCGATCATATTACCTGTGATCAGCAGCTCGATCGCGCGGCCTTTGCCAATCAAGCGCGGCAAGCGCTGCGTGCCACCGTTGCCGCACATGATGCCGAGATTGACTTCGGGCTGGCCAAATTTCGCTTTTTCCGAGGCCACGCGCATATGGCAGGCCAGAGCCAATTCACTACCGCCGCCGAGACAAAAGCCATTCACTGCCGCAATAATCGGTTTGGGAAAATGCTCGATGAAGCGCAAAATCTCCTGGCTCTGCAGCGAGAACTCTTTCGCGCCCACCGGCGTTTGTTTCGCCAGCTCGCCAATATCCGCGCCGGCCGCAAAAGCCTTGTCGCCTGCGCCGGTGAGAATCACGCCTCCGACATTGCCGTCGTCTTTCACGGAGGATAGCGCTTGCCGCACTTCCTGCATCGTCTGCCAATTCAGCGCATTCATTTTTTCCGGGCGATGCAGCGTGAGATAGGCGATTTTGTTTTTGATTTCGAAGAGAATATTTTGATAAGCCATATTTGAACTCCGATTTCATGATTTTTACGAATTTACGAAATGACCAAGAAGGTTCTTCAGTTTTCAAAGTAACAGGGATGTGCTTCAGGAATATATTACACCTGCTTGAAAGCGCGATACACCTCCGGCCGGCGGTCGCGCAGAAACATGCGCAGTTGCCGCATCTCCTCGATGCGTGATAAATCGCAATCCCCCAGCAACAGCTTCTCCTTGCCCTGCGGCGCGCGCGAAAGAATTTCCCCGCCGGGATCGACCAAGAAACTGCCGCCGATAAACTTCACCGTCGCTTCTTTGCCTACGCGATTGACGGCGGCCACA
This sequence comes from bacterium, assembly GCA_044869275.1. Lineage (GTDB taxonomy): Bacteria > Zhuqueibacterota > Zhuqueibacteria > Zhuqueibacterales > Zhuqueibacteraceae > JBIOXB01. The sequence continues at coordinate 10,848 of JBIOXB010000135.1, forward strand.
AAGACTTGATTCTGAAAGGCGAAGCCTTGCATTTCGATTTCATACATTGCGATCGGATCCTGCACCACGCCCGCAAAAGGCGCGAAGATAATCCCTGCGCCTTGCAATACCAACTGCCGCGTGTACTCGGGATAATGCCGATCGTAACAAATCGCCACGCCGATTCTGACGCCACCGAGGTCGAATACCTGCGGCGGGGTGTTGCCGGGCCAGTAATAAAATCTTTCATTGAAACACGGCTCTTCGGCGATGTGCATCATCCGGACGGGGCCGAGCAGTTCTCCGTTCTGCGCGCGCAGCAGAACGGTGGTATCATAATATTCGCCCGCGCCGGCGCGTTCGAATATGTTCAACAAAACACTTATCCTTTCCTGTTGTGCGGCGGCGCGAAACAAATGAATGGTCGGACCGTCCAGCGCCTCTGCCCATTGAAAGAATTTCTTTTCGCTGCGATGCTGGGGAAAGAACGGCAGCAATCCCACTTCGGAAAAGCAGATGATCTGCGCGCCCAGTTGCGCGGCCTGCTTGACCCAGGCCAGGCCTTTCTCGCGATTGGCATCGAGATCATTTGTGACCGCCATTTGCGCCAAAGCAATACGAACTGCTTTATGCATGGGTGGATGCTGTTCTCTTCAGTGCTTGCTTTTTGCCATTTTTTGATGGCGGCGCTGCAATTTTCATACGCGGTCGCACGATTTGAGAACGGCGCGGGCGCAAGCGGTCGATTTCAACATAAATGAGTGGACGTTTCGGTTCGCGGTTGAGGCCAGCATTGCGAAAATTGTATTCGCGCAACTCCAGATCGTAAGCAGGCAACAGCACGACTTCCGCACCGCGCGGGATTTTTTGCGCAAATCGTGGATGCTCGAGAACATACCGATCAAATTCTTGCGCAAGCACAAGGCTCCTAAGCGACAATTCATCCATTTCGGCCTTCATAATTTTTTCGCTCCTTAATAAAGGCTTTTTTGTATTTCACCCAATTCTTTCTGATGTCTTCCTCAGCATTGGTCAAAGCGGCGTTGTAGTCCTCAATGCGTATAAGGTTTTTTTTCTGCCTTTGCCCCGGTCGCATCAAATCTCTGTGGACGCATCCATGTGCCGTATCATAACGCACGACAGGAACCCACACGTTCTCAATAGTCGTTTCAAATTGGACTGCGAATCTCAGAATTTTTCCCTTTTCGCTAATATGCCAATGCCGGTAGCGATCTTCCGGGCTAATCCT
>JBIOXB010000136.1:0-11296 GCA_044869275.1 bacterium
CACTTCACCGATTTCTTTCATGTTTTCATTGGGCGATCGGTCGGGACGTGCGCCGGCGAATGTGCCGACAAGATCAACTCCCAGCAGCGCTGCTGTGTCGATCACTTTCTTGAGATGACCGAGATGTTGCCGCCGCCGGCTCAAATCAGGATCGAGATGATTGTCATAATAGGCCATTGCGGAAATGTCGAGATGATGCTTCGCAAAAAGATCTTGCACGCGTTTGGCAGCATCTTTCGTGAAGTTGGCAGCGTCGATCTGCCGCGCTTGATCATCGCGCGCTGCCTCCACCGGCCACGCGGCGAGCTCGAGCATTTGAAAGCCCTGTGCGCTGGCCCATTTGATCAAGTCTTCAAGTGACAACTGCGGCAGACAGGCGGTGAGGAATCCGAGCCTCATATCTTCTCCATGAATTCTTGGCATAATCGATTGCTGGATTTTTGGATTGCTGGATCATTGGATTGTTGGATTCTTGGACTGCTGAATTTTTGGAATTTTGAATTATTGGAAAGGTACAATCCCTATCACTCCATCGCTCCATCGCTCCATCACTCCATCGATCCATGAATCCCTCACTCCTCCAATCCATCCATCCACCTCTCCCTCACTCCCGTCTTGCTCTTTCCAGCATCTTTCTCACCTCCGGCAAATCCATGGCTTCCCGGTGATCGTAGAGGCACAATGCCGGAACCACGCCGAGCTTGGCATACGCCGCTTCCTGCAATTTGAACATGGGATGCGAGGGATGCTTGGTCAGGAGATGCGCGACGAGTTTTGTGTATTTGCCGAACAAATATGCCGATACCGGATGCGCCTCGCGCCAGCCGACTTCTCCCTCCCTGCCGTGAATTTCAGCGATGCTGTCGAGGCCGTGAATTTGCGCCATGGGCAGCGCGCTCAAGGTGTGTTCGTGTTGTCCTTCGCCCGCAAAAAGCACATGAGGAAATGCCTGCGCCAATCGTTTAATATGATTTCTCATGCCGGTGAGAAAATTTGGACCTTTGCTGACATTGAATGCCAGCAAAGTTTGATCGAGAAATACCGCATCGAGATGAAACTTCGCGATCAGCTCACCGAGCACTTTTTCCATCAAATCACCCCAAGCTTTTGCGCCGGGATTGATATACGCAAAATACGGCTCGGCCAGCCAATCGCCGTCGATGTCCAATGCCCAGCCTTGGAGGCGATTGAACAGATCGACAACCTGGTGCTCCTGGAATTTTGGAAAGAAGCGATGATTGAAGGTCATCGCCAGCACATTGGTGTGGATCATTACGCGATAGCCCAGCTCATGCGCAGTGTCGACGAGCTGCTTGAACTTCGCCTCGCCGCCAAGCTCCGGGCTGGGAGAGTAATCCGGCGCGCGCGAATCAATGCCATGCTCGGCAAAGCCGGGCAAATAAACCAGTGTTTGTTGCGCATCGTGCAGCTCGCACCATTGTTCGAGGCGCTCGATCATCTGATCGAATGTGTGATGCGGCTCGGGGCGGTCTTTGCGCATGCCCCACAACTCCAGCACAAAATTGATATCACGAGCCCATTCCGGAAAATGAGAGTTCTGCTCAAGCGCAGTCAACTCAAATGCCTGTTCCAGCCAGGCGCGATGAATATCAACCGGCGTTTTCCAGCTTCCTTCGTAGCAGTCGAGATACCAAGTCGCTTCTAGAGTTCCAGAAACCAGTGGCGCGTTTGCCTCAAAGCCATACGTTAACGCGAATCCCTCCTGCTCTTTTCTCACGCGCAGCATTTTGAAATTGGGCGCAGCGTCTTTCGTATGCATCCAAAAGCCGCCATCTTTGTTTGCGCCGAGGACAAATTGTGCATTCCACCAAAACGGATACTTGTAACTCAACGTTGTGTCGGTGGGCATTTCTTTATTCAGCACCTGTCCGCCGAGCGCTGGTATGATCACCTCATCGCATTGCATTCCGGAAAGTCTCCACTCCACTAACCAAATTGGCTGAGCAGAAATAGCTTTGAGATAAAAGCGAATGCCATCGTCCGAAGCACTGACCTGAATTTCTGCTCGGTCCGCTTTCGACTCGTTGCTGATGATAAAATGAAATACGTGATCGTCCGAATGAATGGATTCAAGTTTGGTCAAGAAAACCGGTTCGGAAATTGCCACAGGATTTCTGAGCAAAAGCGCTTGCCTGCCATCGACGCAAATATTTTTGCCGGTCAATTGGTTTTTGATTTCGCGAATGGCGAATGGACTATCGCCGAAGGAAATTCGCAGCCGTTCATTTGAAACGGTTTTGGGCATCATTAAATCTGACTTCCTTCCTTTAGCAGTTGCGCACATCCGCTATGAAACGATCATTGCTTCAGCCGAGGGCCTATGTCCGAGGTGTTGGCGGCAACCATCCTGCCGGTGCTTCAGGCCAGATTTCGTCTGGACTTACAGCGTCAGCCTGATCGCGTCCCAGGCGTTCCGGATCGATTTGAGCAAAGACAAAGTTTTCAGACGCGTCTCGCAAAGCCTTCTGTGTGCGATAAGCGAGCGCAGCCAGAAAATGTCGAAGAAGCCTTCGTTTGTCATCCATGGCCAGTACTGTTCTTGTTGGCGTCGTCTTTGTTATTCCTCAATCTGCACCTTTTGAATCACTTTCTTCGCCACATCCTCATGCGGCGTATTCCTGCGGAAGATCACAAAATAAGTAGATTCCTTTTTGCCAAACGGCAAACACGCGCCGTGCCACACTGCTTTATCGATCACCACGGCTTCGCCGAGATTCACTTGAAATGCTTCGACGGCGTTATCGGGTTGGCCCTCGAGCAACAGCGGCAAAATAAACGGCGCGTCGATGGGAATGAGAATTTCCGGGGTGCGCATGTGGCGCTCGACGCCGGAGATCTCCATCACCGGTTGTCGATAAACCGTGCACAGGCCGATCTCCGTGTTGCCTGCGATGTGATAGTTGGCAATGTCGGACCAAAATTTGTAATCGCTCGCTTGCGAGGTTGGTGCCCGCGTCGGCGTGGTAACCACTTCACCGAACTTGGCGAAATTGTCAGCAGTGATGTGTTTGGCTTTGATCTTCATGGTTTATCCTCATAGAAAAGACAAAAGCATCACGCAAAGGCGCGAAGCCGCAAAGGTTCGCAAAGAAAAGCAAAAAGCCTTTGCGGATTCTTTGCGTCTCTGCGTCTTTGCGTGCAGCTTTTATTTTTGATTTCAATTTTCATTTTGCGATCTTGATAATCGCGATCTCTCCTCCGGTCAGTGTTACCTCTTTCAATGTTGTGTCATTCGCCTTCCGTTCAATGCTCTTGAATTCACCTCCATTGCCAAGCTCATCATAAAGCGCGGCCTTGCCGGACAGCTGCGAGGGCAGCGTGAGCTCGATCGTCTCTTGGCGAGTATCCTTGACATTGCCGCTTCCGTCGCCCCCGCGCTTTCCGAGGACGTGCGTCTTCAACCAGCCGGCCATGATCACGCTGCCGTCTTCATTTTCAAAACAATGCGCCTCGCTGTCTGAGCCGATGGTTCGCTTGATGGTAACTTGGTTGTCAATGCAACGGTTTTTCTGAGAGAACAACTTGTTAAAAAATGATAGCGCTTTCTCCGCCGGTTTGGGTTTGTAATCGACATACGCGACCCCGAGATGGCGATTGTTGACATCGCCGATGACGTCGTCCTCGGGCGGCAAGTCTTTAATCTCATACCAGGCAATTGCAGCCAGTTTTTCGGTTGCGAGAAGAAGCGTAAGCGTTCTGATCAGCTGCACGGCCTGAAATCTCGGCGTATGCTCGTAATCATAATATGCTGAGGACCAGTCCGAAACGTGACCATTGCGGCGGAACGTGCTGTACCCAACTTCCGCCATCCAGATGGACTGATTGTTGCCGTGTTGCTTGATGATGCCGGCGATGGTGTTCACGTAAGGAACGATGTTCTCAATCGCCGAGGGATTCCACGTTTCGAAATAATTGTGGATGTTGACGACATCCACATACGGGCTGATGCCATAATCTTTGAAGAGCGCAAGGGTAAACTCGGAGTGTCCGGCCAGGCCTGGGCAAACGACAATGGCGGTGGGATCAGCTTTGCGTACGGCCTGCGCGCCAATCTTCACCAGTTTGGCCAAATCTTCCGCGCTGCCGGACCAATAAGCCTTGATATCCGGTTCGTTCCACAGTTCCCACGATTTGATACGATCTTTGTAACGATTGACCAAAATGCCGACGAACTCACCGAATTGCTCATAATCCTTGGGCGTGTGATTCCAGAAGTTGGTGGTATCACCGGTAGAATTCCACGAGGGCGTGTAACAAATGTACGGAATCAGTGTGATGCCATATTCATCCACCGCCATCTTCACATAGTCATCCCAAAACAGCCAGTGGTATTGGTCTTTCTCTCCTTCGATGCCATCCCAGCCGAAAGAAATGCGCAGAAGATTGATGCCGGAGCGTTTCAACAACTCCATGTCGTTACGGATAATTTCCATGGTCGTCGTTTCTTCCGGATAATCTTCGCAGAGGCCCAGGGGGACGTGATAGTAAGCGGCGGCTTGCGGCTTGCGCAGTTGGTCGTAGATGAGCCGGTGGTTTTGGGCGAAGAGAGGGGAAAAAGAAAAAAGCAAAAAGAAAAAAGCAATTGGAGTTAATGACACTGGCACGATGGCAGCATATTCCTTGTTGTTACGCACGGTGCTTGCATTTGACCAGACTTCTCCGGAATGATGTTCTCGTCTCTGCCTCGAAGTCGATTTGATGAGCATGCTCTCTCCTCACTTTTTCGGGCTGGACTACTGCCCCGTCACCAGAGTACTACGTTACTTCCTCATGCCAGAAATCTTTCCGCCAAGCGCATTGCTTCAATTCTTCAAGCTCTTCCGAATCTAACCACGTGCCGTCACTGGCGGCGAGGTTCATCTCAGCCTGTTGCACGTTGCGAATGCCGGGAATCACGGTGCCCACCGCGGCATGGCTCAAACAAAAACGCAGAGCATATTCCGCCATTGACATTTGAGGATGGCGTTTATTTTTGAAGGCACGCACTGCTTCGACACGCTGCAGCACTGCCGGCAAATTTCTGCCGCGGAAATAACGGCGCCGCACATCGCCTTCGGGAAAAGTAGTCTGCGCCGTATATTTGCCGGTGAGCGCGCCCTCGTCGAACGGCACGCGGACGATGACGCCGATGCCGAGCTTTTCGCAAATGGGAAAAAGATTCCATTGCGGATATTGTTCAAAAATGTTGTAGATCACTTGCACCGCTTCCACTTTGCCCAGCGCCAGCGCGCCGATGACATTGTCGGGGGTCGTGTCTGGCACGGAAACACCGACCGCGCGAATCTTGCCCTGCTCCTTCAATTTCATCATCGCTTCGAACCATTCGTCGCGAATGTTAAAAGACGTGGCCCAGGTGTGAAATTGATAAATGTCAAGGCAATCGCGCTGCAATCTTCTCAACGAGCCTTCACAACGCTCGATGATATATTCCGGCGGGAAAAATTTTAGCGCATCGGCATTATCGGGCGGCGGCCAGGTCGCTTCTTTGGGCGGCACTTTGGTGGCCACGTAGATTTCTTCGCGGCGCTCTTTCAACACTTTGCCGATCAGCTCCTCGCTGTGACCTTTGCCGTAACCCTGCGCCGTGTCGATGAAGTTCACACCAAGATCGAGGGCGCGGTGCAAAGCGCGAATGGATTCCGCGTCGTCTTGCGGCCCCCACATGTCGCCGCCGATGGCCCACGCGCCGAAACTAATTTCGGAAAATTTCCAACCGAGTTTGCCGAAGGCACGGTATTGCATATAAATCCTGGATTATTGGATTGATGGATTGATGGAGTAATGGATTGATGGAGTCCAGCAATCCATGAATCCCTCAATCCATCAATCCATCAATCCACCACTCCATTTGTTCTACCCGAACGTTACACCTGAAACCAAAATCACATTCGCATACGGCGAGGCTTCGCCCGTGCGAACAAAAGCGATATTGCTTTCGCTCTTTGTTATCCTCTTGAACTCGTTGTGCGGCACTTTCCTGATCTCGATTCCGGAGAGCAATTCCACCAATTCACCATGAATAACGCCGCTTCGGCTCTCCATCTCTTCCGCGATGATCGCTTGCTCCACGTACAATTCTTGCAAGATCGCTTTGACCGTTTCGATGAAGCGCGGGAGGTTGGCAGCAAGCGCCAAATCCACAATTTCCCGTTCGTGAGGAATGGGGAGGCCGGAATCACAGATGGCCAGCTTGTCGGAATGCCCCATTCCAGCGATAATGCGTGAAAGCTGGCAATTCAATATGCCGGATTTTTTCATGTCACCTCCTGGCCTTTCTCGCACCTGAAGACGGCGTCAAATACTCTATCAATTCGATATCCATGCCATCAGGGTCGCTAAAAAATGCAATGCGCACGGTATCCTGAACCGTGGTCGGAGGTATGCGAAATTGCACTCCGGCGTGCGCCAAACGTTGATATTCCTCGTCCACGCTATCCACGAGCAGGCAAATATGCTTGTATCCCACCACTGCGTTGACATTCGAGATCGCCTCGCCGTTGGCTTCCGGAACGCCGAAGAGCTCGAGCATGGTGTCGCCCAAGCGCAAAAAGACGATGCGGAGGTTGGATTCGGGAATCCACATTTCGCGATCGCGGGTGAATCCCAGAAGGCGTGTATAAAAATCAATCGACCTTTCAAGATTCCGCACGGTGATAGTGGTGTGGTCAATGCGTTTGATCATACTCAATTAGATCCGTCCCTGAAGTTGCTTCAGGATGAAAACGCCCGCAACTCTTCCGTCGTCGGCATCGAGCTTTGCGCGCCCATTTTCGTTACCGCGTACGCCGCGACGGTATTGGCAAATCGAATAGCTTCATCAATGCTCTTGCCGCCTGCCAGCGAAAAGGCCAACGCGCCATTGAACGCATCGCCGGCGCCGGTGGTGTCCACCGCTTGAACTTTCTTCGCCGGAAACAACTCGGCTCTTTCGTTATTCACCAAAAGCGCGCCTTTTTCACCCCTCGTGAGAATGATATTCTGCACGCCTTTCGCGAGCAACTTCGACCCAGCCGCTTGTGCCGAGGGTTGATCATGGATGTCTTGCTTGATAAGAAACGCTGCTTCCGTCTCATTGGGCGTGAGATAATCGATCAGACTCAAAAGCTGCTGCGGCAACTCACGCGCGGGCGCGGGATTCAAAATGACGATCGCACCGTGCTCCTTTGCCAGCCGCGCCGAGCGGGTGACGGTCTCCAGCGGAATTTCCAACTGCAATAAGACAATCTTTGTGGCAGTAAAAACGGCGCGTTTGCTTTCAATATCAGCCGGCGATAGATTCATGTTGCTGCCGGAGACCACGACGATTTCATTTTGGCCGTTGCTGTCCACCGTGATGAGCGCCATGCCGGTGGCGGCATGGAGATCGATCAAGAGATGATCAAGCTGCACGCCGTCATTTTGCATGCTGGCGCTGAGTTTTTCGCGAAAGAGATCGTTCCCCATTTTGCCGAGGAAATAAACATTGCCGCCAAGCTTCGCCGCAGCGACAGCTTGATTGGCGCCTTTGCCGCCGGGATACATGCCAAATTTTCTGCCAAACACGGTTTCGCCGGGCTGCGGAAAACGTTGCGTGGTAACGACCAAGTCCATATTGGCGCTGCCGATGACGAGGATGGCATTGCGAGACATTATTTCTCACTTTTGTTTGCTGGGCTAACCAGCCAACTGAAGTTCATAGCGATGCTCATGCACCAACTTCGGCACAGAGAAAATCCCCGAAGGTTTATGCACGCCCTCCAATATATTGATCAGCGTGTTGGTCACTTTCAGCTCAAGCATGTTTATACCTTCTTTCACCCAATCAGTCACCTCAACGCGGTACGGATGCCATGGCACGACGCGGCTTGGGCGTCCATTCACACTCACTTCCAGCACGTCGTCGCCGCAGTCGACTTCGAGAAATAATTTGCCGCCGAGGTATTTGCTCAGCACTGCGATTTCGGTGCGATAAATGCCGGTGCCCGAATAGAACGGATAACCTTGTTTCGTCCAGTCACCGACTTTGATGGCCTGCTTCTTTTCGACAATCTTGAAACCATCATCAGATTTCTCCAAAGCAAAATCGCCGATGATTTTGAGCAAATCGAGAATGCCGTCGGTGCGGCGATTGGCGACTAGTTTTACGGCGATGACATTGCGGCCAGCATCCACATAGGGTTGAATATCGACTTCTTTGATTTCCGCATCCAGCTTGCTGCGCTGGCCTTTGTCTTTTATTTCCTTGCCGTTCACAAAAAGTTGATAGCCGGTTCCGCTGAAGCCATCGATCAACAGTCTGGTGTTTGGCGGTAAAGCCGCGATCTCAAACGACGCGCGATACCACAACGTCACCGGATAAGTGGCATGATCGCGTTCCTGCGGCAGTTGCATTTCCCACGCGCCGTTGGTGGCGTTGAGCCAGGCGGTATCATCAAAATCAAAATTGTGGAAGCCCCGCTCGAATCCAGAGCCGTCGTCCATCGTCATTTTCCATTGGGAGAGGAGCAGGGCGTTGTCCCCCTCAAGGTCAAAGGAGAATTTCCTGCCGAGGTGCAACGGGCGCAAAGGCTTTTTCACTTTGGCCATCAATCGTTGCGCGCCTTTGTCCGACGCGATCTTCGCATAAATTTTTTCGACGACCTCAGCGGTGTGGCCGACGAGTGTATTGCCGTCGAAACTTTCCACTGCCAAATTTGACTTGACGATGAACGGCTTTCTCAACTCGCCATTGAGAACCACGATGTGCGATACGCTCGCGGAGAAATCAAGAGCAATGACCAAACGTCCTTTTTTAACTTGATAAATGTGAATAGGCGTGATGTTACCGGTATTCGGATTCCACAGCTCGGGCTGCGCCACGCGCTCAAATGAGATCTCAACCACGCCTTTGTCCTGCGTGCTGGTGTTGACGAAGAAATAGATATCGTAACCATCTTTTATGCGATGCAGATAAAAAACCTCTTCGTCGCTGATGGTAACATCCGGCGCAGCGCATTGATGGAGCAAGCGTTTGAGCTTCTTTTGGGCATGGGACTGATGCAGCCCTTTGCCCTGGATCACGAAGACATTGCCTTTGGTGTTCCGGTGCGTGATATGCACCTTTGCCTTGCCGCCATTTTTGAAATCTTCGAGCAATTTCGCCGGCGCCACCCCAAAAAGTCTCCTGAGGTCTCCCGCCGCGCCATTTTGCTTCGTCTCCAGAAACTCGATGGGCAGCAAAGTATCTGCAATCACGCTGCCGCCGCTTTTCACAAACTTTTGCAAAGCGTAAAAGGTTGATCTTTTGACATGGGTAACCGGCGGCAAAATGAAGACCGAATACTCCTCGTCGCGAATTATGATTTTGCCGTCCTCGATTTTCGCCTCGGCCAGCACGTCTTCATCGACATAATCGAAATCATAGTGCAGCCGCAGCAGCGTGTCGGTCAGATAATTGAAATCGAACTCGATCACGTTGCCAATGTCGGTGCGTTTTTGCGGGACGTAGTTGGCCCAAATGCTGCTCAAGGGATAGAGCACGAGCACTTTCGCGACGTGGCGGCCACCGGAGAGAATGTGACTGAGGCGCAGGGCGTAATTCGTAAATTGATCGTAATACTTCCACCAGGTGTGATGATAAAATTGCGAGGGCGGCCAATCGCGTTTACGCTCGCCTTCAATCGAATAGTGATAGCCGTGATTGTTGAAGAGATTCACGCCGAGCACGTATTCCCAATTCGTCATCCATTTCATGCGCTCCAGCGTGCAGTCCCAATACGTGCCGCCCATGGACTCGCACAGGACGCGCGCGCTGCCGAAATGATGCGCCGCCGAGCTGCCGATCTTCATCGCGACGTGCTGGTCCGGCTCTTTTGCGGTGCCAATTTTGGGATAAAGATGATCGACGCCAATGATGTGCATATGCTTCAGATATTTGAAGAGATTGCCTTCGCAGCGCGCGTGCATGCGCAGCCATTCTTCAAACAAAAGATGTCCGGTGAAGAGCACGCCGTTGGCTTCACACCAATCACGCAGGCGTTGGTAGTAGGTTTCGGCATATTGCTCGGTCAGCGTGCGCCAAAAATCATAACGGATCTGCGCGGTTTTTTCGCCCATGCTGGTGTAAAGCGCGGGAAGGTACGGGCGCAGATCATAAGCGCGGCGCTCGCGAAAGATTTTGAACATTTGTTTTGACCACGGCACCACGTAGTTGTCGATGCCGACGTGATAATAATGCATCGCCGGCTCGTCGGTATAAAAACCGGGGACAATCGTGCCGAAATCTTTGCCGACCGCGGTTTTGTAGCGCTCGTGCGTGATCTCGATGAACCTCTCGGTGGATTCGGGATCGAGCGTGTCGATATAATATGGCACTTCTTTTTCGAGAAAATAGAGCAGACGCCATTTGCCGGGCGGCGCTTCCCACGGAATCACTCTTTCAAATGAAAGATTGGGCGTGAGATCGATGAGATTCTTGATTTCGCTTTGATATTCTTCTTCGGTGCAGCCAAATGCGGCAATCGGATGTGAATTGCCGGTGTTGACGTAACGATTGTCGGTGGCTTCGAGAAAGGTAAACAGCGGGCCATCGACGTTGAGCGCGACCAGCTCCAAATAGCGCTGGGTGAGATGCGGATATTTCTTCAACACATTTCGTTCCGCCGTACCGCTCGGCCAATTCATTTCATCATAAACCCACAGGTCAATGCCAATTTCTTTGGCCTTTTCCACCGCAAATTTCACGCGCTCGAACCACGCGTCGGAGAGGTACGGCACTTTGAGCCCGAAGCGGCCATGAATAAAGATTCCAGGAATGCCCTTGCTCTGATACTCGCGCATCTGCCATTCCATTTCCTGCGGATCCAATTCGCCGTTCCAAAACCAAAAAGGCAGAATGCCCAATTCACGCGGAGGGGTTTTGAAATTTTCTCTGGTGAGAGTTTCACCCGTAAGCAATTTTTGGGAGAATGACATGATCCTTCCTCTCTATCTCTCTCAGCGGATTGATGCATCGTTGGATGACTGGAGTAATGGATTGCTGGATGACTGGAGTAATGGATTGCTGGATGACTGGAATAATGGATTGCTGGATGACTGGAGTAATGGATTGCTGGATGACTGGAGTAATGGATTGCTGGATGACTGGATTGCTGGAGTAATGCATTGCTGCCGCATTGGAGAATTACCCCAACACTCCATCACTCCATCACTCCATCACTCCATCACTCCATCACTCCATCACTCCATCACTCCATCACTCCATCACTCCAACACTCCAACACTCCAACACTCCAACACTCCAACACTCCAACACTCC
>JBIOXB010000137.1:0-91048 GCA_044869275.1 bacterium
CACCGGAGAAAATACCAATCAGGCTTATGATCGTGTGCACCACAGTAAAAGCAAATGTTGACATACCCAAAATCATGACTCGCCTCCTTGCAAGAATCATCAGCCAGCTAAATGAAAAACACAGACTCCACATCGCGGCAGCATCGCAACCAAAAACTTTGCTAAGCATGCAGAGTCTTGCAAATTTGTACTACAAAGAACACAAAATTGCAAGAAGAAAAATCAGGCGAATGCCCGTTTTCACTTTCAATTTATTGAATGTGAAGATGGGCTGTTTTTTTGCTGAGAACACGCCCAAGTGAGGGCTCCCAAATCCGATCATTCAAAAGACAGAAAAATGGAAGGCAGAAAAATGTTTCTGGCTTCTCGTTGCTCCGCGGTGAGCATTGCTTTGATGATGCCAAACTCCATGTTTTTGCCTCTCATTTTTCTGTCTTTGCTTTTGTTTAAGCCGACTGAACACTATAAAGCATTCGGAATCTTTTTGTTCTGTGAGTGTGAATTCGAACCTATCGTGTTCACCGTCCGGGCGCTAAGATTAATGTACGCACGTGGTAAACCAGGCAAGCGCCCGGACGGTGATTGAACTGTTACGAATTTGCAACCACACTTGTCGCAATACAATCCAGATGCCAATTGTATGTCATTGATAACACCTTGGCCCACGTATCACAAAATTGCGATCTTTGTGAATTCGCGAAGTTTTCGTGAAGGATATCAGGGGCGAAGTCCGACTTGTACGAGACGAGTTTTGTAAACATCGGAGCCTTTGGGCACAAGTCGGACTTCATTCACCGCACGTCGGGGCTGAGCAGTGACTTTGACTCGGATGTGATGAGAAAAATGCGGCGAAGGAGAGCTTGCACGTATCGCGAAGAAGCTTGATTAAATCACGCATCGAAAACTCTAACCTTGACAGAGATAACATCGTCGTCTATATTCAACCGATTAACAAAAGGCAGAACTCCTCTATGAACCTCGATTCTCCAAAAGCAGGCCGCGAGCTTGATGCTTTGATTGGTGAAAAGATCTTCGGCGTGCGCTACGAATTCATGCATAATGATTACATGATTCCCGACCCCGAAGATCCGGTTGCGTACGATGTTTGCCCTCATTATTCAACCGATATTGCCGCCGCGTGGCAGGTGCTTGAGAAACTATTGACCATGACTGAAAACCGGGATATTCACCTCGAGCATCTGGGAAACGACGAGACTGAGGGATATTGGGGAGTTTCGACTTGCTATCAGTTGGGTGAATGGCAGGACTGGATGAGGGCGGAGACTGCGCCTTTGGCAATTTGCCTTGCCGCACTCCAAACAATTGCGGCGTAGATCTTCAAGCTGGAAAAACGCTGAAATCCGCTGGGCACCAAGGAGATTAAATCCAACCAGAGATGTACCTTCCGAATTCAGAAATCGCGAGTCCCGATTTCGAATCGTTGCAGAAGCTAGTTCGCTGATACTTGCCATCTTGATAGACTCACTTTTTGCTGGATACTGGTATATTGTTTTTATTAACTTTAATCTGAATTATACTATTTTGGTCGTTGATTCAACCATCTACTGCCGCCGCGAAAGTACCCTTCAACATACCGAATGCCTTTGCAGCACTCTATGATTGTTATTTTTTTACTATTTGTAAAAAAATTTACTTGCATAAGACTTTCATTTTTTGTATATAGTATTCAGTTGGGTGCTACGCCCTGTTCTTTGAAATTGGAATGATCATGTGGTGCAAGTCGCAGAATTTCTCCTTCGACGCCGTCTAATTTATTCGTCCGGCGTCAAGCTCCTGTTTGGGAGCATAAATGGATCTCAAATCCAACTCAGGTTGCTAGATCTGAGACGCTTTTGCGCAGTACGGGAAGTATATGCCTGTTTATCCTCAACAACGGCATATTCGTTCACAGGTTTTTGGAAGGATGAGTAAGATATATTCATTCCTGATTAGCTACCAATTTCAAAAGGAGAAGTTCAATGACCGATGATGACGCTCAAGAACGGGCGTTAAGTTTGCTTGAAGAAGCTCTACAAAAAGCAGAGATGCTTTTGACTTCTTCAACACATGATCAATTGTTAGTTAGGTCTCTTTTACATGACCTGACGAGATTAAAAACACAACTGGATGGTTTAAGGCTCAGTGGTGTTCCTCGGAAAGTGCCGGACGACGAATTTTGGCCGGTAGTTTCGCTGATTTTTTCGAAGATAGCTGAACTGCTAGTTGAAAAGCTCTTCAAATGATCGCCGAGGCAATCTCAATAAAGTAGGTTACGGGAAGAGACTTCCAAAACTGTCATCAATTTTCACTAAATATACACGCGCGAGGTCGTTGCCATGACTCAGATGGGAGATGTGCTCAAGCATCTACGAATAGCATCACGTATTAAACAGAAAGCAATGGCTGAACAACTTGGTATCTCACCAACCTATCTTTCGCTAATTGAGAACGGCCAACGAGAGCCAAGTATTGAAATCTTAGAAAAATACGCCGGCTCACTCAACGTACCCTTGGCCTTCCTTATCCTGCAAACTGAGGGCGATCTCCAGAGCTTAGATACTGAGCAACTGGAGTTGTTCGAACAAATTCGAAGACTCTTGTTTGACTTCCAGAAACTTAGATCTCAATCATCAGTGAAAAAACCCCATGGGAAGCAGTTCAAGAAAATGCGAGACTCTTAAAATTCATACCCACAAACATCTTCAGTACCAGCTCGGCCTGCCATTAGGTTCGCTTTTCAAAATTGCAGATAACATTGCAAGGTATTATGAACGTTACGAAAGTGCCAAATCAGGAAAACATAGAATCTATTACAATCCAAAACCTGAATTGCGCGAGGTTCAAAATCGAATAAAGCAGTTACTCGAGCGTCTTTCACTGCCAGAATATTTGAAAGGCGGGATCAAGGGTGGGTCTGCGTTTACAAACGCTCAAAATCACCTCAATGCAAAGTTCTTACTGAATCTTGACGTTTCCAATTTTTATCCTACCATAAAACCCAAACGCGTTTATCAGTTGTTTATAAAGCTTGAATGTCAGCCTGATATTGCAAGGCTGCTGACAAGATTAACCACCGCCGACTATCACCTACCCACTGGATTCATCACAAGTCCATTGATCGCCAATTTGATCATACACGATTCCTTCGGAGCACGGCTGTACGAATTAGCGCAGAGCCACAAGGCAAAATACACTCAATTCTATGACGACACGACGATTTCGGGTGGAAACTCCATTTCTCGATTGCTTTTAAAGGCTAAATCAATAATTGCACAATCTGGCTTCAAAGTACATCCGAACAAGGGTGGGTTCTTCATTGGAAAAGAGAGGCCAGCAGTCACTGGTTTTCGAGTAGGAAAAAGAATTACTATTGATCGAAAGTATCGCAGAGACTTAAGAAAAATTCTCAGCGATTGTATAAGAATCAATCCTTCAGAATTCATTCGCTCGAAATTGCTTCCCGATGGTGCGAGACGATTTGATACTGTCGAAACTTTTCGACAACACCTTCAGGGACGCGTGAACTACTTGAAGCACGATCCCATACAATTCAAACGGTTCAAAGAACTTTTTGATCAAATTGATTGGGAGAATTAGCAAAACTCACAATTTATCCTCCTCCAGAATTGGGCTATTGAAGCACACCTTCGATTCCCAATCATCCAACATTTCTCGTGATTCTTCACTTGTCACCCGCACATATTGGCAATTGATCAACGAGTCCTTGTAGCGAATGAATCCGCGTCGGTTTGCACAGCTGCGATGACCCTGGCACCAAACCGATCTTTCTTAATGCGGTGAAGGTTTACTAGAAGTAACCGGGGCCAGACCATCCGAAAACAATAGCAGCGCATTCCAATCTTGCCTCGTTACAAAAGCACTCGCACCGATTCTTGTCATCCCAACTCGACCTACTTTACTTTCTTCCTCATTCTAAAGCTCGAACGATTTAAACGTAAACGACCTGTTTACCCGGCTAAGAAGCCTGCAACTCCTCCAAGCAAGAAACAAAACCAATTTTATATCTGCCCAAAATACGCCGCACATATCCCTTGCCGCACCAATAACTCAGCACGATAATTATCAACCCGCCGGCGAGCCAGAGGAAAACAGTGGTAGGCTCGCCGCTATGTTTGGCAAGCATGAAGAATTCCAGAAGCACGATCATACTCACGATGAGCACCGTGTAAGTTTTCATGGTGGAATCCAGTTTGCCAATCATGTAGGTCAGGGATTCGCGCAGGCTCCCGGTCAAATGCACGGAGCGCAGTTGCCGGGACTTGAACGAGAGTGTGGCGATGAGCATGCCGACCAACAGCAGCATGAATCCCAAGTAGAGCGCGTTGGTCAAATATTCAGGCCTTGCGAAGCATTGGTAAAGACGATGGCGAGGATTATCGGCAACCGGAGATTTCCGTGCATAGCCTGCGGATTTTCTGCGAAAACTCGACAAGAACCTGCTGGTTACCCCGTGTAGTGGCATAGACTCTACTCACTAACGACCTTTGCAACTCTCTTACGCAGTTTCGTAGAGTTGATATTCTCCTTTCATCTCGAACGAGAGAGCCGAAGAGCCCCGCCCATTTCACCAAGTAGCGCCGTAAAATCGGCAGGATTTTCTGTTTGATCTCGTCAATATTATTTGGGGCCATGGTTCATTCCTCATTGATCCTGCCAATATCCAATGGCCTGTCTCCATTCATGCCTGCGCTACGCGCGTCCGGTTAGACAAACGCTTGGCGCCCGCTTTCGGCTTGTGCATTTGTTCTGAGGAATTGACCAAACCTACTTGAAGCCGCTTTCCTAATGCCAACGCCGCACGTTCCAAGGTTTGCAGGGTAACAGAACCGTTTTCAGGGTCAAGCAAACGCTCAAGCGCGGCACGGCTTGTTTTCATGCGTTTTGCCATCACCGTTTTGGTAATGTTGGACGATTCCATCAACTGTGATATTTGATAAGCAACGCCCCGTTTGACTGCTACGGCTTCGGCTTCAACAAGCAAACCTTCATCCTCAAGAAATTCATCAAAATTACTGCCCACATACTTCTGGTTCATCATTGACTCCTCATCATTGATTCTCTTTTCTGAACGCGATAAGCTGCGAAACCATTCTCGAACAGGTTCATTGCCCGATTCGGTTCTATAAAAATTGCCTTGCAGGCGCACCCCGGTGTTCATAGAATAAATGTACTACTTTTGATACTCACAGTCAAACGCTGACTTTGACTAAAATGTCAGAAATGTACAAACTAACATCCTGTTTCATAAAATGACCAACTGCTCTCGTAAGATGGCGTCTTTAATCGTCGGCTTGATTGTGTCATACTCCACCAAATCCACGCGCCGCTCCAAACTGTCTTCAATCTCCTGTTCGATTCCGATGAAGTCGAGCAGGCTGATGTTCCTGTCGATTTCCGCCAGAATGTCAATGTCGCTATCTTCCTTGATTTCGCCTCGAACCAGAGAGCCGAAGAGCCCCGCGCGTTTCACCGCGTGGCGGCGTAAAATCGGCAAGATCTTCTGTTTGATCTCGTCAATATTGCTCGGCAGCATGGTTACACCACAAGAGTAAAGTCAAACTTGCAGGAATTATTCAATTACAGTCAATTCTAGAAAGTTCAAATCTATCCTTGATTGTCCGAAAAAAGTATGCTATTTTTTCTCGGATCAAAATTGTACTCATGGTTTGACATCATGAATGAATAAGCCAAGAGAAAACGTTATGGGTCTTTCTCAACCTGGAACGACAGAAGTAGCCGCACGGATCACCCAAAGAATTGTGGAACGTTTTCATCCACTGCGTGTCATTCTATTCGGCTCTCATGCGCGCGGCGAGGCAGACAGCGACAGTGATTATGATCTGCTCATCATCGCGCCTTCAGATAAACCTCGTTGGCAACGCACAGTGCCGGTATATCGTGCGCTTGCAGGAATGGGCGTTCCCAAAGATATTGTCTGGTGGACACCTGAGGAGATCGCAGAGTGGGACGGCGTAAAATCGCATTTCATCAATACCGTCCTTCGCGAAGGAAAAGTTCTTTATGAAAACGCCATTTGATAACGCCAAAGGACTTTTGGAAAAAGCGGCCAACGATTTAGTGGCAGCACAAGCTACAATGGCCACCGGTCGAGCGCTGGACACGGTTTGTTTCCATGCCCAGCAATCCGTCGAGAAAAGTTTGAAAGCAATACTCGCGTTGCATGATATTGAATACCCGCGACGGCACGATTTGAATGAGTTGATAGAATTGATCAGGCCGCTTCTCCCAGAAATCATCTCATACGAAAATCGCATCATGACCTTGTCCCCGTTCGCTGTTGAAATTCGGTATGACACTCTGTTTGATCCATCAAGCGAAGAAGCTCACGAAGCATTAAAACTTGCAGATGAGTTTCACACCTTTACCAGCAAGATCGTCGAAACACAAGCTCCCAACATGCCGAGCAAAAAATGAATCAAAAACTGCTTTAGAATAGTGATAATGCTTTTCAAAGAGTGGCCAAATGAGCCAATTTGTAACAGAGGCTCGCGTTGAAAAGGGCCGGTTGGAATTATTCAACATTCCCTTCTCGGATGCCACTGAAGTGAAAGTCTTCGTGATTCCCAAGGCTGATCTGTCCCGCATGTCATTTTTTGAAGCGAGAAAGTTGACCGGTTCAATCAAGGACAATCTTGCCAATAGCATTAGCAGAGAACGCGATGACAGATGAACTTCTTTCTAGATACAAACGCGGTTGTCAAGCTATATCACCAGGCTGTCCCAGTAGATTACTTCTTTACTGCCGATAAAAAGCTTCTGAGAATCGCCAAAGTTTACTTCCCCGCCTTCAATCCAGGGCAGCCGATATCGCAATAAGGCTGTTCAAGCAAAATATGTTTGATCGCTGAAACCGACTTGATGTGCGGACAATTTAGACGTAAACAGCCCGTTTGCCCCGCTACGAAGCCTGCAACTCCTCCAAGCAAGACACCAATTGCACTTTATACTTCCCCAAAATACGCCGCACATATCCCTTGCCGCACCAATAACTCAATGCGATAGTTATAAACCCGCCGGCGAGCCAGAGCAACACAGTGGCAGGCTCGCCGCTATGTTTGGCAACCATGAAGAATTCTAAAAGCACGACCATGCTCACCATGAGTGCCATGTACGCGGCCATATAGCTTTTCATGGTGGAATCCAGCTTGCCAATCATGTAGGTCAAGGATTCGCGCAGACTCCCGGTCAATTGCACAGAGCGCAGTTGCCGGGATTTGTGGGAGAGTGTGGCGATGAGCATGCCGAACAACAGCAGTATGAATCCCAAGTAGAGCACCTTGGTCAAATTCAGGCCTTGCAAGGCATTGGTCAAGAGGAGAACCAGGATGATCACGTAATAGGAAATTTCCGTACGCAGCCGGCGGCGGATTTTTCGGCGAATGTCGGTGCTTTTGTCTTGCAAGAGTTGCATGATTTCCTCCTTGCTCAATTGTTTTTCGCGCGCCTGAGCAGCAGATTCCTGTTTCCAGTTTTTTTTCAGCTCGTCCAGGTTCATAATTCTTGCTGCCGCAATAAGATTTGCAGTTTGCTTTTTATTCTGCTCAATTTGACGCCGATATTGCTCGGGGTCAATCCCAGCACTTCGGACATCTCCTTGTGACTTAGATCTTCGAGATACAACATGATCAGCGCCCGTTCAACCGGATTCAGTTTTCTGATAGCCTGATGCAACAACTCGATATCATCGCCGCCGCTGTCGTCAGATGTTCTGTGTGCATTTTCAATGGTCTCATCGATTTCGACGTGTTGGGGTTTGCGTTTGAATTTTCTCAGGCTGGTAATCGCCGTATTCAAGGCAATGCGATACATCCAGGTAGTGAACGCTGCTTCATGTTTGAAGGCAGGATAGGATTTCCAGAGGTTATACAAAATGTCCTGGAAAAGGTCCTGCCGGTCGCTTGCCGTGGCGGCATAGACTCTACACATTCTATGTATGATGCCCTGGTGCCGATTGACCAAGTCGATAAACTCGGCTTCAAGTTCTTCTACATGCATTGCACGTCTGGGTTTATCTGGTTAGTCGCACGGCTTGCCGAAATTTTACACTGCAAAGAGGCCTTAATGTAGTCAAGATTGAAATTTTTGCCTTGTGCCTCAAGGGATTTTTCTTGTTGTGGCGGGCGTTGCCTTACAGATGTTCTCGAAGACTACGATGGCGGTAAACCCGCCTGAAAAAACTAAAGCCTTGACGGAGATAAACTCGTCGTCTATATTCAAGCACTCCTACCACCGCCAACGACGCGACATCGCTGGCTTTTTGAAAAACAGTTCAGGGAAGCAACGGTATGAAACGACGCGCAACCAAGGCATTGGCAATAGATTTCGACGGCGTTATTGTCGATACTCAGCCCATGCACTACCAGGCGTGGCAGGAAGTCTTCAAACAAATGAAGCTCGGAATAAACATTACGCCGAAGGACATCCTGGGTTTAAGCGTCGAAGCATTTATTGCTGCTTTTCATTTGCCGGACGAGGTCGCCGCAAAAGCTGCCAAGCTCAAGAATGAAATTGTCATCCGTCAGTCCCAGCTCTCTCCCCCACCGCTTTATCCGTACGTGAAAAGCACGCTGCAGTTCTTGTCGCAAGATTATGAGCTCGCTCTGGTGTCTTCCGTGGAAAAGCCGGTCGCCGTCAATTCATTGCAACAACACGGGCTTTATGATTTATTCAGAGTCTTTGTCCTTGAAGGCGATTATGACCAGCACAAGCCATGTCCTGATCCATACCTTGTTTGTCTGGCGAAGTTAAATCTTTCTGCGCGCGAGGTGGTCGCAATAGAAGACTCTGAGATTGGCATAGCCTCTGCCCGG
This sequence comes from bacterium, assembly GCA_044869275.1. GTDB lineage: Bacteria > Zhuqueibacterota > Zhuqueibacteria > Zhuqueibacterales > Zhuqueibacteraceae > JBIOXB01. The sequence continues at coordinate 8,853 of JBIOXB010000137.1, forward strand.
GCCGCAAAGCTCCTGACCATCGCCATCTCAAACACCAGCGATCGGGCTAAACTGCACGAAGCTGATCATATTATCGATCGCTTCGACCAAATTATTCCTCTCATTGAGAGCAATTGGTGATTTGCAGAACTTTTGATTCAAATCGACGGGTTGAATGCGATTAGCTCATCAGACTTAGCTTGACAATGTTGAGTTAGTGTTCAAAGCCTCCATTCCCTGTCCTGCATCTTTCTGTCCTCTGCTTTTTTGCAGGATAATTGTGCCTTCATGCTCCCGATTGGGTTGCGGCTTAAAGCCTCGTTTTGAAAAGGACGATGTATGCCGGCTAAATTCTCGCAGTATGCCAAACTTTATCGTGAAGCATTGCTTGATGACGTGATACCATTTTGGCAAAAATACTCTCTCGATCGCACCTGTGGCGGCTACTTTTCCTGTCTCGAGCGCGAGGGCAAGGTTTACGATACGGATAAATTTGTTTGGCTGCAGGCCAGGCAGGTGTGGACTTTCTCCATGCTGTTCAACCGCCTGGAGCAGCGCCCGCAATGGTTGGATATCGCCAGGCACGGCGCCGACTTTCTAAGAAAACACGGCCGTGATGCCGCCCGCAACTGGTTCTTCGCGCTGGACCAGCAGGGCAAAGCACTCATTCAGCCCTACAATATTTTTTCCGATTGCTTTGCTGCCATGGCATTCAGCGAATTTGCACGCGCAAGCGGTGATGAAGTTTGCCGGGATATTGCACTGCAAACTTACAAAAACATCCTCGCCCGCCAACAGAATCCCAAAGGCAAATATTCCAAAACCGTTCCCGGCACCCGACCCCTACGTTCCTTTGCCCTGCCGATGATACTTGCCAACCTGACGCTGGAAATGAGCTGGCTCCTTAAAGATAAGGACGAGCGGGCTGATACGGAGAGTCTGGTGAACGACATTATGAATACATTTCTCGATGAGGAGCAAGGAATCATCTACGAACATGTGGCTTCGGATGGCAGCCATCCAGATTGTTTTGACGGCCGGCTAATCAATCCCGGCCACGGTCTTGAAAGCATGTGGTTCGTCATGGAAATTGCCCACCAGCGTCGCGACCGCAAGACCATCGACCGGGCCGTTGACGCCGCGCTGGCTATTCTACAATTTGGCTGGGATGAAGAATACGGCGGCATTTTCTACTTCCTGGATGCGAAGGGGAAGCCGCCGCAACAATTGGAATGGGATCAAAAACTGTGGTGGGTGCATGTGGAAGCGCTCGTCGCCATGCTGATGGGATATGCGCTGACCGGGAAGGAAGCGTGCCGGCAATGGTTTGAAAAACTGCACGACTACACGTGGAGCCATTTCCCGGATCCGCAGTACGGTGAATGGTTCGGCTATCTGAATCGCCAGGGGCAAGTCCTAATGGCCCTCAAAGGCGGCAAGTGGAAGGGCTGCTTCCATGTGCCGCGGGCGCTGTTCCGCTGTTGGCAGGAGCTTCACAAGTTGGGAGCGGGCACAGAGGGGGATAATTCATAGCGGCTATCAGCTGCAGCCTTGCCCTTCCAGCTATTGTGTTTTCATCCTATTTCACCCCTTCGGGGTTCGGGAATGCCTACGGCTGTCGTCTATAATCATTTCACCGCTTCGCGGTTCGCTTTCGACGGCCTTAGTCTTGTTAATGATGGCATAGGAGTTAATGCTTCAATGAATGTTAAGTTCTCCCGTTGCTGTTTCGTTTATTTTGCTGTGACAAAATCTGAAAGCCAGCGAGCCGCCAGCTTCTAAATCCGGAGGGACGCAATGATCATAGCTTGACTATCATTGTCAGCCAGGGATTCGATCTGGTTTTGCGCAATCAGCGCATCTGACAATTCCTGTAAGTACGTCATGGAAAATCTTAGCATTTTGAACCGCCGTAAGGTCGATTGCGGAGATTCGTTCAACCGAGAGGGAGCTTATGAACGTGTTCGATCTTCCCACCAAGAGTGCTATTAACTTCTACAAAGAAAATGGATACTGGCTCAGTCCCAAGCTATTTTCGGACGAGGAGCTGAGCGAATTTCGTGAGCATCACCGTAGAGTCGTTGCCGGCGAATACGAAACCAAGCGGCCGCCCTTGAGCCGCGATCCGCAGCCCGGCGACACTTCCAAACTGGTGCAGGTTAACAATGCCTATTGGACAGACGCGTCCATGGCCCGGCTGGTGCTCGATGTGAGAATTGGCAAGATTGCCGCCCGGCTCGCGGGCGTGCAGGGCATACGCCTCTGGCATGATCAACTCTTATACAAGCCTCCCCAAAGCGGCGTGGCCGGCAACGTTGGCTGGCATCAGGACCAGGGCTATTGGCAATGCCTGGATTGCAGCGAGACCGTGACCGCCTGGGTGGCAATTGAAGATGTCGACGAGGAAAATGGCTGCATGGAGTTCGTGCCCGGCAGTCACAAGTGGGGATTGTTAGGCGAGGATCATTTCTACCAGCAGGATATCGAAGCGCAAATCAAGCGCATCGAGGCGAAAACCGGGCATGCCTTCCGCACCCTTCCTGTGGTGTTGCCGGCCGGCTGTGTGAGCTTTCATCATAGTCTCACCATCCATGGCAGCCGCGCCAATGTCAGCAAACGACCACGTATTTCCATCGCTATTCACCTGATTCCAGATGGTGCGCGCTATCGCGCCGGCACGTCATCAGAGGACCACACCAGCAACACCTTGCGCCGGCCCCAAAACGGCGATTTCTATGCCGGCCCGTATTTTCCCGTGCTCTATCGCGAAGGCGAACCGCACGCCAACGTCTGGATGACGGTTGCGGGCTAGTGCACTGTCACCTTAATTCCTATTCTGGCACGAAAGAGTTTCTGGCTGTTGACGGACTAATTCACCAATCCGAATTCACTTATTGATCATGGAAGCAAACATGAGATTCTCCTCCTGGGATTGGATTATTGTATTTGCCTACGTTGTTATGACCTTCGTTGTGGGGGTGGCGGCGACAAAACGCGTTAAGAATGTCGCGGATTTTCTGGTGGCCGGCAGGAAGATTCGTTTTCATCTTGGCGTCGCTTCGCTGGTGGCGACCGAGCTCGGGCTGGTGACCGTGATGTATTTTGCCGAGCAGGGGTTTCGCTACGGCTTTGCCGCTTTCATCATCGGGGTGATTTGGTCTGCGGCCTATCTTTTTATCGGCAGCACCGGCTTCGTGGTGGAACGCGTGCGCCGGCTTGAGATCATTACCATCACCGAGTATTTCGAATTGCGCTATAGCAGGGGTGTTCGCGTTCTAGGCGCGATGCTGCTGGTGGTTGCCGGAGTGTTGAGCTTGGGCGTCTTCTTGAGGCTGGGCGCGGTATTCATGGTGCAATTTTTGGCCATACCGGAGACGTACATTCACCTCACCATGACCGTCCTGGTGGTGGTAGTTGTCGTTTACACGGTTCTGGGCGGAATGGTCGCAGTGGTGGTGACCGACTTTGTGCAGTTTATCCTGCTGGCGCTCGGCATGCTGCTCGCAACTTTTTTCGTTTTCCATGAGCACGGCTTTCTCGGCCTGTTCGCACGGGCCGAGAGCCTTTATGGCCGCGCGGCGTTCAATCCGATTTCTCATGCGGAATACGGCTGGTCATTCATCGCCTATTGGTCGGTGTTCGCAATTTCCGGCTGCATTCTTTGGCAACCGGTGGCGCAACGCGTGCTCGCGGCGCAAAAGCCGGAGTTGAACAAGGCCATATTCAAAGCCACGAGCCTGATGTTTCTCGGCCGGGCGTTTCTGCCCATCGTATGGGGCATCGGCGCCGCGATTTATTTGGGCGCACAATTCGATGCCGCCGCCGGCATGCCGCGATTTTTCTCAGAAATTTTTCCGGTCGGCATGCTCGGATTTTTCCTGGCCGGAATGTTTGCCGCCTCGATGTCAACCGATTCCAGTTACATGCTGGCCTGGAGCAGCGTCATTGTACAAGACATTATTGGCCCTTTTAAAAAAAATGGCATTTCCGATAAAGGACGGGTTTTCCTAGCGCGCTTGTTCGTGGTCATCATTGGCGCCCTGATGCTGACCTTCGGCATTTGGCACGAGCTGAAAGGAACGGCTTTTCGCTATCTTTTGGACGTAACCACCATTTATTATGCCGGCGGCCTCGCGGTTCTGGTCGCGGGATTATACTGGAAACGTGCGAATACTCTCGGCTCCTATCTTGCTTTTATTTTTGGCGCCATTCTGCCACTGGCCTATGTGGTGGAAGATATGGCGATCTACTCACGGGCGGGCGAATCCGCGGGCTTGGTCAGCGGTCTCCTGTCCCCGAACATGCGCGGGGTGTGGAGCTTTGTGTTGGGATTTTTGGGAATGGGATTGGGATCGCTGCTGCCATTGGGCCAAACCAAAAATCATAAATCCGTGAACAGTTTTCCGGCATTTTGAACAGCAAAACTCTTACAAGTTGGGCAATCTTATGGATATTTGGAAACTGATTTGGATGCTCGCATTGCTAGGTGGCATGGCCGGCTTTGCTTATATTTCCTTGAAAGTGATGATCAGAGGAATCGCAGAAGTCCGGAGCCTGCTCAAGGAAACGACAGAGGCTTGACCGGATGCGCAAAACCATTCTCCTCTATGGCATTGCTCTGGCGGTGCTAACCGGGCTGCTGAAGTTTATCGAATACCGCTTCTTCGTTCACGATCTTTCACTTGAGTTTTACCTCGGTCTGGTGGCTGTGCTTTTTACCGGGCTCGGCGTTTGGGTGGGCCTGAGGCTCACGCACCGAAAAACCATCATTATCGACCCGAACTTCAAGCTCAACGCACCGGAGCTGCAACGGCTGGGCATCAGCAAGCGTGAGTACGAAGTGCTGGAGCTGATCGCACAGGGGCTGTCCAACCGAGAGATTGCCGAAAAACTGTTCGTTTCGCTCAACACCGTCAAAACGCATTCTTCCAATCTGTTTATGAAATTGGAAGCCCGCCGGCGCACTGAGGCGATACGCCGGGCAAAGGAACTGCGGTTATTGCCCTAGCGGGATGCTGAAAAACTCAGTTTCACTTTCAGAGGAGCGAAGCAATCTCTCTCGTCGAGATTTGCTGCGTCGCGCCCTCCTGCCACGACAAAGAAGCGTCCTTTTTCAGTAGTCCTGTTAAACTTTCGGGTGAATATTCCCGCGATTCCCCAAATCATACTTTCGGGTGATGCTTTTGCGCTCCGCGGTTGCGTAAATTCCGCAACCATTCAGGCGAGACGCGCATTGCGCAAGCTTGTCGACTCTAACAATCGCAATGCTGGCAGAAAAGCGTCCGGGTGGTGAATACTCATAAGGAGAAAACCATGCAAAAAGTAACGCTCGTCTTCGGCTTGCTGGCCGGTGTCATCGTCTCCGGCTTCATGGTCATCACCATGAAGCTGTGTGAAAATGGGAGCATCAATTTTGACAACAGCGACTTCATCGGCTATGGCGGCATGGTCATCGCGCTGTCCATGATTTTTTTCGGCATCAAATCCTACCGCGATAACTATCAGAATGGCGCGATCAAATTCGGCAAAGGGCTTCAAGTCGGCATGCTCATTACCCTCGTCGCGGCGCTGGTCTATGCGGTTGCCGGCGAAGCGTATTATCAAGCCAGTCCGGAGGCTCAGACCAAACTGATGGAAAAGTATGCCGCCCACCACATCAATAAGATGAAAGAAAATGGCGCCCCGCCCGCCGCGATCGCTCAAAAGATCAAGGAAATGACTGGCCTGAAGGAAATGTACAAGAGCGCCGTCATCCGTTTCGGCATGACCGTGGCGATCATTTTGCCCGTGGGGATCATCATCACGCTGATCAGTGCAGCGGTTTTGAGAAAAAAAGACTTTCTCGCGGAGTAATGCAGAATAAAAAAACAGGTAACTTTTACCACAACGTTAAGTTCGCGTTTTTGCCCAAAAAGCAGCACTGTCATTTGTAAGAATCTTCCCATGATGCAATATCACAATCCATTTCGACCTTGTGCCCAGCACTTGGGAAGATCCCGAAACATCGGGATGACATGCCTGGTGGTGGCTTTGACTTAACGTTGTAGTACTATTCAGCTATTGTTTTTGGAAGCGGATAAAGCGGATTTTAAAGATCCGTTTGCGAGAATAATCATCTGCTCAATCCGCTTAATCCGATTACGTTGCTTTTTTGTGCTGAATGGTTACAAAAACGGAAACCTAGTCTGCGCTCCCGCATCAACCAGAGAGGCAACCGAAACGCGCAAGAGAAGAAACGAGGCATTCATCTTCAAAACCAGGAGAAGCGAACATGACGATTAAACTAACCAGCGTATTTGTGGACGACCCCAACCGGGCCTTTAAGTTTTACACGGAGATTTTAGGCTTCATCAATCGGCTCCACATTCCAGAAGCCCATCTGGCAATCGTGGTTTCGCCGGAGGAGCCGGAGGGCACCGGTTTGTTGCTCGAGCCAAACGGCAACCCTATCGCCAAGACCTATCAAGAAGGTGTCTATAAGGCCGGGTTGCCTGTTATCGTGTTCGGTGTGGAGGATATTCACAGCGAATATGAACGGCTGAAAAAATTGGGTGTGGTGTTTCGTTCGGCACCTGCAAAAACGGAATGGGGCACCCAGGCCGTTTTTGAAGATACCTGCGGCAACCTCATACAGCTCCATCAGGCCTGATCACTGCAATAAGAATGGGCTGATCTCTTCACAGTGAAATCTGGGCGTGACGCACGGCGGAGTCCTGCTTGTGCATTGCTTATCTTCTCATTCGCGTTGATTCGCGCTCATTCGCGGTTTGACCCGTGTGATTGAGGCTGCGCGTTGCGATCTATTTGGAGTTTGCGTTTGGATATTTAGTTATAAATTATTTTCTTCCGTATACGCCTAAAACTTGACAGGATTGCTCCCATGAAAAGGCCATGCCGTTTTTGCTCCGCTCGCCTAATCATTGGCGCAGCACTCTACAGCCTCTGCATTGTCTCTCCCGCCGTATCGCAGACTGTTGAAGACCGGATCACTTCCATCCTCAGCCGCATGACGACCGCCGAGAAAATCAAACAGTTGCATCATGAAGGCGGATTCAACACCGCCGACAACGCCCGGCTGAATATTCCCGGATTCATAATGGCCGACGGTCCGCACGGGGTGCGCGAGGGCACGGCCACCTCGTTCCCGGTTATTATCGGCATGGCCTCCACGTGGGATGTCGAGCTGGCGAAACGCGTTGGTGTTGCGCTGGGCAAAGAATTCCGGGCCAAAGGAAAAAATCAGGGCCTTGGACCGAGCATGGACCTTGACCGTGACCCGCGCAACGGTCGCAGCCCGGAAACCGGCGGCGAGGATCCGTTGCTGTGCGGCCAGATCACCGCCGCCATCATCAAAGGGATGCAATCCGCGGGGTGCATGGCAACAGCGAAGCATTACAACTGCAATCATCGCGAGAATGGCCGGGAGAGCAACAACATCACCATCAGCCAGAAGTTGCTGATGGAACAGGCCGGCCTGCAATTCCGGACTGCGGTTCAGGAGGGCGGCGCGTTTTCGGTTATGAACGCGTACAATCTCGTCAATGGATTGAAGTCGGCCCATAATTCCAATCTTCTCACCACCATCCTCCGAACCTCGTGGGGATTCCCGTTCTATGTGGTCTCGGATTGGGGCGCGGTGTGGAATGCTGAAAACGCGATCGAGGCCGGCACAGACATTTGTATGGGATCGGACCATTATCAAAATAGTCTTCCCGCTCTGGTCAGCAGCGGTGCCGTCACCATGCCGGTGCTGGATGAAGCGGTGCGCCGCGTACTGCGCACGAAGGCGCTTGCCGGCCTGCTCGACTATCTTCCTCCCGGCAACCCCTCCGACCTCAACAGCACCGAGCACCAGCAACTCTGTCTGGAGACAGGGAGAAAATCACTCGTGCTTTTGAAGAATGAAGAGAATATTCTGCCGCTCAACCCGGATGCGATAACCAGCGTCGCCGTCATCGGGCCGAACGCTCCGGTTGCACCCATCGACGGTTCGGGCAGCAGCTATGTGACGCCGGTATATTCCGTAACACCGTTGCAGGGTGTGACCCGCATACTCGGCGCAGCACGGGTGCGTTACGCGAAGGGCTGCGATATCAACAGCGCCGATACCACACAGTTCGCCGCGGCACTAAACGCAGCCTCCGGTGCGGATGCTGTGCTTTTCTTCGGTGGGCTCGATCCGAGCCAGGAAGGCGAAGGATTCGATCGCGTCGGCGGTGCAATCGATCTTCCCGGCACGCAACAGGACTTGATCAATCGTCTCGCTGCCGTCAACCCGAGAATCATCGTGTCCCTGTTCAGCGGCGGCATCTGCGGGATTCAACGCTCGATCGCGAACATCAAAGGACTCATCTATGGATTCTATCCGGGACAGGAAGTCGGCAATGCCGTGGCGGAGGTGATCTTCGGTGCGTTCAATCCCGGTGGAAAGCTTCCAGTGACATTTCCGTCCAGCACCAGCCAGCTTCCGGCATGGAATGACAACCTCAATGATGATTACGGCGGTGGCTATCGCTGGTTCGAGGCAAAGTCCATTACGCCGCAGTTCGCCTTCGGGTTCGGACTGAGCTTCACGACGTTCGCGTACAGCGAGCTGGTGATCTCTCCGGCAAGTGCGCCGGCCGGGCAGCCCGTGACCGTGAGTGCGAACGTTACGAATACGGGAACGCGATCCGGCGACGAAGTTGCGCAACTGTACCTCACCAGGGAATTCCCTCCCGTGATGATGAAAGAACTGAAAGGATTCAGGCGCATAACGCTGAACCCCGGCGAAACACGAAACGTGAGCTTCACGCTTACACCTGAACAGTTGTACACGTACAATGAAGCAACCGCACAATACGAAGTAAACCCCGGCTTATATCCTGTAAGCGTCGGTGGCGCCTCAAACCATCTGCCGCTTACCGGAACAATGCAATTAACGAACACGATGCCGTTGCCAGATCTCAGGCTGCTTCGTGTCTGGACCGTTCCCCCTTATCCGAGCGCGGGTGACTCAGTTATTTTCCTCGCCGCGGTGAAGAACGAAGGGACAGGGGCATCGCCTGAGGGCGTTCCTGTGGAGGTCGCGTTCAACGTGAACGGCGTGCCGCTCAGTTATTCCGATGAGTTCGCTCACGCCATACCGGCCGCCGGCATGGCGCTCATCTGCGCAAACCAAGGAGTGGCGGGATCGAATCGCTGGGTTGCGCGCCCGCTCGGAGCATTCAGTATTGCATGCACTCTCGACCCTCGTAACGCCATCACCGAGACACGCGAAGACAATAATACTCTTGCAACAGAGGGCAACGTCATCCCGAAGCCGTTGACAAACCTGGCAATGTACCGGGCCGTGACTGTTTCTTCAAGCGAGGGGCCAGGATTGGAAGGAGCCAACGCCGTTGATGGCAATATGACCACCCGTTGGTCATCCGCCTTCAGCGATCCGCAAAGCATCACGGTCGATCTCGGCAGTCTGTATTCCGTCAGCGATGTTAGTTTGTATTGGGAGACGGCTTATGCCCGCGCTTATGTCGTGATGACTTCGGCAAATGGACAAGACTATCATCAGGTGCACGCCGAGACCTCCGGCGATGGTGGGCTGGATGTGATTCCGCTTTCAGAAAATGCCCGCTATGTGAGAGTGCTAGGCATATTGAGAGCAACACAATGGGGTTATTCATTGTATGAGTTGCAGGTGCATGGAAATCCGGTGAGCACCGGAGTGGGCGAGCACGACAGCAGTCTGCCGGAGCGAGTGGCGCTGGGCAATAATTATCCCAACCCCTTTAACCCTACAACTCAAATTGGCTATGCCCTACCGCACGCAAGCCATGTGTCGTTGAGAGTGTACGACCAACTGGGGCGAGAAGTCGTGACCTTAATTGATGGACACGTCAACGCAGGTTTTCACATTGCAACCTTGGAGGCCTCGTCTCTCGCAAGTGGCATCTACTTCTATCGGCTTGAAGCGGGCACCTTCTCACAGACCAAGAAGCTGGTGTTGCTCAGATAAAAGTGCGGTTAACACGATAATCAAATTTCTCTGCTGTTCTACTCATTTTCGGACCGAAGCAGAAAGAAACCGCCGATTCCAAGTTAGAGTGTGATCTGCCAATTCCTGAAACAAAGGAGAACGGCCATGAAGATTCAGCGATTCGCAATTGCCCTGACGTTGATCAATCTCGCGCTTCTGATACTGCTCCTGGCACAGAAATTATCAGCCGGGGCACAGAATGTCGCGCCAGTGCTTCGCGGGCGCGCGCTCGAAATCGTAGACAGTGAGGGTCGAGTCCGAGCAAGTATCACAAAGGGCAATTTTATGAAAATAGTAAGCCGAGAAGGGCGAGAACAGATCATCATGCCGTGAGTTGGGTTTGGATTGACGCACGGGCTAGTGATAGAATAATTCGTGCACCGCAATCTTTCTTCGTCTATGGTACTCTCCCCTTTTCAAATCAGAAAAACTTCTTGTAAAATGGCGTCAGAGTTGTATTTTCTCTTGTAATTATTCAGAAGAAAAAAGAAACGTAAACGGATTGAGCGGATTGAGCAGATAATGATTCTGGCAAACGAATCTTTAGAATCCGCTTTATCCGCTCAATCCGCTTACAATAACAATAGCTGAATAGTTACTTTCTCTCTTTAACGGCGCTGCTCTGAGTTCAATTGCCGGTGCTTGGGAGAATCGAGCACAGTGCTCTCGATGGCGCGAGAGAAGGAGAGCCATGGATAGATCGCAACTTCTGAAACGGCTTGACAAGGCGTGGGAGGCATTCACGGAGTCGTACGCCGGCCTGTCAGACACGGAGCTGTTGGAGCCTGGTGTCACGGGGGCCTGGTCGGTCAGGGATATCATTGCACACGTGACCTGGTGGGAAGAGGAGGCGCTGAAGCATCTGCCGCTCATCCTCAGTGGCGGGAAGCCTCCGCGGTATTCCGTCACCTACGGTGGCATCGATGCCTTCAATGCCCAGATGACGGAGCAGAAGGGGAAACTGTCGCTGTCCGAAGTGCTGCAGCAACAAGATGACGCCCACCGCCGGCTCATCGACTTCATCCAGCAAGCGCCGGAAGATCAATTTATCCGTGAAACACGTTTCCGCCATCGCTTACGGCTCGATACCTACAGCCATTATCCGAAGCACACCCAGGCGATACGGAAATGGCGGGAACAGCGGTCGGTCGCAAGGGAAGGTTAGCACTTCGCAAAAATTCGGTGATTTCCGATTGTCGAATTACGATCGCAGATCGGCAATCGTAAATCTACAATCGCAAATCAACTAAAAGGAGGATCCAGTGTCTCGCGAAGAGCGTTTACGCAGGTTGAACGAGCAATACGTACGGGCGTCCCTGGCAGGCGACGTCGAATGGTATCGTGCGCATCTCGCCGACGAGTTTGTCTGTATTGAGTCCGACGGCTCGGTGCTCGATAAAGCCGCCTTCCTTCAGATGACTGCCCAAGGTTCGGATCTCGTGGAATACCGGCTCGACGAGGTCGACGTGCGATTCTACGGCGAGGTGGCCCTGGTGCGGTGCATGGGATCGTGGATAGCGAAAGACGGGACTCCCGGAATCAGCCGTTACGTCGACGTGTACGTGCGCTCCGGAGACGACTGGAAAGCGGTATCAGCGCAGATCACACGACCGGCGCAGAGGCCCTGAAGGACAGAAAGATGGCAATTGATCTCCTATGCCAGGGGACTGGTTGGTGACGGGATTGCGCAAACGACAAACATATTTCTGTCCTGCTTCTTTCTGTCTTCTGTTTTTTTGCATTAAATGAACCTGGAGCGTGGTATGATAAGAAAAGCATATCGCAAGGGCCCTCTCGGAGCTATGATGGATGAGTATGAGCGTGCGGCCTCGGAACTCAGAGGTTTAGTGGAGCAAATCCCTGAAGATGAATTCGTCCGGATGGTTGATCCGCAAACAAGTGACGAAAATTGCCGCTCTGTTCAAACCATCATGAGTCACGTGGTGAGTTCGGGATACGGTTACGCCGATGCCATCAGGGAATTGTTCTCCCTCTCTTCAATCCGTCGTCCGAAGCAACTCTTTTCTCGCCAGGAGGCATTGGTGCAGCTAGAATCCATGCTCGAATACACAGCTCAAACCCTGGCAGGCAAGTGGGAAATGACGGACGAAAAGATTGAGAGCTCAATTATACCTTCACGATGGTGTGTGACCTACAATCTTGAGCAAATGTTGGAGCACGCCATCGTTCACATTTTGCGGCACAGGCGGCAGATAGAGAAATTTGCGCTGCGAGGGGATGTATGACTACTTCCGCCGCGCCGCGGGTCGACTGCGAGCGCCACCAAACCACGTTGTACGTCAGCGACTTCCTTGCCGCCGTCGACTTCTACACCAACAAGCTCGGCTTCAGCCTGGGCTTCTCGTCGGGCGACCCGCCGGTCATGGCGGACGTAAATCTGGATCAGGTGCAGATATTCCTGGAGCAGAGAAACGTCTTACCGCCCTGCTCCATGACCTGGCGGCGTACAAGCGCATGAGCTTGACGAGTTGTCTCGAAGAAATCCTGCTGCACACATGCGAGCAGCTCGGTGACGGTGTCGCCAGTCCGCATACCAAGAGCCAGCTCCGATATATTCAAAAACTGAAAACGAAGCACGCTATCGACTACGACTCCCACGCAAGTTACGGCTTCGTCGAAAAGTCATAGCACCGGAGCGTGAGGGCGTGGACAGCCTTCGCGAACAACTCGATTACGCGCTGCGGCTGGTGGCTTGGTCATGGGTCGCGCGGAAGTGCGCGCGTTGACTTGCTTATTGTTCCATGTCATCAGGCTTCAAAGTATAAGAACAAACTAATTCCTCGCAGCAAAGAAGCTGCAATCGATGATTTGAACACTGCATCAAATGCTCTTAAGCCCGCTCCAAATTGGGCTGCTATTTGGGCAATAGATGCGCGCTTGCAAACGAATCATGAATATGATAAGGAAAGGAATGAGATTTATCCCTTCCTTGCTTTTTTCGCCCGTGTATCAAGATAGACAACCCAGCAGAGAGAAGCATCACAAGTTCAAGGTTGTATTCCGAACAACAAATTCAATCGGCCGCTGCGCGTCCCGTCGCTTTTTTAAAATTGTGCAAACAGCAACTTTTGTCGGCTTCGTCAACGTCTGTCGCAGAGCGCAGCGCCGGTCAATTTGAGCTTGGGCGGCAAACACGCCGTCTGTAGGTCTCAAAATGCGAATATATTTTATGGCGACAACTTTAACTGGCATCCTGCTATGCGCGTTATTTGCAACCAGCACATCTGCCCATCCCGGCTCCGGGATTGTAGTTGACAACCAGGGCCAGATATTCTTTACCGACACTGGCCAAGGCGTTTGGAAGATTGATAAGCAAGGTAAACTCATCTACTTGCCCGCATCGTTATGGCACTGGATGGCTATTGATGAAGTCGGATACTTCGCAGAATCTCAGAAGAATTTTGGCGAGTGGTTTGAAAGAGTAACACCGCAAAGCTCCAAACCTGTTCTCATTATGTGCTCCGATTTTCCCCTTACTGTTAACCGGGACGGGAACCTCTACTACGCCGATACTCGCCGCAGCTCGACGCGGATTGTCCAGAGAACACCTAACGGAACGGAATCGATCCTCGCAGGCGGCGAGATGTTCCAGGGCATCACCGGCATAGCTGCTGGCCCAGACAGTTCTATCTATGTCACTGACGTCAACGCGATCCTAAAGATTACGATGGACGGTACTGTCTCGACGTTTGCCAGCGGCTTCGTCAGCAAAGACCCCGCCAACAATCCACCGCCGGAAACGGAGGCCACCTATTGCCGGGGATTGGCTGTTGATTCGCAGGGGGGCGTGTACGTGGCCGCCACCGGCAGCCGCCGCGTCCTTAAGATCACCCCTCAAGGCAAAGTAAGCACCATCCTACAAGGGCCTGGTCCATGGTCACCGACCGGTGTAACGGTGTTTCGCAGAGAAGTTTATGTGCTGGAGTGGCGCGATGCGGCTCCTTCACGCGTGGAGACTCGTAGGGAGTGGATACCGCGAGTTCGGAAAGTCGGAGTTGACGGAAAGATCACGACTCTCGCAACAGTCTCGCGGTAAGGGGCAAAGCCACGGTCTGAGTACCTTAACCAACGGGCGGTTATCTCAGGGTGTCGCCTGACATGGGACTCAATCGGACGCGTTGGGTAGCTCCGTGGGCCGGCCACCTGTTGGTGGTTTGTGAGCTTGAAGCACCACCTTTCAAAAGAGCAATCGTTATGCACGATCCCGAGATTCTCGACCCGCTATTCCGCGAAGCAGTGTCCGCCATCGACGCAGGTGACGTGAGCGCGCTGGAACGCCTCCTGGCCGCGCACCCCAGTCTCGTGTGAGAGCGCCTCAACTCCCCGGCGCTTGGTTGCGCGCAATGATCGGCGACGCCATGAAGGGAACTTGAGACATTCGTACCCTCGAGCGTAGTCTAATGTGACCAACATCACTAACGTTTCGACCATGACCGATATGACCAACATAGACGATGCGCGCGCGGCCTTCATCGAGGCTGCGGTCTGGCATGGGACACTGGAGCGCGCCGAGGTGATTCTGGCTGCGCACCCCGATCTCGCAAGCTGCGATATTCACATCGCGGCGATTCTGGGCGACGATGCTGCCGTGCGCCGGTTTCTCGCGCAGGATACAAAGAACGCTACGGCGAAGTCGGGACCGTACGGCGGAGAGGCACTCGTCTATCTGTGTCTGTCAAAGTATCTTCGGCTCGACAGGATTCGAACCGAGGGCTTCCTGCGGGCGGCCACGGCGCTGCTCGACGCCGGAGCTGACCCGAACGCCGGTTTCTGGACCACGGGTCAGTACCCCGAGTTCGAAACCGCACTGTATGGCGCCGCCGGCGTCGGGCACCATCAGGAGATGACGCGCCTCCTGCTCGAGCGTGGCGCCGATCCGAACGATGTTGAAGTCGTTTATCACTCGCCGGAAACACACGACAACGCCGCGATGAAACTCGTCGTGGAGACCGGCAGGCTTACTGCCGAGAGCCTCGCGGTCATGCTGATCCGCAAGCACGACTGGCACGACTACGAGGGCGTGAAGTATCTGCTCGAGCACGGCGCCGATCCCAATCATAGCAGAGAACTGGGATTCCGTGCGATCCATCACGCCATCGCACGGGACAACGATCTCAAGATCATCGAACTGCTGCTGGACCACGGCGCCGACCCGCGGCTACCGGCGCGCGACAACGAGGAATCGGCGGTCGCGCTGGCGGCGAGCCGAGGGCGGGGCGACCTCCTCGCTTTGTTCGAGCGTCGTGGCATTTCCATTGAGCTGCACGGCGCCATGCAGTTGATCGCCGCGTGCGCCAGGAACGATGCGGCTACCGTGCGCGCCATCGCGATGCGCGAACCCAGGCTCGTTCACGACGTTGTGGCGCAAGGAGGCAAGCTGCTTGCGGAATTCGCCGGAACCTGGAACACGAACGGCGTTCGGCATCTTCTCGATCTCGGCGTGCCCATCACGGCGCTATACGAAGGCGACGGCTACTTCGGCATCGCGAAAGACAGCACAGCGCTGCACGTGGCGGCCTGGAAGGCACACCCCCCGACCGTGAAACTGCTCATCGAACGTGGAGCGCCGGTTGGCGTCAAGGATGGAAAGGGGCGTACGCCATTGGCGCTGGCCGTGAAGGCGTGCGTGGATTCGTATTGGACCGAGAGACGTTCGCCCGAGTCGGTTGAAGCGTTGCTCCGCGCGGGCGCACCCGTAAGTGGCATCCCTTTTCCATCAGGCTATGCGGAAGTTGATGAACTACTCAGATCGCATGGAAAATGACCTGACCCGAATGAGCCGCCTGCGCTCTTGCAGTTGGCCATCGTGTCTCCCTCCATCTCGATCATCCGTCTGATCATCGCGGTGATCGTGCTGCTGCTGTTAAACTGGCGGTTGGCGTTGACGGCCCTGGCCATTATCCCCGGCGTGACACTGATGAGCTTTGCTTTTTCACGGCGCATCAGGCCCATTTACCGTTCGCTTCGCAAGGACGTGGAACAGATTGACGGCCGGGTGGGTGAGACGTTCTCGGGGATTCGCGTCGTGCGGGCGTTCGGGCGCGAAATACGGGAGCTGTTCGACTACATGCTCGGCCGGCACACCGTGTTGCGCAAGGAAATGTTCGCGCATCGCCGCGAAATGTTGTTGTGGACGTCCTGGGGCCTGCTCTTGGGGGCCGTCAACGTGGTCATCGTCTGGTACGGAGGATATTTGAACATCGTCGGTGGCGCCTCCATTGGCGACATCATGGCGTTCCAGTGGTACACGTTTCTGCTGCTGAACCCGGTGTGGAATATCGTCAATTCCTTTTCCGAGCTGCAACGTTCGCTCGCGGCCATGGAGCGCGTGTTCGAAGTGTTGGCGATGGAAGGCGACAAGCCTGACCGGCCCGACGCTCGTGACGCACCAGAGGTGGTGCATGAGATCCGATTCGAGAAGGTCGAGTTCGAGTATCGCGAGGGCCAGCCCGTAGTTCGCGACTTCAATGTCGCCGTGCCCGGAGGATCTGTGGTCGCACTGGTGGGCCGGAGTGGCGCAGGGAAGACGACGGTGACTGACTTGGTGGCGCGTTTTCACGACCCCACCAAGGGCCGCATTCTGCTCAACGGCTCCGACATTCGGGAATTTCGTCTGCGCACGTATCGCGACCTCTTGGCCATTGTCCAGCAGGATGTCTTCTTGTTCGACGGCTCGGTGCGGGACAACATCGCCTACGGGCGCCACGATGCCACGGACGCCGAAGTTGAAGACGCCGCCCGGCGCGCCAATGCGCACGAGTTCATCGTCAAGCTTCCCGAACAGTACGAGACCTTTATCGGCGAGCGTGGCGTCAAGCTCTCTGGCGGCCAGCAGCAACGGCTGGCGATTGCTCGGGCGATCCTGGCGTCTCCGCAGATCCTGATCCTCGACGAGGCCACCAGCAACCTGGATACGGAAAGCGAACAGCTCATTCAGGCCTCGATGGCCTCACTGCTCGCCGGACGAACCACCTTCGTGATCGCCCATCGCCTCTCCACCATACGCCGCGCCGACTTGATCTTGCTGATGGAAGAAGGGCGCGTCGTCGAGCGCGGGCCCCACGAGCAACTCATGCGTGCTCGCGGCGACTATTACCGCATGGTTCTTCAGCAGATGGAATCGTCCGGCGAGAATGGCAAAGAACGGCGCCTCAACGATCAAAGAAACTCATGAAACAAATCGAGGAGCTCGAACCATGAAACTCGAACCGAAAACCAAACCAAACCTCAAGCAAGCCGTGCCGTTTTTCGGGGTGTCGAACCTCGAAGCCTCCCTCCACTATTACGTCGATGGCCTCGGCTTTGAGATGGCCAACAAATGGATAGACGAGGGCAAGCTGCGCTGGTGCTGGCTGCAACGTGGAGGCGCGGCATTGATGCTGCAGGAGTTCAAGAAAGAGTGGGTGCCGGGGGGGAAAATGGGCGTGGGCGTATCGATCTGCTTCATCTGCGAGGACGCTCTGGCGTTCTACCACGAGGTCACTTCACGCGGGATTCAGGCCTCCAGGCCCTTTGTCGGAAATGGTATGTGGGTCACCTCGCTGTCGGACACCGACGGCTATAGGATCGAGTTCGAGAGTTACACGGACGTGCCGGAGGGGACGAAGTATTCCGGACATGAAGGAAGTTGAACAGCCAGAATTCGTTTACGTTTCTTACATCGCCACCACGCCGGAGAAGCTGTGGGCAGCGCTTAGGTCAAACTCACGCTGGTACACGACGAGCTGCCGGACGAGCAGGCGGTCATCGGTTTCCGCGAGGGCTGGTCGTCGATCTTGTCATCCCTCAAGACTTTCCTCGAATCGGGCAAGCCGATGCCGCGGCTTCGGAGCTTGGAGGAGAAGGGCCGCCCGCAGGCGGCAGCATTGAGCTGAGGCCATGTCGCTTCACGCCGCAGGTCTTGGCTTTGCGCCGCTAAATAGATCGCTTAGGAATGGGAGCAACTCATGGAAATGAATTCGTGAACGAGCGCTGCGGTTCACTTTGTGTTCGCTGTGTGACGTCGCACGGCCGGCGCAACTTTGGTCCCCAAGAGTTCAATGGCGCGCATGACTTTGGCGTGCGCCATCGTGCCGACGCTGAGCTGGGCGAGGAAACGCTGGTGGCCGGGGAACATTCGCGAGCTGCAGAATGTAATCGAACGATCGGTCATTCTCTGTGAAACGGAGAACTTCTCCGTCTTGGGTTTCCTGAAACGGCCAGGTGCCTCACCTCCCGGTGCTCTGCCGCAGATACTTCAAAAAATCGGCATCCGTCTTCAAGAACAGCGTGCTGTTGCTGGAGAGCGTGCTGCGGTAGGCTTCCAGTGTCTGCAGAAAAGAGTAAAACTCCGGATCGCGATTGTATGCCTCGGCGTAGATTTTCGCGGCTCTGGCGTCGGCTTCACCTTTGAGCTGTTGCGCCTTTTTGTAAGCTTCGGATTGAATGCGCTGCAATTCCTTCTCGCGCTGGCCTTCGATTTTGGCGCGCTCGCCCTGGCCTTCCGAACGGTATCTTTCCGCGATACGATTGCGCTCCGAAATCATTCTCTCGTATACTTTTTTGCGCACCTCTTCAATGTAGTCGAGGTGATTGATGCGCACGTCCACCAATTCGATGCCATATTGCGGCATGGTCTCGCGCGCACGTTCTAAAATTTGAATCGTGATCGCGCGCCTGCCGTGTTTGATTTTTTCAACCTCCTGGATGCCGATGGTTTCCACGGCACCCTCGCGCGCCCCTTCTGCCACCGTCACCATCTCGCGATTGGTATCGCGCACCAGCTCGATGAGCGGGTTTTTCGTAATGATGTCACGCGTGACGCCGTCAATGATGTCGTCCAACCGGCTTTGCGCGTTGCGTTCGTTGGTGACGGATTGATAAAACTTCAGCGGATCAGCGATGCGCCAACGCGCAAAAGTGCTGACCCAGATGTATTTCTTGTCTTCGGTGGGAATCTGATTCGGATCTCCCTCCCATTCAATCAAGCGCTTGTCGAATACCGTGATTTTCTGAATGAACGGCATTTTCACGTGCAGGCCGGCCGTGCGCACGGGCTGGCCGATCGGCTCGCCGAACTGCGTAATGATCGCCTGCTCGGTTTCATTCAGCGTATAAAAAGCGCTGTTGAAAATCAGAAGAAGTGCGGCGGCTAAAACCGCAAAGCGCAAACTCTTGCCGTTCATTTTTGCTCTCCTTTCGCGGGCGCGGCCATTTGCAGCAGCGGGATGAGCGTCTGCTGCTTTTCATCGATGATGTACAGTTCTTTGACTTTGGGCATGATCTCCAACATGGTTTCGAGATACATGCGCCGCCGCGTCACGTCGCGCGCGCGATTGTATTCCTGCCACACCGCCAGAAACTTTTGCGCGTCGCCGCCGGCGTGGTTGACGCGATTGATGGCGTAGCCTTCCGCCTCGCTGACGATTTGCTGCGCTTCGCCTTCGGCTTGCGGGATGACTTTATTGTAAGCTTCCAATGCTTCGTTGATGATGCGCTCTTTTTCCTGCTTGGCTTCGTTCACGGCATTGAAGGCAGGTTGCACCAGTGGCGGCGGATTGACATCCTGCAGGTTGACCGTAACCACGTCCACGCCGATTTCGTAGCGATTCAGCATCTCTTGTATGAAATCGCGCACTTTCAAGGCAATGTCCTGGCGGCTGGCGATAATGACCTCGTCCACGCTGTGATCGCCCACGGCTTCACGCATCGCCGATTCGGAAACGTGGCGAATCGTGGCCTCCGCGTTTCTGGCGCTGAACAGGAATTTCACCGGATCTTTGATACGATATTGCACGATCCATTCCACCACGGCCGAATTCAAATCGCCGGTAAGCATGAGCGATTCGTTGGAAAAATCGCCCTCGGCAAACGTCGAGCGTACGCCCGCTTCGGCTGTGCGGAAGCCGAATTCTTCCTTGAACACACGCTGCACTTTCACCTTTTGCACGGTTTCTATGCCCAAAGGCAAACGCAGATGCAAACCGGGCTCGGTCGTGCTCACGTACTTGCCGAAGCGTTGAATCACCCCCACTTCATCGGCGTCGACCGTATAAAAAGTTGAGAAAAGCAGCGACAAAACCAGCAAGCCGCCGATGCCAAACATCAGCCACTTTCTGTCGAAAACTGGCAAGCGGAATTCGCGCTGGCCAAAATCAGGTCTGCTTTGCACGATATCTCATCCTTCTCCTCGTGAGTCTCAAGAAAAAGCTGTTGTGTGAGTTAGTGCCATTACAAGTTAAATCTGTGCTTTTTGAGCAAAGAAATCCAAAATCCAAGGCTCAAAATTCAATACCCACTTTGGGCTTGGTGTTTTGAGTTTTTCGTTTCCAGCTTGTCCGGGTTAGGTACCATGCGCGAAGTACAATGGCCCAAACGACAAGACCTTCCCGGTCTGATCACCAGGAAGGCCTTACACAATTATACGACTTTATTTTGCCAGAACCAACTGGTTTATCGCGTGATGAGCAATTTGCGCGTCATCTGTTGCGTGCCGGCTTTCAAGACGTAAAAATAAATGCCGTTGGCCGTGAGCACCCCGCGCTGATCGCGGCCATTCCAGCGCGCCAGATGGCGGCCCGCGGTCTGTGGGCCGGATTGCAAGGTGTTGATCAACCGCCCCTGCAGATTATAGATCTTCAATTCCACCACTTCCGGACGCGGCAAGATATATTCGATTTGCGTTTCCGCGCGAAAAGGATTGGGCCGGTTCTGCTGCAGCGCAAATTCGTTGGGGACGTCCGTTTCTTCCCCAACACCAACTGGCGGCGATACTTGCAACCTGACGGGAATAGCCCGTTCCGCGTTGTTCGGATCATTGGTGTTGATAATAAGCAACGCCGAATACGATTGGATTTTCAGACCGTTGGTGTTGAAATTGACCGTAATATTCTGGCTGCCCGCGCCGTTGATCGAGCCGGAACCGGGTGAAGCGCTCAGCCAAAGCGCATCTGCATTTGCATCGAAGCCGATGGTGCCGTGTCCTTCGTTCGGCGCGACGTCGGCGCTGGTGGCGCCATCTTCAATGCTGCCGGCGAAATAAAATGCGCTTGCTACTACATTGAGATTACCGTCATCATTGCCAAGGTCGCTCAACAAAATTGTTGCGGTGATCGAGCTATCCGTTCCGACAATCACGGCATCGGGGCGAACCAATGGCGCGCCACCAGCCACGTTATCGAAAATGACCACCGCCGCCGGGGGAATTGGAAAACCAGGCACCGGCAATGCCCGCACAGTCAGAATGACATCGAATTCAGGGCCGAGATCGTTCAAGAAGATTCCAATTGAGGACTCGCCGGTGCTAGGGTTTTGGTCGGTATCCAAAGTCAAACCTGTCACTAAACTGTCGCGATCCACAGGATGCGCAAATTTCATTTTGATGGCAATGGCATCCGTTTTTTTCTCTGCGAGAACGCTGACGAAATCAGGTTGAGGCCCGCCAAAAACATCACCAATGGAGTCCGTGATGATGGTCTCCAATTGCTGAATCTGGTTGGCGAACAAACTGGGCTCATGCGCCGCAATCACGGGCGGGTTTTCTTTCAAAACCTGGCCGAGCCGCGCGAGAAGTTGTACGGAGGAGGTCGGAGAAGAAGCCGCCAAACCGGGGCCGTTGACATCACGAATTGAAAAACGCAACGTACCCGGCCCAGTGTTCCTCAAAGAGAAAGTCTGCTCTGCGACGGAATTCACGGGCAGGGCAGCCGCAACGCTGTCGATGTCCAAAGCGAGAAAAGCATTTTCCGGTTGCAAGGCAAAATCCAGCCGCAAATTCTGAGCACCTGGAGCTATGTCAATTTGCAGCGTATCTGCAAAGTAACCCAGCCGAGAAGCAATGAGGGTGTGCCTGCCCTGGTTGGTGCGGAAGACGTACGCGCCACTGGCATTTGTCTGCACGGCTTTCTGGGCTTCCACGAAATGCAAAGTGACCTCTCCCAGCGCGGCCGTGGTTTCACGATTCGTCACTCTCCCCATTACACCGCCAGCCTCAACGGTATCGAACTTGAATACGTACAAGCCGGTTTGTATGTCCGAAACCACGATCGTGCCGGAGGGAAAATATGGATACACGCCCCAGTCGCCGTTGAAGCCTTGGCCGGGATCAGGATAGGTGTCGTAATAAGCCACTTCCACCGGGTCGCGCGGATTGGAAATATCCAGGATTTTCACGCCCTCCACATAATGCGAGAGATAGGCATATTGGCCCCGCACATGCACGTTATGAGCGATTTGATCCGGATTGCCGATATATTCCGCCACCAATTCAATATTGTTGTCATTGGAAGGGTCATTATCCCACAACACGCGAATATCCCAAAACTTGACGGTGTAACCTGTGACTTCATCGGTGGTAATGAGATAATTGCTGTCTTCGGTTACGCCGGAATTGTGGGAAAACCCGCGCGGATATACAAGCTTCGTGAGCAATCTTGGCTGGCTGCGATCGGAGACGTCGAGAATATCCACGTGGCCGCCATCATTGATATTGCTGTTGAATAGAATATTGTTGTGCAGGAACGAATCGTGCACATAGTGCCGACTATAGTTGCTCACCGGCTGAGGCAGCAAGGGATCAGCCAAACTGAAAATACGAATTCCGCCGTTGGCACCTCCAGTTCCAGCAGTCGCTGTGCCGCCTTGAATGTAGAGGTGGCCGGAGTCGTCCACACTGACAGAATGCGCTCTCGCGTTCGCTGCGGTCACTCCCGGCCATAAGATTGAGTAGAAGATGGGAGCCGGATCCGGCAAGGTGCCCAAATACACGACTTGAATGCCACTATATTCGTTGGGAGCAGTGGCTTCGCTGACCACGTAGGCAACGTCCCGATAAGTCTTGATCTCCCTCCATGCGGTCGGTCCGGGCCCCGGCACAAAAGCGGCTTCTACAGGATGGCTAGGGTCTGTAATGTTCACGATCGATAGCCCCACGTCTGTGCCGAGCAGCGCATACTCGCGTCCTTGAGGATCAGTGTAACCCCAAATATTCGAGTAACCATGGTATTGGTGCAAATGGCCAAGCAAGGTCAGATTGTTGTTCACACCCGGTTGGTATTGTGCGAATCCTGAAACGACGAGCAAAGCCAGAAACAGCGAGGAATTGTATACGAATCGCATAGGCATCCTCCGCGGAGAAGTTGTTGGGGGGATTAGTCTAACCACGCTGGCTTGAAGTGAGCGCTCAGCCAAACCGTCGGCCAGGGGTTGTACCCTGCCATCATACGCAGGCATGTCCCGGGGGTTTCAATCGCGACTGCAGGATTGTTCTGACGGCGTTCAACCAGGAGGAGGGCGCGCTTACGGAAAGGACGAGCCGGACGAGAGGTGGTCGGGAAGGCGGGTGTATCGTGAGCCTTGGATCCTGAAATCCCGGGACAATCTGCAGAGCTACCGCAAAAACGATCGTCCCGAGACGGAGCATGTTCTATTTCGGAGCGGAAAGTTGCTGAAGGAGTTCACCGGCCTTTTGGCTGCGGCCGTGACCATGCAAGCTCCGGCTGCGTTCGAGGTATGCAAGGGCGTCATCCCGGCGTTCTAAAATCAGGCATGCTTTGGCGGCAAAGTAATACGCCGGACCCACGAATTCGGGGTCCGGCGGTACGGCGTAACTTTGGTTTTCCGGCAATGCTTGTTCCATCTTTTTAAGCGCGGCGGCGATGCGAGGCTCATTGAAGTGTGGGAAGAACCCGAGATAATCGGATTGCCCCTCCTTGAGCGTGCTGAGCAATTCGTAAAGCCGGAAACGAAACAAGGCTTCGCCTTCCAGCTCGCGCTCATCCACACCCGCGAGCGCATCCAGGGCCCCTGAAACGTCAGCATCGATCAAAGCCTCGTGCGCAGCTTGTAAAATCGGATTAGCCTCATCAGATGCGCGGTCGCGGTCCCTTTGCAGGCAGGAACGAAGGTCTTCACCGCGCATGTCCCTGACAGCGAAGTCGTTGGACCGGCGCGCCTCACTCGCAAAAAAGATGAGCAGATACGAAGTGAGGATGCCAACCGAGGCCATCGTCGTCTTCATCAGCTTCGAAGTGAACCGGCTCATGGAATTGAGGTTGGGCTTGGTTCCGGCGGGAAAAGGTGTTCCAGCCTGGACCGGCTCGGCCGGCAGGGCGAACTTCTCCACCGTGCCAAATACGATTTCTTCGCAGCGTGCGAGCTCTTCTTGCAAATGCCGCTCGCGCGAGCGGCATAAGGAGCATCTTTGCAGATGGGCACGATGCCGCTGCAGCATTTTGCGGTCGGCGGCAGGCAAATCGGCGTGCGAGTCCATGGCCGTCAAGTGAAACAGCAATTGTCCTCGCGACAAATGTACGGATGCCTGAAAACTCTTCTTGACTCTTTGCCGCAGCCGTCCCGAGGTATTTATGATGCGCTGGCAATCGGGACAATGCGGGAGATGTTTTTCAAGACGGCTGGCGAGATTGGCGGGTACTTCTAAGTCGCCTTCGAGGGCGTATTGCAATTCCCGGTGCTCTTCATGTGTCAATTCCATGACTTGAACCCTCCCCATGGTGAAGGTTGAGATGTTTCTGCAATAGTCTCTTTGCCCGGGTGAGATACATGCGCGCGGTGTTGGGCTTTATCCCGGTGGCTTTCGAAATATCACTAAAAGGCAAGTCGTCGACGAAATGCAGGGTGATGACGATCCTTTGCTTCTCAGAGAGCTGGCGCATCAGGATCGCAAAGTCGAGCTTATCGATTTGCCGGGACTGTTCTTCTTCACTCAGCCTTTCGCTGCCGGCGTCGAAACGAGCGTCATTGTCTTGTGAGGCGTTGCTCAAAAGCTGAAAATAGCGCCGGAAAGCCGTGCAGCGCTGGCCTATCAAGACTGCCGGAAGCCAGCCGCGCAAGCGCTGAATCGTGCCCAGCTGCTCGAGCAATTGGATCATCACGTCTTGCGCAAAATCGTCTGCGTCATACACCGACGGCAGCCCGACCAAGCGCGCATACTTGTGCGCCGCTGCGAAGACATATTGGCACAATTGTGCTCGCGCTTGCTCATCTCCGCCCTGAGCTTGCCTCAAGAGCGTTTCGTGAAGTTCTTGGATTTTGGAACCACCCTGCTCACCCTCCCCGTAAGATGGTCGTCTCCGGGAATGCAAACCTGCGCCTTTCACGTTTGTCTCCTACAACCAGTTTAGGAGTTCCAAACAGGTTGCTGAAATGTGCCGCAATCTGGGGGGAGAATTCGGTCGATTGGCGCGAACTTACCGATTAGTACCTACATTTGCAAGGACTATTTTTAAAGAACAGGCTTGCAAATCTAAAAAACGTTTTGAACATTTTCTTCCCGGCGAAGTGGCCAACCGCGCAGTGCGCCGGCACAGACGACAAACTTTGAAAGGAAAAAAACACATGCCTCCCGAACCGAAAAAGCAAGATGCGAATGCACCGGTTTCCTTAATTGTAGAAATCAAATCGCCCGACGGACGCGTGTGGGGCGTGTTGACCGCCAGCCGCAAACATTTCTCCTCCGGCTCGGTGGGTTTTTATGCGAACGGCAAAATCGAAAACCCAGATTCGCAAGAAAAGTATCAAGTGGGCGCGAATATTACCCTCGTCGGCAGCAAACCTTAGTTCAACCTAATTGCCGGCCGCTTTTTGTGCTTGCACGTATTCTCGAAAGATCTCTTGCAGGCGCCTGGTCACCGGGCCCGGCCTGCCTTCGCCAATTTCGTTTTGGTCGATGCGTATCAGAGGCGTAATCTCGCCCGAGGTCAGCGTGATGAAAGCCTCATCTGCGTGCTTGAATTCGCTCACCGTAAAAGCCCGCTCCTGGCAGGCTAGCTTTGATTGCCGGCACAAATCAAGCACAACTTGACGCGTGATCCCGGGCAGCAGGATCGGCGCCTGCGGATGCGTGGCGATCACGCCCCGCAAAATCGCAAACACGTTGCTATGGCTGGCTTCAACCACGATTCCCTCGCGTAAGAAAACCGCTTCCTCCGCACCGGCTTCGTGCGCCTGCTGATTGGCCAGGACATTCGGCAAGAGATTCGTGGTCTTCAAATCGCAGCGCCCCCAGCGCAAATCCGGCACTGTGATCGCGGCGATCCCTTTTTCTGTCCAAGTGAGATTTGGCTGCAAAGGATTGGTCGCCATGAAAACCGTGGGCGGCACCGGCGGCGCGGGAAAGGCGTGGCGGCGTGGCTGCGCCGCGCCGCGTGTGATTTGCAGATATACGGTGGCGTCAGTTTCTGCAAGCTCGTTCATGCGCAGAAGCTCAGTCGCCGTTTCCACGAATCTTTCACACTCAGGCACCTCCACGCGCAAAGCACGCAGTCCATTGCGCAAGCGCTGCACGTGTGCCTCTTTTTCAAAGAGAAAGCCGCGATAGCTGCGGAAAACCTCATACACGCTGTCGCCCAGCAGAAAACCGCGATCTTCCACTGAAATCGCAGCCTCTGCGCGTGGCAGAAACTGGCCGTTGAGATAGACGAGCATGCGATTGGATTCCTGATTGCCAAAAACCTTCCAGGTCTTTAAGACCTGGAAGGTTTCATTTCCAGTTCTTTTCCAGTTCACGTATTCTTTCTCGAACCGCATCCGGCAATGCCGCTTTTTTGTTCTGGCGATAGTCGAAAGCCACGATTTCCGCCGTGCCCTCCGCCGCGATTTTTTGCAAGCGCTGGCTGAAAATACGAAGCTCCATCACAAAACGATCATCTCTAATTTCCGTCACGCGCGCGCCAATGGAAATTGTGTCAGGGTAGGTCAACGGCTTGCGAAAGCGGCATTGCGTGTGCGCCAGAATCGGGCCGATCCCGCCGTGCACGGCGGGATCATCAAAATGAATACGCTCAAAATAGGCGAGACGCGCGCTTTCAAAATAGCGAAAATAAACGATGTTATTCACGTGCTGGAACGCGTCCATCTCGCCCCAGGCGACAGGGGTTTTGATGACGACGGGGGATTGCTCGAGCAAATCCAGGGGCATAAAAGCTCCGGCCATGCTAATCATTTCCGTGGATCATTGCAATAAATCTCTGCTCCAGCGAGGAACCCTCCGACCGCAGTTTTTCCCACTCCTCCCGCCGCATCTCGGCCAAAACGCGGCCGCGATGCAAGAGAATTATGCGATCGCACAGATGCTCCACGGTTTCAATGATATGTGAAGAAAACAAAACCGTGCCGCCAGTGCGGCAATACTCGCGCAGGAATTCCTTGAAGTGAAAGCTCGCTTCCGGATCGAGCCCATTGGTGGCTTCGTCCAACAGCAAAATATCGGGCGCACCAACCAAAGCAGCGCACAGGCTGAGCTTGCGCCGCATGCCATGCGAATAGTTTTTGATCAACTCACCGGCTTTCGCAGTCAATTCAAAAAACGCCAGCCATTTCTCAATATCCTCTTGTTCTTTGCTTTTTTCTTTTTGCTCTTTGTCGTTTGCTGTTCCCTTGGCGGCCGCGATGAACTGCAAAAATTCCGCGCCGGTCAAATACTCATAGAAAATCGGGTTCTCCGGAGAATATCCCAGGCGCCGTTTGTATTCGACCTCTCCGAAAATGATTTGCTGCTCCGCCAGATAAATCTCGCCTTCGTCCGCGGCCAGCAATCCCACGATGATCTTGAACAGTGTCGATTTACCCGCGCCGTTCGGGCCGAGCACGCCGCACAGTTCGCCTTGGGCTAGGGCAAAGGAAACGTGATCGAGCGCCTGCACATGATCGAATCTCTTGCTGAGACCACGAATGGCAATCATGCTATATTTCCAAAAGCTGAAAATGCCGCTGCGCTTTGCGCACCCTTGCCAGCATGAATCCCAGCAACAGCAGCGAGCCGAATGGCATATAAAACCAAAACAGAATCGTCAATAGCACAAATACGTTCATGAGAATCCCGGCGTAATTCACGTGCGGAAACATGCCCAGGATGGCGTTGCAAAACAGCAGTGCGAAAATCGCGGGCAACACGAGCCCAGCCGCAGCCGCCCAGAGCGCCCACTTGAAGCTCATGCCGAATCTAACTGCGATCATCGCCGCGGTAAGAAACACCGGTGAAGCCAGTGTGCCGAAGGCGAACCACCAGCGTGCTTGCCACCATTGCCGCGCCGAAACCGGCAAGAGCCGCGCCAAACTGGCATCGGTGGCCTCCTGTTGGAACAGGTACATCAGGGCATTGATCATGATCCAGCAACCTACCATGTGGAGGAAGAGGGCGGAAGCATAGGCATGGCTTGCGGTTTCCTGCGCAGCGGTGACGGCAAGTGGCAAAAGC
The DNA here is from genome assembly GCA_044869275.1 of bacterium. GTDB lineage: Bacteria > Zhuqueibacterota > Zhuqueibacteria > Zhuqueibacterales > Zhuqueibacteraceae > JBIOXB01. The sequence continues at coordinate 37,061 of JBIOXB010000137.1, forward strand.
AGCGCAGTGAGATAGATGAATAGCACTGCAGGACGGCAGCGCTTGAGCATGAGGAGGTCACGCTTGATTTGTGCGGCCAAAAATCCGCTGCAGGCAGCCCTAATTTTGGAGGTCGCCGCCGAACCTTCAAATGCCGGTTGTCGTGCCGGGGCACGGGACTCGAAAAGCAGCTCAGGCGCGCAGATCCGATGCGTATAGATCGCCACAATGCCAACGCCAACGAGTGCCATAAACAGATGATGAAGCTCGAAAAGCGGTATAGCCTGGATCGCCGCCGACTGACTCTCTGAAGAGAAGACCAGCGCCGACGCGATCAGTGCTTCTGCGCTGCCCCATCTTGCCCACTTCTTCCACCAAGAGATTGGGCGCCGCAGGATATAAGCCTGGCAAAAAGCAAGGAGCTGCAACGCCAGCATGACAGCCGCTACCGTCGCCACCTGCACGCTGCGCGCAAAAAAATCTTCGTGGATGAATGCAAAGGGCAAAATCCCTACCGCCAACAGTCCGGCCGTTTTCAAAAAATGCCGGACAAGATGGTAGCGCGTCACCGCGTGCCTGGCAAACGGCAATGTGCCCAGCAATTGCCACTCCCCTGCTGGGCGCAAACTCACCCAGGCCATACATTCCGTAACAAAATAGAAAAGCGGTAGCAAGGTGAGCCACTGTGCCGGCCAACGCGAGACGAACTCTGGAGAAAACAAAGCCTCCAGCCGATAACCAATGTCCGCGGGCGAGCGCACAGTCAAATATAAAAAGATGACGCCAATGAGCCCCAACTCGACCAAAGTCACACGATCGAAGTGCGCGCGAACAAAGTTGCGATAATAACGGAATCGGGTTCTGAGCAGAAGCAGAAACATGGGAATTTCCGTGAATGGTCGTCGATTGACCGGTTGCTCAGGATTGAGAATTAAATGACCTTCCCATTTCTCAAACCGCGAAGGAACGCTAATAAACGCGAATTGAGAATATATTTGCGTACCTTCGCGTTCATTGGCGGTTTCAAAAAGCGGGCAAGCCATGCAAACGGCGATCCCACATAGGCATCATTCTTTCTCGCGGACAACTTCTGCCAGCCGGTCCGGATAATTCGTAATGATCGCCGCCACGCCCAATTCCAGCATGCGGCGCATCAACGGTTTGTCGTTCACGGTCCAAACATGAACCTGCTTGTTGCCGGCACGCGCCTTCCGCATGAACTCCGGGCTGATCAAATGGTGATGCGCGCTCAACAAATCGACCTCACCGGTAAAGAGCCCTTCATGATATTCTTCCGTGCCAAAAATGTAGCCCACTTGCAATTCCGGCGCCAGTTTTTTTATTTCCTCGGCCACAGCATGCCCAAATGAAGTGACGATACATTCTTCTTGGAAATTTGCGCGGCGGATGGCGGCGACGATCAATGGCGCGATCTGGCGCTCGTGGCCGTGCAATTTCACTTCGACGTTGAGCTTCATTTTGCCGCGCACCAGATCCATGGCCTCTTCCAAGGTGGGCAGCGGCTCGCCGGCATATTTGGCATCGAACCAACTGCCGGCGTCAATGCCCTGCAATTCCGAGAGGCTCTTTTGCCACAAGAATCCCGTGCCGTTGCTGGTGCGATCCAATTCCTCATCATGCAACAACACCAGCCGGTCATCCCGGGTTTGTTGCACGTCGATCTCGCACATGTGCGCGCCCATCTCCATGGCCAAACGCATCGCGGCCAGTGTGTTTTCCGGCGCGTGGGCCGAAGCGCCGCGATGCGCGCAAATCATGAAAGTGTCCAGATCGGATGGCATGTTTGCTTCCTTGGCTCGACAAGCCAGTATAAAAATGAGCGGAACGGCCAATAAGGTTTTTCTCATAGCTCTTCCCTCTTCGGGGCCGCGTGCCTTTCACCGGCTGTCAGACTGTGTGCAAACTTGGTATTGCCGCACCCTGAGTTTGTCGAAGGGTGCTAAGTTCAGGAATCCGGCTTCAACAAGCTCAGCCGGCGTTGAAACCAATCGTTTTCACACAGTCTGTGTTATGCAGAACTGATTTCCTCTGCCCGAGCGCCGTGCTCGAATTCACCAATCACGCGATGATACTCAGTTCGTGGCACGGTGTCAAGCTCTTTCTGATAACGGGTTGCGGTGGTCTGTTCGTGGCCGCACCCGGCATTTATCATCTTGTCAAATTGGCATTCACTCCGACGAGTTTACCATTCGAGACGAAGCGATCGGGAAAAAATGGCATGTTCTCAGGTCAACCTGCAATCCCAATACGGGTTAAACCAAGCCAAAATGTCCGGCATTGATTTTGGTATAAAATTTGAGTAGAAATACCATGAAAGAAAAGCTTGGCAAGGAGAAATGAACATGACTCTGGATAAGTTTACGCTGAAAGCGCAAGAAGCCTTTGCGCGCGCGCAGCAGCAGGCCTCCGAGTTGAATCACCAGCAAATCGAAGTGGAGCATTTGTTGAAAGCTTTGCTGGACGATGCTGAAGGCGTGCCGCTAGCCATCTTGAAAAAACTCGGCGCAAATAGCGCTTTGGCGCTCAGCCGCGTGGACGAAGCGCTGCGCAAACTGCCGCGCGTGTCCGGGGCTGGCGCAGCGGGAAATATTTACGTTTCACAGCGTGTGAATCAGATCATCAACACGGCGCAACAGGAGATGCGCCAGCTTAAGGACGACTATGTGAGCACCGAGCATCTGTTGCTGGCCATCGCCGAAGAAAGGAGCGGCGCCGCGGGCGAAATTCTGCGGCAGCAAGGCGCGACGCGCGACAATATTTTTCGCGTGTTGAAGGACATTCGCGGCAGCCAGCGCGTGACGGATCAAAATCCCGAGGGCAAGTATCAAGCGCTGCAGCGTTTTGGCCGCGATCTCACCGAATTGGCGCGCAGCGGCAAGCTCGATCCGGTGATCGGCCGCGATGAAGAGATTCGCCGTTGCGTGCAGGTGCTGTCGCGGCGCACGAAGAACAATCCCGTGCTCGTGGGCGACCCCGGCGTGGGAAAAACCGCGATCGTGGAGGGCATTGCGCAACGCATCGTGAACGGCGACGTGCCGGAATCGCTCAAGAACAAGCGCGTCATTCAAATCGAAATGGGCACGCTCATCGCGGGCGCCAAATATCGCGGCGAGTTCGAGGAGCGCTTGAAAGCGGTGCTGAAAGAGATCGAGGACGCGCAAGGCGAGATCATTCTCTTCATCGATGAATTGCACACCATGGTGGGCGCAGGCGCAGCCGAAGGCGCGGTGGATGCCGGCAACATGCTCAAGCCCATGCTCGCGCGCGGAGAATTGCGGTTGATCGGCGCGACCACGCTGGACGAATATCGCAAGCACGTCGAAAAAGACAAAGCGCTCGAACGGCGATTTCAACAAGTTTATGTCGGCGAACCTTCGGTGGATGACACGATTTCCATCCTGCGCGGTTTGAAAGAAAGATACGAAATCCACCACGGCGTGCGCATCGCGGACTCCGCCATTGTCGCGGCAGCGGCGCTGTCGCAGCGTTATATCTCGGAGAGATTTCTGCCGGACAAGGCCATTGACTTGATCGACGAAGCGGCGGCGAAATTGCGCACGGAGATCGATTCCATGCCGGAAGAAATCGACGAAATCGAGCGCCGCAGCAAGCAGCTTGAAATCGAGCACGTCGCTTTGAAAAAGGAAAGCGATCAAGCCTCGAAGGAACGGCGCGAGAAATTGACACGCGAGCTGAGCGATCTCAAGGAAAAATCCGCCCAGCTCAAAGCGCGCTGGCAGGTGGAGAAGGACTGCATTACCCAAATTCGCGCGACGAAAGGCCAAATCGAACAAGCGAAGAATGCCGCGGAAAAAGCGGAGCGCGAAGGCGATTTGAACAAAGCTGCGGAATTGCGTTACGGCACGCTGGTAAATTTGGACAAGCAGCTCAAAAAGCTGAACGACAAGCTCGCCGAGCTCCATAAAAATGGCGCCTTGCTGAAGGAGGAAGTTTCGGAAGAAGACATTGCCGAAATCGTGTCGCGGTGGACCGGCATTCCGGTGGCGCGCATGCTGGAAAGCGAGCGCGAAAAGATTCTGCGCATGGCCGAACGCTTGCGGCAGCGCGTGGTCGGCCAGGAGGAGGCGATCGCAGCCGTCTCGTTCGCGGTGCGGCGCTCACGCGCAGGGTTGAGCGAGGAGAATCGCCCGATCGGCTCGTTCATCTTCCTCGGCCCCACCGGCGTGGGCAAAACCGAATTGGCGCGGGCACTGGCGGAATTCATGTTCGACGACGAGAATGCCATGGTGCGCCTGGATATGTCGGAATACATGGAACAATTCAATGTCTCGCGTTTGATGGGAGCGCCGCCGGGGTACGTGGGTTACGAAGAGGGCGGCCAGCTGACGGAAGCGATTCGCCGCCGGCCCTATGCCGTGGTGTTGCTGGATGAAATCGAAAAGGCGCATCCCGAAGTCTTCAATATCTTGTTGCAGGTGCTGGATGACGGCCGCTTGACCGACAGCCAGGGGCACGTGGTCAATTTCAAAAATACCATCATTATCATGACTTCGAATCTCGGCGCGGACATCATCACCGAGAACTTCAAATACATGACCGAGGAAAATGCAGAGAAGATTTACAACACCACGAAAGACGCGCTGCTGCAGACGCTGCGCAACAAGCTGCGGCCGGAATTCCTGAATCGCGTGGATGAAGTGATCGTGTTTCATCCGCTCACGCGCGAGCATATTCATCGCATCGTCGACATTCAATTCGCGCGCATGGTCCAAAGCGTGTTGCAACGCCAGGGTCTCGCGGCCGAGCTCACCGCGGCCGCAAAAGATCTGCTGGCGGCGCAAGGTTACGATCCGATCTTCGGCGCGCGGCCATTGAAGCGCATGATGCAACGGCAGATCCTCAACGAGCTCTCCACGAAAATCCTGGCGAACGAATTGAACAAAGGGGACGTGATCCGGATCGATGCCAAGCAAGGCGGATTGATTTATAAGAAGGTCAGTAACTCGTAATTCGTGATCCGTAGTGTACAGGCCGATCACAGGAGTGATTGGCCTAACGCCATTTATCCGGAATCGTGCCGGGCTGATAATGTTGCAGATATTGGATCGCTGCTTCCGGGGAATCAACGAGGCGATAGAGCTCCCGGTGTTCGGGCTTGGCAAAGCGGCGGTGGTACATATGCTCAAAAAAATCGGACAGGGATTGATAATAGTTTTCCGCATTCACAAATACGATTGGGGCCTGGTGAAAACCAAGCTGCTTGCTGGTAAGAATCTCGAAAACCTCCTCCAATGTCCCGAAGCCGCCGGGCAACGCGATGAACGCATCCGCGCGCGCTTGCATCATCGCCTTGCGTTCGCGCAAGTCTGCGGTGATGATGAGCTCGTCGGCAGCGAGATAAGCCACTTCCTTGGCTCGCAAGGCCTCGGGAATGACGCCGATGACCCTCCCACCCTTTTCATGAACGGCGTGCGCCAGAGCCCCCATCAAACCGATATTCCCACCGCCATAAACCAAAGTATACTCGTGCTGCGCCAACAATTCACCCAATCTTTGCGCTACGGCGAAAAAGCCCGGCGCAACTCGATGGCTGGAAGCGCAATAGACACAAATGCTCTTGAGCATAAATGAGACAGCCGAGTTGAGTGAGAAGCTGTAACTGTTCAGCTCTCGCGTATGATCCAAAAATTATTATGATTTCCGATTGCCGGTTTGCGATTTTCGATTTACGATCACAAATCGGAAATCGACAATCGTCAATCAACTCAACAGCTACGAGACACTATAAAGAAAATTGCGGTGCATGCCTCTTCACCGCGTTGCCTGACTTCAACATGACTTGCAGGTTTTTCCTACCCAGCTAGCGCAACAAAATCACTTTGCGGCCCTGTTTTCTTAAGATCATCTAGCCGGTGTTTTGATCTGCGCTTTTCGCACGGCGCGGCCGGGCAGCGCACCCGTATGCTCGCCGTCTTTTAGAACCTGCGTGCCGTTCACAAAAACATGCGTCATGCCCGTGGAAAACTGATGCGGCAGCTCGAAGGTGGCGTGATCGATGATCTTTTCGGGATCGAAAACCGCGACGTCGGCATAATTTCCCACTTTGAGAGCGCCGCGCCTGGCAATGCTGAGATTAGCGGCGGGCAAAGAAGTCAATCGCCGGACGGCCTCCTCCAGCGAGATTAATTTTTCTTCGCGCACATATTTTCCCAACAGGCGTGCGAAGTTACCGTAAGCACGCGGATGCGGATTTCTTTTCAGGAATACACCTTCGGGCGACATGGACTCGGCGTCCGAACAGAAGCTCACCCAGGGCAGGTGAATCTGTTTCATGACGTTGGTTTCTGACATGAGAAAATAAACGGTCTCCACGCGACTGTCATCTTCGATCACCAGGTCCATGGCAGTTTCTGCCGGAGATTGGCCTCGCATTTCTGCGACCTCCGCCAGAGTCTTGCCGGTGAGCGGCTTGAGTGCTTCGGATTTGAATCCCACCAGCAAAGTTTTGTCCGATCCGGCAGCGAGAAAAAGATTCTCCCATTGATCGGTCGGTGTGATCATTTCTAGTGCCACTTGCTTACGAATGGCGGGATCCTGCAGGCGAGTTTTGCAGGCTTGAAATCCGCCTTCCTGCACCCAGGGGGGCATGGCTGCGTCCAATCCGGTTGCGCCCGCCGTGTACGTGTACATGTCGGCCGTGATCTGCAAACTTTCCGCGCGCGCGGATTCGATCTTTTGAATGACGGCTTCGAGCTTGCTCCAATTGTTGCGGCCCGCGACTTTGAGATGATAGATTTCCGCGGGAATTTTGGCTTCCCGCGCGATGTGCAGCAATTCCTCCACAGCTTCGAGCACGCGGTTGCCTTCACTGCGCAGATGGGAGATATACGTGCCACCGTATGCTGCCGCGACTTTGCACAATTCGACCAGCTCGTCGGTATTCGCATAAAACGCGGGCGCATAAATCAACGATGAGCCCACGCCCAGCGCTCCTTCTGCCATGGCCTGGCGCACCAACGCGCGCATTTGTTCCATTTCCCCCTCATCCGGCGGGCGGTTTTCATATCCGAGAACGTGAATGCGTACGGTGGTCGCGCCCACAAATGAAGCCACATTCGTTGAAATTCCTCGCGCAACGAGATGATCCAGGTATTCGCCGAGCGTCGTCCATGCAACGTCAAATTTGATGTCGCCCTGCTGGTCGGTGACTTCTTTTTTCATGGCATCATTGAGCGGGCCCATGGACAAGCCTTCGCCAAAAACCTCCAGGGTGACGCCCTGGCGAATATCGCTTTGCGAACGCCCGTCTTCAAGCAAAGTTTCCGTGGCCCAGCTCAGCATATTGATGAAGCCGGGCGCGACGGCGAGGCCGCGTGCATCGATTTCCATGCGGCCATGCACATTTTTCAGCTCCCCGATGGCGGCGATGGTATCGGCCTGAATCGCGACCACGCCCGCGAAAGCCGGTTGCCCGCTGCCGTCGTAAATTTTTCCGTTGCGGATGACGAGATCGTATTCGGTTTTCGGAGTGCAGCCGAACCATAGCAGCGCAATGAAACACGAACCGGTGGTTCTTTTCATGCTTCCGTCCTCCTTCTGTAAACTACCTGGCCATGAACAGCAGAACGAGACCGGCTCCACCGCATACCATGGCGCCGGCGAGCAATGCCCAAAGCGAATATTGCGACATGCGCAGCAGCTCTTCCTCCGTTTTAACGCTAATCACGAACCGGCCGCGTGCCGGTTTTTGCAGGCGCAGCTCGCCACTCTCGTTCGTGGCTTCAGCAAGAACGTAAATTTCGTGATCCACGGCAATGGCTTCTTCCTCAAAATGATACCGCAGAGGTTTTCGTTCTTCTGTACCCGTTTTCCAGGGTGCTGGGAGGGCAAAACGCCCGCAACTGATCGTTTCTTCCGGCAGGCCCTCCTCCTCTTCATGGCGCGACAAGGTTGGTGTGGCGATGACTTCACAACCTTGCGGCTCAACGGCAATTTCTCCGCTCTCATCCTGCACTACAAAAGGCTGCCATTGCGTGTCCTCGGCCAGCACTTCTTCGGCTTCGCGCCGGTGTGCCTCGCGTCCAGTCTCGGGATTCTCCTCGCCATAGGCTTCCTCGTATTCCCAGCGCACACGCATGCCATAATAAACACATTCCTTTTCCGAAAGCGGCGCCAGCAAAGGCGAGGCACAACGCACACGGCCTTTGACTTCGACCAATTCCCGGAAAACTTTGGCGCTGGTGTATTGCGCAAAGGCTTCTGCCAATTCCCGCACCTGCGCCACCGAGGAAGTCATCGTGACGCGGATGGGATCGGCTTTACGGAGCTGGATCAAATAGGCGACGGCGAAAGCCAGCGCCAGCGCGAGAAAGATGGTGCCAAGGATTACGAACATTGCCGTGATCAGTATGCAGTGGTTCGTTTATGTGGCCTGCCGCGGCGGCGCGATAATCTTAGAAACCACGACTCCGGCGGCGAGCGCGATGGCAATCAGAATCATTTTGAAAGCCGTTTCAATGCCGGGAATGACCTCTTTGTCCATCAATGCCGCCAGGCTGCGAAATCCTACACTCCCCGGTACCAAGAGCAAAATCCCCGGCACCAAAGTAATGCTGGCCGGGCGTTGCAGCAGCCTTTCGAACAAATTGCTGGCGATGCCAACCGTCAAAGCGCCGAGAAAAACACCCAGCTCCGCGCCCAAGACGTGCGCACCCAAGCGGCTTCCCAACACGGCGCATGCGCCCGCGAGCACAATCCAAAATCCATCGCGCGCATGCGCCCTCAAAAGCACGGTGAAAGCCAGCGGGGCGGCAACGAGCGCGATGATCTCCGTCCAGGCCGGCAGCGCGATTGAGTTGCTGAAGCGGGGCGCGCCGATCAGTGCGCCCATGATTTTTCCGCCAAGGGCCACGCCGAAGCCGAGTTCGAGAAAGACCACGAAAGCCGCGCTCAAGCGTGCCGTGCCCGAAACCAAATGCCGAGTGGAAAGCTCCGTCATCGCTGTGGTAAGCATCAAACCGGGCACGAACACGATCAAGCCGGCGAGGACGTCGTTGGAAAGCGAGGGCGTTCCGATGATTGCTCCCAGGCCGGCGGCCAATGCCGAGGCCGCAATCGCAGCGATCAATTCCAGGACGCGGCCGAGGGCATCGCGTTTGCGCACCATAAAGACGAGCAAGCCGATCATCAATCCGATGACTGCGGCAACGGCAATCTCGCGCATGCCTCCGCCTAAGAAGCGCGAGGCAGCGCCTGAAGACAGTCCGAAAGCCAGCGTCGTCAACACATGGCCGTATTCCGGCGGCCGCGCGAGAATTTCTGCGATGTGGCGCGCGCCCTGTGCCGGCGCGAGATCCCCGTGCAACACCTTGCCGGTCACCTCGTCGAGATCTGCCAGTTTTCCCAAATCCGTGTCCCCCGGCTCCACGCGGATAAGGAAGGTTTGTTGTGCTTCCTGTGGGCCGAAAGCGGCGAAAATGGACGTTGGCGTGGTAAAGAACTGGCCTTCCAGACCGAGCCGTTTACACGCGCCGTTCATCACCTCCTCCAAACGATGTGCCTCATAACCATAGGCGTGCAAGGCATGCCCGAGGCGGAGAATGAACGCTATGGCTTCTGCTTGTTCCATGAATTTTCTGTCGTGCGGCGGGTTCAGGCTCCGGGGCCAGGCACCTAATCGGAGACAAAACTTTCCTTTCCGCCGACCACGGTGCGCAGTACTCTGGTTTGCAGGATTTTGAGCGGCTCGATCGCGAACAAGTCCTCCGAGAGCACGACGAAATCCGCAAGCTTTCCTGCTTCCAAAGTTCCCAGACGATTCTCTTGAAAACCGGCATAGGCGTTCGCAGAGGTATAGGCGCGCAAAGCCTCTTCAACCGAAATTTTTTCCTCTGGAATCCAGCCATTGGGATTCTTGCCATCGAGCGTGCGGCGGGTGACTGCAGCGTAAATGCCGTGCAGCGCATCGATCGGCGCCACGGTCCAGTCCGACCCAAAGGCGAGACCGGCGCCGTGATCCAATAATGACCGAAAAGCATAGGTGGTTTTGGTGCGCTCGAGGCCGATCCGCTTTACCGCCCAGCGCCCGTCGTCAATTGCGTGATAAGGCTGCATCGATGGAATCACCCCCAACGCAGCAAAGCGTGCCAAGGCAGCACGGGTGAGGTGCTGCGCGTGTTCGACGCGAAAGCGCCGGTCACGCCCGCCGTTCTCGCGCAGCGCGGCGGCATAGATCTCGAGCAGCCAGTCATTCGCGCGATCGCCGATGGCATGCACCGCCACTTGCAAGCCGGCGGAATCGGCGGAGAAAATCCAGTTTCGCAAGGAGGTGGTGTCCGTTGTCAATAAACCGCAAGTCTGCGGCGCGTCATCATAAGGCTGATAAAACCAGGCCGTGGTCGAACCGAGCGAACCGTCGACAAATCCTTTCAACCCGCCCCAGCGCAGCCACTCGTCGCCGCGGCCGTTCTCGGCGACATAATCGGCCATATGGTTCCAGGTGGATAACGGAACAAGGGCATAAAGCCGCAGCTTCAACGGGCCGCGTTGCTGCGCCCGGCGATAGGTTTCGAAATCCGCCCAGCTACCCATGTCGTGCACTTGCGTGACGCCGCGCGCAACCGCGAAATTACTGGCGCGCGCAAAAGCTTCATCGCGTGCGGTGGCGCCCGGCTCGGGGATGACGCGAAACACCAGCGACATGGCTTCATCTTTGAGAATACCAGTCGGCTCGCCGGTACGGGCATTGCGCACGATCGTGCCGCCGGGAGGATCGGCGGTATCGCGCGTGATGCCGGCCAGCCGCAAGGCGTTGGAGTTGGCAAGTGCCATATGGCCGTCCAGGCGATTGACGAACACGGGATGAGGCACCGCGAGCGTATCGATCCACTGGCGCTGCGGCATTTCGCCGCCCCACATCTCATGATCCCAATCGCCGCCCGTAATCCATCTGTCTTGCGGAAGATTTTGGGCGAATTCTGCGATGCGGCGGGAAAATTCCGCGGGCGAAGCGGCGTTGCGCAAATCCACGCTCGCCAGTTGAAAACCGCCGCTCATGAAATGCGCATGCGCGTCCACGAATCCCGGCACGACGAGTGTGCCCTGGAGATCGACGACGCGCGTGGTCCTGCCCTGATGTTTGCCGATTTCTTCCGCGCTGCCCACGGCCAGAATTTCGTCTCGTGAAATGGCGAGAGCTTGTGCGCGCGGCGCGTCCGGCACGCCCGTCCAAATCGCAGCGTTGGTGTAAATCGTCTCGGCGATCTCTTTCTGCTGGCAAGCAGAGGATATGAAAGCAGCGATGACCACGGCGAGGCAGAAGATGATTCTCATTTTCTCTCCGGAGCAGTTTTTCGTTACGCGCTTGGTGATTTGTCCGAATGCTTCAGGTTGAATTTTATCTCACCCGCCATTTCCAGGAAATGCCCCAAGCGCACGGTCTCAGCTTCGACCTGAACTCGAATCTTTTTGGAGACCTTTTCAAATGGCTCGATTTCCACAGAGGTGCGCTTCCCGCGGCTCCGCAGCGCCCAAACGCCAATCACCCGGCCGTCCAGCAAGACCACGGGCGAAAGCCAGCCTTGGCTGCGATAAACGCGTTTGTAGTGATCAACACTCACCAGGTGCACCCTCTTGGCGTGGCCGAGCAAATAGGGATCGAAGCTCGGCAAAAGACGCAAAACGGGATCTGCGAGACGGCTGGTGATGAGCCGTTCATAATCTTCACGGAGCAGCAGCCCGCTTTCGCCTTCGCTTCTGACCTCCACCAATTCTTCCACCATCTGCTCGTGCACCGTCTTCACCTCTGCCCTCGAAATGCCGCTCCATTTGGAAAAGTCCTGGAGTGTGGCGGGGCCATAGGCGCGCAAGTAGCGCCGCAGCAGCGCTTGTTGCGCTGGTACCGCTGGAACTGCTTTCTGGCCTGGCAACCATTGATCAACCCGGACGAACGTTGCTCGTCCGTTGCGCTCTGGTCCGTAACAGATCAATCCTTCCACGAGCGCCGGCCTGAAGAGCTGGATGCTCCAGGCAAGGTCGACGTAGGCCTTCATCTTCTTACCGATTTGAGGCAAGAGATGTTCGAACAATTCGGGTTGGGTTTTCGGACCAGCCTGGAGCGCTGCCATCACCCCCTCATTTAAATGCTCGATTTCCCTCGGCGCCACGCCGAACTTCGAGAGTATGCGCCACAGCGCCTCGACTCGGCTTCTCTTCAGAGCGTTGATGTAAAGGGAGAAATCAGCCGCGGGTATGAGATGCAGCGTTTGGCGCATGCAGGAGGTTCTAACCAGAGTCCGGGTTTCATACAATGCCGCAGCGACATCCCTGCGCGTGAGCTCGCGGGTTCTCGCCCACAAAGCCATCTGCGCCGCTCCCATGAGTTGCGCCTGAATGCCGCTGACGTTCCGGCACAACTTGGCGAGATCCGCGCGCAACGGATTTCCGACCGGCTGGCGTTCGCGAAGATGATGGCGCGCCAGCCGGAAAGCTGAAATTTGAGAGCGTTTGACTATCTGCTTCATTCTCACATCAGAGAAAAAAAGACAATAAAATCATGGTCACGAACAGGCTGATGATCGAAGAGAAAAACAAAAAGAAGGCGAGAATCATTACTCCATTATAAGTGAAATCTGGGCTTTTTGAGCAAAGAAATTCAAAATCCAAAGCTCAAAACTCAATACCACCTTTGGGCTTTGTGTATTGAGTTTTTCGTTTTCGGCTGGTACGGGTTATGCCTCATGGCTGCTGGCCCTGGCTTTTCTTTCCCATTTGTTCCAGTTCTTTTTGCCGCTCCTCCAGAATTTTCTGCAGGTTTTTGAGCTGCTGAAAATGTAAATTTAGAATTTGTTGCTGGGCTTTCAGCTCTTTTTCGTACGTCGCCAATTCCTGTTTTCGTTTTTCATAGTCCTGCTCGAATTCTGCTTTGTTCCAAAACCCGCGGCGCTCGAAATAGCCTTTGAACAGCCAGTTGTGCTTGAGCGCTTCCATGTTTTCCGCGAAACTGAACATGCCGATGCGGCCCCAACGGCCGATTTCGTAAAGTTGCTCCTGCAAAACGGCGAGATTGGCGAAAGCCGAGTCGAGCTGCACGGCCAGCGTGGTATCTGAAATCAGTTTTCCGGCAAGGCCTCTGCCGCCTCGAATCTCGTCCAACAAGGCACCCACCGAATCGCGCATGGTGCTCACGGCAGACAAGGCGAGCTCGTGCAGATCATCGCGATAAATCAAACGCCCCAGCGTCCCTTTGCCGGCGCGCACTTGTGCCACCAGCGAGTCCGTGGAAGTGGAAACCGTGTGCAGAATCTCGCCCAAATGCTGCGTTTGCAGGTGCAGCTCTACGAAAACCGAATCCGTGCGCGCGGTCATGGAAAGAAACTGGCGGTACAAGGCTTCGTCATAGACCATCCTGCCGATCGTGCCCTGGCCGCTGTTGATTTGGCGGGTGATGCCGTCCAGACTCTGCGTCACCAATTGCATGTAGCGCGCGGTTTCGTCGAAAGAGCCAAGAATCGCGCTCAGATCGATTGGGCTGCGGCTGTTGATCGAGTCGCCATCCGTCACGTGCGGCTGCGCCAAGGCACCGCCGACAATCGAAACGATTTTGCCCCCCACCAGGCCTTCTGTTTCAATCACTGCCACGGCGTCCCTTCTGATGAGGCGCTGGGCCTCGGCGTCCAGGCGCATGGTGACCGTGACTGTGCCACCCGGCGCCTCCGGCAGGCGGATGCTTTCCACCACGCCGATGTCGATGCCGGACAATCGCACGGGAGCGCCGGGGCGCAATCCCGCGACGTTTTCAAAAGGCACGTGCAGATAAAAAGTGCGTTCGAAAATCTTCTTCTTGCCCGCCAGAAAGAAAATCCCCGTCACCAGCACCGCCAGCCCGCCGGCAATAAACACCCCCAGCCACAACAATTGATTCTTTTTCATGACTGCAAATCTACAGGATTGGCACAGACTCGAGAGCGAAGTATTGTTTGATGAACGGATGCTGGTTCATTCGGATTTCAGGGAAAGTACCGGAAGCGATAATGCGCCCTTCATACAGCACCGCGAGCGTGTCGGCCGTGCGTTGCGCGCTTTCCAGACTGTGCGTAATGCTAATCGCGGTGACACCCGCTTCTTTCTTCAACTGCACGGTCAAGAGATCGATCTCCGCAGCGGTGATGGGGTCCAGGCCGGTGGTGGGCTCGTCGTACAACATCACTTCCGGAGACAACACCAGGGCGCGGGCCAGGCCGACGCGTTTTTGCATGCCGCCCGAAAGCTCGGAGGGGTATTTGTCCAGCGCCGCTTCCATGCCCACAAAGTGCAACTTCTGACGAATGATGCGTTCGCATTCTTCCTCCGGCAAGCGGCGATGCCGCATCAAGTGAAACGCGAGATTCTGCTTCACGGTCATGGAATCGTACAGCGCGGCATTCTGAAAAACGTAGCCCAGGCGCTGGCGCAATCGATCCAGCTCCTGGGCAGGCAAACCCACAATCTCCATTCCTGCGATTTTGAGGCTGCCGCGATCGGGTTTGATCAAGCCGGCCAGGCATTTTAGCAACACGCTTTTACCACTGCCGCTGCGTCCTAAAATCACCAGCGTTTCGCCGGGAGGAACGAAAAGCGAGACGCCATGAAGCACGGTCTGCTGGCCGAAATTCTTGTGTAGATCTGTAATCTCGATCAAAGCTACTTCCAAACTAATCTGTCCATCTGAAAGGATCCTTTGGAGCCAGCAGGACCGTGCGCCATGCTCAGAAAGGCCGCCCCAGGATGACATGGAAAAGAGCAAAGGAACCGGATGCGATGCTCGCTTCAGCCAAACAACAGAATCGTCAATTTCACCAGCACCACATCGGCAACGATGATCATGAGGGTGGAAAGCACCACCGCGATCATGGCGCTGCGGCCCACGCCCGCGGTGCCGCCAGAGGTATGATAGCCCAGAAAGCTGGCGATGGCGCCGATCAGAAAACCAAACACCACGGTCTTGCCGAGCGCGGGCAGCACCGTGTCGAAATTCAAAAAACGCAAGGCGGAATCGAAATACAAGCGCAGGGACATGTTCTGGTCCAGCAGCATGGCGAAATAGCCTCCCAGCAGGGCCAGGAAATTGGCATACACCGTGAGCACCGGCAGCATGAACATGCAGGCCAGCACGCGCGTGGTGACGAGAAAGCGAAACGGCCGGAGCGCTGCGACTTCCATGGCATCGATTTGTTCGGTGACGCGCATGGAACCCAGTTCCGCGCCAATGCCGGCGCCCACCCGGCCGCTCACCACCAGAGCCGTAATCAGCGGCCCGATTTCACGCAACACCGCGACGGCGATCATGCTGGGGAGCAGCCCCTGCCCGCCAAAGCGCGCCAGCGTGCTGCTGGTTTGCATCGCCAGCACCATGCCGATTGCCAATCCCGCAACACCGACGATTAAAATGGATTTTGCGCCGATCTCATACATTTGCCGTGCGATTTCCCCCCGCTCTTGCGGCGCTTGCATCAGGCTGGCAACAAATCGTCCGAGGAAAAAAATAAAGCGGGCGATTTCTTCGAATAGCTTTTTCATCAACACTGCAAAGTGAAAACGTGATTTTCCGTCTTCGCGCGCGAACAAAACTACCCAAAAGCCGAGCCAATGTCAAGGTTGAATTGGAGTGGGAAAGCCGGGGCGTGTGGCGAGTGCAGGAGATTTGAACAAGAATTCTGAAGATTGGGCGCGGAGAAAGGTACTCACGGAGGAAAATATTTCAATTCTTTCATTTTTGTGAGACATTCCCATTCCTGCGCTTGGCACTTGCCGCGTGGAGGGCTTCATCCCGCAGCGCCGGGACTAGCTTGATAGAAGCTGGAGGTAGCGTTTGAGACGTGAACAAATCGCCAAGACATTGTTTTGCGTTCACCGCTTCACCGCTCCTTGTTGCGCCACGGCTTGCGCCGCTTTCTGCACGGCCTCGGTGTCGCCGAGATAATAGTGACGCAGCGGTTTCAATTCTTGATCCAATTCATACACCAGTGGTATGCCGGTGGGAATATTCAACTCTACAATCTGTTCGTCGGAAAGTTGATCGAGATACTTTACCAAGCCGCGCAAAGAATTGCCGTGCGCCGCGATGATCACGGATTTTCCAGAAGCCACGACCGGCTTGATCACTTGGTGCCAATATGGCAAAAAGCGCGCTATCGTGTCTTGCAGAGACTCCATGCGCGGCAATTCGTGTTCGGCAAGATCACGATAGCGCACGTCATGCCCGGGATAGCGCGGATCAATCTTCTCCAATGCCGGCGGGCGCACGTCGAAACTGCGCCGCCAAATATGCACTTGCGGTTCGCCGTACTTGGCGGCAGTCTCGGCTTTGTTCAAGCCCTGCAAGGCGCCATAGTGCCGCTCATTCAAGCGCCAGCTGTTGTGAATCGGAATCCACATCCAATCCATTTCGTCCAGAACGATCCACAGCGTGCGAATGGCGCGCTTGAGCACGGAGGTAAAAGCCACGTCGAAAGCAAAGCCGCTTTCTTTGAGAAGCTGGCCAGCTTTTTTGGCTTCATTTCTGCCCTTCTCGGACAAATCCACATCGGTCCAGCCGGTGAAGCGGTTTTCTTTGTTCCACACGCTTTCGCCGTGGCGCAAAAGGACTAGTTTTTTCATGAAGGCTTTCTGCTTTTACTCTTTCAATAATAAGTCTGGTCTGAACATCTGATAGGGATAAACAATCGTATCAATAATAACTTCTTGACGAACGATGTGAAAGATGATGCGATAACGCTTTATCAACAATTGACGATAGTCCCGATGCTCGGGCACAGTCGAACATCGTCGCGGGCTTCGCACATGCGTGGCAGCGCTTTGTTCCAAGCGGAATTTTTTTACCTTGATCAGCCTCCTTCCGTCCTTCCCCAATTGCCTGACGCACATAAATGGAATATAGAACGCGCCGCAAAGGCTGCTTCTGGCGTTTGCCGGCAAAGATTTCTTGCACGGCATTCATCATCTGAGCTTTTGATATTGTCAAATTGTGCATATCATGCTCCTACTTTGCTCGATAAAATAATTCTTCTCAGCATCTTCCACAAGCAGTTTTCTGATGAAGTGGTATGCTTGGAGATTTTCTTGGACCTTGATGAAACTTGCAATTGCCATTCTTTCACGGTCTAAAACGTGTCACCAAATATCCTCCCACGGCGGCCAGCAGGATGCCGAGATAAAATGGCCAGCGCACGCTGCTCCAACCCCCGGCAGGCGGATGCATGGCAATGGCGACCACGGCATTCACAATGGGCGCGCCGGCAAAGACGATGGACATCACCACCGGCGGCGTGCCTTTCGCGCCGAACGCGAGCAAGACACAGAAAGCGCCGAGTGCGCCGACCGTCCCCGCCAACAAAGACCAACCCATTCCTTTGACCGGAAACTGCCACGTGGCACCGTTCAACAACATCACGATCACCGGCGCCAATACCGCTGTAATCAAATAAGCTATGCCGACAAATAGAAACGCCTTATACCGTCCATTGGCCGGATCACCCATGGCCAGTTGGCCCGAATGCAGGAATATGCCGTAGAGTCCCCAAGAAACAACCGTCATCAATGCGAAAATCAGCCAAGTGATGTTGGGCTCGGTGTTTTGCGGAGGGGTCATCGTTGGTTGTTGGTCGTTGATTATAGATAGTGGATTGTAGATCGAGGATAGAAGATAGAGGATAGAAGATGGCGCTAAAAATTCCATGACAACAAACAACCGACTCTCGATCTACTATCCTCGATCATCTATCCTCGATCCTCCATCTTCACCCCTCGAACATCAACCTTCAAGCGCGGCTCGTCATGAACATAACGCCGGTACACCTCCACCGTCGCTTCCGCCATTTTCATGTCACTGAAATCCCGATGCGTCGCGATTTTGCCCTGCTGGCCCAGGCGATGGCGCAACGCAGGATCTTTATACAAGGCCAGCAGTCCCTGGGCTAAAGCCGGCGGCGATTCCGGCGCGACCAATATACCACCGCCGGTCGATTCAAGCAACTCCGGAAATGAGCCGTGGCGAGGCTGCACAACCGGAATGCCATTGGCAAGTGCTTCCAGAATGTACAGCCCCTTTGGCTCCCGATAGGTCGTAGGCACGGAGAGCACATGCAAGCTTTGCAGAAACCGGATCTTCTGTGCGCGATCCACTTCGCCGAAAAACTCGAAACTGTCGTGCAAGCCCCAAGCATCGATTTTCGCGATCACCTCGGCAAGGTATTTTTGGTCGCGCTTGCCGAGGTAGCCCGCGACCTTGAGACACACATTGTTGCGGCCCAATTCCTGCGCCAGCAAGTGGAATGCTTCGATCAGTACGTGCAAACCCTTTTCCGGGCAAATACGCGCGAGATAGCCAATGACGAAAGTATCCGAGCCATTGGCGCCCGCCGCCAGGCCGTGACCGTTCAGATTCAGTCCCAACTTCACGGCGTGAATTTTTTCTGCCGGGACTTCGAGATATTTCGCCATGAAATCGGCATAATACTGGCTGGTGGCGGTAAAACCTTCGATATCCCGGGCGCGCGCGCGCAAAACCTTCAGGCTCTGTGATTTGTAGGGCTCGATCAAATCTTCGAGGAAAATATCTTCACCCTGCAGCGCGCACAGCACCGGCACGTTCAACGCCCGCTGCAATTCGCGCGCGAAGCCGACGAACATCGCATTGGTCAATTGCACCAGGTCGGGACGATATACTTCTTTCAGCCATTTTACCAGTTTGGCCAGTTCCTTGCGCTGCAGCCCTTCCTCCCCCTCCAACACCGAAACCGTGAGGCTGCCAAGGTCTTTGGCATTGGTGGAAGAGCTGAATCGTGAAACCCAGTGCAACAGCGCGCGATGATTGAAAAGTCTATCCAGCAGCCAGGGCGTGTGCCGGAAGAGCGCGAATTTTTGCTCGAGATAAACGTTGATCCCGCCGTAGAAGACTCTGTCGATGCTGACGTCGGTTTCATCCGTGCGCAACGGCGTGTACGTGGGAACCAACGCGACTTCGTGTCCCAACTTTTGCAATGCGGCGGCAAGAGTGTTGTCGTGCATGCAACTGCCGCAGTACATGCCGGCGGCGCCCGCCGCAATATAGGCGATCTTCATGGTTTGGCCTCTCGAAAAGCTTTATTGATGGCTATGCTCTCGCCGGCGGCATGCTTTCATTTCCAAATATTCAAACAAGCGGTGATGATCAAGGCATTGGTGAAATCAATAAAAAAAGCACCGACCATGGGCACGACCAAAAACGCGCGCGGCGCCGGGCCGTAGCGTTCGACCAGCGCCTCCATATTGGCCATGGCATTCGCCGTGGTGCCGAGCATGAAGCCGCAGAAGCCGCTGCTCATCACCGCGGCTTCGTAATCCCTTCCCATCCAGCGAAAAATCGCAACAAAGCAGACCACGGCGATCAACGCAACTTGCGCCGCCAGAATGATCAACATCGGCAACGCCAATCCCACCAGCTCCCAAAGCTTCAACGTCATCAAGGCCATGACGATAAAGAGCGCGAGCGCGACGCTACCCAGATCGTCGATGATGCTTTGAGATATTCCGAGGATTTTTGTGGCGTCGTCGAGATTTCTCAACGCCGCAGCCGCGAGCATGGCGCCGATGTAGGCCGGCAACGTCACGCCCAGGCTGGTGAAACCCTTACTAATCCACGAACCCATCCACATTGCCAGCAGAATGATGACCACGCTTTTCAAAAGCACATAGGCTTCTTTGTCTTCACCATGCGGTGCGTCACTGGCCGGCTCGGCCATCCGGTCCTCCACGATATTGGCCGCGGTCGGCAAATCGGCATGCTGCCGCCGTGCGTGCGCTCGCCGCAATTGAAAGCGCTCAATAATATACGTACCGATTGGTCCGCCCATCAAACCGCCGCAGATAATGCCTACCATCGCGGAGGCAATCGCCACCGTCGCTGCGCCGGGTACGCCGGCTTGCTCGAACAAGGGCGCGAAAGCAAGGCCCGTCGCCGGCCCGCCGGTAAGCGTGACCGAGCCGGCGAGCACACCGAACAGTGGATGCATTCCGAGCGGCAGGGCGACCAGGACGCCGATGACGTTTTGCATCAATGCGAAGACCGTGGCGATGGCGAAGAAAGTCATGACCTGCAGGCCGCCGGTCTTTAAAAGAGAGAGACTGGCGCCAAAACCAATCGTTGTAAAAAAAGCGATCATGAACGGGCTTTGCAGGGTGGTATCGAACTCAAAGAGCGTAAGCCCCGAGCGGCGTGTCCAAGAAATGAGTACGGCGACCAGCAGCCCTCCGATCACCGGTGCAGGAATATTATAGCGCGCCAAGGGTGTAATGACGCGTCGAATGCCATAGCCGAGGAACAGCACAATTCCGGCAAAGGCTACAGTGTGAATGAGATCGAGTTTCATTATTTCACTGCAACCTTTTCACCCACACGCACGACTTGTGCAGCGGAAATTTTTCCATCGGCGGGAAAGAACTTGTCCAAAACCTCCGGCGCTGGAGGCTTGGTGGCGAGTGAGACGACGATCATCGCCGCGGCGGAGACGGCGAGAATCAGCGCCACCGGCATCGTGCCGCCGCCCACGTCTTCGATATTATTGGTGAAGAAATAGAGCCACAATATAGCAACACTGAAGACCGAGGCCAGCGCGCCGTATTTGGTGCTGCGCTTCCAAAAAAGCGCGGCAACCACGACCGGGAACATCGCGGCGAAGCCGGTAAAAGTCCACACGCTGATGCGAAAGATGCTGCGATCCACCACCAGTGACAGCAAATAGGTGCCCAAAATGATGACAACGATGAACAAGCGGCCGTATAAAACCTGCTGGCGCTCGCTCATTTTATCGTGAAAGCCATAATGGCGCACGATATCCTGTGTGAACATCGTGCCAATCGCGAGCGCTTGCGAATCCACCGAGTTCATGATGGCGGATAAAACGCCGGCAGCCAAAAAACCGGCGAGCGCGCCCGGGGCATAGAGCTCGATCATTCTCGCCAAAACGGAATTGGCGGCCGCGCCTTTAAGGCTGGGAAAATCCACCGCACCCAAAACGCCGAGCAGCACGCTCGGAAGCCAGACAATGGCAATGCACATCGGATAGAAAACGAGCATCTTGCGGAAGGTCTCCGCGCGCTTGGCCGTGAGCCAGTGCAAAAACATGTGCGGGAACATGCCTACCGACAGCGGAATGCACGTGTAGCTCAAAAGCTGCAACGGCGTGATGTGCTCGCCGCGAATCAATAAATCGGGATGCTTTTGCGCGACCGCTTGCATGCCGGCCTCCACCCCGCCGAATTTGTTGAAGACGACGAGGAAAGCGGCCAGGCCGAAAGTCATGAAGATCAGAACCTGAAAGGTGTTGACCCACACCGTGCCGCGCATGCCGCCGTAAGTGACGTAAGCCAGCGTCACCGCGCACACGATCAAACCGCCGAGCCATTCCGGCAATTGGCCATCGGTAATCTGGCTCAGCGTGATGCCGCTGCCCATCAATCCCACGAGAATGTATGGAATCATCAGCGCGGAGATCACGAAGAACAACACCAGGCCGAGAAAATCGGAAGCATAGCGCTGGCGGAAGTATTGGATCTGCGTCAAATAGTCGAGTCGTTTGCCGAGCGACCAGATGCGCGTGCCGACAAAATAAAAAACCGCAGGAATCACGAGCGCGGAGGACGAGGCCATGAGCGCGAACACGCCGATGCCGGAATGATAGGCTTCACCCGAAGCGCCGAGAATGGCGAACGCCGTCATGTTTGCGCCGAACAAAGACATCAACAACAGAAACGGCCCGAAGCTGCGGCTGGCCACGAAGTAATCTTCTCCCGTGCCGCGAAACAGCTTGTGACTGAGTGTGCCGACGGCCAAAACAATGGCGAGGTAAAGAAAAATGACGGTGATGGTCATGAGGCGCGATCCTCTTCAGTTTCAACTTCAAGGTGGCGGGGCCAGGCGTACTTTGCCAGCAAAAACATCATGCCGGAAGCGGCCAGGCAAAAAATGAAATGATACAACAAGCCCACGGGCAAGCCCAGCACTAAAGAGTCGTCGTTCCAGAACCAGAGATCATTGTGCAGGAGATAGAGAGCGAACAAGCCCAGGTACAACGTCCAGCGCGGGAAGGAGTTTTTCACTATTTCCTCCAGGATACAGGAAAAAAACAAGCGAACTGGCACAAAAACACCCGTTCGTTGTCCGACTGATTGAGGATCTGATTCAAGAAACGCATGGGGCTGGGCGTATGCGTAAGCGAGGCCAGGCCGGCGCGATGAAGTGCCGTGAGCAGTATGCCGGCGGCGATGCCCACGGATTCGGTGACGTAATAGTTCTTCACTTTGCGACCGTTGGGCAGCAGGCCATAGCTCTGCGCGAAGATCAGAGTCAAATAAGGCACGGTTTCCAAATACGGTTTGTGTTCTCGATACGATGATGACGGGACGAAATGAGGTGTTGCCATGTTGCCTCTAAATTACGGGCTGCATTTTTAACAGATGGTCCACTTCAATGCCGTCGTCCAATTCATTCCAGTAAATGGCGAAACCGCCTGGCTCAATGGCCCAATTCGCGCGCTGCTTGTCATTTGCTTTGGCAAGCCAATCTAGCCACGAAATACGATCGAGCAAAACACCGATTTCGCGGCCATCGTCCAAACTAACGTATAAAGTATTGCCGGCAAATCTTACTCCCGTGGCACCGACCCGGCCAACCTTTTCACTTGTTAAAGTAGGCATGCCAAACCTCGCCAAACGTTACAACTCTCATCAATGCAGAATCAATTCCAATCCGCCGTAAATCGCGAACGGGTTCGCCGGGGTGACGGAGGTTGCAAAGGGTGTACTGAAGCCGCGCGTTTCGTATTCTTGATCGGTGAGATTTTTGAGATTGATGCTGGCGCGCCATTGGCCGAGACGATAATACACGATCGCGTCGAAAACCAGCGCATCGTCGATCTGAAACGCGTTGTCTTCCGCGGCATATTGCTTGCCAATATAACGCGTTCCGCCGCCAATGCCAAGTCCATTCTTGAATTCCTTGTTGGTCCAGAAATTCAACATGTGCTTGGGGGCAAAGGCCGGGGCATTGCCGGAGCGATCGAAATACAAACCGAAATTGTTGACGGGATCCACCAAAACATACTCGCTGAATTCCGTCAACTCGGCGTCGTTATAGGCGTAGTTGAAAAAGAGCTGCCAATTACGGCCCGGTTGCGCGGCCGCTTCCAACTCGGCGCCGCGGGAGCGCTGATCGCCATTTTGCTTGGTAACGCCGGTTTGATCCGGAATGGCGATGTTCTTTTTCTCCAAGTGATACACGGCGAAAGTCGTGCTCAAGCGCCCGTCGTAGTAACGCCGCTTGACACCCACTTCAAATTGCGTGCTCTCTTCGGGCTCGCGTTCTCCCACCGTGAGCGTCGAGGGCGGCGCAAACGCTTGACCCGCACTGGCGTAAACCGAGAAACTAGTCGTGGGCGAAAAGGTCACGCCGCCCATCGGGCTGAATTTGTTGTAATCGCGAGTGCTCGCGGTCGCATTGTCCTCGAAATTAATATTATCGTAGCGGCCGCCGAGCAGTACGTGCACCTTTTCGGAGAAGCTGATTTGATCGACGGCATACGGCGCAATCACGTTGCTGCGCGCCTCGCCGGCTTGAGATTGTCCCGGGATAAGAAAGAAAGGTTCGCTTGCTGTTTCGACGGGATCAAAAATGCTGATCAACGGCAGCAAGGCCACGTCCAGGGTGAAATCATCTTGCAAACGGCTGATCTCAAAACCCGTGAGCAGCTTGTGCCCGATCGCGCCGGTGCGCAGATCGAATACCGCTTCGAGCTGGTTGCCGAAAAGCTCTTGGCGGTCATCCAACAAGGTGAGCGAGCGCGCCAGAAACTCAGGCTGGCCCGCGCCATTTGGCACGACGGCGTTGAACAAGGTGCCGTTGCTGACCCAATCCAGATCCGTGTAATAGAACTTGTTGCGTAATGTGATGTTGTCGCTGAGTTGCGCGTTCAAATCTACACGGCCGCGCGCGATCTTTTGATCGGAAATGTCGAACGGCGATTGATAAGAGCGCGTGCGCGGCACCGCAACGAGGTCACCGTTATAGATCGGCAGGCCGACGTCCGAACGAAATTCATTGTCAACATACTCAAAATTCACGGCCAGCGAGACACGCGTGCTCGGCTGCCACAAAAAAGCCGGATTGACGCTGAGATTCTTGTTGTTTTTGTCGTCGCGATAATTCTCCGCGTCCTGCCACAGCCCATTCAAGCGAAAAGCGAGATTGGACTCGCGTTTGTTCAAGCCCAAATCCAGCGTGCCCCGATACGCTTGAAACTGGCCTGCCGAGCCGCTGGCATGCAAAAAATTGTCGAACAGCGGCTGCTTGCGCACGAGATTAACCGTCCCCGCGAGCGGATTGCCGCCGTACAAAAAGGCGCCTGGACCTTTTAAAACCTCCACGCGCTCGAGGTTGTACAGATTATAAAACGTCACTTCCGGCTCGGCCGCGCCGTCGGTGAGCACCAGGCCATTGGCAAGCGATTCGAAGCCGCGAATGATGAGATAATCAAACACGCCAAAACCAGTCTGTGAATTCACGCCACTGACGTTGCGCAGGGCCTCGCCCAACACCACCGCGTCCTGGCTTTCGAACAGCGCGCTGGTCACCACGCTCACGCTCGCCGGCGTCAAGCGCAACGGCGTCGCGATTTTGGTTGCCGTTGTGCTCGTCGTGGGAATGCGTGTATAACGCTCAGCCACGACTTGCACGGTGTCTGAGGAAACATAACCCTTTTCCGGCTCTTGTTCTTGCGCCGAGGCGGTGAGACAAAAGGCAAAAAGCAAAAAGAAAAAAGCAATCGCGTCGAAGGATTTTTTGAGTGACATAAATGACTTTGCTCCCGAAAAGTTCTTGCGGATCCTGGATGCTGGATGCTTGATACTGGATGATTAGTATCCAGCATCCAGGATCGAGCATCCAGCTGTTAATTCTTTCCCGTTACCTCCACACACAGCATTTCCTTTTGATTGCGCAGATACAACTTGCCGTTTGCCAGCGTCGGCATGGTCCAGCATCTTCCTTGTAAAATTTGAAAGCCGGCCTTCTCTTTGTAGCCCGCGGGCGTGGCTTCGACCAATGCGAGCTTACCCTGCTCGCCCAGCACGAGGAGGTGGCCGTCGGCGAACAACAGCGAGCCTTTTTGAAAGCCGCGCTGCTGCCACTTCGGCTCACCCGTGGCCACGTCGAGGCAGGTCAAAAAGGCGTCATCAAATCCATAAAGATGGTTTTGATACAAGAGGGAAGAAGAAAAATGGTTCTTCATGTCACGGCTTTTCCACACCTCCCGCACGCTGACTTTATCGCCGTTGGTTTGCATTTGCAGCAGCGCGCCGCCCTTGCCATAGCCCGAAGCAATAAAGACTTCGTCGCCGGGAATAAAAACCGGTGTGGCCGCATTCACGTCGTACGAAGTCTCCCAAGGATAGCGCCAAAACCGCTTGCCGTCCGCGGGCGAATGCGAGACCAATGCGCTGCCGGTGAAGACGAGAATTTGCCGCACGCCGTTGACCGTCACCGCAATCGGAGCGGAGTAGCCGGGAATATCGGTTTCCGATTTCCAGATCACCGTGCCCGTGGTCTTGTTGAATGCCATCACCGAATGCCCGCTTTTGCCGCCGACATCGACCAACAGCATATTGCCTTCCACCAACGGCGAAACAGAAATGCCCCAGGTCGGCACGCGGCCACCGTATTCAGAAACGAGATGATGTTCCCATACTTTGCGGCCGTCTTTGGTATGCAAGGCCTGCAACTTGCCGCCGGCGCTCAATACGTAAACCAGATCACCCTCGACCGTGGGCGTGGAACGCGGGCCGCTGCCTTGGTCATTGTCGAACATCCTGTCAACGATCATGCGCCAGATTTCTTTGCCGGTGGCGGCGTCGAAGCAGAAGGCGATCTCATTGCCGCCTTGCCCAAGGACCGTGTAGAGCCGTCCTTGCGCCACGGAAATTCCGGAATAACCTTCGCCAGAACCCGTGCGCCACAGAACCCTTGGACCGGTGGCGGGCCAGGTTTTCAACAAGCCGGTTTCATTGGAAATGCCGTCGCGATTGGGCCCGCGCCATTGCGGCCAATCGGAGGGCACAGCCGCTGCAAGGTCGAAATGTTTTTTTGAAAAGAACCCGCCGGCAAGTAAGAGGGAAAACAACAAGACCAGGCAAAGTAAGATTCGATTCCGCATACCGTTCTCCTTCAGTATGAAATGATAAGGATTGAAACGAATAAATCCCTTTGAAGTTGCAAAGCAGTTCGTGGCTGGACTTCCTTCTTTCACTTTACTGCTCTTGCTGGAATCTTGCTTTTCCGTGGTCAAGAATCAAGCTGAAAATTGGACAACGCAGAGAGATACAAAGCAGAGACGGTGGGGCTGCGCGAATGTTCAACTCATTCTGACCACCGGGCGTCCGCAGCCACATGACCACGAAACGGCTTTTTCCAGAATTATTTTTTGTTATTTTGCTGCATGATGACAAATTGGAGAGGACTGAAAATTGCCGCCGAAGGCACCGGCATTAGCGCGCCGCTCAGCCGCCAAGTCAACCTGCTGGGCGAACTGTTAGGCCATGCTGTGCGTGAAGTGCTCGGCGAGCCCGGCTTCGAACAGGTGGAGCGCCTGCGCACACTTTGCAAAGGTGTCTATCAACACAGCGATGCCGGCTTGTGGGAACAGGCTCGCGCTTTCATCAGCACACTCACTCTGGAGGAAATGTTGTGGCTGGTGCGGACCTACACCACGTTTTTCCACTTGATCAACAAAGCGGAACAGCGCGAAATCATTCGCATCAATCGCGACCGCGAACGCCACAGCACCGCAGAACGGCCGCGGGCCGAGTCCATTGCGGACGCGATCCGCACGCTCCAACAAAACGGCCGCTCCCGGGAGGAGGTCTTGGCGCTGCTCGCGCGCTTGGACATTCAACCGACGCTCACGGCACATCCCACGGAAGCGCGCCGTCGCGCGATTCTCTTCAAACAAAAAAGCATCTCCAAATTGCTTGAGCAATTGCAGAATCCCGAGCTTTCACCGGTCGAAAGCGAAAGCAAAATCGGGAGAATCTACGAGAACGTGTGCATGCTTTTGGTCAGCGACGAGTTTCGCGCGCAGAAAATGTCGGTCGCCGATGAGGTGCGTCATGGCCTCTACTTTCTCACCACCACCATTTGGGATACCGTTCCACAAATCTACCTCGATGTGCAAAACGCCCTCGAGGTGAGCTATCAAGCCACGGTCGAGCTGCCCGCCTTCCTGCGCTATCGCACGTGGATTGGCGGCGACCGCGACGGCAATCCTTTCATCACCCCGGAAGTGACGCGGGCAACTCTTAATCTGCAGCGTGCCACGGTCATTCGGCTGTACCGGCAAGAGTTGCGGATGCTTCGGGAAGAACTTAGCCTTTCGTCGCGGCTGCTCGAACTCCCGGAACGATTGGCAAAATCGCTGCAAGACGACCTGACGCATATTGCACTGCCGCCGGCGGTGTTGCAGCTTTACCGCACCGAGCCCTTCCGGCTCAAGCTGTGCTATATGATCGCACGGCTGGAGGCTTTATTGCGGACAGACGGCGAGGTGGGACCGAAGAGGAAGCCGCCAGTTCTCGAGCGGAGCTACGGCGAGGAGCAGTTTCTTGCCGATCTTCGTTTGTTAAGCGACAGCCTGAGCGCCGCCAAGCTACCCGGCAGCGATCGCCTCAATCGTCTAATCGTGCGCCTCAGGAGTTTTGGCTTTCACTTGGCAGCGCTGGATATCCGGCAGCATAGCGAAGTTCATGAACAAGCCGTTGCCGAGCTTTTGCAGCTCGCGGGCGTCACGGAGAATTATGCCGAGCTCGAAGAGCCGGCAAAAATCGAAATGCTGCATCGTGAATTGCGCACCCGGCGTCCGCTCGTCCCGCCCTGGCAAAAGTTGTCACCACCGGTGGCGTCGCTGCTGAGAACGCTGCGCATGCTGCGCGCGGCCATGCGTCGAGACCCCAAGGCTGTCGGCGGATATATCGTGAGCATGACGCATCAGCTGAGTGATTTGCTGGAAGTGCTGCTGCTATTCAAAGCAGCGGATTTGTGGCGATGGGAAGACGGCATAGTCGAGGCGCTGCTGGATCTCGTGCCCTTGTTTGAAACGATCGAGGATTTGAAAGGCCTTGCCAGCGTAATGACGGCAGCCTGCGAAGATCCGATCTATCGTTTGCACCTCCGCAGCCGCAATGATTTTCAGGAAATCATGCTGGGCTACTCCGATAGCAACAAAGATGGCGGATACTGGATGGCCAATTGGTCATTGTATCAGGCGCAACAGGCAGCGGCCGAAGTCTGCCGGCGTTTTCAAATCGACTTTCGACTGTTCCACGGCCGGGGTGGCACGGTGGGGCGAGGCGGTGGCCGTGCCAATCAAGCGATCCTCGCCATGCCTGCCGGCAGCAACAATGGACGTATCCGGTTCACGGAGCAGGGGGAAGTGATCACTTTTCGGTATTCCTCGCCAGAGCTGGCGCACCGGCATCTCGAGCAAATCCTGCACGCCATGCTCATGGTACACGCCCCGGCCATGGAACGGAGCTCACCGCCTGAGGTCTCAGCTGCGCAGACGGAGGAAGTGATGGCAGAACTGGCCCAACGCGCCATGCTCGCTTATCAAGGCCTCGTCCGGGAGCCGGAATTTTGGCAATGGTATATCGCTACCACGCCCATCGAGCACATCAGCCGGCTGCCAATCGCCTCGCGGCCGGTTTCACGGAAGGCCGCTCATGAAGTCGATTTCGACGGGCTGCGCGCCATTCCCTGGGTATTTGGGTGGACGCAAACGCGCTACAATCTGCCGGGTTGGTTCGGCAGCGGAACTGCGCTCGGCGACTTGCTGGCCAACTGCGGCGAAGCGCTGGCCCAGCTACAGTGGCTGTATGAAGAATGGCCCTTTTTTCGCACGGTTTTGGACAATGCGCAACTGGAAATGAAGCGCGCGCACCTGTCCATCGCCCGCTTTTACTCAGATTCGAATGGCGGAAGATTTCACGAGGCCATCGTGCAAGACTTCGATCGGGCGGCACAGGCGATTTGCGCCATCACCCGGCAAGAGGAGATTTTGGACAATGCGCCGGTGCTGAAAAAATCCATCGAGCTGCGCAATCCTTACACCGATGTGCTCAATCTGCTACAGGCGGAGTTGCTGCGACGTTGGCGCCAAGCTGCGGCGGAAGAGCGCGAAGCGTTGCGGCACGCCATATTTCTCAGCATCAACGGTATTGCGGCGGCGATGCAAAGCACCGGATGACGGCGTTGCAAGTATTATCGCGCCAAAGCCATTTTTCGCGTCTGCGCAAAAGCGCCAGCGGTGAAACGGCAAAAGTATACGCCGGCACTCAGTTTTTCAGCGTTAAACCGTACGCGATGCTCGCCGGCGGCTTCCAAACCTTTCACCAGCGTCGCCACCTCCCGCCCTTTCGCATCTATAATTTTCAAGGTTACGAATTGTGCGGCTGGCAAGTAGTATTGGATCGTCGTTTGTGGGTTGAACGGATTCGGGTAATTCGAGTACAATTCAAAATTCCCGATTTCGCTGGTCACATTTTTTTCTTGTACGGCATTGGGTGCCTCATACCAGATTCCAAAGTTTTTGGCCGGTTTGCCGCCGGCGCTAACGAATTGTCCACCGGCGTAAACAGCGCCGCTGCTATCGCCTGCCAGCGCATGCACAATTCCACCCACGCCCTCGCCCAATGTTGACCAACTGCTGCGATCCCAACGCGCAATGCCGCTTGCTGCCTGGCCTCCCGCTTCAAAGAAATTGCCGCCGGCGTAAAGATAGCCGTCATTTTGCGTCAGCGCGCGCACCTCGCCGATGATGCCATTTGCCGATCCTGTGCCCAGGCTCGACCAGGCATTGCCATCCCACCTGGCAATATTGTTTGCCGTAACACCGCTCGCCGAGGAAAAG
Source organism: bacterium (assembly GCA_044869275.1). Classification (GTDB taxonomy): domain Bacteria; phylum Zhuqueibacterota; class Zhuqueibacteria; order Zhuqueibacterales; family Zhuqueibacteraceae; genus JBIOXB01. The sequence goes on from JBIOXB010000137.1 coordinate 66,988, forward strand.
ACCCCGCCGGCCACGAGCTCTCCGGAAAAACTGCCGGAAAGGCACTGCACTTTTCCGTTGACCCCTTGCTGCAGCGCGGACCATGAACCCGTCGTGATGTTCCAGCGCGCCATGGTCGGTGCCGGTACGCTTCCGGCATTGGCAAAGTCGCCGCCGGCAAACAACAAGTCAACAAAAATGGAAAGCGCATAGGCTGCGCCACCGGTCACGCCATTGGTCAAAGTCGTTCCGAGACGCGACCATTCCACGCCGTTCCATTTCGCCATGCCATTGGTGATCAAGTCGCCGGCGATGGTGAATAATCCGCTGGCAAAAACTTCATTCCCGTTTGCCGCCAGCGCGTAAACCGTGCTGTTCGTGCCGCGCGCGCCGGCGGCACCTAAGGCTGCCCAGCCGACGCCGTCCCACACTGCAATATTGCTCGCGTGCGCGATGCCGGCTTGCGAAAACTGTCCGCCGGCGTAAAGCTTGCCATCGGACGTCGTCGCCAGGGCATAAACAAATGCCGGCGCACCGGCATTTGAAATGCCGGTGCCCAGCGCGTGCCAATTGCTACCATCCCAGCGCGCAATATTATGCGCAGAAATGGTCCCGGCGTTGGCGAAATAACCGCCCACATAAACTTCCTGTCCCCTGAGGGCAATGGCATAAACTGGCCCGTTTAGTCCCAGCGCGTCGAAGCGCTCATCCCATCGTCCCTCCCCCGAAACTTGATGAATCTCAGCCTGTGCATGAACGCCGCTCCTCCATTTCGGCGAACCGGCAATCACCAAAAAAATGAAGCAGCACTGTAGTTTTTTTCTCGCCATCATCTTGGAATCTCCAGAATTCATTGTTTTGTAGCGCGGCAGAGTCAATTGGGAGAGCAAAAACTCTTCCGCGAAAATGCCCAAGGAAGGTAGTCTCCTAAGATAGGTCGCGCAAATTATTTTTGAGTGCAAAGGCAAGCACAAGACACTATACGTAAAAACAGCTTGACAAAAACCAAACCGAGTCGTAATTTGCGCCCGTTTATGGTCGATTTTCGGCCAGTGTTTGAACATGAATTCTATACCAATTTTTGAGTTCGTGCCAAGCCAAAAATTCCTCTTGAGGGTTGCTGCAGGGAAGGAGCCGGTTTAGAAATGGGGTGGACGACATTTTATTTGCAGGAACTGGTTCCGTAGCATGGTCAATCATGAAATTCGCAAAAGCAAAATCCTCGTCGTGGACGACGTCGCCGTCAATGTACAACTGCTCACGACCTATCTGACGTCTGTGGGTTACAATGTGATCGCGGCGCGTGACGGCCAGGAGGCTTTGGAAAAAGTGGGCTCGTGCAACCCGGATTTGGTGTTGCTCGATGTGATGATGCCCAAGTTCAACGGTTTTGAGGTGTGCGAACGCATCAAGTCCGATGAACTCACGCGCATTATTCCCGTCATTATGGTGACGGCGCTCAACGAAATCGAGGACAAAATCAAAGCCACCGAGGCCGGTGCCGACGATTTCATCAGCAAGCCCTTCAACAAGCTGGAATTGTTGACGCGCGTCAAGTCGCTGCTGCGCATCAAAGAGCTGCACGACCAGCTCAATATCAAAATCAAAGAGCTGGAGTCGGCCAAAGAACAATTGCGCCAACTCGCAATCACGGATGGCTTGACCGAGCTTTTCAATCATCGTTATTTCAAGGAGCATCTCGAGCAGGAGCTGTATCGCGCGAACCGGCACCGTTCGGAAGTTTCCTTGATTATGATCGATATCGACCATTTCAAGAAATATAACGATAGTTACGGCCACCCCGCGGGCGACGTGTTGTTGCGCACGGTCGGGAAGTTATTGAAGGAAAACATCCGAAAAATCGACCTGGCGGCGCGTTACGGCGGCGAAGAGTTTTGTTTGGTGCTGGCCGATACTAACAAAACGGCGGCCAGCCTGGTGGCGGAGAAAATGCGGCGTTTGGTGGAAGGCTATTCTTTGGAGGGCTCGTCGCCTCAACCCAACAATGGCCACATCACCATCAGCCTCGGGGTGGCGACGTTTCCGACGGACGCCGCCTCTTCCAATGAATTGGTGAAACTCGCTGATCAAAGGCTTTACAACGCCAAACAACTCGGTCGAAATCAAGTGGTGATGCAATAAATGTGCTGGGCGCGAGGCACTTCTTGGAGGCCTCGCGCGCTGAGACCTCAATCGCTGCGCCTCCACCCTGGAGAAACACGTGGATTGGCTTTTCTTTAAACAGAACACGATTTTCCGCAAAATCTTCTCGATCACACTATCCGTCTCCCTGTTACCTCTGATCGTGTCGTGGATTTATCTGTTGCGCAATGCGGCGCAACGGGGTTTCAACCCCTCGGACGGGGCCGCGATTGTCTTTTATCTCGCTTCCGGCCTGGCCACCCTGCTGGCTTTAGGCGGATCCTACTACGTTTCCAAGCGTATCAGCCGGCCGATCACGCATTTTATTCGCACCGCGCGGGAAATCGCGCGTGGCAATTTCAGCGAGAAAGTGGTCATCGAATCCAACGATGAAATCGGGCAACTCGCCAAGCTCTTCAATTACATGACCACGGAATTGCGCCGGCTGCGCGACCTCGATCTCAATCGCATCATCAACGAAAAGACCAAAACCGAATCCATTCTCAAAAATATCGCCGACGGCGTGATTGGCACGGACGCCAACAACAAAATCATCATGATGAACGTGGTGATGGAGCGCTGGTTCGGCATTCAAGAGCGGCAGTGCCTCGACAAGCCCATAGAGAACTGCATCTCCAACAACGCGCTGCTGCAATTCATCCGCAAAGTTCGTGACCACGAAAAGGCGGCACCACAGGTTTCCGAGACCGAGATCAAGATCAAATCGCCCAAGAATTGGCGCGACATTTTTCTGCAAGCCAAAGCCGTGCGCATCACCAACGAGCGCAACGAGCCTGTGGTGGTCACCATTTTGCGCGATGTCACGCGCGAAAAAGAAATCGACCGCATGAAAACCGAGCTGGTGTCCATGGTGGCGCATGAATTGCGCTCGCCGTTGACTTCGATTTCGGGTTTCAGCGAATTGCTGCTCGATCCTAGCGTGAATCGCGAGCAGGCCGAAGAGTACGCCGCCATCATTTTGAAAGAATCCAACCGGCTCAGCGAGCTGATCAACAAGTTCCTCGATATTTCGAAAATCGAAGCGGGCAAGATTCAAATCAAACGCATGGGCATGCAGATTTGTGACGTGGTGGACAAGGTGCTCGACGTGAATCTACATCAGGCTGAGAAAAAGGGCATTGTCGTCAGCGTCAAAGTTGCACCAGACATTCATCTGGTTTTGGGCGACAAAGACATGATCGAACAGGTCATTTTGAATCTGTTCACCAACGCCGTGAAGTACAGCTCGGAAAACACCGCCATCGAAATCCGCTTGAAAGAACGAGAGGACGACGTGCTGTTCGAGATCGAGGACAACGGCTACGGCATTTCAGAAAAATCGCTGCCGAAAATCTTCGACAAGTTTTATCGCGTGACCGACAACGAAAGAGTGCGCGAAATCAGCGGCACGGGCCTGGGTCTGGCTCTGGTCAAGGAGATTATTGAAGTGCACGGCGGCGCCATTTCGGTGAAAAGCAAGCTCAGCGAAGGCTCGACTTTTTCCTTCACTCTGCCCAAGTACCGCGGTGCCTATCAAGAGACCGGCACCGAAACGTTCGAATACGGCGTCATGAGCAATCCTCTGTAATTCTTCCCTGCAGCGTCAGCGGTCACACTGCAAGCCTCTTTTTCAGCATGACCACCGCACTCCAGACTGAGAAAGAATCCTGCAGGACGATGCCTCCGTTGCGCCAGACCAGATTCAACACACTACCGCGGTCATCTTCAACCCTTCGTCCGCCACAACCCCAGAGGGACAGCGCGTGCGCAAAGCTATTTTGTTGATCGACGATGATGCCGATCAGCGTGAAATCATTCGAAAGATTCTCGCCACCAACGGCTATGATTTCCTGGAGGCCGCCTCGGGAGAAGAAGGCTTACGCACCATCACGGCGCACCGGCCGCATTTGATTCTGCTGGACTACCTCATGCCCGGCATGAACGGCGCCGAAGTGCTGCAGGAGCTGGCCGGCAATCCGGAGTATCGCGCCGCGAGCGACACCCCCATCGTCATGCTCACCGCCGCGCGCCTGCGGCAGGAAGTGAATCAAGCCCGCCTGTTTCAACTGGGGCTGCGCATGTTCCTGGAAAAGCCCTTCGCCAGCCACGAACTGATCAACGTCATAGAGAACGTCTTTGCGCTGCACGATATGCGCCTGCGCAACCGCGAGCTCGAACAGCGCATCAAGTTGACGGAGTACAAGTATCAGGATCTCATCGAGAATGCCAGCGATTGGATTTTCACGCTCAATACGCACGGCCAATTCGTGTTCCTCAACCGCCGCTTGACGGTGCTGACCGGCCATCTGCGCGAGGCCTGGAAAGATCGCGCGCTGCTCGATATGGTGATTCCGGAAGATCGCCAGCACGTCGAGATCAATTTTCAGAACACCCTCAAAGGCAAATCCCGCATTTTCGAGATGCGGGTGCAAACGCAGAACGGCAAAATGCTGAGCCTTTCCACGAATATGAATCCGATTCTCGAGCACGGCGAAGTGGTGGGGTGCGTGGGCATCGCGCGTGACGTGACGCAGCGCAAAAAACTCGAGCAAGAAATTACCGAGCTGAAAAACTTCAATGAGAGCATCATTCAGAGCATCGGGTCGGGGCTGATCACCCTCAATCTCGAGCGCCGCATCACCTCGTTCAATCGCGCGGCCGAGGAAATTCTGGGCTGGTACGCGGAAGAGATGATCGGCGGCGCGCTTGAAGATTTCTTTTCAGCAGAGGAAGTGGCGAAGCTGCTGCCTGAAGATGAAGGAGACCCAGCCGGCGAGGCTTTCCCGCTCCACCGCGAGATGGCCTTGACACGCAAGGACGGCAAGCAGATTCACGTGGGATTCACCGTGACCTCGCGCCGCGAAAATCGCGATCAGCGTGTCGGCACGGTCATTTCTTTTCGCGACATTTCGCTGATCAAACAGATGCAGGCGGAAGTTCTGCGCATGGATCGCCTGGCGTCGTTGGGCGTGCTGGCGAGCGGCATCGCACATGAAATTCGCAACCCGCTCGCGGGCATCAAAACCGTCGCGCAGACGCTGGAGGAGGATCTGGAGGCGCACGACGGCAAGCGCGAATACGTGGCCCGCATCATCCGGCAGGTGAATCGCATGGACGAATTGCTGCGCACCCTATTTTCCTATGCACGGCCACAATCCCCCGTGCGCCGGCCGTGCCGCTTGCAAGACATCATCAGCGAAGTTCAGGGCTTGATGACGCAGCGTTTCGAAAGGGCCAACGTCCGGTTCGAAGAAAGCTATGCCCACGATCTGCCGCTGATTTACGTGGACTTTCACCAGATTCAGCAGGTGTTCATCAACCTCTTTTTGAATGCGATTGACGCCATGCCCGCCGGCGGCAGCCTGACGCTGATGGCGCGACCGATTTCCAGCGTGGTGCAACGCGTGGACCGCCGCGGCAAGAGATACGTCGATACCAACCGGCTCATGCCTTATGCCGAAGTGCGGGTGAGCGATACCGGCGAAGGCATTGCGCTGGAGAACTTGCAAGCGATTTTCGATCCCTTTTTCACCACCAAACCGCAAGGCTCGGGCTTGGGCTTGTCGATTGTCTATCGCATCCTCGAAGAACATCGCGGCAATATTCAAGTCGACAGCGAAGTGGGGAAAGGCACGGCGTTTCGATTGTTGCTGCCGGTGGAGGAATGAAAAGATGGCAGTGGTCAGTAATGAGTAATCAGTGCACGGTAATCGGGGGCGTGCCCTTCAGACGCCGGGATACGGAATACTGATCATTGATGACCGCACACGGAATACCGTTTTCAACATCCGGAGAATTGCAGTGATCGATTCAGCCAGAATATTAATTGTGGAAGACAACGCGGATTTGTGCCAAACGCTGGCAGAAGTGTTTCGCAAGAGCGGCCATAAAGTGATGACGGCGCTGACCGGGGCCGACGCGCAAAAAGTATTGCAGAGCGCCCCCGTCGACCTGGTGATGCTGGACTTGCGGCTGCCGGACATGCTCGGCATCAAAGTGCTGGAATTCGCCAAAGAGCTCGATCCGGAAATCATGGTAATCATGATGACGGCGCTGACCAACGATCCCCGCCCGGCGGTGGAGGCGATGAAGGTCGGTGCGTTTGATTATTTGACCAAGCCCTTCGAATTGGACGAAGTCAAGCTCGTGGTGGCGAAGGCGCTTGAAACCGCCGGCTTGAAGCGCGAAGTCTCGCGGCTTAAACAACAGCAACGCGGGCAGTTTCCGGAAACGGAGCTGTTCGGCGACAGCGTACCGATGCAGGAAGTCAAACAACTCATCAAGGTCGTGAGTGAAACGCCGCGCACCTCCGTGTTGATTCAGGGCGAAAGCGGCACGGGCAAAGAACTGGTGGCGAACACCATTCATCAATGGAGCGCGCGCCGCGACAAGCCGTTCGTGCCCATCAACTGCGGCGCGATTCCGGAAAACCTGCTGGAATCAGAATTGTTCGGCCATGAAAGAGGTGCGTTTACCGATGCCAAGGCGCTGAAAAAAGGCATATTCGAGCTGGCTGACACCGGCACCATCTTTCTCGATGAAATCTCCAATATGCAGCCCTTTCTGCAGCCCAAACTGCTGCGCGTGTTGGAGACGCAATCTTTCCGGCGCATTGGCGGCACGGCGGACATTCAAATCGACGTGCGCCTGGTCGCCGCCACCAATCGCGATTTGGGCGTGATGGTGAAGGAGGGCATTTTTCGCGAAGACTTATACTATCGCCTCAAAGTGATGGTGCTGGTGCTGCCGCCGTTGCGCGCACGCACGGAAGACGTTATTCCGCTCGCCAAGCTGTTCATCGAAAAAAACAATCGCGAGTTCAGCAAGAACATCACCGGCATCGCGCCCGAGGCGGAAGCCCTGCTGGCCGAGTATCAGTGGCCGGGCAACGTGCGTGAGTTAAAAAATGTCATCGAGCGCGCGATCATCTTGTGCCAAGCGCCGGTCCTGCGGCCTGAGCATCTCCCCATGGAATTGCGGGACGCCCACAGCCGCAACTCCGTTTTTTTTGCCGCGCCGATGTCGGCCGTGGCTCCCGCTTCCGACGAATCGCTGGCGCTGGAAGACATGGAGAAAATCCACATTCAAAATGTGCTGGTAAAATTCAAAGGCAACAAATCACAAACCGCGCGCGCGCTCAACATCTCGCGCTCGACGTTGCGTGAAAAAATGAAAACCTACAATATTGCGGGTTGAGTTGTGGCCGGAAATCGTTCATAGAACTGTTCGGATTCCAACCTCGCTCGCGCTGGCGACAGCGCTTTTTCCGGAGAGAATTTTGTTAAAGAAACTTCACTTCCTGCCGCAATCGCAAGGTTTTTCTCAACCTAAAATTTGCTCGAAGTGGCGGCAAAGGTGCAGGCGCTGACGACACTCAGGCTCTGGCACAGCCTTTGCTTTTTATGTAGAAAATTTGTGTCACAATTGATACTTGAAATAACTTGGCTAAGGGGCGGGAACATTGCAAGCAGGAAAAATGATGAACAGGACGGAAGCGCATCTAAAAACTTCGTCGCAGGACGTGACTGACCTTCATAAAAAGAGCATTTTGATCGTCGATGATGAAGAAGATTTGATCTGGAGCATTTCCAAGACGCTGACGAAAACAGATGATACTCTGGAAGTGATTTGCGTGCAGGACGGCGACGCCGCGTTGGCGGTGTTATCTCAGCGTCCGGTGGATGTCGTGGTTTCGGATGTGCGCATGCCTGGCCGTGACGGTCTGCAACTCTTGGAAGAGATCAAGTTCAACTATCCCAAAACCAAGGTGATCATCATGACGGCCTACGGCTCCGAAGAAATGCAAACGCGCATCATCGCGCGTACGCCCTTCTATCTGGAGAAGCCGTTTGAGATTCATTACCTAAAGCGACTCATTTATGCAGCCCTGGAGACGGCACCGCCTGCAAATTCGAACCACACGATTGACCCGCCCTCCGGCTACACGAACAATGCGCTTTCTTTCAGTTATCTTCCGGTGATTCCTTCTCTCGCGCTGCTGACAAAATAACTTCCCGCAAAAAACTATACTACCCATCCCCGCAGCGCTGCTGCATGCTTCCTCTGGCCCGCGTGTAAGACCGTACAGTCATCCGCCGCTTCGATCCATTCGATCTCGGTCACACGCAGAGGCACGATGCGCTCCCCGCTGCGAATCAGCAGCCGTGGAAAAGACAATGGCGGGCAGATGCTCGACTTGCTCTAATACCTCAAAGCCGTTCAGCACCGGCATTTGCACGTCAAGGAATAACGCAGGATCTCGGCCAGCTGCGCCAGCACCTGGCGCGCACCTTCGGGGTCGCTGCCGACCAGGGCATTGTATGCCATTTGCCCCCGGGGTGCTTCTAGCTTTGCGCCGGTTTGAGTGCGGCTTTCAAGCGCGCGATGCGCTTGCCCACGATCATGCCGTGAATGCCCAATGCCGGGCCCAACAAGCCATAAATCCAGCCAGCAAAAGCGATGGAGCGTGCGCTGCCGAAAAGGGTGATCACAATCGAAATGACCGCAACGCTCATGTAGATGGCGTGGCCTTGCAGCGCACCGCGCGTGTGTAATGTCTCGAGTTCGTCCAGCCCCAGCTCCTCGCGCATGCGATAAGCGCGCCGATAAAGCAGGAAAAAGACGAGAAAAGTCGCAAAAAAGCCCAGCGAATAGATGACCATCAAAGTTGCCGTCTGCCCGCGCTCGATCACCGCGCTGACTTCACTGGCGTCACGAAAAAAGAAAAACACGTTGATCAAGAATGTGAACAGAAATTTGAGGGGATAAATATAGAACAACACCACGAAAATCAAAGCGGAGTTGAGTACGAGAGTGGTCCTGTCGTGCATGCCGTAGCGCCGGAAAAAGAGATACTGTTGATACCAAATCAGCATCAACATCGCGAAACAGACGGCGAAGGCGAAAAAGCCGCGCATCAGATGCAAGAGTTCGGAAAAACTTGCCGGCACTTCCAATGAGATCACCAGCAACGTGACGGCAAAGGCGAAAACCGCATCACTGAATCCTTCAAACCTCAGGATTTCGTGGCTGCGCCAATGAAAGTCTTTTTCTTCTCGCAAACCTTTCTTGAGCAGTTGTTCTCGCAGCATGACGGCCCTTCAAATAGAGACGATGCAGATTGTGGTGCATTCGGTATGTTGGATTGATGGATTGTTGGATTGATGGAACCCATTGATCCAACAATCCATCAATCCATGAATCCGTCAATCCAATTTGGCGCTTAACAGGATCGACAATCCTCCGATGATGAGAAACACCGGCCAAATCGCGCGCCAATTCCAATCAAACAGGAAGACACACATGACGAAGGTCATGGAGATGAGGCCGATGAGAGTGTTGCGCATTTCCGCGGAGAATTTGCCTCCGCTGTTTTGGCGGTGGCGCCGAAAGTTGGCGGCGAAATTGGCAATAGGAATCAGAAAGAAAAAGGCCCACCAGTTATCGCCAATCTGCAGCACCTCAAAGTTTCCCAACAGCAGAATGGCGCCGATGGCAATGAACGCCAGCGCCGGAATCAAGGTATGGAATGATCTCGAGTTTTGCGAAGAAGCATCCATGAGGGTTGTCTCCATCTTTCAACGGCTGGCCAAGACTTGATACACTTGAATTTTGTCCTTCTTGCCTTTGACGTACAATGGCTCGAATTCCTTCATCTCGAAGACCTCATCGGTTTTGTCATAAACCGATTGGCTGACGAGGATCGCGTTCGGATAATCCCGCGTGATCATCTCGATACGTTTGCCGGTGTTGACGGTGTCACCGGTGAAATGATATTCAATGCGCGCTTCCGAGCCGACGTTACCGGCCACGACTTCACCGGCATTGATGCCGATGCCCACGACGATCTCATGGCCCAGGCGCGCGCGGTACTTCTGATTCAGCGCTTCGAGTTTCTGCATCATCGCGAGAGCACAATACACGGCGTGCTTTTCATGATCCGCCGTGGCAAGAGGTGCGCCAAAGGCGGCAAAAACTTCATCGCCCACAAACTGAATGACCGTGCCGGAATGGCGATTCACGGCTTCGGTCATGGTAGTGTAATAGTCATTCAAGAAAGCAACGACCTCCTTGGGCGAAAGCGCCTCGCTCATTGGAGTGAAGCCGCGAATGTCGCAAAACAAAACCGCGATGAATTTCAACTCACCGTCAAACATGGCCTCCTCGGAGGATAGCAATGCCTTGGCCACCACCGGCTCCGGCACGTAGCGCATGAACAGGCGCAGCGTTTTTTCCTGTTCTTCCACCTTTTTCTGCAGCGCGGCCACCAGACCCTTGTTGCTCTTGCCCAACGCCGACAGCTGCCGCGCATTCTCGATGGTCATGCGTAGCTCGGTTTCATCCCAAGGCTTGGTGATGTAGCGAAAAACCCGGCCCGTGTTAATGGCGCCAATAATCGCTTCCACGTCGCTGAAGCCAGTGAGAATCATGCGAACCGTATCGGGAAACTCCGGCAAAATGCGCTCCAAAAATTGAATGCCGGTCATTTTCGGCATGCGCTGGTCGGTAATGACGAGGTCGATATTCTGCTGGTGAATGATCTCGACGCCCTCCTCCCCGCTCGTGGCAGTGTGAATGGTATATTCCCGGCGAAATGCCGCCGCGAAAGAGACGAGATTGTGCTCTTCGTCATCGACGTAGAGTATGGTGAAGTCTTTCTTGTTCATATCACATTTCTCCTAAACCAGAATGACCTGCGTTTCTCCGGAAATCTGCTATGACTTCGCCGGCAGCGTAATGATAAATTCCGTGCCCTTGCCCGGTGTACTGTAGACTTCAATGTTACCATCATGATCTTCGATAATGCCGAAAGTGATCGCCAGCCCCAATCCCGTTCCTTCCCCCACGTCCTTGGTGGTGAAGAACGGCTCAAAAATGCGCTGTTGGATTTCCGACGACATGCCTTTGCCCGTGTCCTTGATGGAAATTGTGACGATTTCGCCATCATAACTAGTTTTAATATAGATCTTACCCTCTCCCGCAATCGCCTGCGCGGCATTCGACAAGATGTTCATAAACGCCTGATTGAGCTTTCCCGGGAAACACAAAATCTCCGGCACCCCGCCGAAGTCTTTCACGACGGTGATGCGATTCTTGAGCTGGTGTTTGAGCACCAACAGCGTTGATTCGAGGCCCTGGTTGATGTTGGCGAGTTTTTTTGTGTCTTCATCCAACCTCGAGAAATTGCGCAAGCCTTTCACGATTTCCGTGCTGCGCAGCGCGCCCTCTTCGATACCCTTTAATAAACTATTGACTTCTTCCAATAACAGGGAAAATTCCACTTCCTCTTTGCGCCGCTCCACTTCTACGAATTTTTCGCTCAAATGATGCTCACGAATCGCGCGGTCATACTGTGACAACACGGCAAAAATGTCCGCCAAATCGCGCTTGAGAGGGCTGACATTGGAAGACACAAAATTGAGCGGATTGTTGAGCTCGTGCGCAATGCCGGCGGTAAGCTGGCCGAGCGAGGCCATTTTTTCGGATTGCACCAATTGGCCCTGGGTATTCTTGAGCTGCAGCATGGTTCTTTCCAGCGCCGCGTTCTTGCGCTCGATCTCGGCTTTCTGTTGCATGAGATGCTGTGATTTTTCCGCGAGATCGTGATTCTTGATTTGCAGAACTTTCTGCTGCGCTTGCAACACCGCGGCCTGCTGTTCCATTTTGGTGCGGGCCTGGCGGAGAGAGGTCGTCATTTGATTGAAAGCGCGCGCGAGCTTGCCGATCTCATCGCGGCTGTGCACCGGCAATTGCACCTCCAAATTCCCCTGCGCCACGGTTTCCGCGGCGGCGGCAAGCTGGCCGACCGGCACGGCAATGAGCCGGGTCAAAAAAAAGGCGAATAAGACGGAGGCCAGCGTGGTCAGGATCATCGCCAGCGTGTTGACGCGGCGGGTGGCCAAGAACGTCTGTTCGGCGCGTTGTGCCGCCGCCAAAGCGTCCTTTTTGTTGATTTCAACCAGTCCGACCAAATCCGCGCTGAAATCGATGAAGAGCTGCCGGGCTTCGCCATTCAGCAACTCCAGAGCGTCTTGCATGCGGTTGCCGAGCGAGAGCCGGAAAAATGCAAAGCTCAAATCCTGGTAATCCGACCATTTTTGGTCGAACGCAGCATAGCGGGCAGTTTCTTCAGGCGACCGAAAACCTCTGGCCTCCGCCTCGGCTTTGAGGCGGCCGTAGGTGTCAATATTTTGATTGATACGATCGATGAGCGCGGCCATGGCCGCGGCCTGTTCCTGTTTGCTCGCCGAATCTGTGGTGGAGGCGTGCTGCAGTTGATTGATGCGCAAGTCGACGGTGCTGAGATTGAGATCGGCGATGGCCAGGGCGCGTGGCAAGCGGTTGGTGGTGACTTCGTCCATCTCCGTCTTGATCGCGGCCATTTTGTTGAGGGAAAAAATGTTGGCACCGGCCATCATGACCAAGACCACGCCGAAGCCGATCATTTGTTTGGCGCCGAGCTTGAGATCTCTGAACTTCATGATCTTCCATTTGCAGTTATGGTAGGAGGTCAGTTGCGAGGCGCTGCAATGATCATCAACGTCTTCACCTGCTTGTGGCCTTCATGCAGATTTACGAAGCCCAGGGCGCCGGGAGTGGTTGCGACTTTGGCCAGCATTTCCTCTTCGGTCTTCGCGGTACCCGGCGGCTCGCCTTCCCCCATCAACATTTTTTTCAACCAGAGCGATTTCATACGCGAAGCGGTCATGCCGAGAAACTTGTAAAACAGCGTTTTCGCCTCGGTTTGCGGCTTCAGGTCAATCACGACAACCGGCAACTCTTTATTCCAAAACTTGGCCTCGCAAGAGTAGAAGTCGAGCAATTGCGCTTTGCTGAGCGTATCCACCGGCACCTCCTGGTGCGCAATGACCGCAACCTGGCCCCGGGCGTTCGTCGCCCAAAACCAAGCCACACACATGAACGCCATGGTTTTTCTCATGCGGAATCTTCCTCGGAATAAAAGCTGCAGCTCAAAAAACCACGGAAATGGCAAAATAAGTATATCCTGATTTTGATTTCACTGCGGGGTTGGATCGCTCGCTGTGCAGCTCCGCTGTCTGTGCCTTCAAAATAATGACGTCGTTGAGGCTGTAGGTGACGCCAAACGTCGGCACCCAGAATCCTTCGTCGCCGAAGGGCAGGTAGTTGCCGTGCGCCACCCAATAGCTGCCATACACGAAAAATCGTTCTGAAAAATGATAGCCCAGCGTGCCATAAATGAACCTTTCGTCAAAGTTGACTTCTGGGCGGTCGAAATCGTATTTCACGAAAATGAATTCGGCCTCGAGCAGCCATTTGGCGCTATGAAAAGAAAGATCTCCGCCCAAGCGCGTGCGCAGAGTGGAGTGCAAGTCTTTCGCCGTAACCTGGAGCGTATCTGCCAACGAGCTCAAGTCCTCCTTGTCAAAAGTCGTGGACAAGCCCGCCTTGAAAAACTTGTAGCGCAAGCCCACGCGGCTGCCCAGCAGAAAAGTCCGGCTGGTATCCAGGCCGGTGGAACCGCGGTAGCTGTCGTTGTTGATGTTCGGGCTGTTGCCCAAATACGCCGCGTAATCGAACTTGGCATTGCCCGCGGGAATAAATCCGTACGCTTGCACGAAGGCGCGCGCCGGGGTAAAATCCTCTATGGCGAATACTTCGCGGAGAGAGCTTTCGTAAATGAGTGGGCGGATGATATACGGCAGCAGGGGGGTGCGGTTTTTGATCTCATTCAGATTATTGAAAGCCGGCGTCAACAAACCGAGCTTGAGCTTGAATTGGTCGCTGCGGCGGTAATTCACCCAGGCTTCTTCGAGCGAAAAAGCGCCCCAGTTGTATAAGGATGAGTAAGAGTTGACGAATTCAAAATTGACGAATGCGGTCCAGTTCTGCGTCAGGTCTTTTTGCAGAAATAGATTGAGCTGCTGTAAGGTAAAAGAATTCGACTCCCGATTCGTCTCCAGGTCTTCTTCAGCACCCAGTGACGCTTGAAAGTATCCGAAGACCTTCAGGCCGGCATTGTCCGATTGCCCGAAAGCGCCGGAAGCACCGAGCAAAAAAACAGCCAGAATGCAGCAGTTGAAGCGCGGCATGACTTTCCCTCCTTTCCTCGTTTTCAGGTATGATAAGCGAGAATCTTGATTGCTGCAAGGGGATTTTCATCTTTCAGTCCCACCGACTTGAGAAGAAGCATAGCGCAGAGGGCATGGCGCAGAGGGGGGAGCGTGGGCACTCTCAATTTTCGCCATGCACTATGCGCTCTGCGCCATGCCCTTGTTCGAGAACTTGGAAGTGGCGAATGCTACATTCGCCGCAATGTCATCTCGAAAAACTGTTGCCAGGCCTGGCCGTCCTGCGAAATGCGGCAGGCATCGGCGAAACGCGGCACGGAACGGTCAAGGCAGCGACAAAGAATTTCAGCTCATTTCTTCAGGCGGCCGGAGAGTGGTGAAGCTGCGATACAACAGCACATCGTAGATGATTTTCAACGCGCCAGCGAGAAAGAACGGCAGGTTCACCAAAGCAGCATGGGCGAGAAAGAACCCGCTCAACGCCGGCGACAGTGAGGCGCCCAACGAACGCGCGAGGGCGGTGACGCCGGAAGCAGCAGAACGTTCATCCGGCGCGACCACAGCCATGGTATAGGATTGGCGCGTGGGAACATCCATTTGCGAAATACAGAAACGCGACAGCAGAAGGACGAGGGCCAGCGGCAGATTCGGCATCAACGGCACGAGACCAAGCAGAACATTGGAGGGAATATGGGTGAAAACCATGGTATTGATCAGGCCGAAACGCTGCGCGATCCTTGCAGCCAGTAAAGCAGACATCCCCGCAAGTATATTGGCTCCAAAAAAAATGCCGCCCAGCGCGCCAGCCTCGACGCCAAATTTGACATGAAACCAATAGGCCATAAAACTCTGGATGATGAAACCTCCGGCAAACGCATCCAGCGCGAACAATGCGCTCAACTTGACGACTATTTGTTTAGATTGATGCAAGCCGAAGGATCGTTTGGCGGGCAAAGCACGCGGGATAATTTCAACCGCAGGCGACAAACAAGCAAAATAACCGGCGAGCAAAACTCCGCTGAGGGCATAGACGATCAGGACGGCACGATAAGCTTCCAAGGGCAGCCACCCGGCAGCCTGCAGAGTGTGCGCCGCCCAACCGCCGCCGAGCGCGCCGCAGGCGGTGGCAAACGAACCGATAAGATTGTACCAGGAAAATGCCAGCGTGCGCTTTGCCGGCGGCAAAAGCTGCGAGAGTGCGGCTTGCTCAATGGAAAGAAACGGGCCGATTTCATTTCCGCTCGGGCTGATCACGCCGATGATGGCGGCCAGGGCCAGCAACCCAAAGTTTCGCGTCAGTGCAAAGGCCGCTCCCGCCGCCAGCAGCAAGATCGCACCCAGCACGAGCATGCGCCGCCTGCCCATCCGGTCGGCAAAAGTCGTTATCACCAGCGAGAGCGCCGCGTCGCCGAGAAGCGTCAGCGTGAACAGCAGGCCGATTTGTTTCCCGTCCCAGCCGGCCTCGGCGAGATACAATGCCAGCACCACCGACAACATGCCATAGGCAAACAAGCGCGTGAAACGTGTGACGAACAGCAGGGCTAGGTCAGTTTTTGAACGCACCATTCGACTTGCCGCGCCGGATCATCTCCTGGCAATAGGCATACAGCGCATCGTAAACGATCCATTCGGCAGCATTGATTTCGTGATCGTCGGCAAAGCCCAAATGCCGGAAGCCTTCGGCAATCGCTTGCAGGCCCGGGCCCTCGGGCTGCTGCCAGAGCGCGTTATCGGTGTCAGCGCCGTTGACGATTTTACCGAGAAGCAAGAGTGCTGGGTTGCCGGCAAGATTATACTTTTTCAGGATGGCTTCAAACGAGCAGGCTTGGCCATGATGCCCTAATTCAACGTCCTCGACATCATACGGAATGGCGGCGAGTCGTTTCGCTTCTGCCATGACTTGATCAGCGGGAACGAAATAGAATTCGGCATCCCGGTCCACGAATTTTTTGATCAACCAGGGGCAGGCGACGCGGTCAACTTTGACACGCGCGCGGGTGATCCAGTTCATGTTTATCGTCTCCTGGGTGTTCGACGCAGATCGACCGGGAGCCGGCAAAGCAGACGGCACGAGCGAGGTAGCGCGACAACAAAACTAACGGAGCGCTAATGCTGTAGCAACGCTTGTATCTCTCCCTCAAAAACCTCGCGCGGACGGTAACCGACATGGCGCTGCACCAATTTGCCTTCGCGATCGAAGATCAAGGTGGTGGGATAACCCTCCAATCCGCCGAATGCCTCGACTGCTTCCGCCGTTCCCATCAGAATGCGATAATTCATGCCGAAGCGCTGCGCGAACTGCTTGACCTGTCCGGCAGTGCCCGATTCCAAGGCGATGCCCACGATTTCAACGCCCTGCGAGGAATAGCGATTGTGCAAATCGATGAAACCTGGAATCTCCTGGCGGCAAGGGCCGCACCACGTCGCCCAAAAATCGACGATGGCGACTTTACCGGCCAAATTACTCAGCGCGTAAGGCTGGCCGTCCAAATCGGCAAGAACGACTTCGAACGGCGAGTGTTTGATGCTCGATGTGACCTTGGAGGTCTGCCAGAAAATCCAACCGACGAACACGACTGCAAGAGCGACGATCCACCAGCTCGAGGCTTTCAACCTGGTGGAAGAATTGTCAATCTTCATGACTTCTTTCTCCTGTGCTATCGTGGTGCGATCAAGCCAACTCCGGCGGCAAGATTTTGTAAGAATAATTCAGTTCTGCGCCTGGCCGTAACTGTGCGCTTACCGAGCAATAAGTCTCACGCGACAAATCGATAGCGCGTTGCAATTTGTCCTCGGGAATATTCTGGCCGCGCACGAGATATTCCACGTTAATCCTGACAAAGTACATGGGATGCTCTTCGGCCGTCTCTGCCGTGACGTTGATTTCAAAATGATCGAACGGCACACGCATTTTTTTGAGCAGGGATACCACATCGATACCCGTACATCCCGCGAGCGCCATCAAGACCATTTCTCCCGGACGGACCGCGGAATCTGCACCGCCTGCATCCGGCGAGGCATCAATGACGATGGAATGATTGGAATACCCTGTCCCTACGAATTTCAATCCGTCAATCCACTTCACTCCGACTTGGCGTGTCATATCGTGCAGGCCTTTGCTTAAAGTGCGAATTTAAATCAAGCTTTACATTATACTAGCCCAACTCTTTAATAATCAAGTGAGATGGACATTAAATTGAAACTTGAAGTTAAATTATTTGGAGGAATGCAATGAAATTTGTTCGAAAGTCAAATTCGAGATCGGATAGTGTTGCCAGTCCTTGAAATCGAAGTGCCACCATTTCCATTCATACACACGAAAGCCCTCGTCTTCCATCGCCTGGCGCAGTATGCCGCGATGCCAGCGTTGTATGCTCGCGCCGCCGGGATAGTCGGGATTGGCACGGTCGGTAAATTCATCGTAGCCGCTGACCATTTCGACCGGCTGGCCGGTTTTGAGATCGCACAAAGTCAAATCCACGGCACAACCGCGATTGTGCCGCGAACCTCTCACGGGATCGGCAACAAAGAGCTTTTTATCCGCTGGCGTCGCTTCCCAGAACATCTTGGTGACGTACCAAGGGCGGTAAGCGTCGTGAATCAACAGCCCAAAGCCTTTCTGATTGAGCTTGCGCTGTACGCGCGCCAGCGCTTCTGCCGCTTGGCGCTGCAGGAAAGCTTTGGGTTGCTCATAGAAAACCATGTCCATGAAGTTATTGCGCGTGGCATAACGAATGTCATAATTGATCGAGGGCGCAAGCGCACGCAATTCCACCAAATCAGATTCAAAAAATTCTCCCTCTTCTTCCGGCGGTGTTGCGGCGAGCGCCATCTTCTGCAATTCTGCCGCCGTTTTGAGCGGCGCTATACGGAAAGTTTCGCCAGCAACGGTGCCACCCGCCGCGCGCCTCCTGAACACCACGTTTGCGGCTTCCACCTCCCTCGCTTGACCGGTGCTGTCGCGCGCAAAAATTAACTTTTCGCCGTGATACAGTCCATAATCAGGAAACAAAAAAGTGTCCGGCGACATTTCCTGCAAAGGATAATTAAAAAACCATTCAATGAGCGCGTGCAACTGACCGTCCCGCTCCAAAATGTAAAGAGTATTGTGATCCCAGCCATATTCGCCAATCAATCCCTCCCACCAGCGCGGGATCGTTTGCGGCTTGTCGTTCGGCCGGCGCACGAAGACTTCGTCGCCAAAATGCAGCTTCTCCCCATGGGGAATGAGCCGCGCGCCATAGGCCAGGCGATCATCGACGATCAAAGTATCGCCGCGCGCTTTCAAGTGAAAGAGAAACTCATTCAATGACAGATACAGCTTGCCGTCGCGTTCGATCAGCTCAAAGCGGGTTTTGTCCGTCACATATTTGCCGGCCCAACGGCGGGCAGTTTCCGCGCGGATCGAGTCCAGGGGAGCAAATCTTGGCAGGGGTTGACGATTACGCTGGGCGAGCATCAACGCCAAGGCATGATCGGCGATTCGCGTCACCACGTGATTCGCGCAATCCAAAGTTGTTGCCACAATCGCGCCCAGTTTCACCTCGGGCAAGGCCGCAAGTTCCGTGGCAAATCCGTAGATGGCACCGCCATGGCCGACGCGGCTATAGCCCTGAAATTCGGAAAGTGCGAAGCCAATGCCGAAGCCGTTTCGGGGAGCGCCGTCCGCGAATTGCGGCTGCCACATTTGCGTGATCGTTTCCGGTTTTAAAACTTGGCCGTGCAGGCCTTTGCCGCCGTTAAACAGCACGCTCATGAAATCCGCCAAATCCGTCACCGGTGCATACATGCTTCCCGCCGGCGAGATACCCAGTTGAAAACTGGGGGCGAGGAAGCGGCGCTTGTCATACGTCCACATGTAGCCCTTTGCCAATTTCTTTTGCATCGCCGGCGTGGGTGCGAAAGCGCTGTTTTCCAGGCCCAGAGGTTTGAGCACGGCATTTTGCAAGTAAGTGGCAAACGCTTTTCCCTTCTTTTTCTCGAGAACATAGCCCACCGTTCCAATGCCAGCGTTCGAGTATTTGATGCGCGTTTCGGGCTCGTAAACCAATGCCGTTTGATTCAAGCTGGCAACCGTCGCGTCCAGTGCCGGTTCTGCCGGGTCGAAATAATTTCCCACCGGCGGTTCGCGTACCAACCCGGCGCGATGCGACATGAGCTGGCGCAGCGTGATCGCCCGGTCAAAAGGATTGTGCGGCTTGAAATCGGGAAGGTAATTGGTGAGCGGCGCATCGAGATCAAGCTCGCCTTTTTCCACGAGCTGCATCACACCCATGTCCGTGAACAATTTGGACACCGAGCCGACGCGATAAACCGTTTGCGCCGTCGCGGAAACTTGGCGGTCAGGATCGGCCATGCCGAATCCTCTGGCCCAAACGGTTTCCTGATCATCGACCAATGCGATCGAAAGCGCAGGCAGGCCTTTATCCTGCATCTCCTCGGCAATCATGCGTTCCAATTCTTGCACCACTTCCACGTAATCGGCGCGCGGGCCGATGACGCCAGGCTCTTGCTTCGCTTCATTCCCGCAGCTCAAAAAGAAAACGACAAAAAGCAAATATGGCATCGCACGCATCTTGGAATGTTTCATTCTTCTCTTTCTGATGTAGAATTCGTGTGTGTCATTCTGTTATGTCTGATAGATCGCTTTGAGGGGCTCCGGCAACAATGTGACCAAATCTGGATAAGCTTCAAGCAGACGAAAAATATCTGCCAGATCTTTCTGGCGCTTGCTGCGGCGCCGGTCCTGGTCGGACCAGGCCCATATTTTGCCTTGCAAAACATCTTCGACTGCGGCCACCTTCATGTCATAACCCATGACTGTTCTCGATGCGGCACGCGAGATAAACGCCTGGTAGCGCGGATCAGTCTGTATCTGAATACGCAGCTCGGAGTCAGCACTTTTGAAGTTAATGCTATGCGGAAAATGCTTGACGGCAAACTTTTGCTCTGCTGCTTTGATCAGTTGTGAGGTGGCTTTGACCGTAATCACTAAATCTAAATCCAGACTGACCACCGGTTCGACATAGGCATTCACCGCCAGGCCGCCAATGACGCAATAGTCGATATTCAAATCATGCAAAAGGTCAAGCAGCTCCTGCACGACATCGGCCTGAGCATTGGCAAGACCATTCAAAAACATTTTTCTTGTCATGATTTGATTCTCACTGATCAGAAGCCACAAGGTGTATCACCGTAAAAACATGAAGCGTACTCCAACCACGCCTCATCCAGCGCCAAACCCGGTCACGATATACGTTCCGCTTTTCTCGTGTTTCGCCAAAGTAACGATGCCGCATTTCTGCGCGTCGTGCAGCAGTTCTGAAAACGAACGATAACCGAATTCGCCTTCATCGAAAAACGGCCGCTTGCGCTTGATGGTTTCTTTGATCATCGAGGCAAACAAAATCTCCTTGTTCTCGCGCACCAGGGCCTGAAGGGCGTCGATCAACCAATAGAACACCTGCGCCTTCTTGCGCGGCAGGCCTTTGATTTTGGGGGGTTCACCCACTGGGCGGAAAAGGTCCTCATAAAAGAGGAATTCGTCGCAATTGCTGATCAACAATTCCGAGGAGGCCTGCTTGCGGCCGACGCCGATCAGCATCTTGCCGTTTTCTTTCAGCTTGGAAACCAGCGGGCTGAAATCGGAATCGCCCGAGACGATCACGAAAATATTGATGTGCTCTTTGGCGTAACAAAGCTCCATCGCATCCACGACCAGATGAATATCGGCGGAATTCTTGCCGGACATCTTGCGCCGCGGAATCTCGATGAGCTCGATGGCGGCTTGGTGCAAGGCTTCCTTTTCTTTGGGATAGCCATCCCAGTCCGAATACGCTCTTTTCGCGACGATTTTTCCCTTTTCCAGCAAGCGCCCTAAAACCTTCGTGATGTCAAAAGGTAAGCCGGCGGCGTGATCGCCGAGCACGAGGTTTTCGAAATCAATGAAAACGGCAATTTTGTTTTCCACAAGATCCCTTCTGCCTAAAATTAGAAAACGGATAGACTACTGGTATGACTTAAACCATGAAATATAGCTTGTGGAAAGAGGAAAGGCAAGGTGAGTTTGTTATCGAGGGTTGCATGGGAAGGGGGGAATAAAGATTGAGGATCGAGGATCGAAGATTGTGGATTGTAGATCGTGGATGGTAGCACGCGAGGTCCACCCAAGATTCAGTATCGTTTGCGACGCTTCTTTTGTCTATACGACCAAGAGAAAATCTATGAGAAATCCTGCAACTGAACCATCATCATGTTCCGCGGGCGAAAAAGATTGTCGTAAAAAGTGTTGATTTACCGCAACTCATGTCATGTTGAACTGCTCATTCACCTGTGGCATAGACTTTGAATCTTATTCAAGTGCACGAATGAAATGCCGGCCTATCATCAACTTTTATCATAGAGGTGGAATCATGAATGGGTATGGGTCCTTTTTCGCACCGCAATACAATCCCGACTTTGATTTTTTTCAAGCTCTGCGTGGTTATTTTAAATTTGCAGTAGCGGTGCTCTTTTTTTTCACGCTGCTGGCTATACTTTTATGGAACATGCAGCCGTGGTTTGAGCTTGAGATCAAACCCAAGAACGCCACGACGGAAAATATGCTGAATAAAAATTCCGAAATGGCGCTACAAAGCGACATGGAAATCTTCAACCATGTCGTACTTTCGGGCGAAACGTTGAGCGAGATTGCTGAACATTACGGCGTGCCTTTCTCGAATTTGTCGAAGCAAAATAACCTTGACAATCCCAACGTGCTGCGAGCTGGACAACGATTGCAGATTTTGCGACCGCGACAACGCTGATTTTTTTTCTCATTGCTTGGCATTCCATCTTCCTTGGACTCCTGATCCTTTGACCAACCGATGGCGCCGGGCTCCGGGGGGATAGCCCGGCTCGCCACCGGCAATTTTATTTCTGCAAAGCTTTGAGATATTCGCCGACGATTTTGACTTGTTCCGCCGTAACATTTAGAAAAGCCGCCATGCGGTGGAAATCACCGCCAAAACTCGTTTGCAATTCTCTAAAATAATCCGCCAAACGATTGGCACGGCGAATCGTCTTTTCTAGTTTATGGCTTTCGACGCCCCAGCCTTCGGCCAAGCGTTCAATGTTAACATTGGCTTGACCAAGCCCGGTGAGGAAAAAGGGACGCGCGTCGTCTAACGATTTGTAGGCGGTATTGCGCGCCACCCCCAACTTTTCAAGCACCGCTTCCATATGGCCCTCCTGCTCGATCAACGTACGCAAAAGAATCCTGTGGCGCAGGTTTTCTTCACGAGTGCTTTTAAAGCTGGCCGCTTCACCCGCCGGCAATTTCTTCAACACACTGTGATTCGAGGGCCTCGGCGCAATGTGCCGGGAAAGCAATTTTCTGAAATCATCGATGGTGAGCTCATCATGATTCCGCAAAATCGCCGCTTTTTTGATGACATTTTGCAGCTCGCGAACATTGCCGGGCCATTCATACTCTTGCAAGAGCGCAATCGCATCGGAGGAAAGTCTCAAATCAGGATTTTTCTCTTCTTGTTGAATGGAATATAGATGGTGTTGGATGAGCAAAGGAATGTCTTCCCGGCGCTCGCGCAAGGGCGGCAAAGAGATGGAGATCACGTCCAGACGGAAATACAGATCTTCGCGAAACTTGCCCTGAGCCGCCAATTCTTTGAAATTTTTATTGGTCGCGGCAATCACGCGAGTATCAACTGCAATCGGCTTGGTTGAACCGACACGCTGAATCTCTTTTTGCTCCAACACCCGCAGCAATTTCACTTGCACCTCTGCCGGCACCTCCCCGATCTCGTCGAGAAAAATCGAGGTTCCCTCCGCTTGCTCGAAATAACCGATCTTGCCGCTGACTTCGGTAGCAGTGCGCGGCTCGATGCCAAATAGTTCGCTTTCGATGAGGTTGGGCGCCAACGAGGCGATATTGGCGACGATCCAGGGACGGTCGCCACGTGGGCTTTGGGAATGGACGCTGAGCGCCACCAATTCTTTGCCGGCGCCGGATTCGCCGGAAATCAAAACCGTTTCATCGGGGCTGCGCAACGACACTTTTTGAATGATCGTATAGAGCTCTTGCATCGGCTCGCTTTCACCAATCATCACGCCGAAATGATAATTCAAATTTGGATGCCGGTGCTCGTGAACACGCTTCTGCAGCTCGGCAAAATATTTCGCTTGTTTTAAAAGCGCCCGGTTGTTCCGCTCCAGCGTGCGCTTTTGTAGAGCGTTATAAATCGTCGTGTGCAGCTTTTCCGCAAAAATCTCAAAATCATCCTTGATGAGAAAATAATAAGCGCCATCCTTGATCGCCCGAATCGCGCTGTCTATCTCCCGCGACGTGCCGGTCAAAACGATGACTTCAACCGTTGCGTCAAGCGCTTTAATCCGTTTCAGAACCTCGAAGCCGACGATCTCCGTTGGCATCCCCGCCCGCCGCGGCAACCCGAGATCGAGCAAGACGAGGTCATAGCCTCCCTGTTGAAATTTTTCCAAGGCGGCTTCCGCATTATCGGCCACTTCGAGAATATACTCTTTCCTCAGTTTATCTTGGAGAAAATTGGCAAAATGGATGTTGTCTTCGATCACCAGAACTTTGAACACATTCGTCGAATTCATAGCTGTTTTACCTCGTGCTGAATTATCTGTACAAATAAAAGGGCAGGGTATAGGCTATTACACTGTCACCTTGAATACTGTACCCTTGTCATGTCATTCTGAAAGAATCTTGGTTGAATCAAGCACTGTGATTATGCTGCACAAGATTACCACGAAAATACCAGTTGCATCCAATTGTTTTGTAGGGCTATACAAGGTGCAAACTCTTAAATCTTACGCAACTCAATTGGAATCCATTTTCATCACCGATGGGTGTCCAAACGGACATG
>JBIOXB010000138.1:0-22509 GCA_044869275.1 bacterium
CCGTCTCCCTCTCACCCACCCTCCCTGTCCCCTTCTTTGATCAGGTAAAGGCAAATGCCAGACGCAGCAACTGAAACCAAACCAGCGCTCATCGACACTCACGCGCACTTGCAACTCGAGCATTTCGACGCCGACCGCGATGAAGTCATCCAGCGCGCGGCGGCCGCGGGTGTTGCGGCAATTATTTGCGTCTCGACCGATGTCTCTTCCAGCCGGCAAGCCATCGCTTTGGCGGAAAAATATCCGCGCCTTTTTGTCGCGGTTGGCATTCATCCGAATGATTGCGGCGCGGCGGGCGACAAAGATTTCGTCGAGATCGCCGAACTGGCGCGCCACGCCAAAGTCGTTGCGATTGGCGAAATCGGATTGGATTATTATTGGAAGCACGTCGATCCCGCCACGCAAGCGCGCACTTTTGTGAAACAACTGGACTTGGCGCAGAAGCTCGACAAGCCGGTGATCATTCACAATCGCGAAGCGGGAGAGGATATTTTGAAAACTTTGCATGCCGCCGGCATCGCCCAACTGCGCGGCGTGTTTCACTGCTTTTCCGAAAATGCCGAATATGCCGAGCGCGTGCTCGCGTTGGGCGGCCATATTTCTTTCACCGGCAATTTGACTTATAAAAAGTCGCCTTTACCGGCGATTGCGGAAAAAATTCCAGGGGAGAGACTTTTGCTTGAAACCGATTGCCCCTTCATGGCGCCCATGCCGCATCGCGGTAAACGCAATGAACCCGCTTTTACGACGGCAATTGCGGAAAAACTCGCCGCCCTCAAAAACATGCCGGTTTCTCACGTCTCGCGCTTCACGTCTCACAACGCCGCCCAACTTTTTGCCTTGCCCAACGGGCTATTGCCGTGAACTGGCCTCTGGATTTTCTACCCAAAAAATCCCTGGGGCAAAACTTTCTCATTGACGAAAACGTTTTACGCAAGATCGTGCGCGCGATTGATCCGCAGCGAGAGGATCATTTCGTGGAGATCGGCCCGGGCCTGGGCGCGCTGACGAAATATTTACTGGAAGCCGGGAGCCGCTGCCACGCGATCGAGATCGATCAGCGCTTGACCCCGCATTTGCAGAGTGAATTTGGCCATCATCCTCAATTCACTTTCTTGCGCGCGGATTTTCGCGAAGTGGATTTGAAACAACTGGCGAAAGAGAAAAAATTGCGACTCGTGGGCAATATTCCTTATCATATCACCAGCCACCTCGTGTTCACTGCTTTTGCGCAGCGCGAAGTTTTACAGGATATGTTTTTAACGGTGCAGCGCGAAGTTGCCGAACGCATTGTCGCCGTGCCCGGCGGGAAAGAATACGGCATCCTGTCCGTGGTGAGCCAGACTTTTGCGCGAACAGCATTGCTTTTCGTCATCTCCCCGCATGTGTTCCGGCCCAAACCGGAAGTGGATTCCGCGGTCGTGTGCTGGCATTTTCAGGCGCCGCCGCTGCCCGTTCACGACGAAAGGTTTTATATCCAAATGATTAAAACCGTTTTCGGCCAGCGCCGCAAGACGCTGCGCCGCAGCTTGAGCAAATTGGCGAGTCCACAAGTTCTCGCAGCGATTGATTTTCTCGACCTGCAACGCCGCCCGGAAACACTGACCATCATTGAAATGATTCGGCTCTCTAATTTCTTGGGTCAGGCTGCACAAACGTGAAGTAACGAAACATAGCAGTCGTGGCATGCTGGAGGGATGGAGTATTGAAATCGCACAACTCCAATAATCCAACACTCCATCAATCCATCTTTTGCGCTCACTGGCACGTCATGTCCATTGTCAAAGCCGAAGGCATCGTCATCCGCTCTATGAAGATGGGCGAGACCAGCAAACTCGTGACTTTGTTCACGCGCGAGTTGGGCATATTGAAAGTCGTGGCCAAGGGCTCGCGCGCCAGCAAAAGCCGGTTTGGCGCGGCGCTGGAAGTGCTCACCGTGGCGAGCATCGTCTATTACGAGAAAGAGAATCGCGAGCTGCAGTTTTTGAGCCAGGCGGATATCGCTGAATATTTTTCTGCGCTTTGCACCGACCTGGAAAAATGGGGTCTCGCCAATGCTTGCTGCGAATTGATCATGCGCTCGCAAGCCGATGTCGAAGTCAAGCCCGCGCTCTATCCCGTTTTTTTGGAAACGCTGCGCGCAATGAACGCGCCGGAAGCCGACGGCCGTGCGTGCTTCTGGGGATTTCAAATGAAGCTGCTCGGCATTTTAGGTGTCGCGCCCAATTTGCGGCAATGCCAGGGCTGCGGCGCGAAAGAAATCGCGATGAAAGGTGAACAGGAGGAGATGCACTACGCGTTTGAGATCGCGCAGGGCGGCGTTATTTGCGGCAGATGTTCGTCGCGCGCAGCTGCGGTGCTTTTGGGCGGGGAAACCCATCGCCTGCTGATGAATTTTCAGACTTTGCCTGCCAGCAAACTCTCCCGCTACAAGATTTCATCTTTGGCGCGCCGCGAAATCGCGCAATTCTTTCGCGCTTATTTTGAGCATCATGCCGGAGAAATCGGGCGGCTGGCTTCACTCAAATTCGTGCAAGAGATACGAGGTAGAGATTTACCCTAAATATGATTTTTGTTCATATGTCCCGCCAAGCCATAGCATGGCTTGATGGTCAAACGGCTTTGTATTCAGGAGATTCTTATTTACTCTTATTGCTTCCCAATGTAAGCCAAGTTTTGCTAAACAATCGCCTAAACCAGCCACTTGAATGCGCTACCGTAACTGAAAATAGACACACACTTGAGCTCCCTAAAAATTGAGGAATTTGCTTTTTGAGCCAAAGTGAGTATATTTATGTTACCTGAATGGTGGGATTGGGAGCTTGAGCTCAGCGCGCACCTTGTGAAGCGGATGGTCGAACGTGACTTTACTGAGATTGATTTGCGCGTGATGTATGACAAAGCCAAGGATTATCGCAATGATTATGTTCCGGGACGTTGGATAATAGAAACAAAACATCGTCGCCAATCTTGGGAAATCATCGTTGAGCCGGATTATGAAGAACACAAAGTGGTGATTGTGACGGCTTATAAAGCTTGAGGCTCGTGTCATGAATAATCGTTATCTTGAAATCACCTACCGCAAGGGAAAAATGGTCGCCGCCTACTTGTATCTCCCACGCAAACCCCGAGAAAAAGTCAAAAAGACTTCAAAACTCGCAGAAGGGATTTTGGTGGACTATGGAAAAGCGGGACGACCGATCGGAATTGAAATTACTGCTCCCAAGCATTTCTCGCGAGAAGCCATTGATCAAGTTATAGCCGATTTGAAGTTGCCGCCCATTACGAATGAGGAGCTTGCTCCGCTTTCGGTTGCTTAAATTTTTTCTGTGCTCGGCTTGCGAATTTTACGAACTAACCATTCTAGAAATACGTATAGAAAGCCAAATTGGAAATTTGGCTTCGAAAATTCACCGCCATCTTGAACAGGAGCCCTCATGCCCGAAATCAAAAACCTCATGGATAAACTGGTGTCGCTGTGCAAGCGCCGCGGTTTTATTTTTCCCTCCAGCGAAATTTACGGCGGCTTGAACAGTTGCTATGACTACGGCCCGCTGGGCGTCGAGCTGAAGCGCAATGTCAAAGACTTTTGGTGGAAAGCGATGGTGCAGACGCGCGACGACATCGAGGGCCTCGATGCCTCGATTCTCATGCATCCGCGCGTGTGGGAAGCCAGCGGCCACATTGCCAATTTCTCCGATCCCATGGTGGATTGCAAAGAATGCAAGGCCCGCTTCCGCGCCGATCAAATCGAAAGTGCGATGTGCGCTTCGCCGGCTTACAAGGGCCGCAAAGCCGCGAAATGTGCCGAAGAAGGCAAATTCACCGAGGCGCGGCAGTTCAATCTCATGTTCAAAACCTTCATGGGACCGCTGGAAGAGGCGGCAAATGTCGTTTATATGCGTCCCGAGACCGCCCAGGGCATTTACGTGAACGTCTACAACGTGATGCAAGCCTCGCGGCAGAAAATTCCGTTCGGTATCGCGCAGATCGGAAAGGCCTTTCGCAACGAGATCACGCCCGGCAATTTTACTTTCCGCACGCGCGAGTTCGAACAGATGGAGATGCAATTCTTCGTCAAGCCGGGCACGGACATGGAATGGTTCGAATATTGGAAGGCGCAGCGCATCGCATGGTACGACGTCCTGGGTGTGCGGCGGGCCAAGCTGCAATTTCATCAACACGGCCCCACGGAATTGGCGCATTATGCCGCGGCCGCTTTCGACATCGAATACGAATTTCCCTTCGGCTGGAAGGAATTGGAAGGCATTCACAACCGCACGGATTTCGATCTCAAGCGCCACGCGGAATACAGCGGCAAAGATTTGCAGTATTTCGACGACGCCACGCGCGAGAAGTATGTTCCTTATATCATCGAAACTTCCGCCGGTTGCGATCGCACGGTGTTGACGGCATTGATCGACGCGTATGACGAAGACACAGTAGAGGGCGAAACGCGCACCGTGCTGCACCTTGCGCCGGCCATCGCCCCGATCAAAGCCGGCGTGTTTCCCCTGGTGAAAAAAGAAGGCATGCCCGAAATGGCGGAAAAGATCTACCACGCTTTGAAAAAGCATTTCAACGTGTTTTATGACGACGGCGGCGCCATCGGCCGGCGCTATCGCCGCATGGACGAAGCCGGCACGCCGTATGGTGTCACCGTCGACGGCCAGTCGCTGCAAGATCAAACCGTCACTGTCCGCGACCGCGATTCGCTGGCGCAAGAGCGTGTGGCCGCGGACCAGCTCGCGGCGTTCATACAGGAGAAAATGTCGGGCTACAAAAGATAGGAGCACCTGAGTACTAGTAAATCGCCCATGGGGGAGGGATGCTATGCCCATTCATCTCATTCGCACACCCGCCACTCCGGAGCAAATCGCCGATATGCTGCAAGCGTTCGGCGATTTTATCAAACTGGCAGTGGACGTTGAAAGAGAAATCCTGTCAGGTGGCGGCAGCTTGCATGCCGAATGCGAAACGGTCTTGTTGCAGGACGGCAGTAAACAGGTAAACATTTGGGGCGCGGATTGGATCCCGTTGAAATCTCAAATTGAATTCGAAGCGATGATCAATATTCGCCCTCATCAAGACAACCCTGCCATGGTAATTCTCAATTCAGATATTCGTGAACAGGTTGAAAGAATTGCGCGACATTTGTTGGAGCAACCATGACTACTGAAGCGACTTCGAAGGAGCGCTACTTGCAAGATGCCACACCGCTTCGTTTGGGGAATTTGGCTTCGAGCATCAAACGTCTGGGCCGCTTTGTCCTCAAAGAAGAATTTGAGAAAACGACGCATCAACTTTTTCAAGAATGCCAATCCTTTTCCGCATGGGCTTTTCCCGAAGTTGATTTCGATACGCAGCTTGCGCTTGCAGATTTGCAAGCCCAAATGGCGAATTGGGTGAGGGATTTTGACGACCGAAAAAACGAGAAAACCTGGTGCGTGGAGGTCAATATCGCCTGTGAAAAATGGTCGCAACGGCTGCTCGAGCTTTCCGGTTTGCTGCAACCGGGGGTGCAACGCCAGCAACAACCCTAAACACAGATTCTCTTGAACACTTTTACTCATACTCCCGCTCTCCCCATTATACCGTATGGCGAGTCAGGGCCGGAGAAAGAGCAAGAGCATGCACGGAGGAATGCGATGCACCAAAGCCGCTCCCTCAAAGGGGTTCTCGTCGTGATGCTGTTGTTCGTGGTTGCCTCCAGCCGCGCGCAACAACAAACACTCACGCCGGAGATGGTGGTTTCGTTGAAAACCATTTCTGCCGTGATGATCGATCCCACAGGCAAGAACGTCGCATTTGTCTTGCGCACGCCCCGCGGCGCGGCGGAAGAAACCGGCAGCGCATACACGGAGTTGTGCGTGATTCCGGCAGCCGGCGGCAATGCCAGGCAATTTACCCACCGCCCCAGTGGCGCGAGCTCGCCGCAATGGTCGCCGGAGGGCAAATGGATTTATTTCCAATCTCAGCGCAAAGAAACCGATGAGCACGCCGAGGTTTATCGCATTGCGCTGGACGGTGGCGAAGCCGAGCAGGTCACGCACAGCGGCAACGGCGTGCGCCAATACGCGCTGTCGCCCGACGGCAAGTGGATCGCTTACACCATGACGGACGCCCAAACTCCGGTTGAGAAGGAAGCGGCACAGAAAGGTGAAGATGTGCAAGTCGTTGGCAAAGAAATTAAGCACCATCGCTTGTACGTGCAGGGCCTGAACAGTAGCGAAGCCAGACGGATCACCGCTGAGATGAGTGTATGGGAATTCGAATGGTCGCCGGACGCCAGCGAGCTTGTGATTCAAGCCAGCGCCACCTCGCGCACGGACGATTCATACATGTTCAAGAAACTCTATGTCGTGCCACGAGAGGGAACGGGCGCGCCGAGAATCTTGACTGAAACCAACGGCAAGCTCGGCGCCATGGCCTGGTCGCCGGATGGCAAAAACATTGCGTTTCTTGCGGGCGTCGACAGCAGCGATCCCACGAATGGCAGCATTCTTGTGGTGCCGGCACAGGGCGGTGCTGCCAAAAATCTTTCGGACAACTTCGAGGGAACGGTATCGTCGGTGGACTGGTTGAACGCGAGCACGCTGATTTTTTCCGCCACCGAACGCAGCCACACCACGTTGAACACCATGCCCGCAACCGGTGGCTCACCAACGCGTGTCATTTCCTCCAGTTATGCCCTGGGCAGCGCCGCGGTGTTGGCGAACGACGGCAAAACGTTCGCGCTGGCATTGAACACGAACAATCACCCGAACGAAGCTTTTGCGGGCAATCTCGCAACGAAAAAACTCGTGCGTCTGACCCATTCCAATCCCGAATTGGATAATATGCATTTCTCCGGTGCCAGAGAAATCGCCTGGAAGGCAAAAGACGGCCTGGAAATTACCGGCCTGCTCATGCTGCCGCACGATTATCAAACCAGTAAAAAGTATCCCTGCATCGTGCAAGTGCACGGCGGCCCAGAAAGCGCATATGTCGAAGGCTGGACGACGAGCTACGTCACCTGGAGTGAGTTGCTGGCCGCGCGCGGGTATGTCGTGTTCAGTCCCAATTATCGCGGCAGTGCGGGGCGGGGCGTGGCCTTTGCCAAAGCCGATCACAAAGATCTCGGCGGGCGGGAGTTCGAGGACGTGATTGACGGCGTGGATTACCTCGTGCAGCAAGGTTATGTCGATCCCGGGGCCGTGGGCATTGGCGGATTTTCTTATGGGGGTTACTTCTCGGCGTGGGCGGCCACGCGCTACACGGAAAGATTCAAAGCCGCTTCCATGGGCGCGGGTATTGCCGATTGGATTTCATTCACCGGCACTTCCGACATTCCTTATGAAAACTCCATGGTACACTGGAATCTCGAGGTATACAAAAACATGCCGCTGGTCTGGGAGCGCTCGCCCATGGCTCACTTAGAGAAATCGCAAACTGCGCTGCTGATCTCCCACGGCGACAAAGACGACCGTGTGCCCCTCGGCCAGGGCTGGGAAATCTACACTGCGCTGAAGTTGCTCGGCAAAACCGTGGAATTCGATATCTATCCCCGCGAAGCGCATGGTTGGGCGGAGCGCAACCACCAGTTGTATTCCATCAAGCGCAATCTCGAGTGGTTTGATGAATATGTGAAGAAAGCGGCCACACGCGTATCTGTTCCGAACTGAATTCTGGTTGGAGCGATGCTCATACCCTTACTTCTTTTGGCGTTTTTGCAGCTCCGCGCGCCGGACTCTTCACCGCTTCCGTCTGCCAGCCGCCAACTCTTGCTGGTGTTAACGCCGTCCTACGAAGCGACGCAAGGCTTACTTTACAAATTTCAGCGCGAGAATGCCTCTGCGCAGTGGCAAATGGTCGCGGGCGCGATACCCATCGTTGTTGGCCGTTCCGGCTTGGGCTGGGGAGAAGGATTGCATGCCGGCAATCCTCCCGGCCGTCCGCTCAAGCGCGAAGGAGACGGCCGCAGCCCGGCAGGCATTTTCGGTTTGAGCTCGGCATTTGGCTTCGCACCAGCGGAAGAATTGCAGCCGCTGCATTTGCCCTATGTCCAAGTCACCGCAGCACTCGAATGTGTTGACGACGCCCATTCGCAGCATTATAATACTCTGGTGGACACGCAAGCGGTAGACTCCCGCGATTGGCGCTCTGCTGAAAAAATGTCTCAAGCAAAGATCGAATATCGGCTCGGGGTTTTTGTCGATCACAATTTCACTCTGCGCCGCCCGGATTTTGGCTCTTGCATCTTTTTGCACATTTGGAGCACGCCTGCAAGTCCGACCCTCGGTTGCACGGCCATGGCTGCGGAGGAAATGGAGAAAATCGTGCGGTGGCTGGAGCGGGAGGCCAGGCCGGTTTTGGTGCAACTGCCGCAAACAGAATATGCGCGGCTCCGTGAACCCTGGCACTTGCCCGTGACCTCTCAATCTTCCAAACCAACGCAAACGGAAAAGGCTGGACAAAAAGCACCTTGGCATTAATATTCAAAAACTGATCTGTTTGATTTTCATAAATTCCATTGCCCTTATACCATCCGGCAATCTGAGGCCTCCTGAATTTTCCGTCGAACACCAGCCTGCGCCTCCCGGTCTTTCAGCAAAGGCCCAAGTGCCCGCCCTTGCTGGCAATGCCGCGAACGCCGCCCAAGGCGGGTAGATGGCAATAGCGTCATTTTATGAACTGGGAAGGAATGAAGGGAGCTTTTGCGAAACTGAAAGGACATGCCACCATGCTGATCAAACATGAAAAAGACTGTCAGGAAATCATCGCCAACGACGGCTGCCGGCTGCGGGAACTGCTGCACCCGGAGCGTGACGCCGCCCAGGTTTCATATTCCCTTGCTGTCGCTTACGTCGAACCGGGCAAATCCACTTATCGCCATTCGTTGCGGCAGACGGAAGTCTATTACATTATGCAAGGCATCGGCCGCATGCACCTCGGCGAGGAGGAGCGCGAAGTGCAGATCGGGGACACTATTTACATTCCCCCGGACCAGCCGCAGTGGATTGACAATATCGGCGAAAACAATCTGGTGTTCGCGGCCATCGTCAGCCCGCCTTGGCGCACGGAGGATGACGTTCGGTTATGATGCCGCCAGCAACAACGCCCGCCGCTCGCCGCCGGTCCCGGCAACTTGCCGGCGCGCTGCTGTTTATGCTGTTGGGCCTTTTTGTCTTGGTGGGATTTCAAATGCAACGCCGCCGCGCTTTGCAAGAGGCCTCGCCGCGCTTGCCCAGCCATGAGAAGCTGCGGCGCAGCTTGTTTCAGCAACAGCGCCTGCACCTCGTTTATGCCAGCGCCGATGAGGCCGCGCGTCAGAGCTATCAGAGTTTTTTTGCCGCGGCCCCTTCCCGGCGCTTCAAAATAACGGTCTACGCCGATCGCGATTATCCGCTCGACAGCCTGGGCTGTGCGCCGCTGCACCTGGTGGGGGCATTGTCGACCCATCATGTGCTGCAAGCCCTCCTGCCGCAATTGCCTTTGGAAAAAAATGACCAGGGCTTCGTTTTTGCCTCACAAACTTATCGCGATGACACCAACCTATTGCAGTTGTTCTATCCCAACCCGCGTAACCTGGCGATGCCTCTGTGGATCACCACGGGCAACAGCGACGCCGCAGTTTTGGATTATCTCAAAAAGTCCAACACACGCTTCGGAGAGATCGGCGACTACTGGGTCGCGGCGCACGGGAAGATGCAGGTGATCGGCTTTTTTCAGGATGACGGACCGCAAGCATGGCGCACGGAAGCTGCGAAAGAAATGAGCCTGGCGCGCGAGCAAAGGACCGCCGCCATCACCAAATATTTTGTGATCTTCACGCACGGCACGGCGTTCGATCAACAGGAAATGGAAGCATTTGCGCAACAGGAAGAAACCCAACTCGCCGCTTTGCTGCAGCGCTTGCAGATACCTCAGGCGAAACTGGCCCGCCTGCTGCCCTTGCAAGTCCACCTGTGGGACAGCTTTGAAAAGAAAGCCCTGTTCACGCGCCGCGCCGATTTGCGCCACGCCGATCCCGTGCAGCGCGAGGTACATTTGATCTGGACGAAATCCGCGCGCGGCGACGATTTCCTTGCCGAGGCGCAGTGGTTCATCGAACAATTATTACCCGAAGCTGCCTCGCCCGCCTTGCGCGAAGGCCTGGCCGTTGCCTTGACCCGGCACTGGCGCGGCGCAAGTTTTGCAGCTTGGACGGCGAGATTGCTGTCCACCGGCAATGCCCTAGCCATCGAGGAGTTGTTTGATCCCGAAACTTGGCGGTCGGAATCGCCGCTGCTGCGGCAGCCGTTGCTTGGCAGCTTGGTGGATTTCTTTTTGGAACACTATACCGCGGAAGAATTCGAACGGTTGTATCGTTCCTGGCCTGAAAAAGGCCTGCCGCAAGAATTCCCGCGCGCTGAAACATGGGAAAATCTGAAACGACTTTGTTACGAAAAAGCGATACAGCAAACGCCCATCGCATTGCGGCACACGCGCCCGCCGGAGATTTCACCGTCGAATTTTCATCGCGGCTTTTGTTATGCGCACGAAGGCTATCAAGTCTATAACGGCTACATGGGCCACCGCTCGCGCGAGGCATTGCAAAAGCTCGCGGACCTGGGCGCGAATGCCATCTCCGTGACCCCGTTCGGCTATCTGGAAAACATGCACCGGCCGAATTTCCTGCGCCGCAGCGACGGCCTGGGCTCGGAAAATGACGAAAGCCTGCTGGCGGCGCTGCACTTCGGCCGCGAGCTCGGCATGCGCGTCATGCTCAAGCCGCACATGTGGGTGGGCGGATCCACGTCAGGCTGGCCGGGCGACATTCAAATGCACAGCCCGCAGGAATGGAAGAAGTTCCTGGAGTATTATGAGAGATGGATGCGGCATTATGCCGTGCTCGCGGAAATGCACGGTTTCGATAGTCTCTGCCTCGGCGTGGAATTGGTTCACGCGACGCGCGGGCACGAAGCGCAATGGCGCGCCATGATCCACCGTCTGCGCGGCTTGTATTCCGGACCCATGGTTTATGCCGCCAATTGGGGCGAGGAATTCGAGCGCTTGAATTTTTGGAACGAGCTGGATGCCATCGCGATCAATTGCTACTATCCTCTGTCCGAAAAAGGGCACGCCAGCGATGCGGAGCTGCTTGCTGGTGCGAATCAAATCGCGGACAAGATCGCCGCGGTCGCGCAAAAATATCACAAACCGGTACTGGTCACGGAAATCGGTTTTTGCTCACGTCCGGCCGCGTGGATGCAACCGCATCGCGATGACCGCCACGCGCAGGTGCATGAAGAATGCCAGCGCCGCAGCTACGAGGCGATCTCCAAAGCCTTTTCAAATCGCGACTGGCTTGCCGG
The DNA here is from genome assembly GCA_044869275.1 of bacterium. Taxonomy (GTDB): domain Bacteria; phylum Zhuqueibacterota; class Zhuqueibacteria; order Zhuqueibacterales; family Zhuqueibacteraceae; genus JBIOXB01. The sequence goes on from JBIOXB010000138.1 coordinate 11,337, forward strand.
CATTTATTGGTGGAAATGGCCGACCGATCTTTCCGACGGCGGAGCGCAGGACAATCAATTCACGCCGAACGGCAAGGCCGCGTCACAAGTGGTAGCCCAGTGGTATGAGTCCCTCGCGCGCTCCACCGCTCCGGGCGCGCAAGAATGAATTGGAAGCATTTACAACCCTGAAAACGATGAAAGCTCAAGAATTCAAATCCTTCCTCGTGGTTTCGCCGTTCGCGGACGGCACCTACTGGTACTTGCGTGAAGAGCTTCGCTGGCTTTCGGCTTCGGGTGAGGAACACGTGGTACCCCGAGGATTTGTAACTGACTTCGCCAGCATTCCGAGACCCTTGTGGTGGCTGCTTCCCAAATGGGCCCGATACGGCAATGCGGCGGTGGTGCATGACTTCAACTATTGGGAGCAAAGAAAGAGCCGCAAAGCCGCCGATCGCGCCATGGTGGAAGGCATGCGGGATCTCGGCGTCGGCAAGCTGACACGCAATTCGATCTACTTCTTTCTGAGAATGTTTGGCGGATTCGCATGGCGTGGCAACGGCAAAAGGCGGAATGCGGGCCGAATCCGGGTGATTACGGCGTTTCCCTCGAACCCTCATCAGACCTGGGAAAACTACGAAAAATCGACCTTGGCATGAAGCCCGCAGGCCAACGCCTCTGTAAAGAAAGCACTGGCGCTTCAAAGTTGACGGCATTGAGGAACAGGAGAAGAGGTGCAACACCTTTTTTCAATTCTGCACAGGCGGGTGCTCAGATCGGAGCCAGCGGAAGATTTGGCGTTTCCGCGCCGCCGCGATGCGGTTCTTCCGATTTCATTCGCACTATTTTTGGTTTCGATCTTCGCATCGCCTGCCGCCAGCCAAAGACAAACCCTGCGCGATCCGCAGCTGCGAGGGCTTTATCATTCCCTGCGCGCGCCCATTGCGGCCGACTCCAGTTGGGTGGTCGCGGACACGCTTCGCCTCTCTTTTCCGGATTTTCGCCTCACCCTGGCGGGTGGCACGCTCACCGCATTGTATGACAGCGCCCAAGGCCTCACCGGACTGATGTTCGAGGGCGAAGCGCGGGTCAGCTTTCGACCGCGCCTGGCATTGGAACGATTCCAACTCGTGCGCTTCAGCAAAGACTCCGTGCTCAGTTGCGCCACCTCGCGGCTGGTGGTGCGCATGGTTGAACCCTCCACCTTGCCCGTGCAAAATGAAGGTGAGGCACAACGGTTGTCCGCGCTGCTGCGCAGTTCTCCAAACGCTAAAAGCAAGTACCGGCGGGAAGCGGAGGAGCTGCAGAAAACTCTGGAACAGGGCTTGCGCCAGCGCAACAATCTTAATCTGGCCGCGCGCTTGCTCGGCCGCAAGCTCACCGCTGCAACGGGATTTGTATTGTGCGCCTTCTATCCCGAAGACAGCCGCCACTTTTCCCCGCCCTTGTATACTTACATTTATGATGCGCCTGCTCTCGAATCCGTCGCATTTCTCTCCTATTTTCCCAAACGCATTGGCCGGCAGTTTTTCACGATCTGCAGCTATGCGCTCTCACCCGGCGCTTCATCGACTGCCGCCGCGCTGAAGCTCGAGAAATACAATGGCTGGGTGGCGTTGGACAGTGAAGGCCGCTTGCAAGCCGACATGGGAGTGGATATTTTTTCCGGCGAGACGCGGCCCCCAGTTTTGAGTTTCGCCTTGTCTGCCGATCTCCACGTTTCGAGAGTCTCCTGCGAGACCGGGGACTCGCTGAATTTCGTGCAAGAGCCGGAAGAGGCCGGGGTCACGGTCTTTTTACCGCCGGCCGCGTGGTCAGGCGATACGCTGCGCCTGCTGTTTCAATATGAAGGCGAAGCTTTGCGGCGGCACCCGAACAATACTTTCTTTCTCAAGGATGCAATCAACTGGGCGCCGCGCCTGGGTTACTTGGAGCGCGCACATTATCAAATCATCTACAAGTGCCCGCCGCGGCAGCGCGTGCTGGCCGTGGGTGAACTCGTGCGCGATTGGGAAGAAGCCGGCCATCACCTGAGTTTCTTCCAAACCGCGGCACCGGCGAAGGCCGCGACGTTTTGCATGGGCAACTTTCAGACCGATACGCTCATGGCGGCGCGGCCCGGTCTGCCCGCATTGGTGATTCATACCACCTGGCAGCGCTCACCAGAAGAGCGCCGCCGCGTGGCCGGCGATTTGGCGAACAGTTTGTATTTTTATGGAAAATTCCTGGGCGAGTACGCCCTGCCGTGTTTGCGCGTGGTGGAAGCGCCAACGGTTCACAGCCAGGGCTTTCCCGGATTCGTGACCCTTTCCTGGCTTGGTTTTGATAGCCGGCTGCAAGGGGTGCGGGAAGCGCTGCGCGGCCACGAAGTCGCGCATCAATGGTTCGGGAATTTAGCCGGCTGGCGCACGTATCACGATCAATGGCTCAGCGAAAGCTTTGCGGAATATCTCGGCGCGATGTACGTGGAATGGCTGGCAGCCGCGCCCGGGCAATTCGCGCAAATTCTGCAGGCGTGGCGCGACGACGTGCTGGAGCGCGGTCACATCGGTGCGAGTCTCGGCATGCAACAATTCGGCTTGGGCAAGGCCGCGCTGCGCAACGCGGAAGGATTCAGAGCCGGACCGATTTGGATGGGCGCGCGCCTCGGCCAGAACGAAGTGCTCGATTATTACACGCAAACTTACGAAAAAGGCGCTTACGTGGTGCACATGCTGCGCTGGCTGCTGCGCGATTTGCATACCAACAGCGATGCGCGCTTCTGGAACCTGCTCGCCGATTTTATCGCGGACCAAAGCCACCTTGAGCCTGCCACTGAAGATTTTCAGCGTCTTGCAGAAAAGCATTACGGCGCTCCGCTGGATTGGTTTTTCCAACAATGGATTTTTCAAAACCAAGTCCCGACCTATCGCTGGCATTATAGCCTCGAAAACGTCCCGGTTTCGCCGCTCTCCCCCGCGGGCATGCCCATCGCCAGCGCACCATCCCGCGAAAGCCAAACCACTCCGGTGCTGCGCCTGCGTGTACGGCAGGAAGAGGTGCCGCAGAGCTTTCGCATGCTCGTGCCCATCAGAATCGAGTTTGAGGATTCTTCCCAACACACTGCCGCCATATGGGTCGACAGCACTGGCGCTGAGATCGATATTCCGTTATCGAGCCTCGCGCTGCGGCGAGTCGTGTTTAACGCCGGGGACGCCGTCTTGTGCCGTGTAAGAAACGAGGATGGAGAACATTTGCACACATCGAAAGGAGATCGAACGAGGTGAATTCAGATTTTGAACGTTTTTGTTCTCAGCGTTGTCATTTCATTCAGCCGCTTTGTTCCCGCTGAAAAGATTTTAGGTGAAAAATTGTCGCTGTGATTTTCCACCCAAGGAGGAGTAAAGATGGCCACCCTTGCTTCCACCGCTTTACGCCCAAAAAACAGCTTTGAAGAGTTTGTAAATGCCTCATCGAGTGACGGCTTTTTGCAGCGGGTGCCGGTCAATCGTCTCGGCAAAACTCTGTTTCTGCCGGTGCCGCGCGTAGTCTGGATCGGCACGCAATATCGCATGGTCTTCGCCCACACCGATCTGCAGCGGCACGCGCTCGATTTTGGCCTCGAAGAATTATGCGCCAAGCTCGACCCCGCCAAATTTTTCCGTGTTCACCGCTCCACCATTGTCAACCTCGATCAGATCGCGCATATCGCCTGCCTTGAAGATGGCCGTTGTGTGCTCACCATGAAAGACAAAACCAATAGCACCATCACCGTGAGCCGCTACCGCGTCGCCGAATTCAAGCATATGCTCAACGGCCGGCCGGTTTGAGCGAATATCCTTTTGCCGCCCCAAGTGTTCTTGATTGGCCTTGCGTTGACCTGCCACAAGCTGCCGCCCTCCAGCAAGTTCAGAACATTGGAATATTTCTCTGTCTCCTCACAACCTCTCTTCACCAAATTACCACGGAAATGCAGTTCGCAAATTCATAAAACACTTCAGCATGCCGTCATTCCTGCGCAAGTGGGAATCCAGGGAGCACGAAGAACTTGGATTCCCGCTTTCGCGGGAATGACAGGTTTCCATCATGATCGGGTGTCCACCTGGACAGGGCAATTCCTGCCTGGGTGGGATGAATTTTCTGCGGTGATGCCATCCCGGTAATACTGCTATTTTTTCCATTTGTGGCCTCGCCCCTGCGTTATGGGCTTCGTTGTTTTTTTGATCCGCATTAGCTATATTCCTGCCTGCATTTTAAACGATTCGGTATCTATGATTCATATCCACCATCTGCAAAAACAATTCGGCGCGAAGACTATTTTTGACGCCGCTTCCGCGCATATTCCGCCGCACACGCGTGTGGGGCTGGTCGGGCCGAATGGCTCCGGTAAAACCACGCTTTTTCGCATGCTCATCGGCGAGGAGGAGGCCGAGAGCGGCAGCATCGTGATTGCCAAGGGCGCGCGTCTCGGCTACCTCAAACAGGAAGTCTGGGAAAACCCCGAGCGCAGCGTGCTCGCCGAGACCCTGGCGGGCTTTCCGGAATTGCAGGCGATGGAGCAGCGGCTGATTCAAATGGAAGAAGAGCTCGCCCATGATTCGAATGCCGAGGCGCTGCGGCGTTACGGCGAGCTGCGCCAGCGCTTTGAAGCCGCGGGAGGCTATCAGGTCGAGCATCAGGCCAAAGCGATCCTGACCGGCATCGGCTTCAAACCGGAGCAGCATTACGCGCCGCTGCGCGTGTTTTCCGGCGGCTGGATCATGCGCGTGGCGCTGGCCAAGCTGCTGCTGAGCAAGCCCGAGGTGTTGTTGCTCGACGAGCCGACCAATCACCTCGATCTTGAATCCGTCGTCTGGCTGGAGAACTTCTTGCTGGATTATCCCGGCACGATCGTGCTGACCACGCACGATCAAGTTTTCATGCAGCGCATTGCGACCCGTATCCTCGAAGTCAGCCTGCACAAATTGCACGCGTATATCGGCGATTTCGAATCATATGCCGAACAGAAAGCGGCGCGGCGCGAGCAATTGGAGGCGCAGTTTAAAAATCAGCAAAAGAAGATCGAGCAAACCGAGCGTTTTATCGAGCGCTTTCGCTATAAAGCCACGAAAGCGCGGCAGGTGCAGAGCCGCATCAAAATGCTGGAGAAAATCGAGCGCGTACAATTGGAAAATGACGGGCCGCGCGCGATGAAATTCCGGTTGCCGCAGCCGCCGCGCGGGGGGCAGGAAGTGGTGCGGCTGTCAAAAGTAGAAAAACGTTATGGCGACAAAGTCGTTTATCGCGATCTTGATTTTACTCTTACCCGTGGGGATAAAGTGGCCTTGCTCGGCCCGAATGGGGCGGGGAAATCGACTTTGCTGAAAATGATCGTAGGCGTGTTGCCTTACGAAAGCGGCGCTTTGCAGTACGGCCATGAAATCACCGTCGATTACTACGCGCAGCATCAGTTGGAAAATCTGAATCCGGCAGCCACCATTTACGATGAAGTCGCCGCCGTCACGCCGCATTTATTGCCGGAGCAACGCCGCACTTTGTTGGGGGCGTTTTTGTTTACGGCCGATGAGATTTTCAAAAAAATCGCGGTGCTCTCCGGCGGCGAAAAAGCGCGTGCGGCCCTGGCAAAATTATTGGGCCGCCCGGCGAATTTGCTGGTGATGGACGAGCCCACGAACCATTTGGATATTCTGTCGCGGCAGATCTTGGAAGATGCGCTGTCCGATTATGAGGGCACGCTGATGTTCATCTCGCACGATCGCGCTTTTATCAATGCCATCGCCACGAAAATCGTCGAGGTGAACGAGGGCCGGCTGGTGACGTACTCCGGAAACTATGATGAGTATCTCTGGCAAAAAGAGCGCGCGCAGTTGGACAAAAACGAGGCCGCAAATCCCAACCCGGCCAAGGCGACGGAAGCCGCTGCTTCCGTTTCCGGCCGCAAGGGAGACCGGCGCGCGCGCGCCGCGCGCATTCAGGAGAAATCGCAGGCGTTGCGCCCGCTCAAGCAACGCTTGAAAGCCTTGGAAGCGGAAATTGCTACACTTGAAAAAGAAAAGGAAGATCTGCTGGCTGCCGTTTGCGATCCCCTCGTCATCGGCGATCAAACCCTCTATCCGCAAAAACTCAAGCGCCAGCGCGAGGTGAATCTCCATCTGGAAAAGATTTTGGAAGAATGGGCGGCGCTCGGTGAGCAGATCGAACAGAAAGAAATGGAATACGGCGCATAACCCGCCGGGCGGCTTTCGTCTAATTCGACATGCCGTGCAGCTTCATCCATTCCTCTTCAAACTCATTACCCCGCGTCCAGCGCGGCATTTCAGTGTCATTCGCGACTTTCAGCGCCGTCTGGAACAGAATGCGCACGTCGCGTTCGCAGCCGCTCAACTCCCAGGCTTCATCCACAACGTCGATCACTTGATGGTAGTGCGTTTCGTGATAGGCTTTCGTATCCACCTTGGGCGGGTTCACAAACTTTTTGCCGGGATTGAGGTACAAAGCCGGAATCCCTGCTTTCGCGAAATTAACCTGATCCGAGCGATAAAAGCTGCCGGCGTTGGGGTTGGGATCGCCTGTCACTTCCACCGGCACTGTTTTTCCGTCCATCATCACGGTGTATTGCTGCGCCACGGACTTCAGCGCGTCGCCGAGCGTGCTCATATCGACGCCGATGGCGGCGAGGTCCGAGGTGACGCCGAATATTTGCGGCATATCGATATTGAAATTCGCCACCAGCCGGGCGCGCTCGAAGGGCGGATGGTCCGCAAACCACTTGCTGCCCAATGAGCCGCTTTCTTCGGCGGCACAAGCCAGGAACAAAATCGAACGTTGGGGGCGGGCTTTCAAATCAACAAACGCTTCCGCCATATTGATGATGCACGAAGTGCCCAGCGCATTGTCCCATGCGCCGTTGTAGGTTTTATCCGGGCCGGGCAAATCCTCATTCTTGCCCAGATGATCATAATGTGCGGAAAACACGAGGACTTGCTGCTGCAATGCCGGATCGCTGCCTTCGAGCATGCCGATCACATTCCTGGTTTCGATGCGGCGCATGGCGGTCTCAATGTGCGCCGTTACCTTGTAACCGGTATCGACGGGCTTGAAATCGCGTGAAAGCGCCATGGCAAACAAACCGTCGAGATTCGTGCCCATGGCTTGGGCAATATGGCTGGCCGTTGCCTCATCCATCCATCCCAGCAAGTCCACTTGATAGCCGCTGCCGGGCAAATCGAGCTCGAATTGTTCTTCCGCACCTTCGTGGCCGATCACGCTGAACGGGTAGCTCGCCGAGGGCGTGGTGTGAATCATGAACGCGCCAGCCGCACCGTGTTTCATGGCTTGCTCGAATTTGTAGGTCCAGCGGCCGTAATACGTGCGGGTATCGCCTTTAAACAACGCGGCGCCATTCTCCGTCACCGGCGGATCATTGTTCAAAAAGAGCAACACTTTTCCGCTCACCTCTGCGCCTTTGAAATCATCCCAATCGTGCTCTGGGGCTTCCACGCCATAGCCCACAAACAGCAGCGGCGCTTCCGCGACCTCGACGATTTCCTTTTGCGAAGTCGACCAAAATGTGAGCGTAGAGTCGGACAGATATGGCAGCTCGCCACTTTGGCTCTGGAGCTTCAAAACAGATCTGTCCGCGATCTTTTTGCTGCCCACCAGCTTCACCGGCTGAAAATAAGAGCCGCTCACCGGCGCGAGGCCGCTATCTTTAAAGCGCTTGGCAATATAATTCGCCGCCTTCTCCTCGCCCGGCGTTCCGGGCGCGCGGCCCTCCATGTCGTCGGCAGAAAGCACCTGGACATCATGCCTTATTTCTTCCTTGGTGATTTTTAGCAGCGCATCGGACTCGGAAACGCCGGTTTCGCCGCAAGCAATGAAAACGTAAAGAGAGAGGGCGGTGGCAGAAGCCAGGCGAAAGATGGGTCGCATGATTTTCTCCATTTGAGACAATTGCTGTTTTTCAATAATAGCATTTTCACGGCGAACTTGCAATTCGGAAATTCCCGGCGTCGGGCGATACCAACGGCCCCTGGGCAGTGCGCTTGCTTCTTTTTCGATTTTTTGTTATGCTGAACAACAAAATCGTTTAGGACAAAACTCAGAGCGACAGTTGTCCGCTCAGCATGACCAGCAAAACCGAAACTCGCATGAAGAGAGGACTGCTCGCTTTCGCCACACTGCTCGTCCTCCTGTTGGCGGCGGCCTTCACTCTGTACAAGATTTTCCTGCCGGATTACCTCGCCGATCAAATCAAACAAGCGGTGCAAGAGCGCGGCCTGTCTGAAATTTCGGTTGAAGTTGCCGAAGTCGCCCCTTCGCATGCCGTCCTGAAGAATTTCAGAATCGGAAAACAAAAGGGAATTTTCATTCGTGAGATTCGCGTGACTTTCAGCCGCGCTTCTCTTGCCCAAAAGCGCGTGCATGCCGTTCACTTGCATGGCGCAGAGTTCGACTTTTCCATCGCCGATCGCAAAGTCAACCCCGGGGTGCTGGCCAACTATAAGAGCATCGGCCCGCTGGTTCTGCCCTTTGACAGCTTGACCATCTCGGCGGCGGCGCTGCGTCTCGATTGGGAAGCCCGCCGTTTTCAGATTCCCTTGGAGGTGAAAATGCAAAACCGCCACGATGACTCCCTGGCTCTCGATCTACACGCGCATCTGGCGAACAACGATTTGCGCTTGCAAGCCTTGTGCACGATCGACTCATTGCATGGCAGCTTCAAATTGGAACTGGATCGTCTCGCCGCCGCGCTCTTGCAACACGCCCAAAAATCTTACTCTCCCAGCCTCCCCCTGAGCAGCGAGGGCCAGCTCAATGCGAAGGCGCAGCTCTGGTACAAAGGCGCGAAATGGCGCGCACACGTCTTTCTCGATGGCGATTCTTTACAGGTGGAATACGACACTGGCGCCTCGAACGGCCGCGTGCACGCCTCGCGACTGCAAGCCGATCTCGCGCTAAGCTCGGATAGCCTGAGCGTGGTGAAACTGGCGGGGATCGTCAATGGCGCGCCGGTGGAGGTGACGGCAAACCTCGATCTGGAAACGCTGGCGAGCGCCGGTGGCTTTCGACTCGCCGCCGTGCAAGCCGGCGTGCTCGATGAAGTCGCCAAAATCTTTTCGCCCGGTCTGTATTTGAAGTCTTCGGGCGCGCTGTCGGCGAAGGGAAGTTATGATTTTGACGGCAAAAATCTCGAGGTACACTTCGCACTCAGTGGCAAAAATTTTTCGTCACGCTTCGCCGTTGCCTCGCATGCTCTGCAAGTCTTTCCGGCGGAGCTCGAGGTGGACGCCAACCTTGCGCTTCCCAAAGAAAAACCCGCGCCGCGAAACGATCCTGAAGCAACCCGCCCACGTTTGCGCCTGCGCGACTTTGAAGCACGCGCAGAGGGGATGAAAATTTTCTACGAGCCACTCGGCTTGGCGCTGGACAGCGTCTCGGCGCTGCTGCCGGTCCATTGGCAAAAACAGGAACTGCACGACGGCAAATTCTCCGTGGCGCACGTGCGCTGGCGTGAAATTGAGCTCTCAAAGTTGACAAGCACTTGGCACTGGAAAAACCGGCGTTTGGATTTTTCCGCTTCGTCGCCTCTCTTCGAAAATGCCCGGCTCGACTTGTCGGGCTGGATCGACCATGCACAAGAAAAAATCGCGGGGGAATTGTCCCTAAAAGTGCCGGCATTCACCCTGCAAAATAGCGCAGCGCTGATTCCCGCTTTTCCGTCATTGCGCGACCAGATCATTTCCGGGATGCTCGCGCTTGACGGCCGCATGAAAATGGCGGAAGGCGGTGTGATTCCTTATTTTCAGCTCAAAGCGGCGGCGGTCTCGTGGCAAAGCAAGTTGACCAAGGCTCGCGTCGATAGCATCACCGGCGCGCTCACGCTGACCGCTCTCAAGCCTTTGACCAGCGCCCAGGGGCAGCGCTTCACTTTCGCCTCCGCCACCTTCGGATCTTTCATAGTCACGGCTGGTGAAGTCATGATGTCGCTTGCAAATAGCGACTCGATTCCGCTCCATTCCTTCTCCTGCTCTTGGGCCGGAGGCAAGCTATCGAGCCGCGATTTCGTGCTCAAACCCGCGGCGCAGCAGGTTCATTTTGTCTTGCACGTCGAAGCCGTAGATCTGCAGGCGATTTTGGACTTCATCAAGTATCAAGGCGTGAAGGGCTGGGGAAAGATTTATGGCGAGCTGCCGGTCACGCTGCGCTGGGGCGAGAAAAAGCGGCTGACATTCGGCGACGGCTATCTGGAAGCGCGGCCGCAAGCCGGCGTGCTGCAGCTCTCGCCGGAAAACGCGCAGGCGCTATTGGGCAAACGCAAAGCGATCGACCCGCAAAACGCTTCACTGGAAGATCAAGTGAGCCTGATGGTGATCAACGCGCTGCAAGACATGGCTTACACCAATCTGCGCATCGAATTCAAAAACGAGCCCGGCCGCGGTTTGATGACGTACGTGCGCGTGCAAGGCCATGGCCCGCGCAGCGATCCGGAAAAGCAAATTCCCATCGGCGGTTTCAACGTCAACATCAATCATTTGGACGATTTGCTCAACAGTTTGATCTGGCCGAATCTGAGCGCAGGGAAAGCCAAACTTGAATAGTGATGGCAAGAAAATGATTTCAACTTAAGCGGGAATTCATTAACTTTTCATTGTAAAACCTTAGAACCTTAGCAGGAGGTGTAATGTGATCAAAAGTCTCATGGCCGCGGCATTCGGCGCGGTGATGGTTTTAGGGGCGTGCAGCCCAACGGTGAAAGTCAAGCATGAGGTCGCGCCGATTTTCATCACCGTGGATGTCAATATCAAAGTGCAGAAAGAGCTGGAAAGCTTCTTCGATTTTGAAGGGGAAGCCAAGCCGGAAAACAAGCAAGAATAGGAGAGTTTGCCATGAAACGTATCATACCTATATTTTTGGTGCTTGCTATTTGGTCGTTTGGCGAGCAGACCGGAAATGCTGCCGCGCAGGATGCCAAAGAGCAAATTCGCGGGCGCATGAAAGAGCGTTATCCCGCGCTGATGAAAGCCAAAACCGAGGGCAAAATCGGAGAAACTGCGTTGGGTTTCGTCGAGATCATTTCTGAGAAAGACGCCAAGAGTGAACCACTTAAGAAGCTCGCGGACACGGAAAACGCCGATCGCAAGCAACTTTATGAAATCATCGCCAAAGACGCCAGCACCACGGCGGAAGCGGTGGGCAAGCAGAATGCGCTGCG
>JBIOXB010000139.1:0-135889 GCA_044869275.1 bacterium
CCGTCTCCCACTCTCCCCGTCTCCCACTCTCCCCGTCTCCCACTCTCCCACTCCCCTCACGTCTTCAAGCACTCCACCACATTCAATCCCGCTGCCTTCCTCGCCGGCATCAGACCCGCGGCTAGGCCGATGAGCATCAAGACGACGACGGTAATGGCCACGACTTCAAACGAAAACTCCGGCGTGCCGATGAATTCTTTGATGGGAATAAATTGCAGCAACGCAATGACGCCATACGAAATCGCAAAGCCGATGAGCGAGCCCAGCGCCACGATGAAAAATGTTTCCATAAAAAACTGAAACATAATGTGCGATTTCTTCGCTCCCACCGAGCGCTTGATGCCGATCTCTTTGATCCTTTCCTGCACCACGATGTACATGATGTTCGCCACGCCGATGCCGCCCACGGCCAAAGTCATGCTGCCGATCAATCCCATGAAAATGTTGAAGGCGAGAAAGAAATAGAACAGAAACTTGTCGAACTCCGCCGTGTCCCAAATCCAAATCGCGTCGTGATCCTTGGGATCGAATTTGTAGCGCTTACCCAACGCTTCCCGCACTTTGTCTCTGACTGCTTCGGACTGCGTGGGATCGTGTGGCACGTAAATCATGTTGCTCAAATTGATCGTGCCGAAAACGGAAGAAAAAGTGGAGGCGGGAATGAAGATGCGATCGCGGTCGCGCGAATTATAAGAGGAGTTCTGCGTCTTTTTTTGCATCACGCCGATGACGGTGAAAGGCGTTTGACCGACGTAGATGATTTTCCCGATCGCGGCTTGCTCGCCGAACAAAAACTCTTTCACTTTGTCGCCGATCAGGGCCACGCGCCGGCGGTGCAGCAAGTCCTGGTCGTTGACGAAGCGCCCGCCCGTTTCGGGAATGATATTGCGCATGTCGCTGTAAATGGGATACACGCCGGTGACCAGCGGATTCAGGATATTCTCGCCCACGCGCACGGTTACGCCGCGCCGGCTGAATTCGGGGCTGATCGCTGCGATTTCCGGGACCTGGGTCGCGAGTAGTTTGACGTCTTCTTCTACAAACTGCACCGGGCGACCAGTGCCGAATCCTGCAAATGCTTTAGTCGTTCTGCCGGGAAACATGATGGCAATGCTTTCGCCGATGCCGTGCATGTTGATCGAAAGCTGCTTTTTGAAACCCATGCCGAAGGCGAGCAGTACTACAATCGACACCGTGCCCCAAATGATGCCGAAGATGGTGAGAAAGGTGCGCAATTTTTGCGCGCGCAAATCCTCGAGGAATTCGCGCAGGGTGGTTATTAAGTGGTTCATTCGATCTTCTTCACCGGCTTCTCCAAAACTTCATCGCCTTCCTTCAAACCGGATAGAATCTCGACGCTGATCGCGTCGCTCAGGCCCGTGACGATCTGCTGCTCTTTCGATTTTTCTTTGGAAACCGTAAGCTTCACAAAGGCCGAATCATTGCGGAACGTGACCACGCGCTCCGGCACCACCAGCACGCTGTCTTTTTTCTGAATGATGATGTTCGCATTCGCGGAATAGCCGGCGCGCAGCGTGGTGCCGTTGCTCTGATCGATCACGATCTCGATCGGAAAGACCGTGGCATTCTCTTTCTTCTCGGCTTTCAGTGAAATCAAGCGCAGCTCGCCTTTGATTTTGTGATCGGGCAGAGCGCCGATTTTGATTTCCGCTTCCTGGCCTTCGCGCAATTTGCCGACGTCGATCTCATCCACCGTGCCCTTGAAGATCAGTTGTTTCATGTCCGCGATTCTCATCAACACCGTGCCTTCTTGAAAGGAAGTCAGAGGCGTCACCGGATCGCCAACCTCCACGGTTTTGCTGAGCACGTAGCCGTCGATCGGCGATTTGATCACGGTTTCGATCTGTGTTTTGCCGATTTTAATTTTGCCGCTTTCGATCAACGCCAGTTTTTCGCGCGCGATATTCAAACGGAGCTCGGCTTCCTCAAATTGCCGCTGCGAAGATTCGTACTCTTGCGAAGAGATGAGTTTGTTGTTGAGCAGGGACTCTTTCCGCGCATTTTCTTTGGCAATGTTGTTCCGCTCAACTTGTGCCAGCTCAAGGTTGCGCTTGGCCTCGGCCAGTTCCAACGGCGTCGGATCCGGGCGAACTTCCAATAGCGGCTCGCCGACTTTCACGTATACGCCGACGTCCGCAAAAATCTTTTGCACCACGCCGGAGACTTTGGATTTGATCGAAATTTCATTCTCGGGCTCGATGGTGCCGACGGCCAGCGCTTTGTCCACCAAATTGCCCTTGGTGACTTTGACTTTGGGCAAAGCGTCGTCTTTGCTGTTCTGGGATTTGCGCCACCAAAAAAATCCGGCGATGCCTGCAACGCCTAAAATCAATACCGGCCATAGTACTTTCTTTTTCACTTTCATCGCAGCTCCCTCTCCTGATTGAGGACTCGTGACGGCTTCCACTCAAAAGCGTCTTCAAATACGGTGGGTAGCGCAGAAGGTTGCACAGAGTTGCACTATGAACGCCTGATCAAGTCCGCATATTTCAATCCGGAACCGGTATTGAAGACGACGACTCTTTCCTCCGGACGAATCCAGCCGGAGGCCGCAAGCTGTTTGGTGGCTTCGAGCGCGGCAGCGCCTTCCGGGCACATGAAAATGCCGGTCGCGCGCGAATATTCATAAGTCGCCGGGGCGATGCGCTCCTCCTCCACTGCGAGGGCGCAGCCCTGGCTTGCGCGAATCGCGCGCAGCATCAAAAAATCTCCCACGGCGCGCGGCACGCGCAGGCCGCTGGCGACGGTCGCGGCGTTTTGCCATTCGGGGGCGTGATCGAGCTGCTGTTCGAAGGCGCGCACGATGGGCGCACAACCGTTGGATTGAATGGAAACCATTCTCGGCCGGCGCGAACCAATCCAGCCCAATTGCTCCATTTCTTCGAAGGCTTTCCACATGCCGATCAGGCCGGTGCCGCCGCCGGTGGGATAAACAATGACGTCGGGCAATTGCCAATTAAACTGTTCGGCCAATTCGAAACCCATCGTCTTTTTGCCCTCGACGCGATACGGCTCTTTTAATGTAGAAAGATCGAACCAGCCCTCGCGCTCTTTGCCGGCGACGACGTGCTTGGCGCAATCCGTGATCAGGCCGTCGATCAGCTGCAATTTCGCCCCGTAAAACTCGCATTCATCCTTGAAAGCTTGCGGTACGTCGCGGGGCATGAACACATGCGCTTCAATTCCAGCGCACGCCGCATATGCGGCCGCTGCACTGCCCGCATTTCCAGCGGAAGGCAAAGCGACTTTCTTCACGCCCAATTCTTTCGCGCGCGAAACGGCCAGGCTCATGCCGCGCGCTTTGAATGACAACGTCGCGTTGAAAGATTCGTCTTTAATCCAAAGATTTTGCAGCTTGAATTGCCCGGCCAGTTTCGGGGCGGATAAAAGCGGCGTCCAGCCTTCGCCGAGCGAGACGCGATTTGTACGGTGAAAAACGGGAAGAATCGGTGCGTAGCGCCATAGGCTCGTTTCCGCATTCTGCAGGGCCGTGCGCGGCCAACTTTGGCGCAAAGCGGCAAGGTCATAACGCGCGAACAGCGGCCCGCCGCATGTACAAAGGCCAATGAGTTGCTGAGGAGAGTACTGTTGGCTGCAGCGGGTGCATGCGAGGTGGGTGAAGAAAGAAGTGTGGTCAAGATGGTGCGACATAACGGCTTTCATCCTCAAGCGGTACTTCAATAAAAGATTGGAACCACGGATTGCGCGGATGAGCACGGATGAAGAAAAAATCTATGGAATTCTTCCTTTGTATCCCGGAGAGGCCTTCTCAAATTGATTAAAAGCCCGATTTTGGTTTTGGACCCACGGATTGATTGGATGAGCACGGATTAAGGCACAATCTATAGGATTCTTCTTCGATATTCCAGCGAGGGCTTGCCAAAATTGATCAAGAGACAGAATCTTCCTCAAGTTTAATTCATAGCAAAGCGCTTCTTCATAAACGTATTCCAAAAATCCCGGCCCCAAAGTGCCGTGGACTTCCATGGCGGCACCAATGATCCCGTAAGTCAATTCTTCAAACAGCAATTTTGACCCCATGTCACCCCTCCGTGAAATCCGTGGTTTATTTTCTTTCCAGTTTATGCTTGAGAATTTCGTTCGCCACTTTCGGATTCGCCTTCCCGCGCATGGCTTTCATCAATTGTCCCACCAAAAACCCGAAGACTTTGGCTTCCCCCGCGCGATAACGTTCGACTTCCTGGGAATGAGCGGCGATAATCTCCGCAACCGCCTTCTCGATTGCTGCGGTATCGGACACTTGCTGCAAGCCCTTCTCGCCGACGATTGCCTGGGCTGGTTTTCCCGAAACCAGCATTTCATCGAACACTTCTTTGGCAGTTTTGGCACTAATGGCGCCTTGTTCGAGCAATTGCAGCAATTCGGCCAGCGACTTTGGAGCAAGCCTGAATGCGGTGATCTCAATTTTCTGCTCGCCCAAGGCCCGCAACACTTCGCCCATCACCCAATTGGCCGCCAGCTGCGGATCTTTGACTTGCTTGGTCGTCGCTTCAAAATAATCCGCCACCGCTTTTTCTTCAGTCAAAACCTCGGCATGCTGTTTGGACAAACGATATTGCGACACAAAGCGGTCACGCCGCGCGCTGGGCAGTTCCGGCAATTCGCGTTGAATACGATTGCGCCAGGCTTCATCAACGCGCAAAGGCACCAAATCGGGATCGGGAAAATAACGATAATCATGCGCGTCTTCTTTCGAGCGCATGGGCACGGCTTGGTTGCGATTGGCGTCCCACAGCAAGGTTTCTTGCACCACTTTTTCGCCGCTGTCCAGCAATTTGATTTGCCGCTGAATTTCGAATTCAATCGCGCGCTCAACGTGGCGGAAAGAGTTCATATTCTTGAGTTCGGTTTTGGTGCCGAACACTTTTTGCCCGGCCGGCCGCACGGAAACATTGGCGTCGCAGCGCAGGCTGCCTTCTTCCATGTTGCCGTCGCAAATGCCGAGGTAGCGCACGAGCTGGCGCATGTATTGCAGATAAAGATAAGCTTCGCGCGACGAGGCCATATCCGGCCCGCTGACAATTTCAATCAACGGCACACCACAGCGATTGAGATCGACCAACGTTTCATTTTCAGCGACGAACGATTCGGCGTGAATGGATTTGCCCGCGTCTTCTTCCAAATGAATGCGAATCAGCCGAATGCGCTTGTGCGCACCGTCTTCCAATTCAATTTCGACCCAGCCCTCTTCGCACAGCGGTTCTTCGTATTGCGAGATTTGATACCCTTTGGGCAGGTCGGGATAAAAATAATGCTTGCGCGCAAACACGGAATGTTGCGCGATTCTGCAATTCGTTGCCAGCCCCATGCGCATGGCGAACTCAACCGCCTGGCGATTGAGCACGGGCAGCACACCGGGCAAGCCCAGGCAGATCGCCGAAACTTGCGTGTTCGGTGCCGCGCCGAATTTCGCGCTGGCGGGGGAAAAGATTTTCGAAGCCGTGAGAAGCTGGGCGTGAACTTCGAGGCCAATGACGGGTTCGTAGGGCATGGAAAAAGGGCTGATTGGATTGGTGGATTATTGGATTGATGGATGCTTGAATTCTTGATGCTGGATGCTGTTGCTTTTCTCTCAGCCGGGCAAGTTATTCTGTTCCAAGAAACGTGCGATTTGCAAAAGCGTGGTTTCATCAAACGGTTTGGCAATCAACTGAATGCCAATCGGCAGACTGTTGCGATCCACACCGGCAGGCAGGGAAAGCGCGGGCACACCGGCGAGATTCATGGACACCGTGAAAATATCGCTCAAGTACATGGTGAGCGGATCGTCCACTTTCTCTCCCAGCCGGAAGGCCGTGGTGGGCGTGGTGGGCGCGAGCAAGGCATCGCAGGTTTGAAACGCCTCTTCGAAATCGCGGCGAATCAGGGTGCGCACTTTCATGGCGCGGAGGTAATAGGCGTCGTAATATCCGGAAGACAGCACATGCGTACCGAGCATGATGCGGCGCTTGACTTCGGCGCCAAAGCCTGCGCTGCGGCTTTGGAGGTACATTTCCTCCAACGCAGAGATATTCTCGGCGCGGCGTCCATAACGCGCGCCATCATAACGCGCGAGATTGGAGGAAGCCTCGGCGGTACAGATGATGTAATAAGCGGCAATGGCATACGAAGTATGAGGCAATGAGACTTCTCTGATGGCGGCGCCGGCTTTTTCCAAGGAAGTTTTGGCGCGCGCGGTCGCTTCGAGCACCTCGCTTTGCACGCCGCCGGAAAGATATTCCTTCGGCAAGCCAATGACCTTGCCTTTCATGTCACCGGCGAGCAGCTTTGAAAATTCCGGCACCGGCACCGGCGCGGAGGTCGAATCAAGCTCATCAATACCGGCAATGGTTTCAAGAATGAGCGCGACGTCTTCAACGTTGTGGGCGAGCGGACCGATTTGATCCAGGGAAGAGGCGAAGGCCACCAGACCGTGGCGCGAAACGCGGCCATAGGTCGGCTTCAGGCCCACGACGCCGCACAAGGCCGCGGGCTGCCGAATCGAGCCGCCGGTATCGCTGCCGAGCGCCGCCATGGCTAGATTTGCCGCCACCGCCACGGCGGAGCCGCCCGAGGAGCCGCCCGGAACATGACCGTGAGCATGCGGATTTTTCACCGGCCCGAACGCGGAGTTTTCCGTGGAGCTGCCCATGGCAAACTCGTCCATGTTGGTTTTGCCGATGATGATGGCTCCGGCCTGCTCCAAGCGTTGAATCGCGGTGGCGTCATAGGGCGAGATGAAGTTCTCCAAAATACGTGAGCCGCAGGTGAGGCGCTCGTCTTTCATCGCGAGAATGTCTTTGGTGGCAAGAATGCACCCCGCCAGCTTGCCGGCCTCCCCGCGCTGGATTTGGGCGTCGATCATTTTCGCGCGCATGCGCGCGCGTTCCGGCAGAAGCGTGATGAACGCATTCAGCTCCTGTGCCGTTGCAATGCGGCGCAGGTATTCTTCGACGAGCGCCACACAACTGGCGTCGCCGCGCCGAATTCGGTGTTGTTGCGTGCGAATGCTTTCGGGATGATTCATGCGCGTGATGGCCGTCAGGCGAATGGGGCTAACAGGTGCAATGCCGGGGGCAAAGACAGGGCGGCGTGTGGCGGTTTCCAGCCATTCTTGGAGATATTCGAACCGAAGCGAGCAAATTGCTCGAACGTTATTGCTGCGACCCGGTCTTGGTCGATTCGATCTTTTCCGCCGGCTTTTCCTCGGGCTCGCTCGCCGCTTTTTTGAATTCGCGAATGCCCTGCCCCAGGCCACGCGCCAATTCCGGGAGTTTTTTCGCTCCGAACAGAACGATGACGATGATGAGAATAATGATCAATTCTTGCGGACCAGGCATATCAACCTCCGAAGGAGTTAAGATTCATGGCAACATTTCGCTTGTGGTTTTGTCCCGTCATTTCGAGACGGAACCTCCCCCCCCACTCATGCGGCATCCGCATCCTGCGATTTGGGCGGCGCCGGTGAAGGGCGCGGGACTGAAGGAGGTGTGCCGCCGGTGCGCGCCGGGCGATCGTAGTCGAGCGTCAATTCTTCTTTCACGTCTTCGGCGGCGCGCCGGAATTCGCTCAGGCCGCGGCTGATATTGCGCGCCAGCTCCGGTATTTTTTTCGGTCCAAACACCAAGAGCACGATGACCAGAATCACCAGCAATTCACTCATTCCGATTTGGCCGAACATGGCAAGGCTCCGAGAATTCGTCCTCTGAGATCAATCCAAAACCCAGCGCAAAAGATAAATCGCGACGGCAATACCAATGACGCCGGCGCCGTTGACTCTAAGCTTGAGGCCGAAGGTGAGGTCGATCAAAAGCAATTTCAGCGTGGCCGGCACCAGCTCGGGTTCCCAGCTTTTCACGAAGAAATCGTTCACCACGCCTTCGGGCAAAACTTTTCCCATCAGCTCGCCGAACACGGTGCCCATGGCCGCGCCGACGAACAAAACCAGGATGATGAATCCCATGCTGCGACGAGAGCGCACGCTCACACTGCATCCTTTCTCACCAAAATTTATCGTGCCGCGATCATGGCGCGAAAAATCTGCGCGCCGTCATCCGAGCCCAGAAGTTTTTCCGCGGCGCGCTCGGGATGCGGCATCAAACCCATGACGTTGCCCGCACGATTGACCACGCCCGCGATGTTTTCCACCGCGCCATTGGGGTTGGCTGAAGGTATCACTTCTCCGCTTGCATTGCAATAGCGAAAAAGAACCTGGCGGTTTTCGTGCAATTCCCCCAGCGTCTCCCCAGCGGCGTAATAACAGCCGTCGCCGTGGGCAATGGGTATACTCAAAACCGGCTTGGTCGCGGTGTGCGTGAAGCGCGTCTCCGGGTTTTCGATTTTGACGTAGACCGGCTGCGAGGCGAAGCGCAAATGCGTGTTGCGCATCAACACCCCGGGCAAAAGCCCGGCCTCGCAGAGAATTTGAAAGCCGTTGCAAATGCCCACCACCGTGCCGCCGCGTTTGGCGAACGGCACGACTTCGGACATAACCGGTGAAAAGCGGGCGATCGCGCCGGTGCGCAGATAATCTCCGTAGGAAAACCCCCCCGGCAATATCACCGCATCCAGATCTGACAAATCGCGCTCTTTGTGCCAGATGAAACGAACCTCTTGGTGCAACAAGTGCCGCAAGACGTGGTAGCAATCATGATCGCAATTCGAGCCGGGAAAAACCACGACGCCGAAACGCATGGTTGAGGTTTTTGAAAAAGGTTGAGGCAATTTGGGTTTTACGTTTCAAGCATGATTCTTGTAATGCGTGATGCGTAAGAAATTAATCGTCGCACATCGTCAAGCGGTAGTCTTCAATCACGGGATTGGCCAGAAGCTTTTGACAAGCCTCTTCGGCCAGTGCTTGCGCGCGGTCGCGCGAAACGCCGGCAAACGTCATCTCGATCAATTTGCCCACGCGCACCTCGTGCGCGCCAGAAATGCCGAGCATGCCCAAGGCGTGCAGAATGGTCTTGCCTTGGGGGTCGAGAATACCGGCCTTGAGCGTGATGTGGATTTTCGCCTTCATCTTCCCACGTGCTTGCTGACGGACACGTCGGGGATGGCCTCTTCTTCTTCATCGCGCATATAATGAAAGAGCGCGCGGCCAAGCTGGCTGAGAATATAGCCCGCGGCCAGCGGAAATAGCGCTTCCGCGGGAAAAAACGCAATCAAAACCAAACAGAGCGCAACGAGCATGAACAAGGCAGTATTTCGACGGCCACGGCGAAAAGAGAATTTCGGCATGGTTTCAAATTCCACGCGCGAAACCATGCACACCGCCACCGTCACCACCAGAATGATGGTCAACGCCGGGAAACGCATTTCCTCCCACACCTTCTGGCTGAAAATGATGTAGGAGCAGATCAACCCTGCCGCCGTGGGAATGGGCATACCGGTATAATTGTGCTTTTCAAAGCCGGAAAGGGAGGAATTGAAGCGCGCCAGCCGGAATGCGCCGGCAGCGAGCGGCAGAAAGCTGGCAATCAACCCGAGGGGTTCGTGCTCGCACAATTGGGAGCAATAAATGAGCATCGCCGGCGCGACGCCGAAGGAAACGACGTCAGCGAGCGAGTCGAACTCGACGCCAAATTTCGAGAAGCTCGTGGTGGCGCGGGCGATTTTGCCGTCCAAGTAATCACACACGGCGGCAACGAGCACCAGCCAGGCGCCGGTGCTGAAATTACCCTTGAACGCCGAGATAATGGCCAAGAATCCCAGGAAGAGATTGAACACCGTCATGAGATTGGGAGCGAGATAACGTTTATCGCGCATTTTTGCATTCTCCTAAAATACTCTCTCCTGCCCGGACCTTGTCGCGCAGGCGAACTCTGATTTCCACTTCCCGCGGCAAATACACTTCCATCCGCGATCCGAATTTGATGATGCCGAATCTTTCGCCGCGCTGCACTCGATGTCCGGCACGCAAGTCACACACGATGCGCCGCGCGATCAAACCGGCGATTTGCTTGAACAATACCCTGCCCCAGGGCGCCTCGATACCGATCACCGATTGCTCGTTTTCCACTGAGGCTTCGGGCAGTGAAGCCACGTGAAAACGGCCGCGCTGATACCGATACGCACTCACGGCGCCTTCCACCGGCACGCGGTTGACGTGGACGTTGAACACCGACAAAAAAATACTGATGCGCTGCGCCGGACCGCCCAGGAACTCCGGTTCGTCCATCTCCTCGATGGCAATCACTGTGCCATCGGCCGGCGACACCACCAGGCCTTTGCCATTCGGCACTTCGCGCTCCGGGTCGCGGAAGAAAAACACGGAAAAAGCGGCGCTCGCCCACAGAACTGCGCTCAAGCCGCGCAGCCACGCCCCTCCGCCCAGTGTGCGATAGCTCAAGGTGAGCAGCAATGCCATGATCGCCAGAGCAAAGACGATGCTATATCCCTCACGATGCACGAATCAATTTCCTCCTCACCGGGAAAAAAAATAGATGACGGCATCAAACCGTGGCGGACAAAATACGCGCGCCCAATTCGCGATAGAGTTTTTGCAGAGCAGCCGCGTCGCTGAACACGCGGCTGGGAAAGACTCTCTCCCCGGTTTCTTGCTCCAGCAGCTGGCAGGTATCGAGCGACAGTTCGTCGCCCAACACCATGCGATTCTTGTATCGTCCGAACTCCAGTGCGATACTCTCCAATTTGAACCCGCGGCGCGCGAAAAACGATTTCACGATCACGTTAATCTTGTTCGAATAGCGCTCGAGGATGTGCAGATCCGGCGAGGTGATCAGCCCTGTGGCCAACACATCGTTGCGGCTGGGAAAATCATCCCGGCGCGCCTCATCTTTGAAGCGGTATTCCACCACCGGCTTTTCGAGAGCTTTTCCCTCCTTGAGGCCGGCGCGCTTGGCCAGGGCGGAGCCTACGGCATTGTGCACAACGAGCGTGAGCGGAATCATCTCGAGTGTGCGCACCGTCATGCTGTCCCTGGTCAGGAGTTCGACAAAATGTGTTGGAATATGATAGCTTTCCACATAACGGCACAGCCGCGCAGAGATTTTATTGTTGATTTCGCCCTTGCCTTCCACCGCCAGCACCTTGTTGCTGGACAGTGCGGCTTCATCGCGAAAGGTTAGAATCAGTTGCTCGGGCGCTTCGGTCTCATAAAGCGTTTTGGTTCTGCCTTCGTAGAGCTTCTTCTTCTTTTTGGCAGACATTACGACTCCCTGTGAATGGACGAATTTGCTCGGTGTCTCCGAAGATTGCGTGATCCGGCGGGCGACGGCAAACGCAATCCGTTCAATCCAGCTCCACGCGTGAAAAAATCGCGTCCACGTGCCGCAGCTGTCTCTGTAAATCGAAACACTGCGCGAGTTCGGCCGCGGAGAGGTACTGGCGGACTTTCGGGTCGTCTTGCAGGCGCGTTTGGAAGCGCGGTTCCGCGCTGGGCCATGCGCCCTGCTGTTCGCGCCACACCTCCAGGGCATGCGCCTGCACCAGCGCGTAGGCCTCTTCGCGTGCCATGCCCTTTTGCGTCAGCGCGAGCAGGACTTGTTGCGAGAAGATCAAGCCTTCGGTGCGGGCGAGATTGCGCCGCATATTTTCGGGATACACGTGCAAACCGGCGACGACGCGCGTGAATTGATGCAGCATGTAGTCCAGCAGGGTGAAGCTATCCGGCAAAACCACGCGCTCGACCGAGCTGTGCGAGATATCGCGTTCATGCCACAGCGCAACGTTTTCCAGCGCGGCCAGGGCATGGCCGCGCAACACACGGGCCAGACCCGTCACGCGTTCGCAGATGATGGGGTTCCTTTTGTGCGGCATGGCGGAGGAGCCCTTTTGCCCTTTGCCGAATGGCTCCTCGACCTCCAGAATTTCCGTGCGCTGCAAGCTGCGAATTTCCACTGCAAATTTTTCCAGCGAGGCGCCGATCAAGGCCAGCGTATTCAGTAGTTCCGCGTGCCGGTCGCGCTGCACGATTTGCGTGGAAATGGGCGCCGGCGACAAACCCAGCTTCGCGCAGACGTATTTTTCCACGAAGGGGTCGAGGTGCGCAAACGTGCCGACGGCACCGGAAATTTTCCCCACCGCCACTGCGCGCAAAGCTGCGCGCAAGCGCTCGCATTGCCGGCCGAGCTCGGCATACCACACCGCGAGTTTCAAGCCGAAAGTCGTGGGCTCGGCGTGCACGCCGTGGGAACGGCCGATGCAAACGGTGCGGCGATGCGCCAGCGCTTTGACTTTGATTTCTGACCGAAGGTTTTCGAGTTTGTCAAAGAGAAGGCTGCCGGCTTGTTGCATTAGCACTGCCAAAGCGGTATCCAGCAAATCCGAAGAAGTCAGGCCGAGATGAATATACCGGCCCTCCGGACCGGTGTGCTCATTGACGTTTGTGAGAAAAGCAATGACATCATGCTTGAGTGTTTCTTCCAGCTCCAACACACGCGGCAAATCGAAACGCGCACGCTGTTGAATAATAGCCAAAGCCTCGCGCGGGACAATGCCCAACTCCGCCTGCGCTTCGCAAGCCAGAAGTTCGACCTGCAGCCAAATGGCATATTTGTTTTCATCATTCCAAACTTGCCCCATTTCGGGGCTGGTGTAGCGCGGGATCATTTGTTATTGACGAGGATTTTTTAGACTCGCCCGGTTTTAAAAACCTGGCGGGTCTTTTTTCACATGGACTGTTTGACTTTTTCCCAATCTTCGAGAAAACGCCGCAGGCCGATGTCCGTCAAGGGATGATCGAACAATTGGTCGAAAACTTTCGCCGGCAAGGTGGAAATATCCGCGCCCGCGAGCGCCGCTTCAATGACGTGCACGGGGTTGCGCAGGCTCGCCGCCAGCACTTCGGTTTCGAATTCATAATTATCGAAGATGGCCACAATCTGCCGCACCAAATCCATGCCGACGTGACCCACGTCATCGAGACGGCCCAAGAACGGGCTGACATAAGACGCGCCTGCCTTCGCCGCCAACAGCGCTTGTGTCGGGCTGAAGATGAGCGTGACGTTGGTGCGAATCTTTTCATTTGCCAATTTGCGCACCGCCACCATGCCCTCGCGCGTCATCGGAACCTTCACGATGATGTTGGGATGGATCTTGGCGAGGTCGCGGCCTTCCTTGACCATGCCTTCGGCCTCCGTGGAAACGACCTCGGCATTGACCGGGCCGGGAACCACTTCACAAATGTTGCGCACAATGTCCTTGAACGCGCCTTTTTCTTTCGAGATCAGCGTGGGATTGGTGGTCACCCCGTCGAGCAAACCCATCGCTGCGATTTTTTTGATTTCAGCGAGATTAGCAGTGTCGAGAAAGAGCTTCATATGAACCTCCGCGAAAAATTTTGACTAAAGCGTTGCACCGAACCATCCAAACAATTCAAACCTGCTGATACCCTCGGGCAGCAGGAAAGCGCCCGCTATTGCACATCCTCGGCACCTTCTTGCTCCTCCTCCCTTGGTTCCGCCATCACCTCAAAATTCATGGGCGGATAATATACTTTCTCCAGAAACAGCCCATGCGGCGGCGCGGTCATGCCCGCCGCGACACGTTGTTGTCGTTCCAAAATGACCGCGACCTGTTCCGGCGCCAGGCGTCCGCGTCCCACTTCGATCAGCGTGCCCACGATAATGCGCACCATGCCGCGCAAAAAGCGATTGGCGCGAATGCGCATGGAAATCTTCTCGCCACTGTCCCGCCATTCGAAAGCTTCCACGCGGCTGAGATAGTGCGGGTCTTCCGTGGCGCTGCTGCAGAAGGCGCGAAAATTGTGCTCGCCGACCAGATGCCGCGCGCCCTGCTGCATCAGCTCCAGCGCCAGCGGAAATTTGCAGAAATAGGCGTAACCCCGGCCCACTGCGACCGGATAGCGGCTGAGCACGTAGCGATATTGCCGGCTCAAGGCGTCGAAGCGCGCGTGAAAGTGTGGCGGCGCAATTTCGGCGCGCTTCACCACCACGTCACGCGACAGAATACCATTCAAAGAACGCGGCAGGCTGGCCGGGGCAATGGCAGCAGCGGTTTGAAAATTGATCACCTGGCCGCAAGCATGCACGCCCGCGTCGGTGCGGCCCGCGACATTCACATGCGTTTTTTCGCGCAACAAAACCTCCAGCGCGCGCTCCACTTCGCTCTGCACCGTGCGCAATTGCGGTTGGTATTGCCAGCCATAGAACTTGCTGCCGTCGTATTCCAAAGTCAGTTTGAAATTTAGCATGCTCTGGTGCAGCGCTAAAAACTCACAAATGGCCCGCTGAGACCGCCACAGTCAAGGCACTGATGGTGATCAAACCCAATGCCGCTTGCCAGTCCCGCCGGTGAAAAGCCAGCTCGCGATAAGCCACCCTGGGCGCACCGCCATCATAACAGCGCGCGGCCAAGGCCACCGCCAGCTCATCCGCGCGATTGAAAGCCGACACGAACAACGGCACCAGCATGGGAACCAAAGCCTGCAAGCGTTGCAGCACGCCGCCGGTGAACTGCGCGCCGCGCGACATTTGCGCGCGTTGAATGCGCTGCGCTTCTGCAACGATGACCGGCACGAAGCGCAGGGCGAGCGAGGTCATAAACGCCATTTCATGCACGGGCAGGCGCCAGCGCCGCAGCGGTTTCAGCAATCGCTCCACGCCCTCGGTCAATTCCGTGGGAATCGTGGTATAGGAGAGCAACGCCGCAATGACGATCAACAATGCCAGGCGCGAGGCATACTTCAAACCGGTGACGCAACCGGGCCATGAAATGGAAATGCCCCACACTTTCCAATGAGGGGCCGCAGGATTACTGAAGGCGTGAATCGCGATCGTAATGCCGAACAACCACAAAAAGGCGCGCAGATTATTCGCAAATAAATGTGGAGGAATTTGCGTTGAAAAAATCACGCCGGCCAATACGAGCAGCCACAACAGCAACGCCGCCCACTCGTTCACGATCATGATCATGGCCATTGCAGCCACCCCCAGTACCAGCTTGGTGCGCGGGTCAAGCTGGTGCAGCCACGACGAACCCGGATAGTATCTTCCCAGCGTGAGATTCTGCCACACACTCATAAATTGAAGTTTTTCGAGCAAATATAGAAAATCTTTCCTGAAAAACAAACAAAAAACTCCGGCGCGCCCGGATTTTCCGCTTGACTTTGGGAGCGATTCATGATATTTTTGCAGCCGCTTTAATTTTAACCTGTTCTACAACGATGCCGGCTCGTGATGGTCACTTGAGCGCGCATCGCCAGGTTGAAAGTCCTTCCACAGACAGGATACGCTGTGGGAAGTAAGTTAGGAAACCTAACTTGTTCCACGGCGGTTTCCCTCCCGCGGACCTATCAAAAGCTATCAGACTTTTCCAACGTGAGCTGTACCATTTTTGCGGCATGCACGCGCACGCGCCTGGTGATGCAAGTGAAACGATCAACCCCACGTAGCTAATCTTTTCGCAGGGAGGAAAGATGGAGACGAAAACCGCGCCGCCTGTTTCCGAAGCCAAGTTCAAACCGTTCATTCCCGACCAACAGATTATTCCAGAGTTCACGCCGAAGGCCATCATCACCGGCGCGCTGTTCGGCATTCTTTTTGGCGCGGCAACGGTCTATTTGGCGTTGAAAGCCGGCTTGACGGTATCGGCCTCAATTCCTATCGCGGTGCTGGCGATCTCACTCGGCCGCAAATTTCTCAAAACCACGATCCTCGAAAACAACATCATCCAGACCACAGGCTCCGCGGGCGAATCGATTGCCGCCGGCGTCGTCTTTACGCTGCCCGCTTTTTTGTTTATGTCAATGGCGGAAAGCGGCGCGAGCGTGGGCGCGCCGTTCTTCAAGTACTTGACCATCTTCACGCTCGCGGCGCTGGGCGGCATGCTCGGCACGATGATGATGATTCCCTTGCGCCGCTCGTTGATTGTAAAAGAACACGGCGTGCTGCCCTATCCCGAAGGCACGGCGTGCGCCAGCGTGTTGATTGCGGGCGAAAAGGGCGGCGATTTTGCCAAGACGGCCTATCAGGGCCTGGGCTTCGCCATCGCGTACGCCATGCTGCAAAAAGTTTTTCACGTCATCGCCGAAACGCCGGCATGGGTGACGAAGCAAACCAACAAGTATTTTCCCTCGGCCACGTTGAATGCTGAAGTCACGCCGGAGTATTTGGGCGTGGGTTATATCATCGGTCCAAAAATCGCAGGCGTATTGGTGGCCGGCGGCGTGCTCGGCTGGCTGGGATTAATTCCGCTGCTCGCTTCCGTGGTGCCGGCAGACACCATCGCGCAGCAACTGGTGAAGCTGGGCTATTTGAAAGATTTGCTCACCGGCGGCGGCCCGGGCAGTTGGGACCCGGCGACGCACACGTTCAGCAACACCGCGGCGGCGATCTACCGCGCGTACGTGCGCCAAATCGGTGCGGGCGCAGTGGCCGCGGGCGGCTTCATCACGCTGCTGAAAACCATCCCCACCATCGTTTCCTCCTTTAAAGAAAGCCTGGCGTCAATAAAGGAAGGCAGCGCGGCCGGTATTTCACGCACGGAGCGCGATTTGTCGTTCAAAACGGTGATTTTCGGAAGTCTCGGCTTGGTGTTGTTGATGGCGATATTGCCACAAATTCCCGGCGATTCCATTATCAACAAATTGTTGCTCGGCGTGCTGGTGGTAATCTTTGGATTTTTCTTCGTTACGGTTTCCAGCCGCATCGTGGGCATCATCGGCACCAGCTCCAATCCGATCTCCGGCATGACCATCGCGACGCTGATGGGCACGGCGCTGGTGTTCATCGCCGTGGGCTGGACCGGAATCGCTTATGAGCCCATGGCGCTCGTCGTGGGCAGCATGATTTGCATCGCGGCGGCAAACGGCGGCGCCACCTCGCAAGACTTGAAAACCGGCTATATTGTCGGCGCAACGCCCAAATACCAGCAAATGGGCTTGTTCGTCGGCGCCGTGGTTTCTTCCATCGTCATCGGCGCGACGTTGATCTTGTTGGATTCACCGACGACTGAAATGGCGGCGCAAGGAATTCAACACGCGATTGGCAGCGACAAATTTCCGGCGCCGCAAGGCACGTTGATGGCCACGCTCGTCAAGGGCCTGCTCTCGTTCAACCTTGATTGGCAATTCGTGCTCGTGGGCGTATTTCTCTCAATCACGATGGAGTTGTGCGGCGTGAAATCGCTTTCTTTCGCCGTGGGCGCGTATCTGCCGCTTTCCACGACTTTGCCGATTTTCATCGGCGGCGCCATCAAAGGGATTGCCGATTGGCAAGCAAAGCAAAAGCACGAAGAAACTGAAGATGCGGAGTTGGGCCGAGGTAGTTTGTTCGCCACGGGCTTGGTGGCGGGAGGCGCACTGGCCGGCGTCATCGTCGCTTTGCTGTCGGTCAATGACAACATCTTCAATGCCCTGCAAAAACTGAGCGCCGAGCACGGATTGACTGGCATGCTCAGCGGCAGCGGCTACTATCTGCTCGGCACGCTGTTTTTCGCATTCATGGGATGGACGCTGTATCGCGTGGCGCGCAAGAAGATATGAAAATGGCGCCTGCAAGTCTCGGCAAAATTCTCGAACAAATAGCCGGCTACCACCACGCCTCGATTGAATTCCAGCGCCAGATTACGGCTATTCCCGCGCTTTCTCCGGAAAACGGCGGCGAGGGTGAAAAACCAAAATCTGATTTTCTGCGTGCCTGGCTGCAGCAGCATTTAAGGCCGGATGATTTGCAGGAATATCGCGCGCCCGACGATCGCGTCGCCAGCGGCTATCGACCGAATCTGGTGGCACGTTTCAACGGCCGTTCCACTGCCCGTACGGTATGGATCCTGTCGCATATGGATGTCGTGCCGCCAGGTGATATGTCGAAATGGACGGGTGATCCGTGGACCGTGCGCGTCGAGAAAGACAAGAAAGGCCAAACCAAACTGATCGGCCGCGGCACCGAAGACAATCAAGCCGGGCTGGTCTCTTCGGTTTTCGCGGTAAAGGCTTTCCGTGATCTCGGCCTCAGTCCAGCCACGAACGTGGGTTTGGTTTTGGTGGCGGATGAAGAAACCGGCAGCACCTATGGCGCCAAGTATTTGCTCGATCGTCACCGGGATTTGTTCGGCAAAGAGGATCTCATCATCATTCCCGACGCCGGCGATGACAAGGGCACGGTCATCGAAGTCGCGGAAAAGAGCATTTTGTGGCTGCGTTTTCACACGCGCGGCATCCAAACGCACGGCTCGATACCAGAACGCGGCCGCAATGCGCACAAGGCCGCGAGCTTTCTGGCCACGCGCTTGGACACGCTTTACAAGAAATTTGGCCGCCGTAACTCAATGTTCTCGCCACCCATCTCAACATTCGAGCCGACCAAACGTGAAGCCAACGTGCCCAACGTCAACACCATTCCCGGCGAAGACGTGATGTATTTTGATTGCCGCGTGCTGCCGGATTACAAAGTTGCCGCGGTGCTGCGCGAAGTGAAAAGCCTCGCGAAAGAAATCGAAAAACGGTTCGGCGTGAAGATCAAGATTTCTTCGCCCAATTCCGATCAGGCCGCACCACCCACCGCCCCGGATGCGCCGGTGGTGCAGGCGCTCACGCGAGGCATTCGCGATCTGCGCAAACGGCGCGCGAGGCCAGTGGGGATCGGTGGGGGCACGGTCGCGGCATTCTTCCGGCGCCGCGGTATCCCCGCTGCCGTGTGGGCGACCATGGACGATACGGCGCACAGTCCCGATGAATATTGCCTCGTCGAACACATGCTGGATGACGCCAAAGTTTTTGCGCACGTGTTCATGCAAGATAAATGAATCCGCGCACTTTCGTGCCATTCTGGAAGAATCAGACGGTGAGGACAATCATGGCGAAGCACAGAGCAACTGTAAAAAAGAAGCCAGGATCCACTGCTTCAAAAAAAGCCGTCACCAAGAAAACCGCTTCCGCAAAACGGCAAAAGGCAGAAGGTAAAAAGCAAGCGCCAGCAGTCATCACTTCGAAAAAATCACCGCACAAATTAGAAGCGGCGGCGCGCATCGCGCTGGTGGATTGCATGGCGGTGCAGTCCGGTGAGACCGTGATGATTCTCACCGACGAAAACAAACGCCATATTGGCGTCACCCTTTGGCAAGTCGCGAAAGAGTTGAACACCGAAGCGATTCTGGTGGAGATGGCGCCACGCTCGCGCAACGGAGAAGAGCCGCCGGCACCGGTGGCGGCGATGATGGCAATGAGCAGCGTGGTGTTATGCCCCACCACGAAATCCGTCACGCATACCGCGGCACGACGCGAGGCGGTTATCCGCGGCGCGCGCATCGCGACACTGCCGGGCATTACGGAAGAAATGATGATTCGCTGTTTGCGCGCGGATTATGGCGCGATCGCGGCACGCAGCGTCCGCCTGTCTGAAGAATTGCAGAAAGCCCGGGAGGTTCACGTCACCAGCCCGGCGGGCACGGACATCGTCGTGCAGCGCGGCGACCGCTTTCCCAAGCCCGATACCGGCCTCTTTCATGACCCGGGGGATTCTGGCAATTTGCCCGCGGGCGAAACCTTCTTCGCGCCGCTCGAAGGCACCTCGCAAGGCGTGATCGTGTTTGAAGCAGCGGTGGCAGGCGTGGGCAAAATCAAGAAACCGATTCATATCGTGGTGCGCGACGGCATGGCGGTGGAAATCACCGGCGGGCCGGAAGCGCAAAAGTTAAACGAGCTGGTCGATGCTGCCGGCCCTGCCGGCCGCAATCTCGCCGAGCTCGGCATCGGCACCAACGACAAAGCGCAAATCACCGGCGTGATATTGGAAGATGAAAAAGTGATGGGCACCGTGCATTTCGCTTTGGGAGACAACAAATCCATGGGCGGTAATGTGGCCGTCCCCAGCCATCTCGATGGGCTGATTTTGCGGCCCACGGTGCGCCTCGACGGCCGCGCCATTATGCAAGCGGGAAAATTGCTGATCTGATGAACCGGCTCGAAAAAGCAGCTCAACTCGCGCTCTTCGATAGTTTAGAGGTGCAGCCGAAACAAGCTTTACTGTTGGTGGCCACTCCCAAACTCTCGCCTGCCGCGCAAATCTTTCGCAAGGTCGCTGAAAAGGCGCACGTGGAAGTTTTTTTTCTGGAAATTCCCCATTCGCACAATAAACGTTCTTTGCTCACCACACTGACGCGGCAGTTCATGAACCATGCCAGCCAGGTGGTGCTGCTCGCGAACCATTTCGACCCGGACAGCTTGAATTGGCTGCGCCAGCAGACGGCGAGTCGCGTCATTGTCTGGCCGCAATTGGAGGACGATACGATTCAGCGCTGCGCCACCACCGATTTCCGGCGTCTGCGCGAGCGCTGCCGCAAGCTCGCAGATATTCTGACCATCGGCCGCTCCCTTAAGCTGCTCCTCCCCACGGGCGCAGAGATGGAGATGACCATCAATCAGCGCCGCGGACTGATCGAAGCTGCGCCGCTCAATGGCGGAGAACATTTCTGCAGCCTGCCGGCGGGACGGGCGTTCGTGGTGCCGCAAGTCAGTTCGGTGAATGGCGAGATTCTGCTACATGCCGTGGCGGGCGAAGCGAGCTATCGCACCCCGCCCATCCAGATCAAAGTCGTGGATGGCCGGCTCAAGCTGATCAAAGGCGGAAAAGCTTCCAACGCTTTGCGCCGGCGTTTGCGCGCCAAAACCGAAGGCACCGACTCTTCCCCGGCGCCGGGCAAAGCCAGCACGGGCCGGCATATGGTGGAAATCGGGTTTGGTATGAACGAGAACGCGCGGCTGGGCCAGTCCGAAATCGAAGATGAAAAAGTGCAAGGCACGGTACATTTGGGCTTCGGCCGCCGTGGCACCGGCGGCAAGCCGCACGAGGTTCTCGCCCGCGGCATCATCGTCAATCCGACGGCCATTATCGACGGCCGGGAAATCCTTCGTGAAGGCAAGATGATGTTTGATTGAGCAGAGCGCTGAGCGCAAAGCGCATAACGCAGAGGGTATAGCGTATCTCCTGTTCCTCTGCGCCATGCGCCTTGCGCTATGCATTTCAATTTGGCAACGCTGGAACACAGTACTTTTTGGAGGCGGTGATGGTCATTGTCGGCTGGGTGCTCACGATTATGGGATTTGCCTTTATCGTCATTGGATTGATTGGCGCCTACAAAGAGGTCAGGCAGAGGGGTCCCGGCAAAAAAGACCGCGAAACTCCCCGGGGCACCGCCGGCTTTTGGGAGGAGCTGCTCAAAATACTTCCGGCCTTGCTGGAACAGCTCTTCAAAGCGCCGAAGTGGATTTTATCATGCCTGGTGGGATTGGTACTGATCTATTTCGGCGTGCGCTTGATCAGCGGCCTGCCTCTGTTGCCGGTGTGAAAACTTCATGATAAAATCGCCTGCAGTGGCGATGATCACCTCAAACAAAAAGGAGACGTGTATGCGTCTCCTTTTTGTTTACCGTTGCCTGCAATTTCCCATCAAACGGACCAAAACTCACACGAAATTTCTCAACACTTCTCCGCGTGAGTTTTTGATCGGTACATCTCCCGACAGGGATTCAGCTACTGCACCAAATTCCCCTCCGCATCGATCAACTTCAACTCGCCATAATTCAACTCGCGCACGCCCGCTTCGATTTTGGCGCGGTCGCCCACGACCACCCACACCAAATTGTCCGGATGGATGATCTTCTTCGCCGCGCCCGCGACCTGCGCGAGCTGCAATGCCTTCACTTTGCCGGCATAGGTTTGATAATAATCGTCCGGATAACCGAAGCGCACGAGGTTGCCGATCGAGCCGCTCACCGCGCCCATGGTTTCCCACGAGCCTGGTAATTCGAGCACTTGATTGTTTTTCATCTTGGTGAATTCTTCGTTGGTCACCGGCCGCGTGCTCACCACTTCACGCATTTCTTTCGCCATCTCCTGCATGGATTCCTTGGTCTTGTCGGTTTGCACCGGGCCGTAGAAAATGTACGGCCGCTGCCCGCGCGCATCCACCAAAAAGCTGCCGGCGCCGTAAGACCAATGCTTGTCCTCGCGCAAATTCATATTGAGGCGCGAAGTGAAACTGCCGCCCAGAATATTGTTCATCGTGGTGAAGGCAATTTCTTCGGGATTGGCGGTCGAAGGCGCGACGTGGCCGGCCAGGATTACGGACTGCTGCGAGCCGGGACGGTCGATGAGATACACCTGCGGTTTTGCCGCGAGCTGGACCTCGCTTAGATTCTTCTTCGGTACTTCACCCTTCTTCCAATCTTTGAAAAGCTTTTCCAGTTTGGGCGTGATTTCCGCCAGCGTGGCATCGCCCACGATCACCAGCGTGGCGTGGTTTGGCTTGAACCAGGTTTGATGGAATTTGCTCAAATCGTCACGCGTCATTTTGCCCACCGACTCTTCCGTGCCCGAACCGGTGAAGGGATTGCCGTAGGCGTGTCCGGCGCCGTACAAAAACTTCGGAAATACGCGTAAGGCCATTTGGACGGGTGTGACCTTCTCGCGCTGAATACGCGCGGTTTGTTGTTTCTGCAAGCGTGCAAAATCTTCCTGCGGAAAGGAGGGTTGCAGAATCACCTCGGCGTAAATCGCCAGAGAAGCATCGAGGTTTTCCTTCAGGGCGGATAACGACACCGTCGAGATGTCCAGATTCGAGCCGGTGCCGAGCTGGGCGCCGAGCTGCGCCAGCTCTTCGCTGATTTGCAGCGCCGATTTCGTCTTGGTGCCTTCGTCCATCATATCCATCGCCAGGCTGGCCGTGCCCGGCATGGCGAATTGATCCGCAGCATAACCGGCATCCACCATCAAATTGAAATTGACCACGGGAATGCTGTGCCTTTCCGCCAGGATCAAATTCAAGCCGTTGGAGAGGGCGGCACGCTGCAAAGCGGGAAACTTCACGTCCGGCGGCGCGCCGGCTTCCGGCATTTTGGTGCGATCGGCCGCGGCCGCGGTGGTTTGATATTCCGGGAACGGGTACACTTCCAATATATAATCCCCGTCTGAGAGCCAGTCCTTCGCCGTGTTCCACAAGTTTTGTGCCGTGGCCGTGCGCACACGCTTCAGCCGGGTTTTATAAAAGTCCGAATCGCCGCCATAGACCTGGCTTTGGGCGAGAATGTCGGATTTGCCGCCGAAGCCGCCGATGCGCTCGATGCCGCGCACGAAGCGCGCGACATACTGCGTTTTGATGCGCTGCAACTCTTTTTCGGACGGGCCGCCGGCCAGAAAGCGCGCCAGCTCTTCTTCAATCGCGCGCTCCACTAAAGCCAAATCGCCGCCGGGTTTGGCCGTGGCTTCGATATAAAACTGGCTGCCGATTTCACGCGTGTCCATGTACGACGCCACGTTGGTGGCAATTTGCTCGCGATAAACCAGGCGCTCATACAAACGCGAATTTTTGCCGGAGCCGAGCACGTCGCTCACCAACTCCAGATAATCGGCATCCGCCGAGCCCCACTGCGGCACGTTCCAGACTTTGTAAATGCGCGCCTGCGGCACACGATCCTGCACCTGCTGGCGCTGTGTGCCCGTGCGCTTCGCGATCCACGCCTCGTGCTTCGCGATCGGAGGGCCGGAAGGAATGTCGCCGAAGTATTTTTCGACCTTGGCTTTTGCCGTCGGCGCGTCGATGTCGCCGGCGATCACTACCACGGCGTTCGCGGTGCCGTAATACGTTTTGAACCATTCCTTCACGTCGTCCAACGCGGCGGCATTCAGATCTTCCATCGCGCCGATC
Organism: bacterium; assembly: GCA_044869275.1. Lineage (GTDB taxonomy): Bacteria > Zhuqueibacterota > Zhuqueibacteria > Zhuqueibacterales > Zhuqueibacteraceae > JBIOXB01. Next base: position 23,650 of record JBIOXB010000139.1, read on the forward strand.
ACCGTCCACGAGTACGGATGGCCCGCCGGATACGTGCTTTTGGTGATCAGCTCGTAGGTCACGCCATAGGGCTCGTTCTCCCCCTGGCGCTTCTCGTTCTGCACCACGCCGCGTTGTTCGTCCAGCTTCGCTTGCGTGACGGCGCCCAGCAAGTGGCCCATGCGATCGGATTCCATCCACAGCGCGACGTCCAGCGCGGAAGCCGGCACGTTTTGAAAATAATTGGTGCGGTCTTCGTTGGTGGTGCCGTTCAAATCCGTGGCGCCGATTTTCTCCATGGCTTGGAAATAATCGTCGTTGAAATTCTCGCTGCCGTTGAACATCAAATGCTCGAACAAATGCGCAAAGCCGCTCTTGCCGGGTTTTTCATTTTTGGAGCCGACGTGATACCACACATTCACCGCCACGATCGGCGCTTTATGATCTTCATGCACGATCAATGTCAAGCCGTTCGGCAGCGTGAATTTTTGATGCGGTATGTCGATGTGCACCTCGTTGTTCGACGCGGCTTGTGGCCAAACGGAGACCGCGACGCCAAGCAACACTGCCAGTATGAGGGACTTGATGGGTTTCATGTAAATATCGCCTCCTTAGTTCTGTTGGGATGGTTGGATCATAGGATTGTTGGATTGAGGGCAATCAGACTGTGTGAAAAATTGAGAAGGCCGCACCCTGAGCTTGTCGAAGGGTGCTAAGTTCAGACTTCAACAGGCTCAGGCTGCGACAAGCTCAGCCTGCGTTGAAAACCAAGCGTTTTCACACAGCCTGAACGCCGTTCAACTTACTTTCACCGAATGCAACTCTACTGATGCTGATCATACTTGTTCGAAATTTTTGCGATTTGGTTTCCAGAAGGGATACGCCAGGCGCGGCAGCAACTTCTTGGGGAAATCCTCCATTTTTTCAAAGCCCAAACGCCCAGGTTGCCCCGCTGGCGGCATGTAGGCGGTGCCGAAAAGCCAATCCCACAGGCTGAAGACGATGCCAAAGTTTTTCCCATGCTGGCCGCGTAAAATCAAATCATGATGCCACACGTGCATGCGCGGGGAATTGATGACGTAGCGCAAGGGGCCCCAACTGATATTCAAATTGGAATGGTTGAGATGGCCGATCAGTGTCGTCACGATGGCGAGGGGGAGAATCACGTCGTCGCGCACGCCCAGCAGCACCAGCGGCAAGTAGGTCAGGCTTTTGTAGACCACGATTTCCATCCAGTGAAATCGCATGTTGCCGATCCAATCCAATTCCTCGATGCTGTGATGCAGCTTGTGAAACTCCCACAGCCAGGGCACGCGATGCAACAGATTGTGCACGGCCCATTCGAGGAAATCGCGCAGCACGAGGAAGACGAAGAATTGCAGCCACCAGGGATACACGGCGAGCAGCCGGATGGTTTCCGGCGCCGGCACGTGCCACCAGGTCCAAACGTGATTGAGCTGCTGCAGCGCCCAACTGCCGAGATACGCGATCAACACGCCGGCATAGTGACCGTTGAAGATCAGCCAGAAAAAATCCTGGCCAATTTGTGCGCGCCAGGCTTTCTGTTCTTTCCGCCACGGCGCCACGCGCTCGAGCATCCAGCAAAAAAGCGAGATGGCCAGGAGCCAGAAGAAATAACCGCGGGTGTTCCAGATGATATTGAGCATGAGGGGCTATGAAGGGTTTTAGCACAAAGGCACGGAGCTGCACCAGGAGGCGCGAAGAAAGCCAAGACAACATGCGACTTGTCCATTCGGCGGAAGCTGGTGACGTGCCGAATTTGTGCTGGGTTTTGCCAGAATGCGAATGCTATTGATGCTTCGGCGGCCAAATCTCTTCGGCTCTCCCTCCCTCTGTCCATTAATTCATTTCCAATTCTCCGCCCGCCAGCAGCCAGCTCCGCAGGCCGTTCGCCAAATGCACGACTTCAAAACCATGATATGCGAGCATGGCTGCCGCAGCCGGGGAGCGGTCTCCTTTTTGGCAATGGACAACCAGCGGCCGGTCACGTGGAATTTCCTGTAGGCGCGGCAGCAAGCGGGTGCGGGCAATATTAAAAGCGTCCGCCATATGTCCGATCTCGTATTCAAACGCACTGCGCACGTCCAAAACACGCACACGCTTTTGCTGCAAACGCCGCTGCAGTTCTTCGCCGTCGATTTCTTCAGTCATATGAAGCTTGCCGCCCACAGATTGATATTCCGCCAAGTTCTGCGCCGTGGTATAGCCTACAACATTATCCAGCCCAATGCGAATCAAAGCCGTAATCGCTTCGTTGATGCGCGTTTCCGGGACGATCAGATAAATTTCATTCTCCGGCTCGATATAAGAACCGGCAATGGTGGAGAAATCGTTGGTGAGCGGCGCATGCAGTGCGCCGGGGAGATGAGCCGCACGAAACTCCGGCCAGGGACGCGTATCGATGATAATCGTTTTTTCGCTGATGCGCTCCAATAATTCAGCGATGCTGAGAAGGGAGGGAGCGGGCCATTTTTCCAAAAGTTTCGGCCCGAGCTTGTTTTCACGCTTCATGCGGCCAAAATAGTAGGGCGGCTCGGTCTGGCCTTCCAGAATTTCTGCGATGAATGTCTCTTCGGATTTTTGGCCGGACAGCAAAACGGGATTAAAAAGTTTTTCGTATCCGACCGTGGATTGCGGGACGGCACCCAATTCCTTGCCACACGCGCTGCCCGCGCCGTGCCCGGGCCAAAGTTGCACATAATCCGGCAAGCTGCGAAATCGCCGCAAAGATCGATACAACGCACGCGCAGATTGTTGCGCCGCGCCGCTCTCGCCTGCGGCGCTTTCGAGCAAATCCGGCCGGCCCACGTCGCCGACAAAAACGAAATCACCAGAGATGAGGCCCATGGGCTCATTGGCGCCACCGCCACGATCGGTGATCAAAAAACACATGTGCTCGGGCGTATGCCCCGGCATGTGCAGTGCTTCGATTTCTATCTTGCCGATTCTGAAACGATCGCCGTCCGTGAGCAGATCGTGCGTGTAACAGCCTCCTCCCCTTTTTTGCCCGAGCCATTGGTACTTCCACTCCCTCTGGCCTTCATCCGAAAGAAACACCCGGGCATTTGTTCGTTCCGCCAGCTCACGGCTCCCCGAAATAAAATCGGCGTGGATATGCGTTTCGGCAACTGCGGCGACGCGCAAGCCTTCAAATTTGGCGAGATCCAAATAGCGCTGCACATCGCGCTCAGGATCGATCACCAGCGCTTCGCCCGTGCGCTGGCAGCCAATGAGATACGAGGCCTGCGCGAGCTTGTCGTCGTAAAGCATGCGGAAGAACATGGCCAGTCCTGCGTGCTGGGTAGTCGCTCATGCGAGGTACGTGATGCGTTATCCGTAATGCGTAATCCGTGATGCGTGACCGGTGATGCGTAATTCGTAATACGTGATCAGAGCTCTCTATGCTTCAGCTTCTTCCTTTACGTCTCACGTCTTACGTCTCACGTCTCACGCATTACCTCGTCTTCTTGATCAAAAAATGCCACTCCCCGAATTCCCCCTGTCGCACGGAGAGCAGCTCGTTCTGCGTTTGCTTGGCCCAGGCGGTCACATCGAGCTGCGAGCCGGGGTCGGTGCTGATCATTTCCAGAATTTGGCCGGTCTGCAACTCTTTGACGGCTTTGACGGTTTTGGCCAGCGGCATCGGGCATTTCAAGCCGGAACAGTCTATAACTTTCTCGGGGGTGATCTCTGGCATATTCATTCTCTCCCAAAAGCGTCTGCAAACGGACGGAAGCTTTATTCACAACTCCAGCGGCTGAAAGCCCTCGCCCAGCACTTCCTGCGCGGGCATGACGATGACGAAGGCATGCTCGTCCTCGGATTTCACGATGGATTTGATCGCCGGCATTTCATGCACGGTCGCCGCGATCATCAAGACTTCACGATCCAGCTGTGAATGCATGCCCATGCCGTGCAGCGCGGTGACGCCGCGCTTGCGCTCGCGCATGATGCGTTCGGCAATAATCTTCGGTTTCGTGCTCACGATCATGCACAACAGTTTTTGCCGCCTGATGAGGCGCCAGTTCGAGAGGCGGCGGCGCGCGGCGGAGTTGCGCGCCGAAGCATCCTTGTCCTTGACTTCCAGCGCACGCCACAGAGTGCTGAGAATCGGAATGTCGCCCGATTTCGGCAAAACCTCACCCGAGGCTTGTTGCAAGCCTGCGGTGCCCAGGCCGATGACAAAAAGCACGGTATTGTAAATGACTCCGGTAAAAAAGATCACGGCCCCGGGAATCGGGCCGAGCGACAAACGCACCAGGAACTCATTCCAAGAACCCGCCGCCGTGGGATGGATGAAACATTTGAACAACCAGGCCAAAGCCAGCACGCAAAAAATCCACATGTAATTGCGGCGGAAGCGCCGGCCGAACGCTTCCCACATGCTGATGGGGAACTCCGGTGATTGCAGGGTGTCGGCCAGGCGCTCGGCCCAATCCGGCTGCGGCGCAAACGGCGGCACCAGCATGTTCGCGAAGAAATCTGTTTCCATGAGGCGCGTGCGGTAGGCCCAAAGCTCATAGTAGCGATAGCGGCGTGCTTCAATCCACAAAAAGATGGTGACGAGCAGAGTGTTGAGAATCAGCACCGCGTGATGGTGGGAGGGATCCGAGAGCGCGAAGCTGAGCGCGGCGCCGGCGGTGATCACGGCCCAGTTGGTGGTGTTGTCGAGCCGTTGCCGCCAAATGTTAGAGCGTTGAATCTCGGCGCGATAATAATGCACCATCGCCGTGTTGAATTCCGCGGGGCGCATTTCGTACCCGCGAAACGTCCACACCGGCTCGCGGTCGTTCGTGGCTTTGTGATCGCCGGGCGCCGGCTGCGCCGTTTCACTAGCTGGCATGAGCTGCGACACTCCCTGTCAAGATGAATGCTGCGCACAAATGCAGTCAAAGAAAAAATATGACCGTTCGGCCATTGCCTGAGGCGCAGGAACGATGCTTGCCTCATTACGAAAAGATAAAGAATGAGCGCCTAAATTGCAATGCCAGACTCGACCTCGAGCGCAGGGCAACTCCTCTCCACCCCAAAATAAAAATCCCCTCCGCTCGCGCCCTATTTCAGGCGAATAACGGAAGGGATTTTTGGCACAGCACTTTATGAATGAGAGGATGGCATACCGCGCGTATGCCATCCTATAATTCAAATCCAGAAGGCGAACCGGTAGAATGTGCCCACCGCACCTTGCTTAACGTGGCGGCTGGCTGTCGCCGTTGCCGCTTTCTTCCTGCTGGCGGCGCGCTTCGCCTTCGAGAATCCGGCGCAGGCGATCCAATTCACGCTCCGCTTTGCGGCGCTCATCTTTGATGCGCTCCAGCTCGGCCTCGGCCGATTCGGTTTCGCGCTGTTCTTTGATGATTTGCTCGAACAACTCGCGGCGGCTTTCCGCTTTGCGCATCAGCAAGTCGCGCTCGCTCGCGGAATAAAGAGAAGTCGGCAGCAAGGTCAGTTTGATGCCCAGGGCGGCGCGCCATGCGGGATAATTGGGCAGGCCGAAACCGTTGAGCTTGCTCAAGCCGCTGTACACCGTTTCGTCTTTATTGCCGGTGAGGCGGATGTCGGTGCTGAAATCCACGGACATCCAGCGATATGCTTTGTAAGAAACCCCGGGGCTGAAATAGGCCACGGCTTCGCGGCTATAGGCCGATTTCGGCGGCGCGTTGATGAAGCCGTTGCCGAAAAATTCAAACCGGAAATTGAAGCGTTCTGAAGGCAGGATCATGGCCATGCCGTACATGATTTCTTGCGTCATCGCGGTGACCAAAGAGGAATCCTTGGCCAGCGACAGCGAAGTTAATTGTTCGCCGACGTCGTTGTGGTTCCAATAACCCAAATTAAAGTGTACGCTCAAGGCGTCTTCGGGATAAAGCGGGTCGCGTGCATAGGAAACCAAGCCGATCGCGCCGAAACTGAATTTTCCGGAGCTGTAAGGCTGGAAAGGAACGTTGTGCACATCGCCAGTGGGAACGCGAGCCCCGAGCTCGACGCCGTAGCTCATCGCACTGCCGCGCTGCCCGAACGAGGCAATTTTCATGCGCAAAAACAAATCGTCAGGCAGGTTGAACTCCTTGAAGCCCTTGCCGCGATTGGTGTCTTGGTAGAGCGTGGGCGCAATCGAGCCTTCGAAGTGGCGGCTGAAACCGTAATTCAACGCGAAGCTGCCTTGCACGTCCCAAATCGCCGTGGGAACGGTGGTGCCGCCCACAGTCGGAATCTCGGCGACCTTGCCATAGAATCGGGTGTTCGCCGCGAGCGTCAGATACCCCGGCTCCAAATTCCATGCGGAACGCACCATGAGGGGGCCACGTCCGCCGTGGAACTGCGCGCGCGCCGGTGAGGTTTCACCGAGCAGGCTCCAGATGCCAAGTAGCATCGCAACGATCCGGGAAATTGATGACCAGGAACCGGAGATGCGAGAGAAGAGAGTGTTCATGTACTGCCTCCAAAAGGTTTCCACACACGGCGATTCAGCAGCGCGGCTTCCGCCGTTCTTGCCACGGCTGGGACAGCGGGAGCAGCGGCGAAATGAAAGCCGGTGTCGCTGAATCGGATGTTGCTGAATGTTCAACTTCCTTGTAGAACGCAAAAAAAAACTCCATTGCCGGAGATCGGGAATTCTATTTCCTCACAGCGTAACAAATACTTGCAATTGCGCGCCCCTGCGGAACATTTTGCCGCTATTCCCGGCACAATTGTTAGTTGCTAAAACCAAATTCTTAATAGACGCTTTCCCGAACATTTGCGTAAACTCTTCTGGCCGGAAGAAACGTTGTTGACGTTTTTGTCTTAAAAGCTTATTTTGTGACCGTTTTGTAAAAACGCTCGCCGCCTCAAAAAGTGCTTCGGGATTCGGCTGTGAGACTGTCAAACCCGATCACCGGCGAACGGGCAAACGATTCAGCTGGGTCGCAATGTTTTCACGCTGAAGAGACTAATCATACGCGGAGCAAAAAATGTCACAGTCCCCTCGCCCAAGACGCGTTTTCATTACCGGCATGGGCATAGTCACGCCTTTAGGAACCTCGCTTGAAGAAAACTGGACCGCCCTGATGGCGGGGAAATCCGGCATCGACAAAATCATGCGCTTCGATGCTTCGCACCTCGGCACGCAATTCGCCGGCGAAGTGCGGGATTTTGATCCCGCGCAACATATGGATCACAAAGAAGTGCGGCACTATGATCGTTACGTTCATCTCGCTTTTGCCGCCGCGGACAAGGCGCTGGCCGATGCGAAATTGGCGCCGGAACAGTTGCCTCATGATCGCACCGGCGTGCTCATCGGCTCGGGCATGGGTGGGATGGAGACGTTCGTGGAAAATACCCGGCAATTGCTCGAAAAGGGCGCGCGGCGGGTTTCGCCGTTCTTCGTGCCCGCGGTGATCAGCAACATGGCCTCGGGCTTGCTCGCCATTCGCTACGGCGCGCGCGGGCCGAATTACGCCATCGTCTCGGCGTGCGCCACCGGTGCGCATTGCATCGGCGCGGGCTTGGATATGATCCGTCGCGGCATTGCGGACGTGATGCTCGTGGGCGGGGCCGAAGCCGCGATTATCGAATTGGGTGTGGCCGGTTTTATCGCCGCCAAGGCGCTTTCGAAGAGGAATGAGGCACCGGCAGCAGCCAGCAGGCCTTTCGATCGCGATCGCGACGGCTTTGTCATGGGCGAGGGCGCGGGCGTGTTGATCATTGAGAGCGAGGAACACGCCCAAAAACGCCGTGCGCGCATTTGGGCGGAATTGCTGGGGAGCGGATCGTCGTCGGATGCCTTTCACCCCACGGCGCCAAGTGCCGACGGTGCGGGCGCGGCGTTGGCCATGAAAAACGCGCTCACCGATGCGCAGCTCGCCAAGGAGGAGATCGGCTACATCAATGCGCACGCCACCTCCACGCAGCTGGGTGATCGCGCGGAATCCGCGGCGATTCGTGCTCTCTTCAGCGCGCACACGAAAAACGTCGCGGTGAGCTCCACGAAATCCATGACCGGCCATTTGCTCGGCGCGGCCGGCGCGGTGGAGGCGGCCTACACGGTTCTGGCGCTGCATCATCAAATATTGCCACCGACGATCAACCTGCACAACGTCGATCCTGAATGCGAATTGAATCACGTGGCCAATACGCCGCGCAAAGCCGCGGTGCGTTATGCCTTATCCAATGCTTTCGGTTTTGGCGGCACGAATAGCGCGATGGTGCTGGGGAGATATGAGGAGTAGTGCATTCACGGAGAAGCCATGAATAATAGAATCGAAGTCACTTGGCAAAACACGCTCATCATTTGGTGGAGTTTCTTGTGGCGCACGATATTGCTCGGCGCGCTGGTGGGAGCTGTGCTGGGTTTTATTGGAGGAGTCATTGTGGGCGTCATGGGAAGACCAGATTGGGGCGGGCCGGTCGGCGCCGTGCTTGGATATTTAGGCTCCATTCCCGTCTCATTATATGTGTTCCGAAAGATTCTGCAAAAGCGCTATAAAAAGTTTTCCATTTGGCTGGTCACGGCCGAGCAAGCCAGGACAACTGTATAGAGGTTTTTGCAATCGAGGCATGTCTAGCAGGATGCTGAAAAAGCCTCGAATTGCTCTGCTTCGTAGTTTGCGCGAAAGCGGGAATCCATGCTCTTCTTGGATTTTCTGGATACCTGCTTTCGCGGGCATGACATTTAACGGGGTTTTTCAGCAACCTGTTAGGCCATGCTGGCGTGTTAACCGCGGAAGACTGAAGCATGCTCTTGAACGAATTCGGCAACGGTTCGCGGCGGCCGGCCAGTGAGATCAGCGACGGTGTTGGTGATCGTTACTGTTTTTCCGCCCGCGCGCTGATAGGCACCGATAGCGAGAATGCTTTCGATGACGGCGGGCGGAACGCCTTCTCGAACGCGGCGCGCCCGCGCTTCCTCTGGAGACTCATCGACAAACCGCAGCTTCTTGCTGATTACCGCGCCGATGATCTCCGCAGCTTGGCGATAAGAAATCGCTTCACTTCCCGTAAGCACATATTTTTTGCCGAGATGTCCCGGCTGAGTGAGCGTGACAAAGGCGACCGCGGCTACGTCACGCGGATCGATGTAAGGAATTTTGCCGTCACCGGAAGGCGAGTAGATGACGACCTCTTTGATGACGTACTCGGCCTGGGCAAGAAGGTTCTGCATAAAGTGGTGAGGCCGGAGCATGGTCCAAGCCATCCCCGACGCTTGCAGTTCCTTCTCGACCTGGTAGTGCCATCGCCCGATGGGGGCATTTGAGTGGTCCGATGCGGCGAAGGCCGAAACCTTCACGACGTGTGTAACGCCCGCGGCGCGTGCTGCAGCAATGGCGTTGTGCTGCAACTCCACCATGTCTTCAAAATAGCTTGTGAGAAGGAATAATGTCTTGGCATCATCGAAAGCCGTTGTTAACGTTTCTGGTCTAGCCAAATCTCCGACAACCCATGTGATGCCAGGCAGTTTCTGCGCTTTTTTCGGGCTGCGGACAAGCGCGCGGGCGGGGACCCGCGCTTGGGACAGCAATCGCAAGAGTTCACTCCCAATGACGCCCGTACCGCCAGTCACGAGAATCATAGATACCTCCTCATATTAAATAAGGAACTCGAATCATGAAAAACATAACCACGAAATACACCAACGGTGAAGTCACCGTGGTATGGCAACCGGCCAAGTGCACGCATTCCTGCAAATGTTTCATGGGCTTGCCGGAAGTGTTCAATCCCGACGAGCGCCCGTGGGTGAAGCCGGAAGGCGCGAGCACGGAACGAATCATTGCGCAGGTCAAGTTGTGCCCCTCGGCGGCGCTGTCTTATTTCATGAATGAAAGCAAGGGTGGGAAGCAGTAAACTTTCTCTTGTCCTCTCCCCCTTAGGGAATCATTGGCTATGGGAGATTGTGTCATCCCGAAGTGATTCATGCAGAGTGGCATTGTTTACGGGGCGGGATTTGATTGCCGGGCATCGGTCATGCGCTCAATGTTCCTCGTGTTCCACGGCCTCGAGCGCCCGAGGCATGAACATCTCCTGCGCGGCGCGGCGCGGTTCGCCGGGCGCAGGCTCGCGCCGGAGGTATTGGCCGTCGGGCTGGCAATCCCACGCCGAACAGTTATCGCGATCATAGACCTCGAAGATTTCTGCGAGCTGTTGCTTGCTCTCGGCATGCAAAATCGGAATGATGGTTTCCACACGATTGTCGAGATTGCGCCGCATCCAATCCGCCGAACCGATGTAATACTCCGTCTCCCCGCCGTTGATGAAACAATAAATCCGGCTGTGCTCCAGAAATCTTCCCACCACGCTGAACGCGCGAATCGTCGGCGAGAGCCCCGGCACGCCCGGCCGCAAGCAGCATAGGCCGCGGACGTTCAGCGTGATGGGCACGCCCGCCTGGCTGGCGGCATACAACTCCTTGATCATGTCCATATCCTGCAACTGGTTCATCTTCGCGCGAATTCCGCACGGCCGCCCCGCTTTCGCGTGCTCGACTTCCCGGTGAATCAATTCCACGAAACGCGAGCGCATGTCCTTGGGCGCCACGATGAGCTTGCGATAATGCTGATAGGGCGTGGCGCCGGTCAATTCGTTGAACAACGCGGACACGTCCTCGCACAATTCGGGATCGCATGTCAGCAGACCCAGATCCTCATACACCCGCGCGGTGCCGGTGTGATAGTTGCCCGTGCCCGCGTGCATGTAGCGGCGAATGCGGCCCTGCTCCTCGCGCACCACCAGTGCGAGCTTGACGTGGGTTTTCAATTTTTGCACGCCGTAGCTCACGTGCACGCCCTCGCGTTCGAGATATTGTCCCCAAGCGATGTTGGGTGCTTCATCGAAACGCGCGGTGACTTCCACCAGCACCGCCACTTGTTTGCCGCGCCGCGAGGCTTCCGCCAGCGCCTGCACGATGGGCGAATCTTTGCTGGTGCGATAAATGGTGAGCTTGATGGCCAGCACTTGCGGATCCAGCGCCGCAGCGCGAATGAAACTCAAGACCGAATGATCGAAGCTGTGGTAGGGATGGTGCAGCAAAATATCGGCGCGGCGGATGCGATCGAAGATGGGCAGAGGATGCTCCGGGTTGAGATCGCGCAGGCGCGGATGAACTTCGGGCTGATGCGGCGGATACGCGAGCTGGGCGTAGCCTTCCGCTTGAAAATTGAGCAGATCACTGAGGCCGATAAAGTACTCCGTGGGATAGACGTCCTCGAGCTGAATATTCAATTGTGTGGCGAGCCATCTCTGCAGCTTGTCCGGCATATCCGGCTCGACCTGCAAACGCACGACGCCGGCGAAACGCCTCGCCTTGAGATCGTTGGTGACCTGGCGGATGATGCTGCCGGGCGCCGAGGGTGCGTCGAAATCCGACTCTTCCAATTCTTGTTGGGCCGTGGTTTCGTCGCCCTCCGCCCCACGCGTGACGCGAAAGAAATAAGATTTGAGCGACTCCGCCGCGGGAAATAGCTGGTCTAAATTTGCCGCAATAACCTGTTCCAGCGGCACGTAGCCGGCCTGCTCCGGCAAAGAGACCCAGCGTGGCCGGTTGTTCGGCACCTTGATGCGCACGAAGAGCTTGCGGTTTATTTTGTTCTCGTGAAATTGCACCGCAAGATTGAGCCCCAAGCTGCTGATGAACGGAAATGGATGCTCGGCGTCGACCGCCAGCGGCGTGAGAATGGGATGCACCGAGGCGCGAAAGTACTCCTGCAAGTATTCCTTCTGTTTCTTGTTGAGATCGGCATAATCGAGAATCGGAATGCCGGTTTGCTTGAGCCCCGGGCGAATTTCCTCACGCAGCACGCGCGAGAGGCGGCCGATTTGATCGAAAATTTCCTTGCGGCATGCCGCCATTTCTTCCGCCGGCCGCAAGCCGTCGGCCGAGGGCCTTTCGATGCCGCGCTTGATCATGCGTTTCATGCCGCTGACGCGCTTCATGAAAAACTCGTCGTGCAATCCGCCCATGATACCGGCGAAGCGCACACGTTCCAGCAGCGGCAGCGCGCGATCCTCCACCAGCGCGAGCACGCGTCGCGCAAAATAGAGCCAGCTCAATTCACGATTGAAAAACGAAATTTGTGCCGCGGGGGTTTCCCACTCGTTACTCTTGGCAAGAAAGAGGGCGGTTTCGCTTTTCATGGCTTTGCCATTGTCCAGAAAGAAGTTGACCTCTAAGGGCGTCCTTGCAGCCTGCTGAAGAATCATTTTCGCGCACCGGCTTAGAAGCCGCAGCGATGGTGCCAGCGTCGGCTTCGGGTAAGATACAAAAAATTAATGTTTCATGAAAGCGAGCTTCTCCTCTCACCGGAAAGCGGGAAACAGGCATGGCAATCTCACTACCAGCCGTGTGTAATGGCTGAGTTGCAGCAGCGTTGCCAGCATTCGTAACCAGGTGACGTTAGGCGTTTGCATGCCGACAAGCGTGCTCAAAGTATATCTAAAGGGGGTGTGGCGCAATGGGGTGAGAAAAATCTTAACACAATCTTAACATTGCATCGCAGCCAAATTTTGGCCCTCCGGTCCCGCAAAACTGTAAAGAAGGGAATTTTATGATAGCTTCGAGTGGGGTTAGAAAGGGCAGGTTATTATCCAGTCCATGGCAGAAACCATGAATTCAAGTTGAGAGGATCAGATGCGCGCGCGCCGGGTGGCTGCTGATAAGGCGGCCGGCTTTCTTGCCGCCGGGGGGATGGACGGATGCGGAGAATTTCTGTGCTGCAGCGTGCAAGCGGGATTGCCTGCGTGCCCTTTGCGGCGGGCTACGCGAACGCGGGAGTGCGCGCCGGCGCCTGGCATGTCCACAGCGACAGGTATTTCCCAATACTTGCTGCCGTCGCTCGGACTCTGGCTTTCATGAAAAATGTAGCGCTGCTCCGTCACCGGCGGGAGCGGCGCACCCTGTACGTTGGCGCGAGCGGGAAAGAGGAAAAGATTCATGGCGCTTAAGAAGTAAGCGACGTGCGAATAGATTTTCAACCAGCTTTTGTGCTGGCGAGGTGAAAGCCTTTTCTGGACCAGAGAATTTCTATGTTTCGAAGCCGATCTTTTCATGCAGTTTGCGTTGCCTATTTAGGTGAAAAACGTCACAAGTCGTTCCTAAATCATTTGCGGAACGAGGTTCGTACCCGACAATTAAGCGAGCTCAATTGTACATTTGTGAGAAGAGGCAGAATCGACCCAAGAGGTGAAACAATCCGTGGCAAGGCTAATGTGAGACGAATTTTGCATGCACGAGCACGATGCGAGAAGAGCGCGGTTCGCGTTTGGCGAACGCCTGAATCTTATCAAGACGCGTGCCAAATTTTGGCTTCATTATTCGTAGCGAAAAACAAGCGGTTCGGCGGTTAACGTTGCGACATCTTGTAACAATGGGATTGGAATTACAAGTTTGAAATTCGAAACCGTGGAAGTGACCAAAAATGAGACAAAAGACGAGCAGAGGCAGAATAGGGTGTCGTTGGGCAACGTTCGCGCGTTTCCGGCTATTTGTGGCAACGTCACGGCATATCTCCTCGCCGCGCACCAAGCTGCACGTCATATTTTGCGCCGGCAGAAGAGTCGAGTTCGCGTGCCGCGATGGCTGGAGCAGCGTAGCTTTTTCGGGGTTGCTCTTTAAGGAAAAGCTGTTTATTATTTTGGGAATGAACCAACAGAATGCGCAGCATCAATCCAGGGCTCAATGGATCATATGAAATTTCGCCTTGCCTGCGTGCAATTTCGCTCGCGCCTCGGTGATCTCGAATACAATCTCGCACAAATGGCCGCATGGTGCGCACGCGCCGCCGCCGGGAATGTTGCGGTTTTGGTGTTTCCAGAATGCTGCTTGACCGGCTATTGCCGGCCGCGGCAAATGTCGGAGCTGGCGCAACCGTTTTCCGGAAAGCTCAAAGAGCGTATTGCCGCAATAGCACAAGAAAACCAAACCATCATTGTCTTCGGCATGCCTGAAAAAGAGGGGACCCGCAATTACAATACGCTGATCGCCGTCGGCGCAAACGGCGAGACCCTCGCACGTTATCGCAAAATGCATCTGTGGGCCGCGGAGAGCAAATGGGCGCAACCGGGAAACGAATACGTAACATTCAAGACCGATTGGGCACATTTCGGGCTGTGGTTGTGCTACGACACGCGCTTTCCCGAAGTCGCGCGCGTGCATGCGCTGCAGGGCATTGAGGTGGCATTGGTTGCCAGTGCCTGGCGTTCCTCTCATGTCGAGGAATGGCGATTGTGCGCGCAGGCGCGCGCCATCGACAACGGCATCTTCGTGGCCGGGAGCGACGCTTTGTTGGAGGCGGAGCATTTTCAATGCGCCGGCGGCAGCATTATCGCCGGGCCCGACGGCGGGGTTTTGGCTTTGGCTGAAAAAGGGAAGGAGGAAATGATCGCTGCGGAAATCGACACGGCCGCGATCAAAAGCCGGCAAGCAGATTTGCCGCTGTTGCGGCATCGCCGGCCGGAATTGTATGGCAATTTGCTGGAACACCTCAAGGTGAAGAGCTGAGGCTGCTGGCCTCGTGCCCTTAAGCGCAGTGCCCAGTTGCGTTGCAATTTTTTCTTTGCACTTCTAACCTTATTTCCTTATTATGCATTAATTCCATAAATACCTCAATCCGGCTGCAAGATTTTCCCGCGCTAAAATCTCAGCGGTAGGTTGAATACAATTCAAGCGAACATTTGTTCTTCACAAACAGAGCTGGGAAGATCATTTGTTTGGAGATGTTTAGAGTTCTTGTTCCAGGAGTCAAAATGGATCGACGATCACAATCCTCTTTGACGCATCGCATCGTCACAGAGGTATTGGGGCTAACAATTGCTGCTGGCGCCTTGGCACTCGGCACGGTGCCCAACTTGACGGCGAGCTTGCTCGCTCAGGGGCTGGCAGTTTATGCGGTGTTTTTCACCTTCAGCGTGCTGGTATGGTGGCAAGTGGGCGGCATGGCGGGCGTGGGGATTTTCCGCAACAACCAAACGACGAATGTGCTGGGGTTATTGACGGCATTTGCCGTGGCATTGCTTCCAATTTTTTTGCGCCTGTTCATCGCCGGGTCCGTTGATTTGCAGGAAACTGCGGCATGGGCCATGCCGGCCTGTTTTGCGCTCGTCGGCACCGCGCTCGCGCTCATGATTCGCACCGGTAATGTCTATCAATCCAAACGGCAATGGCGGCTGGTGCATCATTCATTGTGGGTCGCGAGTGCCATGTTCCTGGCCACGACGCTGATCCCCTTGACCAGCACTTTGTTTTCAATCGTTCCTTTGCGCGTGCTGGCTTGGCTCGTCATTCTGACGATTCCTTTGATTGCCCGGCGCATGGGTGTAAGCTTGGTGGCCACGCCGGCGAAACCTCCTTCGCCACGGCCGCTGCCCGGGGAAAATGCTCAGGCCGGCACGCACGAAGGCGGCCGCCAATTGCAGGGCGTAAATTCCAATAGTGAACCCGGCAGAGAAGAAGCGCAGGACCGCCGCCCGCCGCGGCGCGGCCATTACCGCCATCGCCGGCAGGGCGGTTCAAGACGGCGCGTGTAGATCCGAATCCTAAATTTCTGCAAATCATTTTTGTGTCTCAAGGAGAGTAAGTTTCATGGCAGCAGTGTCCGAATTTCGCAATGGCATGGCAATTTTGCATAATGGCGACGTCTGGATCGTCGCCGAATTCCAGCATTTCAATCCCGGCAACTGGCGCGCAATGATTCGCACCAAGCTCAAGCACGCCAAAACCGGCCGCGTCGTCGAGCACACGTTTCGCATGACGGACAAAATCGAGGAAGTGCGGCTCGAGGAAAAAGACATGCAATATCTCTACGCCTCCGACGGCAATCTCTATTTCATGGATACGGAAAACTACGAGCAAACTTTCGTCCCGGCGAGTTTGCTGGGCGATCAAACGCGTTTCTTGAAAGACGGCAATCTTTGCCACGTGCTGTTTTACGAAGGCAAAGCGATTTCTGCCGAACTGCCCTATTTCGTTGAATTCAAGATCATTGAAGCCGAGCCCGCGGTGAAGGGCGACACCGCCACGAGCATCACCAAGGGCGCTAAAATCGAAACCGGCGCCACGGTGCAGGTGCCGCTGTTCATCAAGGAAGGCGACAAGATCAAAATCGACACGCGCACGGGCAAGTATCTGGAGCGCGCGAACTAGCCGCAACGCAAGAGATTCGCCCGAACTGTGGCACCGCCCGAGAAGTCCCTTTCATTTCTGCATCAGCCGCTCCTAACCGCCGAGGACAAAACGCGCACGCGTGGTAACCCTTCAGATTTCTATCTGTCTTCCACGGAGAGAAAACCCAGCCGATTCTTGATCGGCTGGGTTTTTCCGTCCGTTGGAGGCAGGCGTCGTTGCGTTTTCCTCAGATGCACCTTTGCCGGCCCAACCGCTCGGGAAGCATGTTGATGATTTGGAGATGGGGTCGGACCTATCAGTCAAACCGAATCTTTCACGGCCTTCCGCATTGAGAATCTGAACGGAAGGCCGGGTTGAGCAAAGTTTCATGCTATCCGGCCCTGCCACCAGCCCGCATCCCGCTTCAGTTTGCCTCCATTGCATTGCGTTTGAGCACCAGCCCGCTCTTCCAACGAAAGGTTCAAGATGGCCGAATATCCGAAAACGCCGAACGAAGCGAAGCCAGCGCAGCAGCGCTCCGCGTGGCTGTGGGTTCCAAGTTTATACTATGCGGAAGGCATTCCCTATATCGTGGTCATGTCGATTTCGGTGGTGATGTACAAGCTGATGGGCGTCTCCAACACCGATCTGGCGTTGTACACCAGCTGGTTGTATTTGCCCTGGGTGATCAAGCCGTTGTGGAGCCCTTGCGTCGATCTTTTTCGCACGAAAAGATTCTGGATAGTCACGATGCAGCTCGTGGTCGGCGCAGGCCTCGCCGGCGTCGCGCTCACCACTCCTCTGCCCTCTTTCTTGCAGTATACACTGATTTTCTTTTGGCTGCTGGCGTTCAGCTCGGCAACGCACGACATCGCCGCGGACGGCTTTTACATGCTCGGCCTCGCGCCACACCAACAAGCTTTGTTCGTCGGCGTGCGCAGCACATTTTACCGCCTAGCCATGATCACGGGCCAGGGCTTGCTCGTCATGTTCGCCGGCTATCTCGAAAGCCACAGCGGTCTGCCGGCAATGACCACTTCGATTCATGCGCGGCCTTCCGCCTTGCCGCATCAGATGCTCCATCCTGATTCGATCCGTGCAATGCCGCGCCAGGGGGACTTGCGCCTGATCGCGGTGCCGGCGGATTTGACCATCGACCTGGCACCGCGCCGAAAAGCGGAGGTGGATTCGATCATCGCCTTTGCCAAAAAATGGAATGGGCAGAACGGTTTTTATCAAATCGAACAAAATGGCCCGGCGACGGCCACAAAAGCACCAGCGCCCTCATGGTGGCAACGAGCGGTGGCCGTCAAAGTGGAGGCATTTCTGAAACGGCATTTCGCCCCGGTGGAGCAGGCGGTGATGAAATCCGATTTTGGCGGCAATATCGGCGCGGTCTTTTTTCATCTTTCGCAAGCGCCGCCCGCGGGGCAAAGAATTGTGGTGAACTTCGGCCGGGCTTCCGGCGACAATAGCATCGCATTGGTCGAGGGCGCGCGTTTTCAATTCACGCCGGAAAACTGGAACAAACCAGTGATGGCGGTGCTGCAATTGGATCGCAAGCTGCAAACCCCCACCTCCGCCGCGTTCAAAGCCCGCGCCGGCAACATTCCCTGGGCGTGGTCGATCACGTTTTTTGTGCTGGCGGGAATGTTTGTGGGCTTTTGCATTTATCACCGTGCCATGCTTCCGCACCCTCCCCAGGACGCCGCCAGCATGAAATCGTCCAGCCGGTGGAAGGATTTTTGGAGCACTTTCGCCTCCTTTTTCAAAAAGAAAAACATCGGCGTGATTCTCGCCTTCTTGCTCCTCTATCGCTTTGCGGAAGCGCAATTGGTGAAACTCGCTCCGCCATTCTTGCTGGATGCGCGTGAAGTGGGCGGTTTGGCATTGACGGCCGGGCAAGTGGGTTTTGTCTACGGCACGGTGGGAATTGTGGCGCTGACCATCGGGGGCTTGCTCGGCGGCTGGGTGATTTCCAGGCAGGGTCTGAAGTTTTGGCTCTGGCCCATGGTGCTGGCGATCAACATTCCAGACGCGGTTTACATCTATCTCGCGTATGCTTTGCCGGATAGTTTTTTCGTCACCAATCTTTGCGTTGCCCTCGAGTCGCTCGGATACGGTTTCGGTTTTACGGCTTACATGCTCTACATGATCTACATTTCCGAGGGTGAGCATAAGACCGCGCACTTTGCGCTCTGCACTGGCTTCATGGCGCTGGGTATGATGATTCCGGGCATGTTCAGCGGCTGGCTGCAGGAAATCATCGGTTATCGGCATTTCTTCGTGTGGGTGATGTTGGCGACGAGCCTCGGTTTTTCGGTGACGAAGTTCATTCAAGTCGATCCCGAGTTTGGGAAAAAGCTGAAAGCGTAACTTTTAAAAATCAACTTTCCACAAGCATGGCTATGGAACCAAAACGCCTCGCCGCCATTGACATTGGCTCGAATTCCACGCGCTCGATCATCGTTGAAGTCGATGCCGATGGCAATTTTCGCGTGCTCGACGACGAAAAAGAATCCACACGCATCGGCGAGGGCATGGGCAAGAACAAAAACCTGTCCGCGGCCGCCCGGCAGCGCACGATTCAGGCGCTGCAGCGCATGACCGACATCGCGCGCGGCTTTGGCGCGGAAAAAATCCAGGCCATCGCCACCAGCGCCGTGCGTGAAGCCAAGAACCGCGAGGCGTTTTTGCAGAGCGTGGAAACGGAAGTCGGGCTGAAAATCAAGATCATTTCCGGCGAAGAAGAAGCGCGCCTGGCCTTTCTCAGCATGTTGCATCATTTCGATCTCGGCCACCAGCGTTTTTTCGCCTTGGACATCGGCGGTGGCAGCGCGGCTATCATTTCCGCGCGCGGACCGCACGTGGAAAAAATTCACTGCCTGGAATTGGGCGCGGTGCGCTTGACGGAGAAGTTCTTGCACAGCGATCCGATCAGCGAAGCGGAATACAGAGCGCTGAGCAGACATATTAAAAAGACCCTGCAGCCCATTCGCGCCGCCGAAGAACCAGGTGCGCAGATTCTCATCGGCTCCGGCGGCACGATCACCACGATCGCGGAATTGCACAAAGCGCTGCAGGAAGAAAAATACACCGGCGTACACGGCTACGAATTGAATCGTGCGCAAGTGAACCACGTGCTGGACGACCTGCGGCACAAATCGCTGAAAGAACGCCGCAAGCTGCCGGGCTTGAACCCCGAGCGTGCCGACATCATCGTCGCCGGCGTCACCGTGGTCAATCAAGTCATGAAGGTGTTTGAAATCAACACGCTGCGCGTGAGCGCGCGCGGCATTCGCGAAGGATTGATTCTCGACATGATTGCCGGGCCGGCCGCGGCGCGCAAAAAAAATCCCGTGCAAAAACCCGTTTCCGCCAGCCGGCGCGAGAGTGTGCGCGCCTTCGCCGAATCCTGCCGCTTTGAGGCGCCACATTCGCTGCACGTGACCAAGCTGGCGTTGAATATCTATGATCAATTGCTGCGTCCCAACGAGAACCAAATCGCGTACGAGCGTGATCTTTTGGAAGCGGCGAGTATCCTGCACGATATCGGCTATTTTATCAATTACACGCGCCATCACAAGCACAGTTATCATTTGATCATCCATTCGCCGCTGGTGGGATTTTCACCGCGCGAAATCGCGATCATCGCCAACCTGGCGCGCTACCATCGCCGCGCCGAACCGAGCAGGCACCACGCCGAATTCGCGCAACTCGGCAAGCCGGATCAAAAATTGGTGCTGAAACTGGCCGGCATCCTGCGCCTCGCCGACGGCCTGGACCGCAGCCACGGCCAGCGCATTCAAGAATTGCACAGCGAAAAAACCGGGAAAAAAACGCTTTTGCATTTATTCTCAAGCAAAGATATTGGCATCGAAATATGGGGGGCGCAACAGAAAGACGGGTTGTTCAAGGAATTCTTCGATACCCAATTGGAGTATAAGCACGTTCCGCAGTAGTCAGCCTGTGTGAAAACGCTCGTGCCACCGCTCAGCGGTGGAATGCATGCGGTGACGCTCTGCGTTCGGAAAAGTTAGGCCTTCATAAGTATTATGAAAACAAAATGTGATCGGACGACAAGCGGAAACGCAGAGCGTTTCAATAGGTATCACGATCCCGAGGGTTCGGGATCGTGACGAGAGCGCGTTTTCACATAGTCTGAGTGCTCTTGGCGCTTAACCGCCCCTCTGGTATTGTCATCGCAGTTTTTAAATTGAAATTACCTGCACTCTCCCTGGGAGAATTTCGTCCCTTGATTTTCTATGGCCGATAGGCTATTTTAGTTTTACGGTAACTATCCAGCTATTGTTTTTGTCAGCGGATTGAGCGGATAAAGCGGATTTTAAAGATTCGTTTACCGGCGAGACTACGCCGCCGAGTGACGTTGATGTAGCGGTTTATCCCGCCAGGGAATTGAGCTTCGATGACCGCCTCAACGTTATTCAACGGTTGAGCAAAAAGCGGCCTTGGACAATTTGGGCGTGACTTTTCTGGATCGTCTCGAAAACTTCTATTTGCTCAATGACATTATTGAAAACATCTTATGACCACACCTGTGAAATTTTGTGAACATCCCTTCTTCTATCGCCGCCGGCCCACGCATGAAGTGAAAATCGGCGAGGTCGGCGTCGGTGGCGACAATCCCATTCGCGTGCAGTCCATGACCATTGCAGATACCATGGACACCGCCGCGACCGTGAAAGAAACGATTCAGCTTTATGAAGCCGGCTGCGAGATCGTGCGCATCACCGCGCCCTCGATGAACGAGGCGGAGAATCTACGCAACATCAAAGCGGAATTGCAGCGGCAGAATATTCGCGTGCCGCTGGTGGCGGATATTCATTACACGCCCAACGCGGCGCTGGCAGCGGCGGAGATCGTGGAAAAGGTGCGCATCAACCCCGGCAATTACGCGGACAAGAAAAAATTCGAAGTGCGCGAATATACCGAGGCCGAATATCAGGGGGAATTGGAGCGCATTGCACAACGTTTCGCGCCGCTGGTGAAGAAGTGCAAAGCCAACGGCGTGGCCATGCGCATTGGCGTGAACCACGGCTCGCTCGCCGATCGCATCATGAACCGTTACGGCGACACGCCCGAGGGCATGGTGCAATCAGCGCTGGAATTCATTCGCATCTGCGAGGCGCACGGCTACAAGGACATCGTGGTGTCGATGAAATCCTCGAATCCGCAGGTGATGATTCAAGCGTATCGCCTGCTCGCCGGCCGCATGTATGAATTGGGCATGACGTACCCGTTCCATCTCGGCGTGACCGAAGCCGGCGATGGCGAGGACGGCCGCATCAAATCAGCCGTAGGCATCGGCTCTTTACTGGAAGACGGCCTCGGCGATACCATTCGCGTGTCTTTGACCGAAGATTCGATCTATGAGCTTCCGGTGGCGCAAGCGCTGGTGAGAAAATTCAACGCTGGGCGTGAAAAAAATGGCGCAGCGCGGGAAGCAAATGAAGCACGGGTCTCGCAATTTCCCGTAGTGCCGGAAGACTGGGCTCGCGTGGTGAAACCTTACGAATACAATCGCCGCGCGGCGCAGCGGGTCGCAGTTTCCGGTCTGGCGCTGGGCGAAAAAGAGTTGGTGCGCGTGGGCATTTCGCTGGCGCACAACGGCGCGGCGGATGACGAAGTGCGGGCCGCGGTGCCGAAAGCGAGTTATGGCAAAATCAAAGTATTGGGCGCGCCCGAGCCGCCAGCGGAAAATTTCGCTGAATGGCTCGAAACCGGCGCGAACGGTTGGAATCTGCAGCACACGCGCGCATGTTTGCAAAACACGGGGCAACATTCCCCTCTCGCCGCAACCTGGCAAAGCTTGAACGGCGAGAAAGCGCCGGAAACCGTGTTGTTGTTTATGAATGAAGCGAGCGCGGAAGAAGTTGTTTCGAGCTGGCGATATGCACAGCGGCACGGCGCACATTTGCAGGCCGTGCTCACAACTGAAATGATTGCCGAGCGCTCGTTTTTTGCAAATGCGGATTTGCTCAAAAACGTGCTTCCGGCCGGAGCCTCGTGCTCGATTGCCATGGCCATTCCCGGCAATCGCCTCGGCCAGGTGGGCTTGGTGCGCATGTTCGTGAGTTATATCGATAAGATCGGCCTAAACGTGCCGCTGATCTGGCGTTATCAGGTCCCGCCCGATTTGCGCGGCTCGGCCACGGATTGGATGCTCGATGCCAGCAGCCAGCTCGGCGCATTGTTGTGTGATGGGCTTGGCGACGCCCTCGTGGTCGAAGGCTTGATCAAACCGGCAGAAGCTTTGCGTTTTAGCTACAATTTGTTGCAAGCCACGCGCTTGCGCATTTCCAAAACCGAATTCATCTCCTGTCCAAGCTGCGGCCGCACGCTGTTCAATTTGCAAACCACCACAGAGCGCATTAAATCCAAAACCAGCCATCTAAAGGGTGTGAAAATTGCGATCATGGGCTGCATCGTCAATGGCCCGGGCGAGATGGCGGATGCGGATTTCGGCTACGTCGGCACCGGCCCAAAAGTCGTGAGCTTGTACGTGGGCAAAGAATGCGTGCAGCGCAACCTCCCCGAGGAGGAAGCGGATGCGCGGCTGATTGAGCTGATCAAAGCGCATGGCAAGTGGGTGGAGCCGGGGTAGCTCGTGGATTGTGGATAGATGATCGAGGATCGAGAATTGATGATCGAGAATTGTAGTTTGAGATTTAAGAATCTATATGGCACTTCACGATCCACAATCCACCATCCTCGATCCACGATCTTCGATCTTCGATTTTATTTCAAACGCCGGTCTCACAATCTTCGACGAAAAGACATTCGGCCAGCTCGCCTTGCAGCTTTTTCGTTATCAACTTCAACACAACCCGATTTATCGCAGATTTTGCGAGCAAGCTTCACCACCCGCCATCGCTCCGCGTCATTGGGCTGAAATCCCCGCGGTCACGACCAGCGCATTCAAACATGTGCCGTTAACCTGTTTTCCTCCGGAACAAGCGCATGCCGTATTTCATACCAGCGGCACTACGGCGCAGCGCAGCGGCAAACATTATTTTCGCACTTTGGAATTCTATCGCGCCGCGATGTTGCGCAGCTTTCGCGCTTATTGCCTGCCTGATCGTGAAAAAATGCTCATGCTTTTTCTCGGGCCGACGGCTGAACATTTTCCCAACTCGTCTTTGGGCTATATGTTTTCCGCCGTGCACGAAGAGTTCGGCGCAAAAGGCAGCGCCGCGTTTTTCACACCGGAAAAACTGGCGCTGACCGAATTCCGGAATGCTGTCGAACGAGCCGTGCGAGAACCGGTTTTCATTTTGGGAACGGCTTTCAATTTGTTGCAATGCATGGAGGAATTGCTGAAGAGCGGGCGGCATTTGGTGCTGCCTTCCGGCAGCCGCATTTTGGATACCGGCGGCTACAAAGGCCGCACACGCGAAGTGCCGCGCGAGGAATTTCAAGAGATGTTGTCCGGCTGTTTCGGTGTACCGGGACATTTCGTATTAAATGAATACGGTATGACGGAATTGAGCTCGCAGTTTTATGAAAGCCGCTTGCCGGGCACACCATTGCGAGACGATAAGGTAGACATCAAGTTCATGCCGCCCTGGGTGCGCGTTGTTGCCGTTGACCCGGGGAATTTGCAGCCATTGCCCGCGGGCGAGATCGGCATGCTGCGCATTTTTGATTTGGCAAATGTCGATTCCGTGCTGGCGATTCAAACCGAAGACTTGGGTCGGGCGTGGCAGGATCGCCTTGAATTGGTGGGCCGCGCGAGCGGGGCGGAATTGCGCGGGTGTTCGCTGCTCACGGAGACAATTGCTAGAATATGACTAATTCTTTGTCAAATAAGAATCCAAAGCTGCCATCTGCATTCGTGCCCCTTTCATCGGGGTTTGCCCGCGAGCATCAGGGCTTGTCTCCTGCGGAGCTATCCCGTCTATTGCAGGCTTTTCACACTCACGCAATTGAAATTGAAGCAAATGCCAAAGACTGGCAACAGCGCGCGCTCAAAGCCTGGCACGCCGTGGCGCGCGCATGGGAAAACTGGCAATTCCCGGGAGCAGAAGCGGTGCTGGCGCAATTGGAAAACAATACGCACATGAGCCCTCCGGTGCTGCGTGAAAGCCTCGCTAATCATTTTCGCATGATCAGTACGGCGGAAATGGCCGCGTGGCTGGAAGAAGTTGAAGAAGGGCGCGCGACCAATGCCGGTGAAAATGGCTATCCTGCCTGGGCTTTTATCATTGGTTCGGGAAACATTCCAGGCGTCGCTTTGCAGCCGCTCATCCAGTTTTCACTGCTGGGCATTCCAGCCTTGGTCAAATCTGCCAGCAGCGAACCGCATTTCATGCCCGCGGTCTTGACTACACTCGCGCAGTATGATGAAGAAGTCGCCGCGCACACGCTCGCGTTAACTTGGCCGCGAGATCAAGAAATTCTGACCGACGCCGTGCTGGCGCAATCACCGGCTGTGGTTGCGTTCGGAGATGATGTCACCATGGCGCGGTTGCAGCACAAGGCGGCAGCGAGTTTTGCGCCGTTCGGAGATCGTTTCAGCACGTCGATTGTGTCAGCGGCGGGAGCCAAGCTGCAAACCCTGCGCAAGCTGGCCTATGATTTCATCATGTTCGATGGCAAAGGTTGCCTCTCCCCGCAAGCGATTTTTGTGATCGCGGACACATGGGAAGAAGTGGAAAATTTTGCCATGCATCTTGCGGGTGTGCTGGCAGAAGAAAATCAAAAATGGCCGGCAGGACACTGGTCTGAGGCCGAAAGAGCTTTGATTCAACAGTGGCGCGGGGCGTGGCAGATGCGGCGCGCCGCCGGTGATAAGATCGCCATACTTCAGCCCAGTGACACTGCGTGGTCCGTGGTCGCAGCGGATGAGTTTGATTTGGACGATCGCACGGCGTTTCGAGCGGTACGTTTGTGGTGGGTGAAGGATTTTGCAGAAGTCATGCTGGTGCTGAAAAATCACAGCCACAAAATTCACGCACTCGCGGCCGATCTCAAAGATGAAGAATTTGCTCGGCTCGCGCTTGATCTCGATGAGCAAAAAGAGCTGCTAGGCCGCATCATCTGTGCTCCTGGAGAATTACAGCGCCCCTTCTTTGGATGGATGGGAATCAATCGGCGGTGGTTTGAGTTGATGCATGGCATTGGGTTGGGAGTTGGTGACGGGGCGAGTGGGTGAGTGGGTGAGTGGGAGAGTGGGAGAGTGGGAGACTGGGAGACCGGGTGACGGCCGACGAGGTGATCAAGTGCTTTGACGACTTCTACTCCCCCCTTCCCCCTGTCTCCCCGTCTCCCCGTCTCCCCATCCCCATCAAGCATCGGTTCTCATCGAAGGCGAAACGTATGCTAAAAGACTTTCTCACCTACCTTTGCCAGACTTCCCCCGAGCCGCTCGGGCTGGAAATCGATCATGTCCAGGGTATCTATCTTTACACGCGCGACGGCCGGCGTTACATTGATTTCATCTCCGGCATCGGCGTGGCGAACATCGGGCATGGCCATCCGAAAGTGCTCGCCGCTATGCAGGCACAAATGCAGAAACATCTGCACGTGATGGTTTACGGCGAATACGTTCAGGAAGCGCAAGTGCGATATGCCAAACGCCTTTCGGAGCTTTCGCCGGTAAAAGACGGCGTCGCCTTTTTCTGCAACAGTGGTGCGGAAGCGATTGAAGGTGCACTCAAGACCGCACGCAAATTTACTGGGCGGAAGAACTATATTGCATTCGAAGGCGGGTATCACGGCGATACGTACGGCGCGCTGTCGGCGATGTCGAGCAGCTCTTATCGCCGTCCTTTCGAGCCGCTGTTGAGAGAATTTCAATTCATTCCTTTTGATGATCCTTCCATGTTGCACCGAATTGATGAAAATACTGCCGCCGTTTTGTTCGAGCCGGTGCAGGGTGAGGCCGGGGTGCGCGTTCCTGCGCCGGAATTTTTGCCGGCGTTGCGGCAACGCTGCGATGAGACCGGCGCGCTCATGATTGCCGACGAAGTGATGACCGGCTTCGGCCGCACCGGAAAGTTATTCGCCTGCGAGCATTGGCAGATTCAACCTGATATTGTTTGTCTTGCGAAGGCTTTGGGCGGCGGTCTGCCGCTGGGCGCTTTCATCGGCCGGCGTGAAATTATGCAAACTCTTTCGCACGATCCGCCCTTAGCGCATGTTACCACCTTCGGCGGACATCCTTTGAGTTGCGCCGCAGGCTTGGCCGCGCTGGAAGTTTTATTGACCGAAAAAATGGTGGAAAACAGCGCGCGAAATGGCGTGCGTTTTCTGCATGAACTGCAGTTAAATCTGCAAAACAACAAATCCATCAAAGACATTCGCGGCCTGGGGAGTTTTTTTGCCATCGAGTTCGATTCGGAAGCCGCCACACAAAGATTCGTGAAGAACTGCCGCGAGGCTGGCTTGATCATCGGTTGGACGTTGCACCATGCCACGATCGTACGCGCCGCTCCGCCATTATGCATGAACGAGCAGGAAGCGGAAGCGGCCATTGCAATCATGATTCGCGCGGCGCAGTTCTAAGATTAAATTATTGTCAAATTATCCGTTGGCCTTAATCAATCCATTGGAGAAAAAAGTTAGAATCTCATTCTGAGTTTACTTTGCTGGTCACCTAACCGCTAGCTTTGTCAGCTTGTCCCCACATTCCCTCCGCCCTCCGGGTGTGAAATCCTGGCCAATTCACAAAAATTGCGATTACTGTTCATAGGAATTGTCCTACGCAAATGACGAATCCGGCAAGTAGTATTCACTCGTATACCCAGATTTCAGCTTCGACTCCGCTGTGCACGGAATTCGACCGAATGGGTTCCTTCTTGGAATCAACATGAAAAAACCCGTAATCGTTATGGCGGGCGTGTTCGCCCTTACGCTGTGGCAAGTTGGATGCTCTGCCCCTCACCGCATCTCGAGGCCAGCAAAACTGCACATTGTTTCTTCGCCGCGCTTGAATCTGGATGAAAATGGCTACGCCCATCCCGTCGAAGTCCGAATTTACTTTTTGAGATCGCACCACGCTTTTGCAAGCCGTAAATCGCTTGAGCTTTGGGAAAATGATGATGCGATTTTGACCCGAGACCTGATTTGGAAGAATCAAATAACAGTTTTTCCTGCTCGGGATAACACGATGATTCTCCCGAGGCCAGAGCTGGCGCAAGCAGGTTATCTAGGCATCGTTGCCAATTATATCAAACCCCGCCTGAACCAGAACAAGGATGTCTTTGCTTTGCACCAGGGCCAAAGCTTCACGCTGAAGCTTGAGCCTCGACATCTCAGCCTCGAAGTCAACAGCAATTGAGCCAGAAGATATGATTCACGCACGCATCACGAAGCTTTGAACAGGCAACGAATCGTCAATTCAGGATAGAAAATTGAACTCGAGCTTACCCAACACCGAGCAGAAGCTGGCGGAATTGTGCACGAACATTTTTTCACTGGCATTATGGCTGCGTACGCAAAGCGATTTGGGCGCGCCTGAGAATCTGCGCCAAAAAATTCTCCCGTTGTTTACCAAGATGGAGACGGAGGGCGCCCAAAGAGGTGTCCCGCCCGTCGATCTACGCGAGGCAAAATTTGCCCTCACCGCTTTGCTCGATGAAACGCTCATGGGTTCGTCCTGGCCCGGCAAAAGCAATTGGGAAAAGCGCATGTTGCAAGACGAGCTCTTCAACACCACCAATGCTGGCGAGGAGTTTTTCATCAAGCTCGAACAATTGCGACGCGCAGAGAGTAAAGAAACCGCAGTGTTGGAAGTCTTTCATTGGTGCTTACTGCTCGGCTTCGAAGGCAAGTATAATGACCGCGAGACACTCGATACGCTCATCTGGGAACTCAGCCAGGAACTAGGCCTGAAGATGTTCTCTTTGCAACAGGAATTGTCGCCGGGCTTGAGGCCGCTGGAGCGAGCTTCCCACGTGCGCCAACGAAGCCCGATATCCGCGGGCATCATCTGCGCGGTCTGCATGGTGGGAAGCTTGCTTTGTTTCTTGATTTTGGAAAACCGTCTCAGCGCACAAGCGGAAACCGTTAAAGCGCGCCTCGAATGGATACTGGCGAAACCCTCGCCCGGACAAGAAGGAGCTCAAAGGACAAAATGATTGGAGGCGTAACGATTTTTGGAATCGTTACGTTTTGCCTTTCGAAGTTTTTGTCTGATGAACGGCCCTTTGGCTCTTTGGTTTTTGAGGTGAACGAGCCCGAAAAAGACCTATGCACAAACGGACCCAATGGAACATCCTCAATCTTCAAAACAATCTCAGCATACCCGCCTTGGAATAATGCCGGAGAGTGCGCCGCTGCCAACGGTGGCGACGGAAAACGCAGATTTAGTCACTTCTGCTCAGGCAGAGCTACCACGTGAACCGCATATCCCCCAATTCTCGGAAACCATTCAAAGTTCTCGTCGCCGCAGGCCGTTTGAAAAGCAGCCTTGGTACTTGATCACGGGACCGCTGGGCAGCGGCAAGAGCACGGCGTTACGACACTCGGGAATGAAGCCTTCGCGGGACACTGCTTGGAAAATCACAAAAGGAAAGACTGCGCCTGCAACTAAGGATTATGAATTCTATTCCACGCATGATACGGTTTGGGTAGACGCCTCGGGCCGCTACGTCGATCTCAGCAGCGATACCTTGAATCTCGAAGAATGGCGGGCCTTTTTCAAGCAACTGGCCAAGCAGCGCTCGCCAAAAGCTTTTCAGGGTTTGCTGGTCATGGTCAGCATGGTGGAGCACACACCCGGGCGGTTCGGAATTTTGACAGCCAATGCGCAAGCGCTCGAGCGCCAAGCTTTACTGCTGCGTAATTTCATCGACGAGCTCATGGCACTGTTCGGTTCGCGCTTCCCAGTATATCTGATCGTGACCAAGTGCGATCTGGTGAGCGGTTTCATTGAATTTTTTGATGATCTCGGGGAGGCCGAGTGCCAACAAGTGTGGGGTAGCACCTTTGCGTCAACGTTATCACAACCCGGAGCAGGCTTAGAGAGTTTTGGACAAGAATGTGAACAGTTGCAGCACGTGCTCAAAATGCGGAGGTCGAGCAAGCTCCTGGACGCGGAAACTACGGAGGGCAAGCGTGAGATTTATAACTTTCCCCTACAATGGTGGGAATGCCAACGCCGGCTCGCGAGTTTTGTTGCCGCACTTTTTCAACACGATCCGGACCATGAACCGGTATTTTGGCGAGGTTTTTATTTTATTAGCAGCGTACAGGAAGGTCTAACGATCGATGGGGTTGGCCGAAGCATAAACGACTACCTAGGCCTGCCTGCGGAAAATCCCAAGCCGGTCAGAAGCGAACAGAAGAGTTTTTTTCTCAAAAATCTGTTCACACAGTTGATTCTCGCGGATCGCTATTTGATGCAACCACATCCCGCAGTTGATCGCCGCCAACAAATGCGGCAATGGGTAGGCGTGGCCGCGGCTATTCTACTGGCAGGAATCTTGATTAGCGGTTTTTCAATCTCCTATTACGGGAACAAGCGCTTGCTGCAGGCCGCACAGCAAGCGGCTGAGCGCGCAGCACCTCTTGCGCAAAAAAATATGCCGCGCGATCTATTCGCACTGGATAGCTTGCGGGTCCTGGTGAAAAGCCTGGAGAAGCAAAAACCATTCGCGCTGCGTTGGGGCCTGTATCAGGGAGAAAGAATAGTGCAGCCCACGCGGAAAATCTATTTTGCAAGCTTGCTGCGCGCCCTGGTGCATCCCGTCCAGGCCTCTTTGGAACAGCGGCTCAATCAGCCATTCTTTTGCGCCGGGAATCGCGATTCTTGTTACCTGCTGCTCAAAACGTATCTTATGCTGGACACGAGCCGGTGCCAATTGGATGAAAGTCTCCTGCGCCGCAAAATGTTCGAGATCAGTCAGGAGCTTTATCGCAGGCCGCTGCCCAGCGGAGATGCCAGTGCCTTGGCGCGGCAGATCGATTTCTATGTGGCGCACTTCAAAGATCCCAACCATCCGGCACTGCGCCTCAACGAAAACTTGGTGCAAATGGCGCGCAGGCAGTTGCAAGGCGTGGCCACCGTGGAAATGGTTTATACCAATGCGAAAGCCGCTGCCGAGCAAGCCCCACTCATGGCAATAGCTTTGGAAACCATCTTTCAAAACCAAGAACAGGATCTTATGGCGGGAGATTACTCCGTTCCTGGTTTGTTCACCAAGCCCGGCTGGGAACGCTTACGAGCCGAGCTGGAAAAGTTCAGCAGCACTGAGCAGCAACGAGATTGCGTTTTGGGTCTGGCAACTGGCCCTCTGGCGAGCCGGTCCGATCGCGCAAAGATGCAGACACAGATCGAGAATCTGTATTTCAAAGAGTATCATGAACATTGGCGCCGCTTCATACAGGGTATCTCCTTGCGGCGTTTTAGAAATCTCAAAGATGCCGCCCAGTCTCTTAACGTGCTCACAGGACAGTCCTCACCGCTGATGACGCTGGTGAAAATCATCGCCGAGCATACGGACCTCAAGCAAGAATTGACGCAGGCGCAATTCGCGGAAAATCCCTCGCCTTTCGAAGCGACGCCCCCGCTTGTGCAAGTAAAGCAAGATTTTCAACCCATTCAGCGTTTATTGTTGGTGCAAGACGGAACGGTAACGCCGCCCCCTATCACTCCATATTTTGACGCATTGGCGGAGCTGGGCGATGCGATGCAGGAGATCTCCGCGGCGCCGGAGGGCGGAGCCACCGCTTTTGCGCAAGAGCTTCTTTCCGGCAAAAATAATGCTTTATCGCGCGGGATGGAGAATATCGGGCGCATCTTGGGCCATCGTGATAGCTTGCTGCGACCCCTGTGCGAACAACCCTTTAAATATTCCTGGGCTGTGATTCTGGTTGCGGCACAAGCGCACCTCAATAAGCTTTGGGCCAATGCCGTGTACACCCCCTTCGTCGAGACGCTCGCGACCAAGTATCCTTTTGATCCTCAAGGCCGCGAGGACGCGAGCCGCACAGAAGCGGGCGACTTTTTCAAACCAATAAACGGAACCTTCTGGAGTTTTTTTGATAAACACCTCGCTGGATTCGTCGATCACCAGTCCGGGCGGACGAAAAGCCAGCCAGGATTCGAGGGCATTCGCTTATCCGATGATTTTCGTGAAGGCCTTGCGCAGGCAGATTTCCTCTCGAAGAACCTTGTTGCCGCGGAGCGGCAAACACAACCGATCTTTTTGCGCCTGCAACCGGAGCCACCGCAGAATGCACCAAACATTGATGCCATCGAGCTGTACTATGACGGTAAAGCCTACCAGTACAAGATGGGGCAGCGACCGATATGGACCCTCACCTGGCCGGTGGCCAATCAAAAGGTTCAAATCATTGCCAAAACACAAAACCGGATACTCGCGATAAAAGTTTTTGCCGGTCATTGGGCGCTGTTTAGAATGCTGCGCGCTGCCAGAATGGAGCAACACACCCTGTATTGGAATTTCGAAGGAATGAAGACCAATATCGGGTTCACGGTGGTTGAAATGAGCCCCACTTTGTTACCCATGATAAAAAACCTGCAAAGCTTTCACTGCCCGGGCAAGTTAGACTAAAATGACGGCGCGCAAGGGCGATCAGGCGGTGCATGGGGGTGTCATTGTTGCCGGTTGTCCGACCGTAATCATTGGGGATTCGGGCGGCTAACCTTCACGAAAAGACAGCTATCAAACAGTGACATGAATGGTTTCTAAATAGACGGAATCATTTTGCGGTACAAGTAGGTCGCTTTTCATGTTTGACATAGTTTCCAAATACCCTACGATCGCTTCGGCGGTATTTTTTCTCACCTCTACGACAGTTTCTCCGATCGCATTGCAGCCGGGCAGGTCTGGACAATAGGCCCAATAGCCGTCTCCTTCCTCATTTTTCTGAATCACGACTTTGCATTTACAGACACACTAACATGCTGTAAAATATTACCGTTAGCTGATAGAATCAAGTTTTTCGATCCGCAATGCCCGAAAATATGTTCGAATGTCCTCGACGAGCAGCTCGGGCTCTTCCAACGCGGCAAAATGGCCGCCGCGAGCAGGGTTCGCG
Organism: bacterium; assembly: GCA_044869275.1. Classification (GTDB taxonomy): domain Bacteria; phylum Zhuqueibacterota; class Zhuqueibacteria; order Zhuqueibacterales; family Zhuqueibacteraceae; genus JBIOXB01. Next base: position 55,751 of record JBIOXB010000139.1, read on the forward strand.
CGTCCTGCCCATCATCGTTCGTCCCTGCAAGTGGCAAAGCGAGCCGGCGCTCAGCAGCCTGCAAGCCTTGCCGAAAGACGGCAAGGCAGTGATTACTTTCTCCAAAGACAACGGTGACCGAGATCAAGCTTGGTCGGACATTACGACTGCTATTGAAAAACGCGCCAGAGAGAAATCGAAAGTGATTTGATAACGTTAAGCCGTAGAGACGTTCCGGCGGAACGTCTCTACAATGCGCTTTCACATGCCCGCATAAAGCAGCTTTAACGCCGTGACGAACACCGGGGCAAAGACATAGTCATACGCCCTCCATGCCACCAGAATGCCCAGCATGGCAAAGTTCGGATTTTGGGTGAAAGCCCAAAAACTTCGCGCCGCGTTTTCGCTGAGGAACAGCCCGACGACGGTATGGCCGTCCAACGGCGGCAAGAGCATGAGATTGAAAGTGGCAAGCAGCAAATTCAACGAGAAAAGAATACTGAGAAACTTCGCCAGCACACCGGGCCAGCCTGCGGTACTGGTCTCTACAATCCTAGTAAAACCGATTTCGTCCGCACTGGTGGGCTGGTGAATGAAGCCCGTCGAAGCGCCAATGAAAATGCCGGCCACGGCGATCAACACCAACACCAAATTGGCAAGCGGCCCGGCAAGCGCCATCCAGGCGGCGCGCTTGGGGTAGCGCTGTTGCCAAAGCGGATCATACGGCGCGCTCGCCCAGCCCATCATCCAGCCGCTCAAAGCAAACGAGAGCAGCGGAATCACGACGGTTCCGAAGGGCGCGCGTTGGATATGCGGCCAGGGATTGAGGCTGACTTGCCCGCCTTCGTAAGCCGTCAAATCGCCGCCGAGTTTGGCAGCAAAAGCGTGCGCCGCTTCGTGGCAGGTGAGTGAAAAGAGGAAGATCACATACCAAATTGGAAACAGCCCAAAATTTTCGAGTGACATTTTGTGAATCCCCATTTAAGGTCGGAGGTTTTGAATTCTGAATAAAACAAATTTCAGGGAAATGTCAACAGCTAATAATGGCCCTGCCCAAGGCCTCCAATACAAGCGGTAATGCAAGCACCGTGCTTGCGGCCATGAGAACGATGCCCCGCCGGATTGCGTCAGTTGTCCTTCATCTCCATTTCCTGCCGTTTATCCCTCCCAGACGACCGCTCATCGCCTAACTGTGATCTTTTTCTTTTTGAGTGCGTATCTTTGTCTCAACAAAACGCAGCGGCCCTGCACTTTGACCTCCCTTGCAGACGGACACACTCCGTCGGTCCCGACACCGGCTGTTTTAGTTGTTGGGCGGCCGTGAGGAAAACATATGGCACTTCTAATTCTAATCGTTTTGTACGCGATTGCCCTTTCCGCAGCGCTGGCGCGCGCAGGTTACCGCGCGCGAATCGCTCCTTCGGGTGACACCTCTCGCAGGCGTCCCTCACGAATTCTCATTGTAGGTGCCACAGGCGGCACTGGCCGCCAGCTTGTCATGCAAGCATTGGAGCGCGGTTACATGGTCACGGCGCTTGTACGAAACCCTGCAAAGCTGCAGGTCGAACATCCGCAACTTTCGGTCGTGCAAGGTGATGTCCTAGACTACGGCTCCGTCGATATGGCCATGCGCGGCCAAGAGGCCGTGGTCTCCGCCCTGGGGCACAAACGGTTCTTCTATCCCACTCGCATTCTGTCCGAAGGAACGCGGAACATTCTGCGGGCGATGGCGGCTCATAGCGTCCCGAGACTCGTCTGCCAAACTTCTCTCGGCATCGGAGACAGCGTCGGCCGTATGGGTTTGTACTACACGTTTTTCACGATCCCGATGATTTTACCCTTCTACTTCTGGGATAAGACGCGGCAAGAACGAATCATCGCGGAAAGTAACGCGGAGTGGGTGATTGTGCGGCCAGGGTTGCTGACCAATGGCGGCAAGCGAGGTCGATACAACTCTGGTCGCCAGGTTGGCAGTTTCTTTGGAACGGTGCACATTTCCCGTGCTGACGTCGCAGATTTCATGCTCAACCAGCTGGAGTCTGATACGTTTCTGCACACCGCGACGGGCGTGGCGTGGTAAAGCGGGCACTGCTAGCGTACGTTAAAGTTCTCTGACCCTCATGCAAGGAACTTCTCATGTTAGATCAAATCATTCGCGTCTTTCTGTGGCTCCATATCGCCGCGGTCTCTGCGTTTGCCGTGGTGAATTTGACCTTTTTGCCTCCCTTGGTGCGCTGGTTGGGACCAACGGCCATCGGTGTGCCACTGTTGAGTCTGTGGATTGGATATTATAAGAACAAATTTCATCACGGCAAAAAGCCCGCAGACGTGGCCATCATTCGTGAACCGGAGTTGTTGCAGGAAGCAGCCTGAGTGCTGAAAAAGATGCCTACGGCATGACACGTTACTTACAGGGAATTCTGCTGAGAAGACCAAACGACCACGGGCAATACTGTTGAAGAGCTTTAGGCAAGATGATTAAATGGCAAAATGATTTGAAATTATTTCGCAAGGAGAATCAATATGTCTCCCGTCATCGAGTTTCATGATCTTCACAAAACCTATCTCCTCGGAAAATCCGAGGTGCCGGCCTTGCGCGGGATTTCGCTGCAAATTGACGTTGGTGAATTTGTGGCTCTAGCCGGTCCTTCCGGTTCCGGCAAAACCTCGGCGCTGAATTTGATGGGCTGCATCGACAAAGCCAGCTCCGGTGAGATTCTCTTTGAAGGGCAAAACATCACCAGCACCTCGTTGCCGGCATTGGCATCCGCCCGGCGCGAGAAGATTGGGTTCATTTTTCAAAACTTCAATCTCATTCCGGTGCTGACCGCTTACGAGAATGTGGAATATCCGCTGTTGTTACGTCATGTCGCTGCCAAGGATAGAAAGCAGCGCGTGCGGCAAGCCCTGGAATATACCGGTCTCCTGGATCGCGCCCGGCATAAACCCAATGAGCTTTCCGGCGGCCAGCGCCAGCGCGTTGCGATCGCCCGGGCCCTGGTGGGCGAACCGCGTGTGGTGCTGGCCGATGAACCGACTGCGAATCTCGATTCCATGACCGCGGCAGACATCATCACGCTCATGCGCCGGTTGAATCAAGAACAGGGTGTGACTTTTGTGTTTTCCACGCACGATCCACACATGATGCAAGCGGCGCGCCGCTTGATTCATTTGCGCGATGGTCAAATCACCGGAGAGGAGAAGGCACATGCTTAAATTCATCCAGTTCGCAATCCGCAATGTTTTTCGCAACCAGCGTCGCACGCTCATCTCCCTGCTGGTCATGGTCTTTGGCGCCTGTGCCTTGATCCTGGCCGGCGGTTTTATGCTGCGCACATTTTGGGGATTGCGCGAAAGCACGATTCACGGCCAAACCGGGCATCTGCAAGTTTATCACCGCGACTATTTCAATCGCGAGGAGGAGAAAAGTCTCGAGCTTAGCCTCGAGAACTTGCCGGCCGTGCGCGAGCTCGCGCTTGCCAATCCCGAAGTCAATCTCGCGACGCCACGCATAGATTTGACCGGATTGATTTCCAACGGCGATAAATCTTCCATCTTCCTTGGCCAGGGCCTCGATCCGGAAAAGGAAGCGCAAATGATGGGCGCCTTTGGCCGGCCGGAAAACATTCTGGCGCTCAACGAGGGCACAGAGGATGAAGTCGTGCTCGGCGCCGGCCTGGCCAAAAGCTTGAATGTGAAGGAAAGCGATTATTTAACACTGATGAGCACGACCAGCGACGGCGCCCTCAATGCCATCGACGTTTTGGTCAAAGGAACTTTCTCCACCGGCATCAGCGATATCGACAAGCGCTTTTTGAAGGTGCGCAATGAAACCGCACAACGGCTCGCCAATACCGGCCGCGTGCGCAATCTCGTGTTGCAGCTCGCGCGCACGGAGATGACGGAACCGGTGCGGCAGGATTTGCAGGCGAAATACGATCGCGCCGGCATGCCGGTGGTGGTGAAAACCTGGGAAGAGATGGCGCCTTACTATCGCAGCGTGGTGGGATTGTACTACGCCATTTTCGGATTTTTGATGCTGGTGATTTTCATCATCGTGCTCGCCAGCACCGCCAATACCATCATCATGAGCATCAGCGAGCGCGTGCAGGAAATCGGCACACTCATGGCGATGGGGACTTCACGCGCCAAGGTCGTGCAGATGTTTTTATATGAAGGGCTGGTGCTGGGAGGGCTCGGTGCCGTGCTGGGGATTCTCACCGCCGGTGGATTGAGCTGGTGGATCAATCAAGCCGGCATCGTGATGCCCCCGCCGCCGGGATGGGATCAAGGCTATGCTTTGAACATCCGTGTCGAGTTGTGGCTGGTCGGGGTCGTGTTGGGATTGATGATGGTCACCGCCGTGCTTTCGACGGTGATTCCCGCGGTGCGCGCCGCGCGCATGAAAATCGTGGATGCGCTCGGCCATGTTTGAGGGCATTTAATTCCGCAACAAGGAGCTTCGCCATGAAACCTGTTCTCCTGCTTTTTGCCTTTTGCTTTTTGTTGTTTGCTCTTTGCCTCTTGCCTTTTGCCGCTGGAGCGCAAACGGCCCGGGAAATTGTCGAGGCCTCGGATGACGCGCGCAATCTCAGTCAGTCTTTCAAAATGGCGATGCGCCTCACGGATTTTGAAAACGAAAAACAAAAGGACCAGGCTGAGTTCGAAGTGATGGTCTCCGGCCGTGACAAGGGACTGGTAAAATTCGCCTCCGGACGCAATAAAGGCAATTATCTGTTGATGGCAGGCGACGACATGTGGATTTACCTCCCCAACACGCGCCTGCCGATTCGCATCACACCGATGCAACGCCTCATGGGCGACGCCAGCAACGGCGACGTCGCGCGTACCAATTATTCCCAGGATTACGACGCCACCCTGCTCGGCGAAGAAACCCGTGAGGGTGTGAACTGCTGGCGGCTCGAGTTGAAAGCCAAATCCAAAGCGGCGACTTATCACCGCATTGAATATTGGGTCGAGAAGGGAACGTTTCTGCCCACACGCGCCGACTTTTATCTCCTCTCCGGCAAGTTCTATAAGACGGCGCTCTTCGAGAAATTCGAGCCAAATTCGTTTGCTGATCGCTTTCTCACCCGCACGGTGCTGATCGATCGATTGCGGCCCGGCCGCAAAACCGTGATGGAGTATTTCCATGTGCGACCGGAAGACATTCCCGACAAATATTTCAACAAGAATTATCTGCCGAATCTGGAGTAATTCCGCGGCAGTTGCCGGAGTGATGCTCGCGGCTGCACTGCCCCTGTGGGCGCAAGCGCTGAGAGTGAATGGTGTCCTGTTTCACGAGACGGCTTATTGCGACCGCCGTGAAGAATCTCTCTACAATCCGCAGAATCGTCTGCTCCAGCTCGAGGATCGCAGCCATCTGGTCGCTGCCGAGGTCAATGCCGGGATTCATTTGGTCAGAGGGCTGGCGTTGCGATCTTTCGTGCAAGCGCGCCTTCAAAGTGAGCGCGATACACAGCCGCATTTGTTTCTACGCGAGCTCGCTTTGAGGCTTTCACCAGCCCGTGTTTTTGATTTGACCATTGGTCGCACGATTCTCAAATGGGGCACGGGCTACGCCTTCAACCCCACGGGCGTGATTGAGCCGCCTCGTAATCCCGCGGATCCCTCCGATCGCCTGCATCGTTTTCGCGGCCTTGATCTCGCGCAAGCGGATTTTTATTTCGCGGCCGGCACCGCGACCGTGGTTTATCTCAATACCCTCAATGACCATGGTGCGTGGCGAATGAAAAATGACCATCGTCTCGCCGTGCGGCTGAACACGCTGGTGCAAGGCTTCGATGTTGCGCTGATTGGTTTTTGGGGAAAGCACCAGCGCGGCCGCTTTGGCTGCAACTTCACCAAAGTAATCGGCGGAGCCTTGGAGATTCACGGCGAATTCCTCGGCCAGCGAGGTTCCGCAACGCCGCAGCACCTTATTGCTACGGTGGATGCTCCGGACACGCTGTTTCGCTTTCCGCCTTATGCGCCTCTGTTTGAGCACAGGTTCAATGGTAAGTATCTGGCAGGATTTCAGTACACGCTCGCCGGCGGCGTCAATCTGGCCATGGAATACTTTCACAATGATGAAGGCATGAATGGCGACGATTGGCAGCGCTTTCTCGACTATCTTCTTTTTGCCAATCGCGAGCTTTCCAATTCCCGCTGGAACAGCCCCGCCGGCAATCTGGCAGCGGCGAATTTGTTGTGGTCAACCGGCGTGTTGTCCGCCACCGGCAGCACGCGGGATTATCTGTTCGGGCGGTGTTATTTCCCTGAAATTTTCTCAAGGCGCGTTTCCGGCGAGTTCATTGCGCTCAGAAATTTGCATGATGGCTCGACGGTTGTCATCCCGGCTCTTTCGGTTTATTTGGGCCACGAAGTTTCCGTTTCCCTGCGCTGGAACGGATTTCTCGGCCATCGCGAATCGGAGTACGGCGAATCATTATATCGCAGCGTGACCAGCCTTGGGCTGTCGTGGAAATTTTGACGCCCAGCTCAATGATAAGCTTTGTCTTGACGATTAATTTTTCCTATATTTTTGTGCACAACAGCCTGACTCTGCCAAACTGATTTGAGAATGCCAGTTTTGTTTGTCATTCCGTTAGGAATCTTCCCCCAAATGTCCGAGAAAACTCGAGAAGCTAACTCAGATTGTTTCTGAATAACCATTGCGAGTTCAGTGCTGAAGTCCAGAGCTGAACCTTCTGGTAATGGTTATGAAAGTATTAAGAGCACAAAATGCCGATCCGGCTGACCACACTGCACACGCGCCTTCGTGATTCCTGGACCTGGAAAGAGTTCCGGATGGTGCTCTTCATCAATGTCCTGATTACGTGCCTGCTTTTTTTTGTCTATGTCGATTTCAGAACCGCGGGCTGGTTCGAAGACGTCCTCCGGGTGTTTATTTTCACACAGGCGATTGGCATTTCGATTTACTTTTTTATTTGCTTCAGCGATATTTGGTCCGTTCGCAGCCTCTGGAAGCGATCCGCCGGCTTGACCCTGCTTTTCATATTAGCGGGCTGGACCGGAACACTCGTCGCATTGGGAATCGATTATTTGATCTTTACTGAGCATCCGGATCATCTCGGCAAATTGTTTGTCGACAACACCCTGATGGCCTTGCTGTTTGGCGCCACGGCCACCAGCTACTTCGTTTTGCGTAGCCGCTTCGAAGAAGCGATTACGCAACTCGCGGAAAAGGAAGTCAACGAACAGCGTCTTTTGAGATTGAAAACCAAAGCCGAGCTCGAAGCACTGCGTGCGAAAATAGATCCGCACTTCCTTTTCAATGCGCTCAATTCCATCTCCAGCCTGATTCCGGTGGATCCGCCGCGCGCGGAAGAAATGGTGCAGCGCTTGTCGCACCTCTTTCGCTACACCTTGGATGCGAGCCATCACGAAACCGTGCGCTTGTCCGAGGAATTGCGCTCAGTACGGGAATATTTGGAGATTGAAAAAGTGCGCCTGGGCGAGCGCCTCTCCTATGAGATTGTTGCCGAGAACGAATTGTCAAACGTGCCGTTGCCGGGCTTGCTCTTGCAGCCTCTGGTGGAGAACAGCGTGAAACACGGCCTGGCGCACAGCAAAAACGGCGGACGGATTACGATTCATTGCCGGCGGGAAAACGACATGTGCCGGATTGAAGTCAATGACACCGGAAAAGGATTTGATGAGGTAACTAGGCAGGAAGGCTTTGGCTTAAGCAGCGTGCGCGAGCGGCTGGCATTGCATTATGGGAATGCTCACGAATTTCAGCTCACCCATGAGAACGGCGTGCAAATCGTCATGCGCTTGCCTTTAAGCATAAACGGAGCGAGCGGTGAGGCGTTATAGCACCATTTTGATCGAGGACGAGCCACTGGCTTTGCAGCGTCTGGAGCGTTTGCTGCAACCCTACAGGGAGATCATCGCCGTCGTCGATCGCGCGGCCGACGGCGAAGCGGCGGTGGCAAAGATCAACGCGCAGCAGCCCGATTTGATTTTTTTGGACATTCAAATGCCGGAGCTGAACGGCTTTGAGGTTTTGGCGCGCATTCAGCATTTGCCGTGGATCATTTTTTCCACGGCTTACGACGAGTACGCGCTCAAGGCTTTCGAAACGAACGCCATCGATTATCTGCTCAAGCCCGTCGATCCGGAGCGCCTGCGCCGCGCCGTGGAGAAATTGCAGCGTTTGACGGGTGAAGAGAAAAAGGCGTGGCCGGAGCAATTACAACAGTTGCTGGCGGCATTCAAACAACCCGCGCTCAAGCGTTTGCAGGTCCGCCACGGCGATCACATTCGATTTTTGCCGGTGAAGGACATTCACTATTTTCAAGCCGAAGACAAATACGTGATCGCGCACACGTTCGAAGAAGCCTTTGTGCTGGATCAGACTTTGCACCAGTTGGAAGCGGATTTACCGGCGGAGGATTTCGTACGCATTCATCGCTCGGCGATCATCAATCTGAACCATTTGCAGGAAATCGTCCGCTCGTTCGGCAGTTTTCATGTACGCATGCGGGACCGGAATAAAACCGAGCTGCCGGTGAGCCGGAAAGCCAGGGCGAGATTGGGATTAGCGTGATCAGGAAGAACGCTGCCGGTGGAAGTCAAGGGCGAAAAAAATGAGCCGCGGTGAGGGTGTAAACCATGACGGCTTCTTCAACTTCATTTAACGCAATTGCTTCCTCCGCCGAATGAGCCAGCGATAGATCTCCGGGCCCGCAAACCACACAGGCGATATCGGCTTCGCGGGAGAGCAACGCTGCGTCTGTCCATGCGGGGAAGGCCGTAAGCGCTGCTTCCGAGCCAAAAATTTCGAGGCGGGCTTTTTGTGCGGAGAGCACCAGCGGATGATCCACGGCAATCTCCATCGGCCCGTGCACCATGGTCGCCATGCCGCCGGGCACGCGGCGTATCTCTGTGGTCAAACCGGGCATGGCCGCCCGCACTTGCGTCAAAATTTCCTGCAACTCACTAAAGACCAGCTCGACGCTTTCGGAGGGCAGCCAGCGGCGGTCCAGTTGAATGGAGCAACGCGCGGCAACAGTGCTGGGCTGGTCACCTCCATGAATCGTGCCCATGTTGATGGTGGGCGCACCGATGATTTCGTGCCGGCGTTTTTGAAATTGCGGCAGGAGCTCCTCTTCCACCGCCCGGATAAAACGCGCGGCCGCGGTGATTGCATTGCAGCCTTTCTCCGGCGTGCCGCCGTGGGTGGCTTTACCGAGGAATTCGATCTCCAGCCATTCGAGGCCTTTGTGCCCCACCGCAATGCGATTGTGCGTCGGCTCTCCGACAATGGCGGCGTCCGCGCGCATGCCTGAGCGGATCAAAGCTTCGGCGCCCAGGCTTTCCATTTCTTCATCAATCACCGCGGCAAGCATCACCTCACCTCGTGGGAGCAAATCAAGTCGTTTGAGCGCCACGAGCGTGGCGGCCATCGCGGCCACTGCACCTTTCATGTCCACGGTGCCGCGGCCGTACATTTTGCCTTCCCGGATTTCCGCCGAAAAGGGCGTCATAGTGGTGATCGCATTCGGAGGCACCGTGTCGGTGTGTCCGCAGAGCAGCAAGCGCGGGCCGGAAACTTTCCCAGGAACGGTCGCGATCAAATTCGGTCGGCCCGGCCGAACTTCTAGCAGGGAAAATTCGAGGCCCTGCCGATCGCAATATTTCGCGAGAATATCGACGACTTGTTCCTCCTGCCGCGGCAAGCCGGGATAGCTCGGCGCCTGCACAAGATCGCGCAGCAGATCGATCACTCCGAGGGCCGGTAGGATTTGCTCGAATTGTGATGAAATGGGCATCCTTGCGAAAGAAACTTTAAAAGTAAACACTCAAGCCGAATTTTACTAGGTTGTTATCCAGCCGGCAATGCCGCTCACGCCGGCGCCCCAAGATTTCGTCGAAGTTTTTGCATCAGTGCTGTTGAAGCTGCCGTCCGAATTGTTGCTCAGAATCTGTTGGTGGCTCGTTCGGTTGGAAAATCGCGCGAGAGGGCCGAATCCCGCCATAAAGGCAATTTCCTGGGAGTGATCCCAATACCACAAGTATTGGGCGTTGAATAGGAGATTTTGCTCGCTTTGGTCGGTCTTGCTTTGTTGTGTTTGATACAGAGTATCCTCAAGTGAGTTGCTCGCACTTCCTTCCGCATCCATTTCTGAACCGGATACGGTCACACCGATTCTCACCGCCCGTTGAGCACTGAAATGGCGTTTGAGCGAAAGTGTGGTGCTCTCAAAGGGTGCTGTCTTTCGCGGAATCGAAAAGACGCGAAGGAGCAAGGCACACGCCGGTTAATTCGATGACCCCTTTGCACTTCCACTTTCCTTTACACACATTTCTTCAGGTGTTGCGCCAGTTTGGTCAAGGGGTCAGCACGACTTTGCCGATATTTTTCCTCGCTTCCATATAGACCTGCGCTTCACCTGCTTGTTCAAAAGAAAAAGCGCGGTCAATATGCGGCCGCACCCAGCCTTCTTGCACGCCGTTGAGTATGTCCGGCATCCAGCCGCGCACTTTTTCTCCTTCGTGCCAGAGATGCCCGAGATTGACGCCGAACACGCCCTTGTTGCCGTTCATCAAACCAACCGGATTGAACCACGGCATCTGCAAAATCATTTTCACTAAGCCGAGCTTGGAATTGCTGCCTGCCGTGCTCGCGGTGGAAATGCCGAACATGCCCAATCTGCCCGTGTGCCGCAGCACCTTGTAGTTTTGCTTCCAAGTTTTGCCGCCGATGGGATCAATGGCCAATTCCACGCCGTGGCCGTGGGTAAGGTCACGCACAGCTTTTTGCCAGTCTTGGGTGCGATAGTCGATGGCGTGCTGCAAGCCGCGCTCACGCAGAAAAGTATGCTTGCCCGCGCTCGCGGTGCCAATCGTGATCGCGCCGATTTTCTTGGCAATGTCAAGGGCGGCCAAACCCACACCGCCGCCGGCGTTTTGAATCAGCACGGTTTCACCAGCGCGCAACGAGCCCATGACCACCAACAATTGATACGCGGTGAGATAATTTACCGGTATGGCTGCTGCCGCTTCAAAGCTCAATTTTTTCGGCTTGGCAAATACCTGTGCGGCGGGCACCTTGACTTTTTCAGAATAACCGCCAAAACGAGTCAAGGCAACAACCTCTTGGCCGGCTTGAAATGCCGTCACCGATTTTTCAACAGCAGCTATCACACCTGCGACTTCATAACCCACCACGCACGGAAGCTTGGGCGCGTCGGGATAAATGCCTTTGCGCGCCATAATGTCCGCGAAATTGATGCCCGCGGCTTTCACGGCAATGACTACTTCATTTGGCCCCGGCTGGGGGTCGGCACTTTCTTTGATCTGCAATACCTCGGGTCCACCCACGCGCGTGATGAAAATTTGTCGCAAGAAGTGTCTCCTTTTTCTCATTCCGAAGGTGTCAGCCTCGGTGAAAACTCTCGTTCCACCGCTCAGCGGTGGAATGCATGCGGTGACGCTCTGCGTCCGGAAAAGTTAGGCCTTAATGAGTATTGTGAAAACAAAATGCGATCGAACATAAAGCGGGAACGCAGAGCGTTTCAATAGGCATCACGGCACGGTGGTTCGGGGTCGTGACGAGAGCGCGTTTTCACACAGTCTGTATGCTTCGGAACGCGCTTAGTGAGATGGTATGCCCAATCTCGTTCCCAAGTACAACTTGGGAACGAGATTGAACGAGATTGAAAACGAAGCTAAACAAGAGTTGCTATTTGCTGCCCGTCTCTGCGCTGCCGCCGATGCCGAGCTTTTTCAAAATGATATTGAACACCTCCGTGCCCAGCCAGCCACCAATGATGGCGACCGCCAAGCTGCTCAAGGGATTCAACGCCACGTTGCGCGGCACGAGCGCAAGCAGATTGAAGACGAAGCCCCAATACAAAACAAAACCGGTGACGAAGCCGATCAAAATACGCCACCATTTGGCGTTCGCCTCGCGCCAATAGGCAATGAAGCCGCCGGCGAGGCCGCCGAGCGCGGTCAGCGTCAGCAAAACCGTCGGAAGTGAAACTTTGACCGGCGCGCTGCTCGCGGGCAAATTGGGCGTGGCGGCCGTGAGCACGACCTGCCCGCGCCACGTCGGCCGGAAAGTGGTGCGGCCCTGGAAACTCCCCGGCGCAATGACGATTTCTTTCTGCTCTAATTCGCCGCGGCCCCGGTCGATCTCAAAGGACACTGCGCGCGGTGCCTCGGTGGCGATGGCGCGGCCCTGGCTGTCCAATAATTTTACGTTGAGATCGCATTGATCGACGAGGGTTATTTCGGAGGGACTGGGATCCAGCACGATTTGGGCAATCGCCGGTCCGAATTTAATCTGCAAACTTCTGTCGCCTTCCACGTCCGTCGCTGGCCGCGATTGCACGTATTCCACCGTGACCGTTTGCACGTCTTGTGAAGTGAGCACTGCCGTGCCCGAGCTTTCGCCCGCGGGGATGATCAGTGCCTGCGGCCGCAACACGCCGCTGCTGTTGAACAGTTGCACGCGAATCGTTTGCGCCAGCGAATCAACTTCATCGAGCAAGAAGGCTTGAATCATTGCACCATCCTGGCCGTCGGCCAGCAGCGTGCGTTGCGGGCTGTAGCGCAAAGTGATCGTGGGCTTGGGCGCACCTGTTGGTGCGGCGCTTTCACGCGCGGTGATGCTCATGCTCCTTTCCGTACGCAGGGGTTGCGGCTCTCCCGTTGCCGCGGCGCCGGCGCCACCGGACGCGCCCGCGGCTTCCGGTTTCGGCGCCTCCGGGCTTTTGGGCTTGGCGCTCGCGGGCTTGACGCGCAGATACCTTCCCCCCTCGTGCAGCCGCTCGTGCTGCGCCCGCAATTGCAGCAATCCTGCCTCAGCTGGGATGATGGTGGTAGCGCCGGAAGTGTCGCCGGCGCTAATGGTAGCGCCAGTCGTGTCAACCTTGCCGGAAGGCAAATGTACCAGCAGCCTGACGACATATTCGCGCGGTGCGGGCGCAGCTTGATTCTCGGCATCAAGGCAAACAATTTCGATTTCCACTTTGTCGCCGGCATAGAGGTGCTTGCCCGGAGAATTGATTTTCAGTTTGAGCGGCTTGCCTTTTACAGATTGCGCCGGCAGCGAACCGGCGGCCAGCCATGAAATCGGCAACGCGATAACGGCCGCGCGCCACAGCACGAGCGCCGCCGGCTTCACCGCGCGGAAAGAGTGCGGCAATTTCATCTTAGCTTTCCTTTCTCAAATATCCAACGCAAGCATCGCGTGGTGGGAAACGGGAAATAAAAAAGCTTCTGCCAAAGACAGAAGCTCGTCCAAATCATTTGTTCATTTTGAAGCGCGGCTCTCTTCGGCGGAACCCGATAAAGATTTGTGTTCCGGAGGTGAGCAAACGTTAGCAAAATGGCGTTGCATTGTCAAGCAGAATCTGGTCGCGAACATTCATTTCGCACTTGACATTCTCGCGGGAGAGGAGCAAAATGCCATGATCCTCTATCAACGTGATGGCGAGCAAGTGACCGGCCAAAGCCTGTGGTTCGCGACAGCGAGGTTTCTTCAATAACTGCGCAAGGAGAATGAAAAAAGACATGTCGAATTACATTAAGTTTCTCGGCACCGCCGGTGCGCGTTTTGTCATGATCCAGCAATTGCGTTCTTCCGCAGGAACGATCATCCATCTTGACGGCCAAATGATCCTGCTCGACCCGGGTCCGGGTACCCTGGCGCGCTGCGCCGCCAGCCGGCCCAAAATCAACGCGGGGGAGTTGCAGGCCATCATTCTTTCCCACCGCCACGTCGATCATTCCACCGATGTGAACGTCATGATGGAAGCCATGTCCGAAGGAGGATTCAAAAAGCGCGGCGTGCTCTTCGCGCCGGAAGATTGCTTGGAAGGCGACGATCCGGTGGTGCTGCGCTACGTGCGCGATTACATTGCCCGGATTGAAATCTTGCGCGAAAAATCTGCGCGTAAAATCAACGCCCTGCGCTTTCATACCAGCGGGCGGCATAAGCATGGCGCGGAAACTTATGGCGTCATTTTCGACAGCAGCCTGGGCAAAATCTCTTTCCTGGTCGATACGGAATTCTTCCCAGGCTTGATTTCATGGTACAAAGGCGCGCGCGTGCTGGTCATGAATGTCGTGCGCTTGCGGCCGGCGGACGACGACCGCGTGATTCAGCACCTCTGCTTGCCTGAGGCGAAACAGATCATTGCGGAGGTCAAACCCGAGGCCGCCATTCTCACGCATTTCGGCTCGACCATGCTGCGCGCCAAACCCTGGGAGCTGGCCGAAAAATTGAGCCGCGAAATCGGAGTGAAAGTCATCGCCGCCTCCGACGGGATGAATTTTTCGTTGGAAGAGTTCAAGTGAGGGAGCTACGACGATACTTATTATCGGAGGGATCTGATGCGCGGAAGTGACTAAGTCAAACGCACGCACACCACTGTGGCGTCGTCCGGCAAAGTTTTGGCAGCGGAAAAATCTTTCACCGCTTGAATGACCGTTGCACTCAAGTCTTGCGCCGCAGCGCGATTTTTTGCCGCCAGCAATCTGCGCAGATGCTCCTCCTCGAATTGTTGGACCTGGCGATTGCTCGCTTCGATCACGCCGTCGGTGTAGAGCATGAGCACGTCGCCGCGTGCGCATGCAAATTCGATTTCCTCGAAAGCAAACACCCATGCCCAAGGTCCGGCGCAGCACCGCGCCGGACAGGGCCTGCGTCACCGGCCGCGAAACTTGACAAGCGCGCGCATTTGTCGTATATTCCCCAGTCTTTTCGAATCAAATTTGTTTAAGTGTTGAGTGGGCAGCGATCGACTCCACGCCCGCGCGGGGCTAGAAGCAGCCCGAGGATTCTTTCCGGCAATGATATCCCAAGACTTTTCAGTCGAAAATATAACTTCGGAATTGAATGCGGAGCAGTGCGAGGCCGTGGAATTTCTCGGCGGCCCGCTCGCCATCATTGCCGGCGCGGGCACGGGCAAAACGCGCGTCATCACCTACCGCATCGCGTATTTAATCGCCGCTAAAATCGCCAAGCCCAATCAGATCCTCGCGCTCACCTTCACCGACAAAGCCGCCGCGGAAATGGAGGAGCGCGTCGACCTGCTCGTGCCTTATGGCTACACCGATGTCACCATCTCCACTTTTCATTCCTTCGGCGACCGCCTGGTGCGCGAGTTTGCGGTGGATCTCGGCCTGGATCCGGATTTCAAGCTCTTGAGCTCCGCTGAGCAAGCGCTGTTTTTACGCGAGCATCTTTTCGAATTGCCGCTGAAATATTATCGCCCTCTGGGCAATCCCACCAAATTTCTGCACGAGCTCACCCGGCATTTCAGCCGTTTGAAAGATGAAGATATTGCGCCGGCGGAATATGTAGCGTTTGCAGAACAATCTTTGCAGCATGCAACAGATGATGCTGCCGGACGCCGCGACGCCGAAAAGCAACTGGAATTGGCGCGTTGCTATGAAGCCTATCAAGGCTTGATGGCCAAAAATGGCTTTGTCGATTTCGGCGATCAAATCGCCTTGTGCACGCGCTTGCTGCGCGAGCATGCCGACGTCCAGCGCAAGCTGCAGCAGCGCTATCAACATATTTTAGTGGATGAATTTCAGGACACGAATTACGCCCAGTTTCAATTGGTGAAGGAGCTTGCCGCGGGGCACAGAAATCTCACCGTGGTGGCAGATGACGATCAATCCATTTACAAATTTCGCGGTGCGGCCATCAGCAATATTTTGAATTTTGACGCGACCTATCCCGCCGCGCATTACGTCGTACTCACCAAGAATTACCGTTCCACGCAAGCGATTTTAGACGCTTCGTATCGCTTGATCCGGCAAAATGATCCCGACCGTCTCGAAGTCAAACGCCACATCAACAAAAAACTCACGGGCCGCAAGCCGGGAGGCAAAGCCGTCGAGCATATGCATTTCGACACCTTGAGCGCGGAGGCCCAGGCGGTGGCGCAGCGCATCGCGGAAAAAGTCAGCGCCGGCTTGCAGCGTTACTCGGACTATTGCATTCTGGTGCGTTCGAACGGCGCGGCCGATCCTTATCTGCGCGCGCTGGCCGAAGCGCGCGTGCCCTTTCGGTTCTCCGGCAATCGCGGCCTGTTTCAGCGCGAAGAGATTCGTTTGCTGATCGCCTTTATGCGCGTGCTGGTGAATCCGCAGGATTCAGTCAGCCTGTATCATCTGGCACAATCGGACATTTATCGCGTGCCTATGGCGGATCTGCAAGAATTCTTACAGAAGAGCCACGAAACCAATCGCTCCCTGCTCAACCTGTTTCGCAGTTTTGATGACTCCACTTGGGAAAAGCCGGTCTCGCTTGAGGGCCGCGCCACGCTCGCCAAACTATTGTCGGATTACGACAAATATCTCGTCAAATCGCGCGAGCTGCCCACCTATGCGCTGCTGTATAATTTTTTGAAAGAATCCGGCTATTTACAGGGCTTGATCAACGGCAGCAATCTCGAAGGCGACGCCAAAATTCGCAATCTCGCCAAGTTTTTTTTAACCGTGCAGAATTACGCGCATTTCACCGAGAGTGGCGATCTCGCTTTTTTCGTGAAGCATCTCGATTTGATGCGCGAGTTCGGCGACGACCCCGGCATGGCCGATCCTGACCTCGACGCCGAGGCCGTGCAGGTCATGACGGTGCACAAAGCCAAGGGCCTGGAGTTTCCCATCGTTTTCGTGGTGGGATTGGTCGATCAAAGATTTCCCACCGTCGCGCGCAGCTCGACGATCGAATTGCCGGAAGGCATCATCAAAGATACTTTGCCCGAAGGCGATTTTCATCTGCAGGAAGAACGGCGGCTGTTTTACGTGGCCATGACGCGCGCCCAAAGCGAGCTTTATCTCACCAGCAGCCGCGATCACGGCGGTGCGCGCTTGCGCAAGGTGAGCCGGTTCGTGAAAGAAGCCATCGATGCCGCGCACACGGACGAGGATTTCATTAAAATCTCGCCGCTGGAAACATTGGCGCGCTTCGATATTCCCGACAAACCGCAGGCGGAGGAGCGCCACGCTCTGCCCGAAGATCAACCGCTCACCCTCGATCCGCACAAGATCGACGACTATCTCACCTGCCCGCTGAAATATAAATACATTCACGTGCTGCGCGTGCCGCTGCAGCCGCATCATTCCATCATTTACGGCCAGGCGATTCACGCCGCGATCAAGGAATATAATCAACGCAAAAAACAGCGCCGGCCTGTGACCAGTGAGGATTTGCTGCGTGTGTTTCAGGCCAAGTGGCGCAATCTCGGCTTTATCAGCCGCGAGCACGAGGATTTGCGCTTTGCGCGCGGCCAGGAGATTCTGCAAAAGTTCTTTGAGCAGGCGGAAAAAGAAAAACGCGTTCCGGTTTATGCCGAAGAAGCTTTTCACTTTCAATTCGACCATCTGACCATCGCCGGCCGCTGGGATCGCGTGGATGAAGAGGGCGGCGAAGTCCATATCACGGATTACAAAGCCTCGGAAGTTGAAGATCAAAAAAAAGCGAATGAGCGCGCACGCGACAGTTTGCAATTGCGCATCTATGCCTGGGCATACGAGGAACGATTTGGCCGTGCGGTGAATGGCTGGCGCATGCACTTCCTCGAATCCGGCGTGATCGGCGAAGCCGGGCGCAAGGACGTTTATTTCAACAAAGCGCGCAACGACGTGACGAAAGCCGCCACCGGCATTCGCCGGCGTGACTACACCCCCACGCCCAGCGCGTTCGTATGCCCCCATTGCGCGTTTCAGGATATTTGTCCGGCGGCGGAGCGTGAATAAAAAAGAAAAAGGCAAAGAGCAAAAAGAATGTTCAAATCTCGTTACGGCGGCCACCGTCGTAACCCAGAGAAGACGCTCTGCGTCGCACCGCGCAAAGAACGTTTGCGAAAACAGTTTGCCAAACTGAGTTGCCTAAATTTGACGGCGAAAAAACCACCAGCATTGATTCTACTCGCCTCAACTTTTTTAAGATTAAGAATAAAGCTTTTGATCAAAGAAATCAGTGTGAATCCGTGTCATCCGCGTTATCCGAGTTCTAAAAGGGGCTAATGAACAGCCTGTAAAAAATCGCCGACGTCTCGGGACTCATGACTGACACCAAAAAGGATGTACGCTTGGCTTTCTCAATACTACATTTCTCCGACTTGCACCTCGATGCCAACTTCGCGAGCAGTTATCTGCCCACGAAAGTGGCACGGCAGTGCCGGGAGCAATTGCGGCAGACGTTGCGGCACATTTTAGAGCTGGCAAAGACGCGCAAAGCCGATGCCGTGACCATTGCCGGCGATTTGTTCGAGCGCGAGCGTTTGTCGCATGATACCGCGGCTTTTTTGTATGAAGAGTTCGACAAGCTCTCTCCGATTCCGGTGTTCATCGCGCCGGGCAATCATGACGCCGCCGACGCGGTGTCGTTGTATCAGCGCGGCCGCTGGCCGGAGAACGTCAACATCGCCATCAAACCGAGCTTGACGGAGTGGCGATTATCGAAGGATTTTTCGTTGTGGTCGGCGGCGCATTTGTCGCCCAGCGACCGCCAGAATTTTCTCGAGAGCTTTCGCGTGCCGGAGCCGGCGGCGGGCGCGCTCAAGCCGTTTCCCATGCTATTGCTGCATGCGAGTGTCATGGCCTCGCGCACGACGGATTTGCGCGCACACGCGCCACTGACGCTCGACGACGTGCGCGCCGCCGGATTCACGCTGGCATTGTTGGGGCATTATCACACCAGCCGCGTGCTGCGCAGTGAGAAACTCGTCGCCGTGTATCCCGGCAGCCCGGAGCCCTTGGGATTTCAGAATGAAGGCGGGCATGATGTTGCCTGGATTCAACTCACGCCCGGCGAGGCGCCCAGCGTGGAATTGTATCCGATCGCGACGCTAAATTTTGAGAACCTCGCCATCGCGATTGACGATTGCCAGCATCGCGAACAGCTGCTCGACAAGATTCTGCAGATCACGCAAGAAAAAAAGCTCGCGCATAGCATCTTGCGCCTGCAGCTCACCGGACAAGCCGCAGCCAGTTTGCAGCTCGACCTCGATCTCCTCACCACGCGCCTCGAAAAAGAATTTGCCTATTTGCGCTTGGAAGATCTCACCCGGCCGGCGTGGGATTGGGAAAAGCTCGTCGAGGAACCCACGGCCCGCGGCGAATTCGTGCGCGACATGAGGAGCTTGAGCGAGCGCGAGCCGGCGCGCCAGGAGTTTTATCGTGAAGCCCTGCACTATGGCCTGCAAGCATTCGAACATGAAGACATTAGACTGCAATCCTTTGCAGACTCCAATGGCAAGAATGATGAAAAAAACCAAAGTCGATGAACGGGCGTTGATGACATGAAATTGCTCGAGCTCAATCTCCAAGCCTTCGGGCGATTGTCGAACCGCAGCTTCACGTTTCATCCCCAGCTCAACGTCATCACCGGGCCGAATGAAGCGGGAAAATCGACTCTGCAGCACGCGATTCTGGCCTTGCTGTACGGCTTTTATAACCATGCGCGTGCGTTGCAGCGCGAACAGGAAATGCACGACCGCTTCCGGCCCTGGGGCTCGGAGAAATATGCCGGCAGTCTGAAATATCGCCTCGACGACGGCACGGCCTTGATCGTCCATCGCGATTTCGCGCATGACGACATTTCCACGCAATTGCTCGATGCCGTCACCGGCGAAGATTTGACCCAACGCTACGCGCGTGGACGGCACGGCAAAAGTGATTTCATCGAAAGGCAGCTCGGCATGTCGCGCGCCGTGTTTTTGAATACCGCCTTCGTGCAGCAAGGCGAACTGCGCAGCTTCAAACAACGCGACGCGGCGGGCATTTCCGATGCCATTTTGACTTTGCTGGATTCCGCCGGCACCGAAACCTCCGCCGAGCAAGCGCTCGAGCGCCTGGATAAGACCTTGCGTGAGCTGTTCAGCGAACGCTCCCCCAAAACCGTGCTCTCGCAGGCGCGCCAGCGCCTCGAAGATTTGCACGAGAAACGCGCGCTGCGCCAAGCCACGCAACGCGCGGTGCAGCAAGAAATCGAAAAAGCCGAAACGCTCTCCCTGGAAATCGACGAGCTCAAATCGCACGTTGAAGCGCTGGCGCGGCAACTGTTGGAAACGCAGCTTGAATTGCTGCGCGCACGCTTGCGCCGCTGGCAGGAAAGCGAGAGCCGCCGGCAAAAATTGGAGGCCGAGACCGCGGAGCTGGCACACCTCGCGAATTTTCCGGTGGAGCTCAAAGAGCAGTTTTTTCAGTTGCGCGACGAATTTCTGCATCTGGAAAAATTACATCTGGTGCTGGCGGACGAGCGCAACAGCATCGAGCTGCGCTTGATGGGCCTGCAGGAAAAGAGCGGCAGCGCACCGGTGCCCGTCCGGCTCTGGCAGAATTCTTCCTTCGAAGATTTTCTCGCGTTGCGGCAGCGCTGGCAAACAGCATTTGAAGAAGTCATCGGCAGCGAGAGCGCGTGCCATGCCGCGGACGATCAACTCAAGAGCGCCGGTATCGGCGAACCCGAGCGCGCCTTGTTCGCCTCCTTGGATGCGCCGCGGCTGGAACATTTGCGCGAGTTTGAGGCGGCGCTCAACGAAGCCGAAGCGGAAGTCAACGGCATCCGCGCTGAATTTGAGGCGCATGGACGCGAGTTGCCGCACCGCCGCCGCGTGCTCGGCTTCGTCTCCGGCATCGCGCTCTTCACCATGATTACTTCGCTGATCCATATCGGCATGAGCCCGGAGGGCACCTCCCATTTTGGCGACGCCATGCTGGTGTTTTTGAGTTTTGCGATTTTACTAGGCTGCCTCGCCGTTGAGGTGCGCGGCCAGGCCTCCGGCAAGGAATTGCGCCGCGAATTGGTGGATTCCGAAAATAAATTCATGGAAGAGCGGCGCCGGCTGCGCGACGTCTTGTTGCAATATCGTGCGGACTCCTTGAACGAGCTGATGCAGCGCCGCATGCAATATCTCGAGCTGAACGCGGCAGTGGAAAAGCACCGACAGCTCAGGGCGGAGATGGAAAAAATCGAAAAAGGCTTGCAGCCCTGGATGGCGGAATTGGGCATCGGTCACATTGCGATGGAAACCGTGACGGAAGCCGAGAAACGGCTGCGGGAAAGCCATCAACTGTATGCTGCCAACCAATCTCTGCATCAACGCCTGCAGGAAATCCAACGGCAGCAGCAAGACCTGCAAAAGAACCGGCAAAGCTACGTGCAGCAGCTCGAAGCGATTTTGCAAAGCGCCGGCATCGACGAGCCCGCGGGAGAAAAAGCATTTCAAGCATTTTTAGCGGGCTGCCAGAAGCGCGAATATCTCGATACCGTGCGCATGCAAAAGCAGCAAGCGGAAACGCTCAGCACGGAGATCCTGGAAAACGAACGGGTGGAGGCTTTGTCCGCACAAATCAAACAGCTGGAAAGTGAATGGTCCGCCCTGCCTCCGCGCGTGAGCGGAGCCGCCAGCTCAAAGCGTGAGGTTTCCGAAAGCGCCATTGCCGCGCTGCGCACCACGCGTGAAAATGTGCAACGTGAGATTCACCAGCATCAGCAGGCGCTGTCGGTTTTGCAGGAGCGCATCGCCGCGCGCTTGCAAGGCCTGCCACCGCTCGCCGAAATCGAGGAAGAAATCGCCCGGGAAGAGGCGCGCATCGCGCGGTATGAAACCGCCAAGCAGGCTTTGGAGCTGGCGCGCGAGCGCATCGCGCAAGCGGCACAACGCCTGCATCGCGATTTCGTGCCGCGCTTGAAGGAATTTACCGCCAGCCATCTGGGAAAGCTCACCGCCGGAAAGTATACCGGCTTGTTGATCGATCCCGCGACGTTTGCCATGCGCGTGGAACGTGGCCAGCACGCGGCGCCGGTGGATTTGGAAAAGCTGAGCCACGGCACACGCGAACAGGTTTATCTCTTGTTGCGTGCCGCCGTCGCCGATCTGTTTGCGCACAATGCCGAAGCCGCTCCCCTGTTTTGGGACGATCCCCTGGTGCATGCCGATGCCGAACGCCAGCGCCAGGCGCTGGAGATTTGCCCTTTGCTGGTGGAGAAACAACAACTTTTTTATTTCACCAAAGATCAAGAAATCGTGGAATATTTTCGCGAGCGTTACGGTTCGGAGGCAATCATTCGGCTGGCGTAGAGATTGATTGCAACTTCTATTGCGCTTTATGCGTAACTTTCATCGCTCTATCATATTCAGACTGTGAGAAAACGCCTGGTTTCACCGCAGGCCGAGCTTGCCGAAGGCTGAGCTTGCCGCTGGCTGAGCTTGCCGAAGCCTGACGACCAATAAGCTGCTGCATTGAAATACCATTACTTCCTTAAACAAGCACCATATGCGCTCTTATTTTCCTCATGCCGTTGTTTTGGTTTCGATCTTGGTGATCTCTTCGTTTTGCCGCTATCTTCTCCAGAAATACAATTCCCGTTGGTGGCAAAAGGCTTTCATCCGGCGTCTGGCCTGGCTGGGGCCGGCGGCGGGCGGGCTCGGCATCCTGTGCTGGGCGCTCGGCACGAGCACGCAGAGCTATGTCTTGATCACGTTCGGCGCGATGCTTGCCGTCATCATCGTAATCGCGTCGTTGTCGAGCCTGGTCGCATTGCCGTTCGCGAGCTTGATGAATTTTCTCGCGCACCGAAACAGCGCTGCACCGGTGGCTGCTCTCGCCTCTGTGCCTGCGAATTTCGACGCCGAACGCCGGCGTTTTTTACAGGCCACGGCCGCGGCTTTGCCGGTGCTTTCCATTTCCGGTGGTATGGCCGGACTGACGAAATCTTTTGAAGAAATTCGCACACCGGTTTTGCGCCTGCGCTTTCCGGATCTGCCCGTTGATTTGGCGGGGCTGAAAATCCTCCATCTTTCCGATTTGCATCTCGGCTATTATCGCGGTCTGCCGGAGATGGAAAAGCTTTTCCTTCGCCTGGAAAATGCCAGCGCCGACCTGGTACTGGTCACCGGCGATGTTGCCGATGACTTGCACTTGCTGCCGGACATTCTGTGCATGATCGAGGCTTTGCATCCTCCGCTGGGCGTTTGGGCTGCGCTGGGCAATCACGAATACTTCCGCGGCATCCAGCGCGTGCGCCGGTATTTTGAGAAGAGCCCGGTGCCACTGCTGTGCGAAAGTGGCCAGACACTTGCGCGCGGCGCAGCCACGATTTTTGTCGCTGGCGCTGACGACCCGCGTGCACAGCGCGATTTGAATCCGGAAGACTTCCTGCTGCGATCGGTGGATGCGGCTGTGCGCGAGGCCCCCGGCCGTGCTTTCAACATTCTAATGACGCATCGGCCTGGCGGTTTCGATCGCGCCGCTGAGTTGGGTGTCGATCTGACGCTCGCCGGACACACGCATGGCATGCAAATCGGTTACCGCGGCCGCAGCATGTTTGAAACTTGGGCGCCGGAAAAATACTTGTGGGGACATTATCGCAAAGGCAACAGCCATCTCTACACTTCCTCCGGCGTCGGCCATTGGTTCCCTTTCCGTCTGGGATGCCCGCCGGAAGCGCCGCTCATTATTCTGGAGAGCGCAGACCCACCAAAGCCTCAAACGGCTTAACTCGACCCTGCCATAGTCAAAAAGAACCGCCGCGTCGCCGGGCTCGCAGAGTGTGGTTGCTTTGCATTCTCAGCGCATTCTGCGACGCAGCGGTGAATCTGACAAAGTCGAACGATTGATAACCAATTCTCTTAAATCTGTGCACTGATAGCTTGACTCATCGCGATTCTCTTTTTGGATTTCTATGGCCAATCCTCCCAACAGAACTTTTGATCGTTCCCTCACCGAAGGCCCGATTTTGCAGGCAGTCTGGAAGCTCGCCTGGCCGACGATGTTGCAAAATATCATCGCCGGCTTGCAGGGTATCATTGATCATACCATGGTCGGCCATCTCGTGGGTTACGCCGCCAATGCCGCCATCGGCGTGAGCTGGCAGATTTTTCTCGTCGTCCTGGTTTTCATCAGCTCCCTGTATGCCGGCATGGGCGCGATGGTGGCGCGCTTTGCGGGCGCGGGCGAGCTGGAAAAAGTCAACCGCGTGGTGTATCAGGCGTTTCTCACTTCGATCTTTTTAGCGCTGGGGGTTTTCGCCCCGCTGGGCTATTTTTTCTCGCCGCACTTGCTGGAGCTCGTGCACGCCACGCCCGAAGTGAAAGCCGGGGCTTTGCCTTATTTGCGTACGATGTTCGGCTTCAGTTTCGGCATGTTGATTTTCTTTTTGCTCGGCGGCGCATTGCGCGCGGCCGGCGATGCCCGCACGCCGCTGCGCCTGGGCATTCTCATGACCGTGCTCAATTTGATCTTGAATATTATTTTGATTCGTGGCCTCGGCCCAATCCCCGCACTGGGCACCTACGGCGCGGCGTTGGGAACAGTGATCGCCAGCGGCATCGTTGCGGTGCTGGGCATCGGTTTGCTGTTTTCACCGCGTTCGGCCGTGCACTTTCCCAAGAACATGAGTTGGAAGCCGGACTGGGATATCATTCGCTCGCTCTTCCGTTTCGGATTACCGGCCGGGTTTCAAGGCATTGCGATGAACGTCGCTGGCGTGTTGTTGCTGCGTTACATCGGCTCCTTGCCAAACAGCGCGGCCGCACAGGCCGCATACGCCGTGGGTTACACGGAATTGTTTTCGCTGATCACGTGGACCTCGGTGGGCTTGATGGGCGCGACCGCGGCCCTGGCGGGACAAAATTTAGGCGCGGGCAAACCCGAGCGCTGCAAACAAGTCGTCCATACCGCCTCCATAATTGGCTTGGGCGTGGCCATTGCGATTGGTCTGCTTTTTCAGCTCATCCCCAGAAGTTTGCTCGGCCTTTTCGGAATGGCAGAGGGGCCCGTGGTCGATATCGGCGTGCAACTGCTGCGTTATCTGAGCGTTTCGGGACTGTTTATCAGCTGCGCGTTGGTCTATACCGGCGGCTTGCAGGGCACAGGCGACACGCGCAGCCCGCTGTATATTTCTTTGATTTCGCAGATCGCGATTTCGCTCGGCTACTGCGCCTTGCAACAATCACAAGGCAGCTTGCAACCCTCTGACATCTGGTTGGCTATCGTCATGGGCCACGCCGCGCGTTGTCTGCTTTCGATGTGGAAATTCCGGCAGGGGAAATGGCAGGAGATCAGAATGGAAATTCGCAGTGCCGAAAAACTCGCTGTGGAGTGAGGCGGGCTGGGGCGAGAGCTGAGTGAAGGGGCGATAGTATTAGGTGCTCTCATAGATCTCCTCGGCTCCATTTCCAACAACTGCCATTTTTAGTTTTCCGTGCTACCTCGAACGAGAACCTCGGTTACGAAACAATTCATTGATTTAATACCATCACCGCTTTCGTTTGGGTTTGGCCGTGGGCTTGCACGCAAACGACATACATGCCACTAGATCTGCCTCCGGTGCGATCAAAGCCATCCCACTCTAGGGCATTCCGGCCTTGGGGCATCTTCTGATTCTCACACAAAGTCTTAACCAGACGCCCCGCGGGGTTGTAAACTTTCACCGCCACCGCCGCGGGCTGGCCTAGCTCGAAGGAGATCGTCACCGTTCGTGCCAAACAGCATATTGCCTTCATCATCCTGCACGATGCACTTCACGCGGTAAGGAGTGAGATACTTGCTTGGGAGCGGCCCGCAGGTGGTATCCGGCACCCAGGAAGAATTCATCCATTTGAAGTAACCGGCGGGCGTAAACTTGAACCACTGGCCGGAAGAGTCCCTCCTGCCGATGTCGGCGCTGGACATGGCGCCACACCAGAGATTGCCTTGCACATCGAGATAAAGCGAAAGCATGCGATTTTCCGCGAGTCCAGCGCCTCGCTTGAAATGCTGCCAGGTTCGGTCTTTGATATGGAAGCGAAATAGGCCGTCAATGGTGCCCACCCAAAGCACATCAGATTTGTAATCCAGCGCCAGCGCGGTCACTTCTGCAACGACCGCGCCCTGCGAGGTCATGGGCACGAAGCTTTCGAATGTGCTGCCGTCAAAACGATACACACCGTTGAAGCCAGTTCCAAACCAAATGGTTTTGGCTCTGTCACTATAAACTATAGGATTGACGTTATTGAAAGGCAGAAAGTGCGTCCATCGTTGTGCGGCCGCCGGCCCGCAGGCACCAAGCGCTATCAGAGCGGTAATCGAAGATAGTACTTTGATGCTCTTCATGGCTCATTGATTCCCTGCGGATCAATCCTAAACTTAAATTGCCCGGGGCCGGGAGCTCCTCGCGGATCACGAGGAAATCGACATTCTCGCATTTCCAAACTCGCCGGGTCAAAGCCCATCCGGTCCATGCTTACCGTCGTCCCATTGGAGACGTGTGGTTCCGCGAGGGCCGTGAACGTTGCTGCCGGACTGTCGCAGAATCTGACCTCATTCGATGAAATATAAAACCATGGTGAGAACGGATTAACCGAGGCATTGCATAACTTCAGGTCAATCGTCAGCGTATCCGGATTATCTGCGGCTTTGGCCAGCAGATTGCACGCTGTAACGCAAACGCGGTAATTGGTTAAGACGCTAACGGGAATGAAGATCTGACCGTTGACGTTGCCGATGTGATTGCCGAAAGCTTCAGCTATCAAACCTGCGCGTTGCACACCCTCGATTTTCCCGAGAAATACTACACACTCCATCGCAAAAAGCGTATCGAGCTTGAATTCGATGGAAATTTCCACGACTTTTTTACGTGCACGGCCAGGAAGATTCAATGCCGAGTATTTTGATACTTTTTGTAGATGTGCATGATCCCCGGCACATAGGCGGCGGTTTCCGCTGGCATCCCCTCCGCGCCACCGCCGTGAAGCTGCCATCTCCCCGCCCAACGTTCACCGGCGTTGTACCCAGCCAGGCCGGCCTCCATGCCATACATGTCGATCAACATGGCGAGATAACGGCAGCCGAGCCGGAGGTTGTAGTTCGGATTGAAAAGAACTTCCTCCGCGCTGGTCCAGGGAATGCCTTCGGCCTCGGCCAAGTAAATGCCGGTGGCCGGCATGATTTGCATCAATCCCATTGCGCCAGCCCACGAAACCGCGTTCGGATTCCAGGAGGCCTCAAAGGTAATCGTGGCACAGATCAGCTCGATATTCAATTGGGGATATTTGCGCGTCATGCGCTCGATCTCGTCGGCCAGAGACAGCCTCAGCGCCGATTCCAACTTCGGGGCCAGGCGGTCGATCATCCTCCTCGCCCTTTCCAGATCGAGCTGGCGCAGACTATCCGATTGTTGGATGGCCTGCAGCTTCTGGGCATGATCTTGCAGGCCATCGAGCTGTACCCGTTGGTGCTGCTGCGAGCGCTGCAGATGCTTGTGCAGTTCGATCGCAGCGGGCCCCCAAACCACCGCCAGAGTGAAGGCGGCGACTTCGATTGCCGCAACGCGAAGCCGGCGGCGCTTGGGTGTCTCTAGCTCTGCGACAAAAGGCGGCGCGGCGCTGTCGTATGCTTCCTCGTCGAGGTCTGCCACTGCCGGGTAGTCAAGGGCTTTGCGAGCGAGAGCTTCTTCCTCTGTCGCAGCCGGCATGGTCACGGCAACTGCAGGAGAGGAAAGCGGCCATGCGGCCTCCTCTTCCGGCGCGCTGACAATATCGACCTCCAAAGCTTTCAACACCTCTGGCATGGAGAAGGCCAGGGCAAAACGAGGCGCGGTGCTGCTGGCGAAATGCAGTGCCACCGCACGCCGCGTTGAACTCTCCAGCCACCATGCACCGGAGTCTCCCGCACCGCTGAGCGGCTGTTCTGGTGCTTCCGGCGCAATGTGGACCAGCGGACCCACCACGTGGTTGGTGCTGCCATACAAATGCATGGCATAACCCAACACCCCGGTGATGACACCGCGAGTGACACCGGTTCCTGCGCCGGATTTTATCACGCGCATTCCCAATTGCGGAATGGTCACGCCGGTCACAGGGCCGATTCCAATTTGCTCATGGCGCAGTGGCTTGAGACTGCGAAGCTGCGCCACGGCCGCGTCCAGGCCACAGTGGATGGCGCTGCGCTGGTATTCGGCGATGGTTTCCGCTTCGCCGTCCGCCGCCCTCGCGATGAGCGAGCCCAGCTGCATCTCTTGCTCCCCCGGCTCCGCCCCCGATAACACGTGCCAACTGCTGAGCAGCATCTCCGCGCCGCTTTGCCGGTCGCGCACTTTACCGCCCAAAGTTCCCCGGCGATGATCATGTGGATTCGAGAGGGCGAGCCCTCCTGCCAGAAACGGGCGCGAATCGCAAAGCTCCTCTGCACGCGTTGAAGTGGCCTGCCACCAATCCAAGCGGTAAATGGCCTCGGGGACGTCAACGGCAAAGCCCAAACGCTGAGCCTCGATCACGCGGTGCGATTCGGCAACCGCCCATGCTTGAAAGGCCGCGTCCAGCAGTTTGCGGCGAAGGTGAATGCGCACCGCCAGCTCCGGCTCGAGCCTATGCTGGTCGGCGGAACGCGTGCGCAAACCGAGATCGATGAGCGCGACGTTCGGATCGTCGAGATACAGGACCAAGGCCTTTTCGAGCGCGCGGCGTGCAGCGCTCCAGGTTTTCGGATCAATGTTCATCATATGCTTCTTTGATGCTCAAGGGGCGACTCTTAAAAACGGTCCTCGATAAAAAGCCATCGGAGAATCGGGGCGAAGCGCAAAGGCGACGAGCTGCAATAGATAATGCCCGATGCCGGGGACTTTGAATTCAACCCGCAGGTCATATTCAGTTTGACCGGGATACATTATTTCTGTTTGCGAGCCCAGCAGCTTGCACTCGCCGGTGTTGGTGTCGGCAGCATGAATTTGAACGCAGAGAGAAATATGCGGCGGAACCGAGCTCGGGATCAACTTGCCAGCCACGCCGCAGCGAATTTCGCCGCGCAAGTATTTTATCGTTGTGGCGTTCGACCTGGCCGGCATTTCCACCGGTGCGAATCTGACCTCGTCGATGGACAATGCCGGTTCGGGTGGGCGAATTTCCAGCATTGCTTCGCCTGCCTTCTTCTCCGCGACATTCTCTTCTTTTTCTTCACACGACACAGCGGCAATTGCCTTTTCATTGGCAAACAATTGCGCCCAATCCAACCATTCCTGACTGGCAATGCTTGTGGCCGCGATCGCAGTGCCGGCGCGTTCTTGCAGCTCGCGCGACAGGGTTTCCGGCGTATGCCCCAAAAAGTCGGAGAACTTTCGTATGCCCACACTGTTGAGCGCCATCTCCATGGCCGGATCGATGCCGGGGATATTCAACAAGTCATCACGACCTAAAAGCAGCAGGGCTGAAGACGGCAAGACCGTCGGTTGGTAATTGTGCTCGGCTTGTTTCATTTTCGACAATCTCCATTTTATGCTTGCGCTCTCCAAGAGATTGAAGTATATTGATTTTACCTTCTCCAAGAGAGCCGCAGAGAGCGCACACGCTTGACCAGCGATCGGACCAATGTATTGGCTGCTGACGCGTGACCTTATGCATGCTTGTGGCGCGCTTGAAAACATCCTGCCTTAACCCTTCAAAACCAGGAGAACATACAATGTCTAATGTCATCAATGTCAATTTCAATCCCACACCTGACTTTGAACATCATGAAACCCAAGGCTCACGCAACGGCGACTGGATCGTTTTTCGTTGCGCGCAATGCCAGGATTACGAACGCCGGCTGAATTGGCGCACCGGAGAAACCACGGTGCGGAATAGCAGTGCCAACATCGATCATCATGGCAAGTATTACCCGCGGGACATCATAGCCGCCTTCGAGAATGTCAATTAATTAGCGAACATCAGGCCGCCATCGAGTGAAGCCGTGCAGGTCGAATGCTCTCCCTTCGTCATGGCGAGAGTCACCGTAGCATGGAGGCGATAGGCACCGGCCAGCAACGGCTTGGCGATCAAATTCAGAGTAACAATTCCTGTCGGAGTAATATGATCGTGTGCTTCAACGAGGATTTCACCCAAGTTGCTACTTAAACTTTTCGCGTAAACGATGGCTTCATAAGCCATCGGCGCCGTGCCGAACTTGTTCACCGCTTCAAGATCAAGGGTGAGACGTAAACCAAATGACCGGCCAGCTCTTACCTGGCGAGGGCCAGTAGCGTCGGCTTTCGAGATTTCCAGTTTCCGCAGATGCGGCACGTGACCGTTATTCGGGGGGGCAACCGGTGAAGCCGCTGGCCCAACCGGCGCAGCTTGACGTTCCTTCCGCTGTAGCTTTTGCTGCAGAGCGTGAGCGGCGGGCGATTCCAGTAAAGCCGGGGGAAGTGAGCCACCGATCGATTTTTTGTCCAACGCGGATGCGGGCAAATCTATCTTTGCCTCGTATGCCGCAGCAAGGGCTTTGGGTTTTTCCAAAATGGCCAATCTTTTTTCCAATTCTTGCATTCGGCCTTCGCCATAGAGTCGTTGCCGCTCAATCTCGCTGCGATCCCCTTTTAGCGCCTCGGCCTGTTGCACGGCATTCTCTGCCGTTGCCTTCGCCTGTTCCTGAAGGCTGACAATCTCCTCCTGCATTTTCACAATCGCGCTCTTCAGCGCCTGCCCTTCTTGTTTGATGTTCTTCAGGTCCTCGAGCACCTCGTTTCGATCAGCAGGCGCTAACGCAGACTCAGCCCCGCCCCATTTCACCGAGATTTCTTCATCTGTGATAGTCACCAGCTTTGATTCCTCTGCCGGCGCAATGACAGGCGCGTCTATTGGTTTTTCCTGCTGGCCTTGGTTGTTTCTTTTGTGTTTTCTTTTTTTATGCTGCGCCAGCGCTCGCGACTGGCTTCTGTTTTCAGCTTGCTCTTCTTTTCTTAATGCGTTCATAACGCACCTCATGAGATAGCGATGATAACGGGAAATTGAGTGTCGTAACCCAATTTGTGCCGATGAAAACACTGGCCCCTCGCTGCTAGAAGTTGCGGCGAGGGGCCAAGTTGTTACTTGCAGCGAACTGCCAAGCATTACGGCACCGATACGTAGAACTGCAGGATCCCACCTTCGCAGTAGCCGGCGATAGGACCAGGCGTTCCGACGAGGTTCAGATAAGTGATGGTCGTCACCAGCTTATAGGCGCCTGCCT
Organism: bacterium; assembly: GCA_044869275.1. Classification (GTDB taxonomy): domain Bacteria; phylum Zhuqueibacterota; class Zhuqueibacteria; order Zhuqueibacterales; family Zhuqueibacteraceae; genus JBIOXB01. The sequence goes on from JBIOXB010000139.1 coordinate 86,696, forward strand.
CAATGGTGAAAGGCGGCGTGACAATCTCGGTCAGAAACGGCAGATAGAGGTTCGGTGCGACGCTGGGCGCTAAAGGCACCAGCACATCAGCCGCGGGGAGATCGTAATCGGGGTTATTTCCCAGACTTTCGAGACGGACACGCACGCGCCATGTGCCACCGATCATGGCATTCAAAGTGCCTTCGGTTTGTAGCTTGACGCGAACACGCCAAGTCTCGCTGGTCTTGATGAGAGAGGTAGGATCGAAGATACCAGCTTCGAACACCTCACAGGTACCGCTGACGTTGAAATCGGTACCGCGGTCCTCAAAGATGAATTCAGACATATAAAAACTCCGTGAATTAAAGGATGAAACATTTAGTGAATTATTGATGAGCTTTGCCTCGCTGTCGATCCGGCTGAGATGAAGTGCAAGAAGCGATCTTCAACCGATCATCACTCATCCGTGCATCTTCACTCAAAACCTTTTTTCAAACGGCATGCCACTTTTCTTTTCAGATTCGAGGGTATTGCTTTAACGATCGAAATACCAAAACCATAAAGCGGCAATATTCGCGCTGCAGTCTCGCGGAGAGGAATGGCGCCAACTCGGACGATTTCCAAAAAGCCTCCCGTTCTTCTTCCTCCGTCGAGAAGGCTTTGGTAGAGATTATTCAGCAAGTTGGAAAAAATAAACGGTGAGAATCCACAGCGCAAGCAAGCGGGCCTTGGAAATCGGCGCGCTCTCGAATTTCGCAGCGCCGGCTTGGAAATCGCCGCAGCTTGATTTGGAAATCCGCCAAAGCCGGCGTTTCCAAAAATTTTCCACGCAAGACGGGCATTTCTTGAAGATCCCTTGATACGCTTATGAGAATACTGTCCAAGTCATCCAAACAAAATATCTGCGCGAAAACGGAGTATTTGGAAATCAATTCTTTTCCTTGGCCAGCGAAGCGATACTTGCGGGCACACGATCTCTGCAAGCGCCTGTTTTTAAAAAGAATTTCCACAACTATGATTGTCGATCATTTTGGGAACAGTTTTTGTCAGTTGGTGGAGAGGAAATGGAGAAGAAGCAGAGAGCACTCAAAGTTAAAAGCCAAGTGAGGTCGAATGATCATCGAACATGAGCAATAGGTTGCACGGCAAGGGAGGCATAATTGCTTTTGAGAGAATTCGTTGCCTTTGGTGTCCATATTCATAGCAGTTCATTACTGCGAAAAGTGTTATTGCCTCGACCATCACCTTGCCTGGCCTTCTCTCCATGGCAATAGCCTGTCACCGGGTTGCTGCTTGACAAACCCTGCCCAATTGCCCGCAGGTAAAATGGAGGTAGCGTTCATGGAACTTTTTCTTAATCTCAATTGCGCCGTGCTCATGTTCTTGTTGAATTCCAATTTGTTCGCCCAGGCCAGGAATCAGGTTTTTACCGGCGCAAGGCCGTTGGCGCTGGGAGAAGCTTTCGTGGCGGTCGCCGACGACGGCAATGCTATTTATTGGAATCCGGCGGGAAGGCAGCGCGTCGACGAGATATCTGACGCGGCGGTGAATGCGCAACTTGACCAAGCTTTGCGCCGCGGACCGAAACAGCCTCCCAAAAAACCAAATCGTCCCGTGCTCCGGCCGGGACGACCTAAAAAACCAATCGCGGAATAGTTCGGACCGGGAGGACTGCGCCCTGGTATTGGGCATTTTGAGCATTTCACCAGGTATGTCCCCAAGGCTACGCCCTGGCGAGGCATAAACTAAAATGAGAGGCGGCACCGTTGTAAAATCATCGCTCTTGTCTCTTCAAAGAATTGTCCACGAAAAAGGAATCGCTTATAAAAAACTGAATGGACTAAACCCAGCGATTTGTCCCGAAATATTTCAAGCAAGATCATTGCGGTAAAATGATCGCCGCCGCATGCACGATTTGACACGACATTGGAGCCACCCATGCCAGCATCTGTGTTTGCCCATCATCGATTATGGGGGAGAATCACTCTCGGATTTCTTGCCGTGCTTTTGCCGCTCTGGCTTTTTGATACGGTCGGATTTCTAAAGGCTTTCGAATTGCAGTTTTTGGACAGGATGATGAAGTTGCGCGGCCATCGCGACCCGAGCCCCAATCTCATCCTGGTCACGATCGACAATCAGGCCGCCAACGCGCTGGGGTCGCCGCTGCCGCGGCGGTACTACACACAATTGCTGCGCGCCTTGAGCCAATACGGCGCCAAAACCATCGTGCTTGATCTGCAGTTCAACACGCATCATGATGTGGAAGCGGATATCGAACTCGCAAAACTCATGCAATCGCTCGGTAACGTCATCCAACCTTTTTTGTTTCAGTATCGTCTGGAAGATGACTTCGATCATAAAATCGAAAGGGCAACGCCGCAGAACAGCGCGTATGCACAATTCAGTATAAGGCCTAAGCAATACGCTGATCTTTCCTTTATCTTGGGTGACTCGGCGATGCTGCCGCATCGAATTTTTATTGAAACCGCGGCCAAGGCCGGCCTGGTTTTTATCTATCCGGACGACGACGGCGGATACCGCCGGCTGCCCTTGTTGTGTAAAAACTTTGGAAAAGTCTATGCGGCCTTGAGCTTGTTAGCGATCTGCGATTATCACAACATTTCGCCGGACAGCTTGCGCATTCAGCAGAATTTTTGGGGGTATCAACTCGCTCTCCCTTTCGCATCAACCGCGGTCAATATACCCATCAACCGGCAGGGGCAGACGCTGCTGAATTTTTACGGTCCATTTGAAGCTTTCAAATCCTATTCGATCCTTGACATTCTCGAATCGTTGCAGGAGCTCGAGCAGCGCAAAGCGCCGCGCGTGCCCTTGCGAGATTTTGCCGGCAAAATCGTTCTCCTCGGCACCAACGAGAGCCTGCGCAAGGATTTCTTCGTCACTCCTTTTGCCGAGGATTTTCCCGGCATGGGCATTCATGCCACCGCCATCAGCAATTTTCTCAACGGCGACAGCTTGCGGCAGTTGCCGCAGCGCCTCGAGGCCGGACTCGTTATTATTCTCGCTCTCCTCCTGACCGGCGGCATGTTGCTCGCCAGCCGCCTCAACAAAGCGCGCGAGACAATTTATGCCGGGCTGATCTTTGGGGCAATTTTGCTGGCGTTCAATGCGTGTGCCTATGTGCTGCTGTTCGAAAGCTGGCATGTTGTGCCTCCCATGCTGAAAACCAATGGCGCGCTCGTACTGTTGTTTGTTGCCACGACGATTTATGAAAAAAACTGGGGCGTCAGGACGCTCAATCGCGAGGTCGGGCGCTTGGAAAGCGCCATGCAAGAGCGCTTGGCAGAAATGAACACGCTCAATGCCAAGATCAGCGCCCGTGATGAAGAATACAAAACGCTGGAGTTTTTAATCAAAGACTTCGAAAATCTTTTTTCTCATCCGCCGGCCGAGCTGACCAGTTTGTTGCAGAATCCGCTGGATCGCATGCGCCTTGTCAAAGAACAAATTAGATATGAATTGGATCACTTGCATGATGACAAACATCGCCTGGAGAATGAGAATAAAGATCTCGAATCACAAATAATAAGGCTCAGAGCAATCCAACCGGAACCTGCCCCCGGCGCGGCAGAAAAGAATAAGGAGGCCCCCACTCCTGGAGAAACGCCGCAGAAAAAATTGGAAGAAATGAATGGGGTGATGGAGCAATATAAAAAATTCAGGGATAAAGCCCAGGTTACGCACTATTTCGATCCGGCGTTCAACATGATCACCGCGGTGATGAATGGCCGGCCCGATGACGAGCCGAAAAAATCCAAAATGCAGGAAATCTTCTCGCTCATCGAGCGCATTAGCCCGTATGATTCCACAGTATTGATCACGGGCGCCATCGGCACCGGCAAAACGGAATTGGCCAAAGCCATCCACCATCGCAGCCGTCGCAAACAGGGGCCATTCAAGTGCATCAACATTGCGTCGATTCCGGAGAATTTGATCGAGTCCGAGTTGTTTGGCCATACCAAAGGCGCGTTTACCGGCGCCCTGAACGATCGCAAAGGCGCGTTTGAATACCTCAACGGCGGCACCATCGTTCTCGATGAGATCGGCGACCTCAAACCGGAATCGCAAGTCAAATTGTTGCACGTGCTGCAGGAGAAAAAGTTCAGCCGTGTGGGTAGCAACGAGCAGATCGAAGTCGACGTGCGCATTATCACCGCCACCAACCAGGACTTGCAGGAGCTTATCCGGGAGAAAAAGTTCCGCGAAGATTTGTATTCCCGGTTGAATGTGATCCGCATTCAGGTGCCGCCATTGCGCGAGCGCCGCGAGGAAATTCCCCACTACGTCCATTATTTTTTGGCCAATTTCAACAAAAAATATGATCAACAAAAACGCGTAAGCGACGATGCCTTGATGGCCATGATTCTCCACGATTGGCAAAACAACATTCGTGATCTGAAAAATGCGGTGGATAGAGCCTACGTCCACAGTGGGGACCATACCATCCGTCTGGGCGACTTGGATGAAGACATGCAAAAAAGTTATCGCGCCGTTTTTACCGAGCAATCCGCCAGCATGTGGGAAGGCTTGGTCAAAAGCGCTCGAGCAGAAATAGACAACCTGATGGACAAGTGCCGGGAGCTTCTGCATGCGGGGAATGTCGAGCAAGCTTTACAGTTGGGCCAGCTCAAAATGGGGGATTTGACTTACGAAAGCTGCTATGAATGCATCCAAGCTTATCTCGACAATGAAGGTTCATCCTTTCCGCACAACCAGAGAGAAAAGCTGGCCAAGCAAATCATCGTGGTTATGCAAAAGGAACTTTACGCCTGGTGCAAGGAGGAAAAACTCGGCAGCATGGAGGTTTTGTCCAAAGAAATCGAAAAACTGCTCGGCCGTGGCCGCCGGCAAGTGGACAATTGGGAACGCGAAGTCGGCGCGCCCGCGCGGTAAACGTGCCGCTCCTGATCCACGCGCCGGGAATACGGTCACGCAGCGTGGAGTTCGTGATCATCATGCGGCAGGCTGCGCCCAGTCGTTTTTCTCTTTTTACTTCTCCCCGATCATCGCCAAATGATTCGGCTCCACCAGCCAGCGCAACAACAAATGTCCCGTACGCAGCGGCTTTTCACCCTCCACCAGCGCCACTCCGCCCTTTTTGAAAAAAGCAATTGGAGTGTTTTTTCCGGCGACCAGAAAGGCCAGCAAGGCACTGACATGCGGCTCATGGCCGGCCAGGGCGATCGCGGCTTGGTCACCGTGCTCGCTGAGCAGCGCCAGCATCTGTGCGGGATCAGCTTCAGGCACGAGCAAGTCCGTATGCTCAATCTTCTCAATTTTCAATTCAGCTTGCAAGATCTCCGCAGTTTGATGGGCGCGCACCAGCGGGCTGGAATAGAGATGCGTGAGCTCGACCCCCAAATTTCGCAAGCCGCGTGCGATGCGCACCATCTTTTTCCGGCCCTTGTCCGTCAGCGGCCGTTGTGCATCGGGCTCATGCCAGTTTTCTCGCAATTCGGCGATCGCGTGCCGCACGATATAAATCTGCATGTTCCTTCTCCTCCAAAAATACTCAATTTCTTTGGTTCTGCCATTTGTTTCGGTCGGCATGGGCAGCAGCATGCTGCAAAAACATTCAGAAGACAGAAAGATGAAGGACAGAAAAATGTTTGCCACCGGCTTCATCTCTTCAACGTCAACTTCCCTGACATGATGCCAACTGCAATTTTTCTGTCTCTCATTTTTCTGTCTTGGCTCTTATGCAAGCCAACTTCACATTGCCAAGTTAGAATAAAATCCAAAAGTCCGGCTCACGGAAATGAATTTCCACGGAAAGATGTATGTTCTTTTGTTTCCGTGAGCCGTTCCTATTCTGCGCGCCTTAACACCGCCGCTCGCCCGAGCTTCAGTTTTCAGCTTGCCGGAAAACTGGGGTAGGTTCTACGCCACAAAATATAGAAATTTTCACCCAGCTTGTCAAATGCCAAAGCCTGACAGTCGCGAGGCGCTTGCATGAAAGAGCTTGTGGCCAAAGATTTTTTTTATTATAATTTTACATTCCGTTTTGCACGGCATTCGGGCAAAAAATTACACTCCACTTTGCAAAACTTCGCGGCCGGACAACGGGTGTCTATGAGGACGAACAACAATCTTTGGGCAGCCGCCGTAATGCTGGCGTGTGCAGGGGTTTGCGCATGTTCGAAGAATAACACTTCCCAAACCATCGACGAGAAAGAGCCGCCGCCACCCGCGCCGCAGGCGGAAGCACCGGCTCCGTCTGCTTCTCCCATTCCGGCCGGGCCGATTGCCGGTTCGGTATTAGACGTGGTTTCTCCCGACAGCCCGATGCCTCCGGATGTGCTCATCGCCATGGCCGCTTATGGCGTGAAAACGCAAGGCCAAACCAAATTCTGGCATACCCAAAGCCTCGACATTAACGAAGATGGCTCGAAAGAGTTGTTGATTTCCAACGTCGTGGAGTGGTGCGGCAGCGGCGGCTGCAGCTTGTGGCTGTGGCAGCGCACACGCAATGGCTTGCGCAATCTCTTGCCGACCGAGGACATCACGGCTGCCGCCATCAACCTGGAAGACGCACGCACGGAGAGCTATCGCAACCTCAGCGTCTTTCATCGCGCCACCGGCAAGAACAAGGAATTTTTGATGGTCAGCGATTTGTACGTGTGGAATGGCGAAGCGTACCGCAAAAGTTCCACGATCGAGCATGGCAAGTATCTCGACACACCCTTGCCCGCGACGGTGTGGAAAGTCTTGCCGTGAGCAGTTGACCTGCTAGGCTTTGTCCACTTCAGAAAATTTTTATGCGAACAGCACTGGTTGTGCAAAAGTCATTGGTCAAGCTGGAGGCGACATGGATGCAACGATGGCGTTGTTGCAAATCTTCGTGATTATTGTGGTACTGGTAGGTGGCGGTTTTTTGGCGAAAACTTACTTCCGCAAGGCTAAAATCACCAAAGAAGATAAGGAACTCTGGAAAAAGAACGCCGTCAATCACAACAAAGAGCTGGATACCGCTTTCAACAAGAAGGATGAAAAAGCGTACAACGAAATGCTGTATGCCAAGGTTTCACGCTTCATGCCCAAGATTCCGTATCGCATCGAGGGCCAGACCGAAGTCATGAAAAAGGTCAAAATGCAAATGGAGCAAGTCGGCAGCGGGTCGACCAGTCCCATGCAAAGAAGTGAAGAGTTGTTCAACGACGTCTTGGTGGTCACTTATAATTACATGACAGACAGCAAGTTGGGTGACAAGTTTGTCGAAGGCTCGGGCAAAGTGACACGGGTATGGGCACGCCAACAAAGCGGCTGGAAATTGGTGCACGAACATATCAGCGAGAACTAACATGAAGCGTCATCCGGCGATCTTGCAGCGCCAGCGCACGGCATTGTTGTTGATTGATATTCAGGCACGGGTGCATGCGGTCATGCTGCACCGCCAGCAAGTGGAGCAAAATGCGGTGAAATTGATTCGCGGCTTTCAGATTCTGCAGATCCCCATCTTCCTCACCGAACAATACCCCCAGGGCCTGGGCGCGACAATTTCCGGAGTTCTCGCGGCATTGGGCGGGATTTCTCCTTTGCAAAAAATGTCTTTCAGTTGCTGCGGCAATGAAGAATTGATGAATAGATTGGAAGAAGGAGGAATCAAACAACTGGTGTTATGCGGGATTGAGACGCACGTGTGCGTGCAGCAAACCGCGCTGGATTTGCTGGCAAACGGCTATCAAGTGCACGTGGCGCAGGACGCAGTTTCCTCGCGCCAGGAAGCCGATCATCTCACCGCCCTCGCGCGCATGCGCGCGGCGGGCACGGTGGTCACCGGAACGGAATCCGTTTTGTTCGAATTGCTGCAGCGCGCGGATGTGGCGGAGTTCAAGCAGGTGGCGGCGCTGATCAAGTGAAATCCTGGGCTGGTCCGGGCGGCGCTGCGGCAACCTCCCCAAATGCCGGCACCAAAATCCACGGACGAGGCCCGCGGCCTCAGCGCCGAGGAGAGCAGCGCTCCTGCTCGCCTGATTCCAGGCAGCAACGCAGTTCCCACCTCCCTCACCCCCTACTCAAAATCCAGCAGGGTATGCGAATACGAACGCAGGGTCGCGCCGGTGGCCGTAACGTAGCGCTTCCAAAATTCCTGCACGGCAAAAAACTTTTCAGTGTCTTTGGAATAGGCGCCGGCCATCCAAACCTCGACGCCTTCAAGGCGGGGAATGCGGTGCTTGCTGCGCAGCGTGGCGATGGCACCATCCAGGTATTGCGAAGTGAGCTGATCTTTGTCGAAGTCGAATTCCGAAGAGCTCTCTTGCATATCGGAAATGATGATCAGCGATTTCCTGCTAGCCTTGCCGTTCTTGATCTGGTCGCAAATTAAAAAGGAATTCACAATCTCGCTTTTCTGCATTTTGACGCGGGAAGAAAGCACGCTGTCCACGGTCGCAATCAAGCTGCGCGTGATCTCACGCAAGCTCTTGTCATACTGCGTGCGGTTGTCGTTCCACATGCTGAACGAGGGAAACGTGATGTCAAAAATCGGCGTGAAGTCCGCAATGGTGAGATCGATGATTTTGCAGACGGTCAAGCGATCGCCCTCTTCGAGTTTGGAGACGATTCTTTCGATGTACTTCTTGTAATTGTCCCGGTCCGGCAGGGTGCTGAGCGACATGTCGATGAAGATCATGACATGGCGGGATTCTTTGGGCGCGGCGTGATTGCAGCCCGTGGCCACCGCCCCGGCGATCATCGCAGCAGCCGTCATCATAGCCAGCGCTAGCGCCGGCCGCAAAAGGTTTGCAAATCGACGATTCATTCCTTGAACACGTTCAGGTTTTGGGTGAAACCATGGTATGGCAGTCTTGCCGAATCGAAAACTCATTCAAACGAAAAGCGCGTGCTCACCAGCGCCGTCGAGGGCTTGGTTTGGCCATTGTTGTTGGCGAACGTCTCTTCACGGAATTCCGGAATCAAGATGTCCGGCAGCATTTCGAAAGCCTTGGGCCGATGCTCGTCCTGGCGGCGCAGCAGATTATGCTGGCGATACACGCTGATGGTTTGGTGGGCGCGATCACGAATCTGCAGAATGTGGTTGTGGCAGCCGGATTTCAGCGCGTTGCGCATGCCTTCGATGCGATGGATGCGCCGCAGCGCTTTGGTGTAATCCTGCTTGAATTTGAACAGCTTGAAATCGCGCTCGTGCGCGTACCACGAAGCATACACCGAAATCACGAAGATCAAAAAATTCAAAGATAGAAAGAAGAGCCAGGCGTTGAACATCGTCTCTTCCGTGGACGGCACTGAAGTCTTGAAGTAGCTATTGCGCACGGCAGCCAGCGCATAGAGGGAAAAAACGATCACCCCCAAGCATCCCACCGAAAGCAACACCAGGGTTTTGTCCTTTTCATCTTCGCGCAAGAAACGGCCCCAAAAATGGCCGGACACCGGGATGGCAAAAGAAAGAATCAGCGCCATGATGATGGTTTCAAAACGGGGCGAACCAAAAATGTCGAAAACCTGCGCATTCATGGCCAGTTCCGCCACCCCAAAGACGATGATGAGCGGGATGTACCACCACGGCGTGTGATCAAACATGGCGTCGCGGTCCAGTTCTTGCTTGCGCGTCAGATAATTTTCCTCCGTCTGCCGCAGCTTATGTTCCCAAGTCTTGTGCTCGCCGATCAACTTGGCGTCCCGCGACTGCCAGCCCTGATACACTGTGCGAATGGCGCGATCCGCGACCTTGCAAATGGTTTGCTCGTAATCCGTGGCGCAACGAACTTCGTGCCAATTCTCGCTATCGACATATCCGGACCGCCGGTTGGGATTCTTGCTCAGATAATAAGAAATGCTGTCGTCGTTGAGAGGAGGTAAATCTTTGGATCCATCCAGCTTGCCATTAATGCGGGCATGCAGACTGGATCCAAGTGACCATGGACGCATGTTTAACTCCTTGAAATCGAATAAAATGGCTATACCATCGCTGGCGCGGGCTTGCGGAATACATTCATGCTCAGTAGAGGTACCAACATTTATCCAAGTTTGAGAAAACGATTGCAGCCTAAATTGCATGGAAATTTTCGCTTCCATCTTTGCGTCGAAATTGTTATCTTTTTTGAATATCCAATAAATACAGGCTGAATCTGTCAAGCCAAGGGAGGAGTGATGAAAGTCGGGATTTTGCGCGGCGAAGAGAGTTCGTTTCCCGAAGCCTTGATCGAGCGCATCAATCAGAAAAGTAAGGAGCGCAAGCTGGGCGTGACCGCGGATTTTATCAAAATCGAAGTCGTGCGCATGGCCGAGCCCTGCGAGTATCGCCTGATCATTGACCGGATTTCGCACGAAGTGCCTTTCTATCGCGCGTTTTTGAAGAATGCCGCACTCGCGGGCACGGAAATCATCAACAATCCCTTCTGGTGGAGCGCGGATGACAAGTTTTTCAATTATTCCATCGCTCACAAAATCGGCGTGCCCATACCCAAAACTGTCATGCTCCCCCATCAAGCGCATCCTCCCTCCACTTCTTCGCAATCCATGCGCAATCTCGTGTACCCGATTGATTGGTATCACGTGTTCAAGTACGTCGGCTTTCCCGCCTTTTTGAAACCGCATGCCGGCGGCGGATGGAAACACGTGTACAAGGTGAATAATGAAGAGGAGTTTTTTAATTCCTATCACCAAACTGGCACGTTGTGCATGGTGTTGCAGGAGGGCATCGAGTTTAGCGAATACTATCGTTGCTATACAGTCGGACGCAAAGAGGTGCACCTCATGCGCTATGATCCGGGCAAGGCATTCTTTGCGCAATACGTACCGGACAACCCCCCGCCGGCGCCGGAATTGAAGGAAAAAATCATCAAATATTGCTTGATGATCAACAATGCGCTCGGCTACGACCTCAATACCTGTGAATTCGCCGTGCGTGACGGCATCCCGTACGCCATTGATTTCGGCAATCCGGCGCCGGATTGCGATCTCAAATCCGTGACTCCCGCCAACTTCGAGTGGGTGGTGGAGGCCATGTCGAATCTGGCAATCGCACGCGCGCAACAGCCGGCGCAAATGCCCACCGAGTTTCTGTGGTCGAAATTTTTCGGCACCGACCAAATCGGGGCCGAAACCGAAAAAAAAGTGACGCGGAAAACTCCCGGCCGTGCGCGCGCCGGTGAGAAAAGGGTCTGAGTAGTCAATAATTGCGAATGTGGTCATTGCTGACTGCTGATTGACAATTGTCAATTGACGATTCACAATTAACCATTGGCAATCGTGCTTTTGAATCTAGAGTGGAGTCGTGCTTTGGATCCGCAATTCACCATTGGCATTGAAGAAGAATTTCAAATCGTGGACCCCAGTACCCGGGAATTGAAATCACACATTTCCGAGATGCTCGAACAAGGGAAAATGATCCTGCACGAACATCTCAAGCCGGAAATGCACAAGTCCGTGGTGGAAGTGGGCACCGGCATTTGCAAGAACATTCACGAAGCGCGGCAGAACGTGGTCGAGCTGCGCCGCGCCCTTCTCGAACTGGCGCACAAAAACAACCTGAGCCTTGCCGCCGCGGGCACGCACCCATTTTCCGACTGGCGCACGCAGGAAATCACCGAGCATGAACGCTACAAAGTGCTCATCGATGAAATGGGCGACATTGCGCGCGGCAATCTCATCTTCGGCTTGCACGTGCACATCGGCATCGAAGACCGCGAGCTCGCGATCGCGCTGTGCAATCAAATCCGCTATTTCTTGCCGCACATTCTGGCGCTCTCGACCAGCTCGCCGTTTTGGCTGGGCCGCCGCACAGGTTTGAAATCCACGCGCACCGAAGTGTTCAAGAAGTTTCCGCGCACCGGTATTCCCGATTTTTTTTCGTCCTGGGCGGATTTCGATTTGTTCGTGCAAACTCTCATCAAGACCAATTGCATCGACAACGGCAAGAAAATCTGGTGGGACATCCGGCCGCATGCGTTTTTCAACACCATTGAAATCCGCATTTGCGATCTGCCCACCTGTGTCGAGGACACCGTCGCCATTGCCGCGCTGATCCAGGCCACGGTCGCCAAGCTCTGGATGCTGCACAAGGACAATATGAGCTTCCGCATTTACCGCCCGACGCTGATAGAAGAGAATAAATGGCGCGCGGCCCGATACGGCATCGAGGGCAAGCTCATCGACTTCGGCAAGCAAAAGGAAGTGCCCTTCCGTGATTTGTTCTACGAATACATCCGCTTTATCGACGAGGCCGTGGACGAATTGGACAGCCGTGAAGCCATCAATCATCTCTACCGCATTTTGGAACACGGCACCAGCGCCGAGCGGCAGTTGCGCGTCTACGAAGAAAGCAACCACGATTTGACCGCGGTGGTCGATTCCTTGATCCGAGACACAATGGAAGGGTGTTATGCTCCGAACCGTCCGGCAACCTGATTTCAATCGCGAATACCTCCGGGGGGCGCACAATGCCGTCCGCAACTGCCTCCGTATCCAACCGCACGAACACGTCACCCTGATCACCGACCGGGCCACATTAGACATCGGCACCTGCATGTACGACCAGCTCCGGCTGATCGGCAGCAGGATCACTTCTTTTGTGCTTGAAGGCCTGACGCCGCGCCCCATGCCGGCATTGCCGCGAGAGGTCGCGCACGCCATGGCCCAGTCCAACGTCGGCATCATGTGCGTGAAGCCGCAGGCCGGCGAGGCGCGGGTGCGCGGCGATCTCATTAAGGTCGTGGAAGATCATGGTGTGCGTTACGCGCACATGATCGGCATTACCGGCGAGATTATGCTGCAAAGCATGCGCGCAAATTTCGAGGAAGTCTATGCACTCGGCGACCGCTTGTTGGTGGTCGCGCGCCCGGCAAAAAAAGCCGTCATCAAATCCGCATTGGGCACGGAGCTGACCGTGACGCTGAACCCGGCATTGCGCTGGCAAAACACCGGCGGCAAAATTACCGCTGAAGTTTGGTCGAATTTGCCCGCCGGAGAAATTTTCACCTGCCCGGAAAGCGTGGAGGGCGTGATGGTGGTTGACGGATCGGTCGGCGACTATTTGTGCTGGAAATACGGCTGCATCGAAGACACGCCGTTGCGTTTGGAGATTGAAGGCGGATACCTGCAATCCGCGCACTGCGCGAATAAAGAGCTCGAACAAGAATTCCTGGAATACTGCCGCACCGCGGAAAATAGTGACCGTGTGGGCGAATTTGCCTTGGGTACGAACACCTGGGTCACGCGCTGCATCGGCAATTTACTGCAAGATGAAAAAATGCCGGGCATGCACATCGCCTTCGGCAACCCCGCCCCCGGCCAAACCGGCGCGGACTGGACCTGCCCCACACACATTGATTTGATTACCATGAAGCCGGATATCTGGTTTGATGACAAGCAGGTGATGGCGGAGGGGAAGTTTTTGGTGTGAGACTCAAAGCAAATACCGCACGATCTAATGATGATTCTGCTCAGGAGCTGACGACATTAAAGCAAATGAAAAGACCGTGACCATTGTGGCTCAAGCACTTCTATTGCCTGCCCCGCCGCTGCGCCAGAGCTAAAACCCGGCCTCATCACCTTAAGCAAGCTTATGCTTTGCAGCAGCCTATTCGGACTCGCCCTGTTGCGCCTCGCCGAGCTCACCATGCCAATTCCGAGGCAGGACTCGTGTGCCTCAACCGCCTCTCTTTCTGCATACGCACATAACGATTATCTGAACCGCGAACCGCTTCATGGCGCGATAGCGCTTGGTTATCGCGGGGTGGAAGTCGACGTGTTTCTCGTTGGTGGTCAGTTTCTGATTGCACACGATCGCGACCGGGTGGATCCCCGCCGCACGCTCGAAGGGCTGTATCTTAAGCCGCTACGTGATCTGGTGGCGCGTTGCGGGCGCGTATTGTCTCACGGCCAACCCTTTCTGCTCAAGCTCATCAGCCTTGATTTTGGGAAAATGATCCACTGGTCCGGCAAAGGACAGCCGCCATCGGACGCCAAGCGCACGCTGGAACGTATCATTCGGATACGCAACGCCTCTCCGGGCCGGGTCGCGCGGGTTTACAACGTGCCTCGGAACGCGGCGATTTATCGTTGGCTGTTAGCTGCGGGAGTCGACCTGATCGGAACAAAGGATCTCACTGCCACGCGTAGACTTCTCACCCAGGCAGCTTTGTGAGGGTGACGAGCGGAAAAAGTGAAAGCTATTGCGGACCTAGCTCCGATGCCATTATCAACAAGACGAATGCCACCGAAAGCCAACCGCGAAGCGGTGGCAGGATTATAGAAAATCACTCGCTCAGATTTTGCGCCAGGAATTCTTCAGAAAATCCATACGGATTTTGTTGCAACAACTGCCGCGCGCGCTGTTGAATCTTTTCATCCCTTCCCTGCAGCGCTTCCTGCAAGATCCCCGGATGTTCTTCCAAAAAACTCTTCATGCTCCCGCGCGGCTCGCGAAGATACGCGATCAATTGCCGCGCGGACGAGGGCGTCAAATAGCCCGCCTGCACCAAATCCTGGAAAAAATCCGGCCCAAGCTGGATCACATGCCGGGCTAGAATGCCGTGCTGCTGCAATACCTCCTCCCCGCCCTGGCCGCGATCAACGACGTTGATCGCCCACAGCAATCGCCCACCGCGATTTTGAATCGCCGGCAGCCAGGCGCGCACGTAGCTCGAGGCCTCCGTAACCAAATCCGCGACATGCAAAACGCGCGCGCCGCGCAGCTCGGTGGCCACTTCGAGCCGGTCATCGCTGCGGTCGTTTTCGTGGATGATCACGGCAGACTGATCTTTGAACAGGGCTAAAGCGGGCCTTTGCAGCCGTTTCGCCACCATCAACGAAAAAAACCAATCCCGCCGTTCCCCGCCGGAGACGTAGTCAATTTGATCGGCGCCGATTTCATTCCTGGCCAGTGCCGTGGCCGTATCGATGACGGTGCGATAGCCCTCATCTTCGGCATAATTTTTTTCGACACGCACCAACACTCCCGTCAGCAAGCGCGTTCGATCTGCGGTATTTTGATCGATGAACGCCAGCAGCTCTTCCGCCTTTTTCCGGCTGCCGTAGAGAAAATGCGTATTGAGATAAAACGGCCCGACCGTGCCGGAAGTGTACCAAAAGAGTTTACCGGGCAGCGCAATTTCCAGCGCCTGCGTGGCGAGTAAGAGCTCTGAAATTTCAGTCATCCGTTTCGTTTTTCCTTCTGAATGGATGCTTTTCGAAGACGATAGCGTTGACCAAGATTCAGACTGTGTGAAAGCGCTTGGTTTCACCGCAGGCTGAGCTTGTCGCAGGCTAAGTTTGTCGCTGGCTGAGCTTGTCGCTGGCTGAGCTTGTCGCAGGCTAAGTTTGTCGCAGGCTAAGTTTGTCGCTGGCTAAGTTTGTCGCTGGCTGAGCTTGTCGAAGCCTGATTTTTGAACTTAGCACCCTTCGACAAGCTCAGGGTGCGGCCTTCTCAAGTTTTCACGCAGTCTGATTCCTGCTGAATAACAGGCGCCATGTCTCAGAGGTGGAATTCGCAAAGCAACCTTGCCGCTATTCCTATGTCAAGCTGATTACAAAAACCATAGCAAATTTAATCCTTCTGCCTTATCTTGCAAGCATTATCAACGGACAACGAAGCCTGAAAACAAGAAGGGCAAATGACGATGGCATCTTCCAAATGGTTCGACGATCTGCCGGTGGTCGGCAACATGACGCCCGAGCAGGCGGCGGCCAAGCTGCGCGAATTGGGCGAGGATGAAATGGCAGCCGCGCCGGAAACTGCCAAGCCTGCAGTGACGCGCGGCAGCGGCCCGGCGGCAGCCCGAGGCTTCGGCGATTGGTGGCCCTTTAGCGACAAGCCCTGGCAGCACGCGGCACATACCTTCGGTTACATTGCGCCGGCTCCGCCCAACAGCCCAGAGCTGCCCATTCAACATGCCGGCAACATTCAACCGGATCACACGCTGAAAAACAGCCGCATCAAAATCACCCTGGACGGCTTGCGCGTGGCGGATTATCCGGGGCGCGGCATCCATCGCGTGCTGCTGGATTTTTACGCTCAGAACCATCGCCCGGAAGGCGTCGAGCATCTGCATTTCAACGCGACGTACCGCGTGCGCGAAAACGAGCATGCCGCGGTGTTGGGCTATCCTCTGTTTGTCGGCTTGAACGTCGGCAGCGACAGCGTCGCTTTGAAATGCTACACCGTCAACGTGAAGAATGAAGACGACGGCAGCTTCCTCGGCTTCCTGGAATCCGACGTTTTTCGGTTCGGCCTGCAATTGAGCAACTTCGCGCATCCCGCGGTGACGCTGTTTTCGGAAATGGCCTACGGTGTGACCCGGGCCATCGCCCGCCGCACGAAAAACGTGCCGGTGCAAGATTTTCACCTCGGCCTGGATTTCAGCAACATACCGACACGCGCGCGTTTGGCCCCAGGATCCTATCTTGCCGTGCAGATTCCGGAATCCCTGCAAACCGTGTGGGATTGGAGCGCATGGGTTTTCGACCCCAATCGCGGCCGCGTGGTGAATCGCGACGATCCGGCGCAGTTGATTCCATACAATTATTTGGTTTTTGGCGTCAGCCGGTATGAAGGAGATTGACCTCAACACAAGAATCAACCGCAGGATTGCAGGAACATAATCGATAAGTGCGATGATGGTGAGCCTCGATTGGCAATTGGAATTTCCCATGGCTTTAGATTCTTAAGCGATAGCTGCACCGATTTGCCGTTCCCGCCAAGAAAAAGCTACTGCCCGCCCCCAATATCCTCCCCCCGTGACTAATTCTCCCCTGCCCCTCTGGCAAGCGCTCAGGACAATCAAATCGCGCGGCCAATCTCGAGCAGCAATTTAATAGGCCTTTAAAGAATCTAACATAGAATAAAATCTGAAAGTTCAGCCCACGGAAATGGAACCCACGGAAAGAAGCTTTTCATTTCAGTTCCATTTCCGTGGGCTAAAGCTTTGCTGCTCGCAGAGCTTCGGATTTGAGCTCGTCTGAAAATCCGAAGTAGTCGACTAACATGCCAGCTTCCAAGGAATCTCCAAATTGGATAGGCGAGAGCAAACGCCGAATCCAAATAGCGCGAGGCGTCTCGCTATACATAAAAACAAGGCTTTCTATCTCTCCAGGTCGCCTCTGAACTAGTTTTGTTGACTTTCAATCTCCTAATGTGGGATTTTTGCAATGCCAGTGCATCTATTATAGTGAAGGCGCAATGGAACACACAACGAACGCCAGGCTGACAAGGCGTCAGGCTGGCGGGCGCGCTTCATCGTAGAGATTTTTGCCGTCACCACCCGCTTTTAAGTGGAAATTAAGGAGGGAGTGATGTTAGTTCTTTTGAGCGACATTCACCTAACCGATGAGACCACGGCCATCAACGTCAAGGCCGACGCATTCAGTGATATTTTGGGGCCCCAAATACTGCACAATGCGAAGGCCAAAAAAGCAACAGAAATCCATATCGTCCTGTTGGGCGATATCTTCGATCTGGTGCGGACAGACCGGTGGCTTCGATACGTCGATCCGAACGACCGGCCATGGAATGGCGAGCTCGATCCGATCACGGGGATGAACAAAGACACAGAAAAAATTGCAGGTCAGTTTCAAGCTGTCCTCGATGATATTCTCAAAACCGACAGCAGCCAGGCCTTCTTCAAGATGTTTAATGACCTTCATCTCGCCGGTAAAGAAGTCAAAGTAACCTATGTGATTGGCAACCACGATCGTATATTCAACAATTTCCAATCGCTGAAAAGCAGAGTGATCAAGGAACTGCCGGGCATAAATCTCGAATTCACCAATGTCCTCGTTGCACCCGAGTATGGAGTGCTGGCGAGACACGGCCACGAGTGGGACGAAGTTTGTCATGGTTGGGAATTCTCAAACAAGGTTCTCCGCAAAGACCGCGGAGGGAAATTCGAGCGTTTCGAGGCGGCGGCATACAAGGTCATGACCCTGGGGGAAGTGATTACAGCCGAATTGATGTCGGGCTTAATTTACGAAGTATCCAAATCGAGCAACGACAGAGACCTGCTGGCATGCTTGAAAGAGCTCAACAACCTTCGACCTTTTGATGCGGTTTTCGAGTGGCTGGACTGGATGACAAGGGACCGTTTGCAGGAGCACAAAAAGCTGCTGCAGGACGCAACCCTGACGGCCTTGTCGAATGTTCTAAATTCGAAGCTGGCCCAACTATGGGATAAAATCACTCCTGATCTCATCGTCATTGGAGACTTGACCGACAGGCTAGCGCTGGTGCTCAGGATGCTCAAAGACAAAAAGAATGGTTTCGAATCATTGCGACGCGTGCTCGCGGTGCAACACATTCTTGAAAATCTGAAAAAATTCCTAAAAGGCGACGATGATCGCTTCATGGTTGGAGCCGAAAAAGATTTTGACGGCGTCGATGCTCGCATTCAATACGTCGTTTACGGGCATACTCACGAAGCGCGGCAGGATTATCTCGAAGGCCATCCGGACGGAAGCGTCAAGATGTACATCAACTGCGGCACTTATCTTCCTCTGATTCAAGCCACTCGGAATAGGAAGGGATTTGCCACAGCGCATCGTATGACCATGGCTTTCTTCTTCAGGGCTGATGAAGACGAGAATAGCCGCAAAGACCATGGCCCGACCTTGACATTGTGGAATGGCATCCGGAGAAAGATGTACGTCTGATCTCATCAAATGAATATGAGCATAAACGCCGAAAAGATCGGCCCAGCCATGAACGATGATGCCTCGTCCGAAATTTGTCCGGGCGGCGAATGCGAATCGGAACGCGATTTATAGAATTTAAGAAATTGCTTGACTCCTTCACATATTTTTGCGTTATTAACCGCGAATTTACCGCAGTTGAGTTCTTGCTTACAGCCTTACTGCAAAGGGAAACATCAATTCTCGCCAAACCACTCTTCGAACATTTTTGACTATACGCCGCTCGGGGTAGGTCTGATCAAGTCTTAAGCGCGCAAAACTTCGTGTCGTTAATTCCCGTTGATGGCAAAACGCCTAATGGCCACGCCGTCATTTATTCCGATCTCCCTTAACTTTCGGAGGGATTATGAAACTTGTGACAATTGCTCGAGGCGTAGGCCTGATCGTCATCTCTTGGCTGCTTTTCGCCTCGCACACTCCGCTGCGCGCGCAAGTGGTGCAGCCAGCCGATCCGCGCTTCGGCACGGTTGGGCGCGAAGGCGCAGCGCGTTTGCAGATGCAAAATTATCGCGAATATCAACGCCAAAACCACGAGCCCGCGCTCGCGGGCAAACAGAAACATTTCGTCGTCGGCCAGGTGACTTACCGCAGCGATGAATGGAGCACGGATTGGGATTGGTATCTCCTCGATCTGATGGAAAAGCCGAAGTCTTTGCTGCTGCAGCACTTGCTCGATTTCACCCTGAACGTGGTGCGCTCCGATGCCCTGCCCGTCATTCGCGACACGTGGAACGCGAACCGCCCGCAGCTCGAAGCATTGTGGGCGCAAACCGTAAACGGCGCTTCCAAGACCTGGAAGAAAAAAGCCTGGGGCGTCACGCTTTACAGCTACACCGTGCGCTTGAACGACACCCAAGTCTCCATTCCCGCCGAGCTGCCGGAGATTCAGCTCACGGTCGCGCCCAACGGCGAGGAAATCAATTTCTCGGTGGAGACCATGGTCACCTGGTCCACGCATGCGCGCGGCAGCAACGGCAGTATCCATGCTACGCCGACCTTCGACACCAAGCTCACGCTGTCGGGCACGATCGCGATGCTGGACGATGAAAAGGGCCGTTATTTCACGGTGAAAGAAGTCTCCGGAAATTCCTTGACCGACGCACAGGGCAAAATCGTCTTTTCCGTCAATATTCTCAATGTCGGCAGGGTGAATTTCACCTGGAACAAGATCGACGTTCTGGTGCAGACACAGATCGACAATGCCATTGTCGGCGGCATGGCAAAAATCAAGGATCTCGATACCAACAAGGACGGCAATCCCGATTTGGCGCAGCGTTTCTATTTCGAGGAATTTTTATCCAAGACGTTCTTCGCAGGCAAACCCATGCGCCGGCAAAGCGAGATTCTCGACGGCATCTACGCCCAGGAGGCGGCTTGGATCACCGAACAAATCAACGTACAGCACCGCCGCGGCGCGGTGTGGGAAGTTGGCAACGAGCCCAACTGGTTTCCGCTCATGCGGCCGGAGCAATATGCCGCGGTGTACGTGCGCTATTACAACTTGATCAAAGGGCTCGATCCCACGGCGAAAATCATGCTCGGCGGCCTGTTCTTGAATGAAGCCATCGACAATCCACAGGAAATCGTGATGACGCTGATTCCGCCGCTGTTGACCGATGCCATGCGGCGGGAAGTGGCGGCCTTTATCAGCAATGTGATGTTCGAGGCCTCGGCCGTCGCGTGGTTCGAAGCCTTTCACGCCGCGCTGCCGCCCGAAGTGAAAGTGGACATCGGCAACTTCCATCTTTATCCCATGCGCGCGGCCTCACCGGCTTTCAAGCTCGCCGAGGTCGAGCCCCAAATCACCGCGCTGTGCGCGAGTTTCAAGCGGCATCAAATCGGCGAAGTTTGGGTGACGGAGATGGGCAATATCGACTGGCGGCGCAGTGAGGTCGAGGTGGCCGCCATGTGCGAGCAGCTTTCTGCTCATTTGAAAGAAAACACCTCCGGCATCGCGAAATGGTTTTGGAGCCGTTCAGTGGGCTATGACCGGCGGTTCGACAGCATCGGACAGCAGCCGGTCACCGCGCTGTTGGCCAATGACGGGGTGACACTCACCAGAATTGGCCAGGCGTATCAACGCGCCGCCTCGCGAATTTCGGAAGATGCTCGACTTGCCGAGGTGACTGTGGACAAGGATATTGACGGGCTTCTCGAACCCGCCGTGCCGCGCGAGCTGGCGCTCTCCTCCAATTATCCCAATCCGTTTTCATTGTCTTCGGCAGCCCAGACGAACGGCATAACGCGCATTCCTTACGCCCTGCCTCAAGCGCGCGAAGTGGAGGTGCGCATCTATGACATGCTGGGCCGTTTGACAAGGCAAATCGAACGCCGCGAGCAAAGCGCCGGCTGGCATGAAGTCGCCTGGGACGGCCGTGACGAAAGCGGAAAACTAGTGACCAGCGGCATCTACTTTTTGGCTCTGCAAGCCGGCGAGCAAAGGCTGGTGCGCAAGATGATGATTACAAAATAGGCTCAAATTATCTTGACAATGTTAAGTTAGCCCAAGAGCCCTTAATCCTTGTCATGCTGTAAGCATCTTCCCTAGAAACCTGCACCAAGATCCCGCAACGGCGGGATGACATGACTGAGCGTATGGCAATCAAGGTGACAGAGTACTAGCGAGAAGGCACGTGCGGCAGCGGGAGTGTCAAAAAATTTGTGCTTGCATTTATCCAAGCGGCAAGGCAAGTTGAGGCACGCTCCGGCCATGCGTGCCTTTTCTATTTTATTCCCTGCGTGGCGGCTTGAAACCGTATGATGCAATCCAGATGTTCCAGGAAAGTAATCGGGAGAATCTTCTTATGCTGACTTTATCTCGAAATCAAAGATTGGCTGTTTCCGGCATGCTGATGATCATATGGTTGAGCGCTTGTGCGGGAAGCATGAAGATTAGCGAGCTCACCGCCGACCCGGGAAAATACAGTGACAAAGAAGTCACCGTAAAGGGCAAAGTCTCGCAGGTGTATGCCATCCCCTTGCTGTCGCAAAGCGTGGTGAAAATCAATGACGGCAGCGGAGATCTTTGGGTCAAACCTTATAATCGTGTGCCCGGGGAAGGACAGGAAATCACGGTGACGGGAAAAGTGAAAATCGGGTTGACGCTGGCCAATATGGATTTTGGGGTGCTCGTGGTGGAGAATGGGCCGGGTCAGAAATAGTGTGCGGTCTTCGCGCTTAAAGCAATTTTGGCAGGATGAATAGGACTTACAGGATGAAAAAATTGTTCCGGTAAATCTTGTCGAAAATAAATTGTCGCGCAGCGGTTTCAATTCTCAGCATAGAACCTGTCCGAAAACTTCATTGCTGCCATCCCGCCGTTGTGAGATGACATATGAGGGTTGCCGGGTAGGCGCTTAGCGAAATAAACACAGAATAAAATTCAAAAAGTTTAGCCCACGGAAGTGGAACTCCCACGGAAAGAAGCTTTTCATTTCCGTTCCATTTCCGTGGGCTAAAGCTTTATTGCTCGAAGAGCTTCAATTTTCAGCTTGTCTGAAAATCCGCTATAGGTTCTTAACGGAAAACGGTGCAAGATTCTGCCACATCAGTAACCGAAAATCAACTCATATTTCTGCCCACCATCTCTTGCCTTCAAACTCGTCGTTCCCATTTTAGCATCAAAGGCGAAATCACTACTCCCCAGTTTCTGGCCGTTTACCGTGAGTTTCTTCGGCGCGCCGGCCTGGCCGTGCAAAACGATTTGGAAATCGCGAGGGGCGGGCACGTATTTGCCTTCGCGCGCGGAAATACCGAGCACGAGATTCTTTCCTTTGGCAGACAGACTGAAACGCGTGAGCGCCCATTCGCCGTTTTCGTACGCGAAAGATCGGCCGTCGTCTTCATAAAGCGCTGAAGCACGATTCTCGCCTGGATAAACATGCAGTGTGATCAAGCTATCCGGTTTTTCGCCGACATACTGCTGCACCTCACCCATCGGAATCACGGCGCCGGCGTGCACGAAGAGCGGCAGTTTCTCCAAAGGCGCATCCACGTAAATATATTGCCCGCCAGCGTAAACTTTATTGTCCCAGAAGTCATACCACTCGCCCTTGGGCAGATAAACTTTACGCAAGCGCTCGCCCTCGCGCGTCACCGGCGCGACAAGAATATCATCGCCCCACAAGTACGTGGTGTGATTGTGCCAGGCAAAGGTTTCAGGCTCGCCGGGATATTCCAAAAACAGCGGCTTCATGATCGGCAAGCCGGTTGTACTCGCGCGCTGAAATTGTGTGTAGGCATATGGCAACATGCGATACCGCAATTCGATATATTGGCGATTAATTTGCTCCACTTCTTCGCCAAAACTCCACGGCTCCTGATCCGGAGTGTTGGCTTCGGTGTGCGCGCGAAAGAAAGGCGTGAACGCGCCCACCTGCACCCAGCGCGCCATCAATTCCGTTGAAGGCGTGCCCGCGAAGCCGCCAACATCCGCGCCAACAAAGGGAATGCCGCTCACGCTCATGGACTGGCACAATCGAATGGCAAGTTCCAAATGCTCAAAAGTGGCAATATTGTCGCCGGTCCAGCTGGCGGCATAGCGTTGCGTGCCGGAGAAGCCTGCACGCGTGAGAATGAAGGGCCGTTCATTTGGGCGATGCCGGCGCAAACCCTCATAAGTTGCCTGTGCCATCAAATGCCCGAAGACATTATGCATTTCCTTCAAAGAAGTCTTCTTGCCGTCCTTGTCAAATTCGACCAGCAGCGGCGCCTCTCTGCCCCACACCGCGGGTTCGTTCATATCATTCCAAAATCCTGCGATGCCCTGGTCGAGAAAATCCTTGTGCAAATCGCCCCACCACTTGCGCGAGACCGTGCGGGCGTAATCGGTGAAATGGCTTTTGCCGGGCCAGACCTCGCCGCTGTAAAGCTCGCCATCGGGATATTTAATGAAATGGTTGCCGGCCACGCCGTTGTCATAAATCGCATAGCCCGGATCGACTTTGATGCCGGGATCGACGATGGTCACCACTTTGAAGCCCATGCGCTGCAGGTCCGCGAGCATTTTGGCGGGATTGGGAAAACGATTTTTGTCGAAGGTAAAGCAGCGATAGCCGTCCATGTAATGAATATCGAGATAAATCACATCTGCCGGAATTTTCTTTTCGCGAAAGGTTTGGGCCAAAGTCCGCACCTCGCGGTCGGGGTAATAACTCCAGCGGCATTGTTGATAGCCCAATGCCCACTTGGGCGGCAGCGGCATGCGGCCCACCAATTCGGAATAGCGTGAGAGAATATATTTGCTATCCGGACCGGTGAAGAAGAAATAGCTGAGCGGCCCGCCCTCCGCGCGGAAAAAATACAAGCGCGCATTGCCCGCGCCCATGTTGAAATAACTGCGGTGGGTGTTGTTGAAAAAGATGCCGTACGCGCGTCCGGCGCGCATGCCCAGGAAAAACGGATGGGATTGATACAGCGGATCCGTGCGGTCGGTGTACGCCGGAGTGTCCGAATTCCACATGACAAATTCACGGCCGCGGCGATCCAGTCCGCCGGTTTTTTCGCCGAGTCCAAAGAAGTGCTCTTCTTCCAGCAGGGATTTGAACACGGCAACTTCATTGCCGTCCCATGCCATGCCGAATGCCTCGTCGTCCTGATTCAGCAAATTTCCTTTGGCATCATAAAACGCGAAGCGGCAAGGCGCGCGCTTGATGCGGATTTCCATATCCGTGGTTTTGAGCGTCACCTGCGTGGGGGATTCCGCCAGCACATAATTCGTTCCCGGCCAGTCGATTTTCGCGAGCGCGTACTCCAGGCCTTCCTGCCATTTGCCTTGTCGCGCCAGTGTGAGGCGCACGGCGTCGCTGGTGAGAAAGGAAACCCGCACGAGATCCTCCCCGCATTGCAGCAATACGCCGCTGCCCTCGCGATCGAAGCGGGTCAAATTGCCGAGATATTGATACTGCGCCATGATCTCCTTTCCCGGTGCCATGCCCAGAGCCAGCAGCGCGAAAAAAATCATACCTGATCGCATGTTTCGCCTCTACTTCAGTTCAAATACAGCTATTCGCACTTGCGCACTTCATTCGTCAAGGTTGCGCTAACAGCAGTTTGATGGTCTGCAATTCCTGCTCCGGTGCGTCCTGGGCGTGCTGCAGTTTTCCGGCACGCCGGTACCAATACAGGCTGTTGTCCGTATCGCCCTCGATTTTGTGCAGGACGGCGTGAATCCAGCTTGCAATTTCGCTGGTCTCATGTTGCTGCACAATGTGATGCGCTTCGTCCCATTGCTGGGCCAGCGCAAAGTCAACGGCTCTGAGCATTTCCTTTTTGTTCATGTGCAGACCTCGATTTTAGCCAGTTCAAACAGTTTTGACCTTTGCAGCAGCCAGTTATGCCTTCTGTTCATTTTGCAAATTTTGCAGGCTCAAAAAATACAGCCGCAACACCTGCAACTCGTCATAGCTCACCTTTGCTTGCAAAGCCTCGAAGACCGGCTTCAGGAAATCCGCCCCCAGTTTTTCGAAAGCAGCCAGCGCGGCGCTGCGTTCCAGGGGATCGAGATAGGAATTTTCCAGGATACCCTCGGCGCGCAACACACGGCCTTGACGGGCGCTTTTGTATAAATGCTCGAAAATGGTGCGCGGCGTGATTTCCAATTCGCGTGCCAAATCGGATACGGATTTTCCGCCGTTGAATGCTTCGGTAATGAGTAAAGTTTTGGGAGTGAGCGCGGGTTCTGCCAGCGGCAATTTGCCCGCCGCGGCTTCTTTCGCCGTGCGCGATTTTTCCGTCAAACCCCGCTCGCGGCAGTAGCGTGAAATCTCCAGCAGGAAGGCCGTGCCATATTTTTCCAGCTTGGCTTCGCCCACGCCGTGAATGGCCCGCAGGCTGGTGCGGGCTTGCGGAAAATACGCCGCCATCTCGATCAAAGTTTTGTCCGGAAAAACGACGTAAGGCGGAACACCCTGTTCGTCCGCCAATTCTTTGCGCCGCTTGCGCAAAAGCTCGAACAGGTCGCGGTCATATTCCAGGCTCGTCTCTTTTTCCGCGCCATAATCCGCCTGCTCGGTTTGCACCGTGCCGAGAAATTTTTCCCGTCCGCGCAGCAGTTCAAAGGCCTGCGGCGTCAGGGCCAGGCCGCCGAATTCCAAATCCTGTTCCAGCAGTCCGTTTTGCAGGAACTGGCGGGCAAGATGAAGCCATTGTCTCTTGGAAAGCTCCTTGCCGATGCCGTACGTCGAGAGATTGGCATGGCCAAATTTCAGGACTTTTTCCGATTGCGAGCCGCGCAACACGTCGACAATGTGACTGGCCCCGAACCTCTGGCCGGTGCGCGAAACACAGGAGAGAAACTTTTGCGCGGCAATGGTCATATCCACCAGGTCTTGCTGCCCGGAAAGGCAATTGTCGCACGTGCCGCAGGGCACGTGCGTGAATTTCTCACCGAAGTAGGCAAGCAAAGGAATGCGGCGGCAAGACCGGCTTTCTGCATAGCCGAGCAAGACGTTGAGATGGTAGTTTGCGACCTGGCGTTCGCTTCCGCTTTTTTGATCGATGAGGAATCTGATTTTTGCAACATCCCCATAGCCGAGCAGTAGCAAACAATGCGCGCGCAAGCCGTCGCGGCCGGCGCGGCCGATTTCCTGATAGTAAGACTCGAGGTTTTTGGGAAGGTCATAGTGGAGAACGAAACGCACGTTTGATTTATTGATGCCCATGCCGAAGGCGATGGTTGCGACGATGATCTGAACGTCATCGCGGAGAAAGGCTTCCTGATTTTGCGTGCGCTCCAGATCGGATAAGCCGGCATGGTAAGGCCTCACGGCAAAGCCGTGCAATTTCAGCGCCGCGGCGAGATCGTCCACCTGTTTGCGTGAAAAACAATAGATAATGCCGGATTGGTCGGGATGTTGTTGCAGGAGCTCGAGGGTTTGGCGGAGCGGCTCGGTTTTGGGCGTGACGCGGAGAAAAAGATTGTCGCGGTTGAAGCTCGCCACAAACTGTTGCGCGGCGCTGAAATGCAGTGTGGCGCTGATATCTTGGCGCACGCGCTCGGTGGCCGTGGCGGTGAGCGCGACGCACACGGCCCGCGGAAAACGCGAGCGGCAGTCCACCAATTGGCGATACTCGGGCCGGAAATCATGCCCCCATTCGGAAATGCAATGCGCTTCGTCGATGGCGAGGCAATCGACCTGGAGGGAAGCGAGCAAAGCTAGAATACTGGTTTTTAATAAAGTTTCCGGCGCGACATAGAGCAGCTTGACTTCGCCGCCGCGCACTCGCGCGAGCGTGTGCTGGTATTCTTCCAGTGACAGCGAGCTGTTCAGAAAGACCGCGGGCACGCCGAGCTGCTGCAATTGCGCAACCTGATCTTTCATCAGCGAAATAAGCGGGGAGACCACGACGGTCAAGCCCTCGAACAGCAGCGCGGGAAGCTGGTAGCAAAGAGACTTTCCCCCGCCCGTCGGCATGATGACGAGCGTGTCCTTCTTTTGAATAACATTGCTCACAATTTCCGGTTGCAGCGGCCGGAACTCGTCATAACCAAAGACATCCTTGAGTAAGGTCTTTGCGCGTGCGATCATGAGACGCCCTTTATGCAGTGGCGGTCAAATATCGCAAAAAAAATCAAAAAAGACAACCGATCGTGGCAAAGGGGCAAAAACGCGCGTGGAAGGCGCTAATTTCTTGGTCTGTCAGGGTATTCATGTTTACAATGTCGTGGTGGTGTTTCTTTTTTCAGGATGCTGGAAAACTCTTTTGTAGTGTCATTGCACTTCCGACGTTTCAGAATTTTTCAAAAGCAGTTTTTTGTACTCTTTTGACCACGGATGACACAGATTAGGCGGATTTTCGCGGATTTTAGTGCTTCAGAAAAATCAGTGTGAATCCGCGTCATCCGCGTCATCCGCGTTATCCGTGTTCTAAAAGAGTCTAATAAATGTCCTGTAAAAAGTCGCCCTTCGCGATCGAGCAGAAAATCGCGTCCCGCCCCTTTTGATTCTCACGTTTCAGAAACTTCATTCCGGCCTTTTCCATGACGCGGAAAGAGGCAGCGTTTGGCGCATCGGCGCTGGCAAGGCTTCATCTCGAAGCATTGGGATAGCTTTCCTGAAAACATCGGAAGACAGAAAGATGGAGGACAGAAAAATGCTTGCCTTTTGCTCCACGCAGGCCTTCCGGATTTTTCAAACCCGGAAGGCCGCTGCGCATGCACATTTTTCGGATGCGATGATCAGTATTTGGCTATTCGCCTTTGGCCACCGGTACGCCGACAAGATTGCCCCACTCGGTCCAAGAACCGTCGTAGTTCTTTACGTTCTTGAAACCAAGTAGATATTTCAACACAAACCAGGTGTGGCTCGAGCGTTCGCCGATGCGGCAATAGGAAATTACCTCTTTGTCCAGCGTAATGCCCTTATTGCCGTAGAGTGCTTTCAAATCATCGAAACTTTTGAAAGTGCCATCTTCGTTGCAGGCCGTAGCCCAGGGAATATTTCTCGCGCCGGGAATGTGCCCGCCACGCTGGCAGGTTTCCGGCAGTCCGGGAGGCGAAAGGATTTTCCCGGTGAATTCATCCGCCGAGCGCACGTCAACCATGGCCACGCCGTTTTTCATCGCCGCTTGCACCTGCGGCAGATACGCGCGCAGTGATTGATCCGGCGCGCTCGCTTTGTAACCGGCGGATTTCGGCGAGGACTTGTCCTTGCTCAGCTCACGGCCTTCGGCGATCCATTTCTTGCGGCCGCCGTCCATGATGCGAACGTCTTTGTGCCCGTAGATTTTCATCTGCCATAGCGCCCACGCTGCGAACCAGTTGTTGTTGTCGCCGTAAAGCACGACGATGGTATCGTTGGAAATGCCGCTGTCGCGCATCAGTTTTTCCATTTCGTTTTTAGGAATGATGTCGCGCTGGACGGTATCACACAACTGCGTTTGCCAGTTCCAGCCGATGGCGCCCGGCACATGACCTTCGTCATACGCTTTGGTGTCAACGTCTACTTCGGCGACGACGACATTCGGATCGGTTTTGTGTTGGGCCACCCAGCCGGTGGAAACCAACATTTCGGGATTTGCATAACTCGACATGGTAACAACCTCCTTGGTTTAGGGTGAAATCTGTGTTTTCTCGACAAACATTCTGCAACCGCGAAGCAACGCTGCCGCCATTCGCGGTTGCATGATTTTAAGGGATGACATCTCTGGTGGTGGTGTGGACCTAACGTTGCAGTTCTAAGGCGACAGTGCATTAGCGCACCAACAAAATCTTCCGCGTCGCTGCGAATGTCGGCGTTGAGCCCGTCACCAAATCTCCGGCGTGCATTCTGACGAAATAAACTCCGCTACCCAAGGCGCCGGCGTCGAAGCTCACGCGATAGACTCCCGCCGCCTTTTTTTCATGCACCAATGTTGCCACTTCCTTTCCCAAAACATCGTACACTTTCAAACTCACTTGCACGGGCGAGCCGAGGCCCGCTCCCACGGAATACTGAATGCTGGTCACGGGATTAAACGGGTTCGGGTAATTCTGTGACAACGCGAATGCAAGCGGCGCGGCCTCGACTCGCTCGTCCACGGCCGTCGGGGTCAAATTGATTTCATACACTCCGAGCGCTGCGGCCGGGCCGTTTTGATTCGCCCCGGGATCGAGAAAGCCCGAGAGCATGAGTACGACATAGCCGTTGGTACTGTTCGAAATGTCGAACGCGTGGGCGCCGAGGTCAAGTTTATCGCTGCTGCGGAGAAGACGCACACGATAGCCGCCCGCAGGGAGACTGATGGGCTGGCTCGCCGCGCCGTAATTCAGATGCGACGCCAGCGTGTCACCATTCACCGTCACGAGATCAACCGCCGGTGCATCCGTCACCGTGTGCACGAACACCGTGTGCACTTCATTGGCGTTACTGCTGAGGATCGCCAAATCTTGCAAGAGCACGCTTTCGCGAATGGACAAACCTTCGGGGTTGGGCGCGTAGGCCGTGGTGTCATTCACACCGAAGAGAATGAGCGCCTGCGGATTTTCGCTGCTCACCACCAAACTGTCAAACTTTGCGACCTGGGAGTTGGGATTCTCAACATCGAAAAGAGAAAGCGAGAAAGGCGCGAGATATGGCAAGAGCGGCAGCTCAGCGGACTCGCGGAAACCGAGATCGTCGAAAATCAAATCATCCGCAAGGCTGGAATTTTTACCGAGGCCGGAGTTGCATGGACCATATCCGCCGCTCACCGCTACAACGCCACGCGTGCGGCGCCCACCGCCGGAGCCGTTGCGGCTGCTCGAACCCTGAATCACGGTCGTATGCCCGCGACTCAAAAATGGCCGCTCGTATTTCCACTTTGCCAGGGCGCGCGCGTCTTTGTTGCCGGCAAGGTTGAATTTGCCGCCGACGAATAGAACCTCGGTTTTATTATTTCGCGGGCAGGGCCATACCGACGCGATCGCATTGACCACATCGTTCGTGCCGCTGCCGAGTGCGTCCCATTCCGAAATCACGCCCGCTGCATACGTGCGCTCGAACACGGCGATGTGATTCGCCGGCTTCACCACGCCGTTGCTGTTGACCGCTTCCGTAAATTCGCCACCGAGATAAAATTGCGTGTGATCATACGAGGGCACGATCGCCGTCACCGCACCGTTCACGCCTCTGCCGAGCGGTCGCCAATCTCCATAATACCACATCGCGATGCGATCAATGTTGACAAGCATGCCATTGTCATCAACGCCGGTGCGAAAGCGTCCGCCAACATAGAGCGGCGAATAATAATCGCGGCCGGACAACGCGAGCGCGCGCACCTCATCATCAACGCCGTTACCCATCGCCCGCCAATGGTTGTCATAACCATCCCATAACATGAGATTGCGGCAAAACACCTTGCCGCCGTTGGTATTTGTGGCCTCGGTGAATCTGCCGCCGACGTACACGCTTCTCCAAAAGCGCGGCGAGGATAGGTTGCCGCCCAAACCCACCGCCAGCGCGCGTACTTCCGGCATGAACTGGCCATCGATTCCGCCGCCGAGCGCTTCCCAACGTTGCGAGGAAAAGCCCCAGCGCGCAATGCGATTCACGACCGGGCCATTGACGACTTGCGTAAACGCACCACCGGCATAAAGCTCGTATCCGGAAACCTCCATCGCATAGACCACGCTATTCAAGCCACCGCCGACGGGAAGCCAGCGCTTTTGCGTGTGGTCCCAAAACGCGATATTTGAAACGCTCACCGTGCTGCCATCGGGATTGATGGCGGTTGAAAACGCGCCGCCCACAAACGCGCCGGGCTGATTGAAGCTGATCGGCACAATGGCATGCACCGGACCGTTGACACCGCCGCCGAGCGCGTCCCAATTTGTGCCGTCGAAGCGCGCGACGTTGCTCGCGGGATGGCCTTCGATGCTCGTGAAATTTCCGCCGACGTAGAGCGCGCCGGGAAAACCTCGATCATCCGCGGCGAGCGCGAATACTTCGCCGGCCGCGCCGAAGGCAATCAAATCGAGCCAGCGCCGGCCATCCCAGCGTGCGTTGTTGGCCGCTTGAACCGTGTTGATGATCGCCGGACTGTAAAAATCGCTAAACTGTCCGCCCACGTAAAGAAATTCCGCCGGATACCTCGGACTGGCCGCAATGAGCGAAGGGCTGGGGAATCCGCTTTTATACAACAGCGTCGTCCACGCCGTGCCGTTCCATGCGTCCACGATTTTGAGCCTCACATCGACGACGTACATGAGATAAATTTTTCCGGCGCCATCGACCGCGAGATCGTTGACTAAAAAAGACGGAACCATCGTAGCGAGTCTGCGCCATTGGCCGGCTTCCCAATAAACCAAAGGGCCGGCGACGCTCGTGCCATTGTCATTCACGGCAGCGCCGATGTCGCCGGCCACGTAAACACGATTCGAGTTGTCGATGGCGATGCCGGCAACTCTTTCGCCGTTAGCCGGACTATCAGTCAAGCCTTGACCCAATGTGGACCAACTCGCGCCGTTCCAGCGCGCCACGTAATTCGCGTTGACCTGCACGCGTCCGGGATTATACACGCCGGTGAAATCGCCGCCCACGAAAACGTTGTCATTCCCATCAACCGCGAGCGCTGTGACCGCGTTGCTGCCGGTGTTTACCACGCCTTCACCGAGCGGCTCCCAAACGGATTGCGCGGCGTTCCATTTGCCGATGCGCCAAATGCTAACTTGCGCGCCATCGGGATTGTAGCCGCGGGTCAAATTCCCGCCGACGTAAACATCGTTATTGCCGTCAATCGCGAGCGCGAACACGTCGTCATCAACGCCGCGGCCCAATGCCTCCCATTTGCCCGCGGTATGATTCCACTTCGCAATATTCAGCACATCGACTTCGCTGCCGTCGCTGTTGCGGACGATTTCGAACAAACCGCCGAGATAGACGTCGCCTTGCGCGTCGACGGCAATCGCATTCGCGCGGCCGCCGGAAAAGCGGTCGCCGAGAATGTGCCATTGATTGCCGCTCCATTTGGCGACGCGCAACGACAGGATGCCGTCGTCTTGAATGCTACCGGCGATATAAACATTGCCTTGAGCATCGACGCATGCCGCGTCCGCGCCATACTCCACCGGCCCGGCGCTGCCGGTGAGATACTTTTGCCAAAATGCGTCGCGGCGTCCGGTGGGTTGCGCCTGGCTCATTCGCGCCGAGGTCAGGATGGAAAATACCGTCAAGAAGAGCAGCGCCAAAGGGAAACTGCTTTTGTCACTCATGGAGGACCTCCTATTTGACGACAACGCCATGCTTTACCTTTGTCGCGCTGCGTCTTTAGTCCAATGATTTCAAGAGTAAAACCGACAAATCAAAACAAAAACCAGATGCAGCCTTTAGGGCTGGGTCTGCTCGTGGCCACTACTTACATGTTACCGTCCGACTGGAAGAGTGATGCCCGCCATCACTTGAACGCCGCTGGTCTTGATCGTTGATTCGCCATCCTCCGGGTTGTCATTGATATCGGTCAATCCCAGGGTGTAGCGGCCTTGAACAAAAATCTCGCTTTTTCCTGCGGGAAAACTCACTCCCGCGCCAAAACCGACGCCGAAATCAAGACTCTTCGTTTGATCCTTGAAATCCTCATCAACCTCCAGATTGAAGCCCGAGGCTGAGATGGAACCTGTTTGCTTCGCGCTTAAGCGGAAACCGATCACAGGCCCGGCCATGAGATAAGAATTGGCGGCGCCTGTACTCATCGCCAACTTCAACATCGCCGGAACCTCCAAATAGCTGAGTTTGGCTTTGATATTCACATTGAAGCTCAGACTGGAATCAATTTCGGCATCACTAAAGCTGCCTTCCAGCCTGGCGCCTTTTTGTAAATACATCGGCTCCAATTGCACGGCAAAATTTTCCGAGAGGCGAATTTGAACCACGCCGCCGGCGCCGAAAGCCGTGAAAGAGGAAGGGTCGGGCTCCAACGCCGGCTCAACGCTGAGGCTCGCCAGATTCAGGCCACTCATCACGCCTAACCGCACTTGTGCCTGCGCGGGCATCACCAAGCCGAGGGCGCACAGAAATACAACCCAAAAGCCTAACTTCTTCATGATAACCTCCGTGATTTGATAAAAATCAGCGATCGTTTACATCGCCGCTGGGTTCATTCAGTCTCGTAACGATCTTATTTGTCGGCACGAGCAGTTTGAAAAAAATTTTCTGATTTCTGATCGAGAAATATTAGAAAGTCGGTCGCCACCGGCACAGCGCCAAGCTGCCGCAGCATCGTTGTCACTTGGCCGCGATGATAGGTGGAATGATTCACCAGATGCTGCATCATGTGCTGGAGCGGATAATGCCAGGTTTCGCCCTGAATATTCTCGTAGGCGACCATTTTCCTCAGCGACACTTCCGTCACGCCGCGCACGAAATCCATTTGCTCGCGCTCGATTTCATCCCACTTTGCTCGCAATGCCGCGAGGCTGGTAAAATCCGCCGGATCGAACATGGACTTGGGCGACTGGCCTTGCCAGCGCTTCAGCCATATCCACTCGCCCGACGCGAGGTGCACGAGCGTGTCACGTACGGAGCGGTGGCTGCTCCCGAGGTCGCGGGTGAATTGCTCGGCGCTGAAAGCCGACGCGGCCTCGCACAGGCGAACATTCGCCCAGCGGTTGTATTCGTACAGCAGTTGAAAGTCGTTCTTGTTCATACTCATTCCTAATTTGTTCTCTGCTTTGATTCCACGTGCACAATTTAGTTGTCATGCGCGAAGCTTTCAACTCCATGAGCATGTAGGCCAGCGATATTTTTGTTTACCTCCAGGCCCAAAGCGCAGAACCCCCTGTACACGTGCTCCTCATGCGCGTTATACTTACTAAGGATGGAGAATTAAATATCTATTCCATTTCTCAAACCGCGAATGAACGCTGATAAACGCGAATTGAGAACATATTAGCGTACATTCGCGTTTATTAGCGGTTTCGGAAAATGGGCAAATTATTTAAACGGCGATCCTAAGCACAATTTTCAGAAGCCAATCGTTTCACACAGGCCAATGCAAACTGCTTGAGTGCTGACCGAAAGATAAAAAAATTTTGCAGGAAAGCCTGACACGTACGTTTCAAAAGCGGGCAATGACGTTACATTTATGAAAACTTTCGCGTAGAATTGCGCGTGCAGCGTTTTTGGCAATGGAATGGCGTTGAACTTTCCGCATGAATTCGGTACATTCAAAAAAACTGCTCGCCTCATTTTGACTGGACATGGGAGCCGGAATATGTGGCTCACGATTACGTCGATTGGTTTTACGGCCGCCGTAGCTCTGGTCTGGCCGGATAAACTCTTCGCGCAAAAAGATCATCTCAAATTTGAGCACATCTCCCTCGCACAAGGGCTTTCTCAAAATACCGTTTATTGTATCCTTCAAGATAGCAAAGGCTTCATGTGGTTTGGTACGCAGGACGGGCTGAATAAATTCGACGGCTATGACTTCAAGGTGTACAAACATGATCCTCGGGATCCTAATAGTTTGAGCAACAACGTCGTTAGAACAATTTATGAAGATCGCGCCGGGAGGCTTTGGATTGGGACTAATGGCGGCGGGCTCAATAAGCTTGATCGGGAAAAAGAAATCTTCACGCATTACCAGCATGATCCCCACGACGCCAACAGTCTGAGTGACACCTATGTTTTGGCAATTTGTGAAGGCACCAGCCACGGTGGGGGCGTGCTTTGGATCGGCACCAGGTATGGCGGGCTGAATAAGTTTGAGGTGGAAACGGGAAGATTTACGCGTTACCACAACGATCCTAACGATGCCAGCAGTTTGAGCGATAATTACGTCATGTCGGTCCATCAAGATCGTTCCGGTGTGCTTTGGATCGGTACGTACAGTGGCGGCTTGAACAATTTTGATCACGAAAAGAAGGCTTTTGCGCGCTATCAATTTGATTCCACGGACTCCGGCGATTTGAGCCACAATCAAATTAGAGCGATCTATGAAGACCGCGCGGGAACGCTTTGGATGGGCACCAGTGTCGGACTGGACAAGCTTGTCCCGGCGGGACCGAACCGGCAGGCTGGAATCCTCAAGCATTATCATCACGGCTCCAATGATCCCACTAGCCCCAGCGCGGTATGGTCGATTCTTGAAGATGAATCAGGCCTGCTTTGGATTGGCACCGGCAATGGCCTGATTCGATTTGATCGCACCGCAGAGAGATTTCATGACTATCACCATGATCCCAACGATCCCAACAGCTTGAGTGATAACTATGTCAGATCGATTGGCGCTGACCGCTCGGGCATGCTTTGGATCGGCACCTGGAACGGCGGCCTCAACAAGCTCGATCGCAGAAGAGGAACGTTCACGCATTATGGCAACATTCCGAATGATCCCAACAGCTTGAGCCACAATAATGTCAGAGCGATTTATGAAGATATGCGCGACGGCGGGAACACGCTCTGGATCGGGACCAGAGGCGGTGGACTCATCAAATTTGATCGGAAGAAGCACGCTTTTAAGCAATACCAGGATGATCCCAACGATCCAAACAGCTTGCGCCACAATTATGTCTGGTCGATCTTGGAAGATCACGCCGGAAGATTATGGATCGGCACCTATGGCGGCGGATTGAAAAGATTTGATCGCAAGAATGAGCGCTTCACGCATTACCGGCCTGACGCTTCTAATCCCAATAGTTTGAGCCACAAAAATGTCATGCCGATTTGTGAAGAGTCTCTCCCGCTTCACGGGACGGGGCGGAGCACACTCTGGATCGGAACCGACGGCGGCTTGAACAGATTTGATACGGAAACAGAAACTTTCAAACATTATAAACATGATCCAAACGATTCCACCAGCTTGAGCCACAATGGCATCTGGTCGATTTTTGAAGATTCCGTTGCTCGCAACGTGCTTTGGATCGGAACGGACGGCGGCGGACTCAATAAATTTGATCGAGAAAGAGAAACATTCAAACACTACAAAAACGATCCCCGTAATCCGCACAGCTTGAGCAACAACCACGTTTTTTGCATTCACGAAGATTCCCGCGACGCCGGGACGCTTTGGCTTGGCACCTGGGGCGGCGGGCTCAACAAATTCGATAGCTCAACAGAGAGATTCATGCATTACCGAGAGAAAGACGGGCTGCCCAATGACGTGATATATGGCATCCTGGAGGATGATCATCGCAATCTTTGGCTCAGCACCAATAAGGGCATTTCACGATTCAATATCCCGACTGAAACTTTCAAGAACTATAATACCTACGATGGGCTGCAGAGCTATGAATTCAACGCCGGCGCTTATCACCAGGGCAAAAACGGTGAAATGTTTTTTGGCGGCATCAACGGCTTCAATGCCTTCTTTCCCGGCGAGGTCAAAGACAACACCTACATTCCGCCCATCGTGATCACCGCCGTCAAGAAGTTCGATCAAACCGCCAAAAGGGATATTTCTGAAGCGGGCAAAATCGCGCTTTCCTACAAAGACAAATACCTGACTTTCGAGTTCGTTGCGCTGGATTACACCAATCCCGAAAAAAACCAGTATGCGTATATGATGGAAGGATTTGATGAAACCTGGATTCACGCCGGCGCCAGGCGCTTTGCCAGCTATACGAACCTCGATCCGGGAGAATATGTTTTCAAAGTGAAGGGCTCGAACAACGACGGGGTTTGGAATGAAGATGGGGTCGCGGTGAAAATCACCATCGCGCCGCCTCCGTGGAAAACTTGGTGGGCCTATACGCTTTATGCATTACTCATCACAAGTTTCTTTTATGGCCTCCGCCGCTACGAGTTGAATCGCCTGCATTTGAAAAACCGGTTGCAGCTTGAACACCTGCAGGCTGAAAAGCTGAAAGAGCTCAATCATTTGAAGTCCCGCTTTTTTGCCAATATTTCCCACGAATTTCGCACGCCGCTGACGTTGATTCTCGGACCCCTCGAGCATGTTGCCACGCAATTATCGGATTCCGGGCTCAAGCAGCAGTTGCAAACTGCTTTCAACAATGGCCGGCGCCTGCTGCGGCTCATCAATCAGCTTCTCGATCTTTCGAAATTAGAGGCGGGCGGCATGGAACTCAAAGCCAGCCGGGGAAATTTGCTGGCCTTTTTGAAAGGGATCGTGTTTACTTTTGAGTCCGCGGCCCGGCAAAAGCAAATCACATTGGAATTTCATTCGGACTACGATCGCCTGGAAGCTTATTATGACGTCGAAAAATTAGAGCAGGTTTTTTACAATCTGATGTCGAATGCGATCAAATTCGTGCCTCCGGATTCCAACGGAAAAATTTCGGTGAAGGTGGTCAGAGCGCAGGCCTCTTTTCTCGACAAGCTTCCGCCGAATATCGAGTGTGTGCGCGTGACCGTGCGGGACACCGGCATCGGTATTCCTGCACACGAGCTGCCGCACATTTTCGATCGTTTTTACCAGGTCGAAAAAGCCCGCACGCACGCTCCCGAAGGCACTGGCATCGGCTTGGCGCTGGCGAAGGAGATGGTGGAATTGCATTACGGACAAATGAGCGTGAGCAGCGCTGAAGGGAATGGCGCAACGTTCATTGTGACTTTGCCGCTGGGCAAAGAGCATTTGCGGCCGGAAGAGGTGGTTGAGGAAGTAAGCAGCGAGCCGCTGCCAGCATTCAGTAAAGAGAGGGTCGAAGAGCAAGAGAGGGAAATGGAGATCGAGGATCGAGCATCAAGCCTCGAGCCTTCAGCATCCAGCATCGAGGAGCAAGCTTCCAGCAAAGAGATCATTCTCCTCGTCGAAGACAATCCCGAGGTGCGCGCTTTCATCCGGCAGCAACTGGAGGGGCGTTATGCTGTGCTGGAGGCTGCCGACGGCGAAGAGGGTTTGACCAGAGCCTCGGAAGCCATTCCCGACCTCATCATCAGCGACGTGATGATGCCCAAAATGGATGGATACGCCCTCTGCGCTGCGCTGAAAACCGAGGAGAAAACCAGCCACGTTCCGGTCCTCCTGCTCACGGCCAAAGCCGGAGAGGAAAACAAACTGGAGGGTTTGGAAACCGGGGCCGACGACTATCTCACCAAACCGTTTAGTTCCAAAGAACTGCTGGCACGGATTAGAAATCTCATCGCACAGCGCCGCAAACTGCGGGAAAGATTCAGCCGTGAAGTCGTTTTGCAGCCGAGCGCGATCGCGATTACTTCTGCGGACGAACGCTTTCTGAATCGAGTGAAAGCAGCGGTGGAAAAAAATCTCGGCGATGAGGAGTTTTCCGTCGAAGATTTCGGCCGCGAAGTGGGGATGAGCCGCGTCCAGCTTCACCGCAAGTTAAAAGCATTGACCGACCAATCAGCCGGCGAATTTATTCTGTCCATGCGCCTGCAACGCGCGGCCGCTTTATTGCAGCAGAACGCCGGCACCGTCGCCGAAATTGCCTACATGACCGGCTTCAACACGCCCAATTATTTTGCCAAGTGTTTTCGCAAGCAGTATGGGTGCTCGCCGTCGGAGTATAAGGTGAGTATCTCTCATGAGACTTCGTGACATGGGCAGGTGCAACGCCGCCCCTTTTGCATGCGTGGTGCCGGTTTGAAGAAAAATCTGTGAAATGCCTGTGGAATTCGTATTTTGCGTCTGTTAAAAAATAGAGCGTGCTTAAGGAGAATTGTGGCGCTGAAAGAATCGTCATTGACCGGTCGCTTAAAGCGCTTGTTCGCCATCAATCAGCGGCGTTGCAGCGACCGGTCAATAAGAAGAAGTGGATTGCCGAAGGCTATGGGGAGGTATCCGAAAAAATCGGACAACTGTAAACTGAAGCACGCGAAAATAATGTACATTTGAAAAGTGTTGTTTCAAACAGAATGCAACGTTCTGGCAGCAGCCTCACCGCTGACATAAGGTGAGCACGGAGGTTCCATGATGAAGGAATACGATAATAACTCTGAAACTCGCGTTGCAGTGTTCCAAAAGCGCGAAATCCGCCGCACGTTTCACAACAACGAATGGTGGTTTGTCATCACGGACATCATCGCCGCCCTGACGGATTCCGCCGATCCTTCCGATTACTGGAAGAAGATGCGCAAACGGGATCCGGATTTGGGCAAAGCTCTCCAAGGGGGGGGACAATTTGTCCCCCCCCTTGCCTTGGAGTTTGCGACGGCCGGAGGGCTTCAGAAAATCCAGTGCTGGAACACCGAGGGTATCTTCCGCCTGATCCAGTCCATACCCAGTCCCAAAGTGGAGCCGCTCAAACGCTGGCTGGCGCGGGTCGGCAAAGAGCGGATCGACGAAATCGAGATCCCCGAGCTGGCCATGGCCCGGATGAATGGATTGCTTCGTCGCCTCGCTCCTCGCAATGACGAACCTCAGGTTTTTTCAGCAGCCTTTTAGGGAAGTTTCCGAAACAAACAGACAGTTGCATAT
Organism: bacterium; assembly: GCA_044869275.1. Classification (GTDB taxonomy): domain Bacteria; phylum Zhuqueibacterota; class Zhuqueibacteria; order Zhuqueibacterales; family Zhuqueibacteraceae; genus JBIOXB01. Next base: position 126,131 of record JBIOXB010000139.1, read on the forward strand.
ATTCGCGCTGTAGCACAAAGGGACAATCAAACCAATTGGGGATCGGGCATGAGTACGGGGTTCATTCCAAAGCATGGCGGCTACCAGAATCTGCTTTCTTACAAGAAGGCGCTGATCGTCTATGACGCGACGGTTTTCTTCTGCAACCGTTTCATTGATAAGCGCAGCCGCACGCATGACCAGATGGTGCAGGCAGCGCGGTCCGGCAAGCAGAACATCGTCGAGGGCAGCATGGCGTCAGGTACTTCGAAGGAAACCGAGATCAAATTAATGAACGTGGCCCGCGCGAGCCAGGAGGAACTGCTGGAAGACTACCGCGACTTCCTGCGCGAGCGCATGACCCGCGCGCGGCTCGATGAGCGGCGCAAGGGAAAGTAATCAACCTAAGCAACTTCGTCGGGAAAGCCATGAGTAGTTGTCCGAAAAAATCGGGCAACTGCAGTCCAGTCTGCCGATGGAGAGTCTTGTTTGACTGAACAGAAGGACCTCAAAATGAACCCCCAAATATCTCACGAACGTTTTGAACAGGCCACGCTGGGAGGCGGATGCTTCTGGTGTCTGGAAACGGTGTATGCTGAGCTGCGCGGCGTGGTAAAAGTGGAATCGGGTTACGCCGGCGGCGAGACGCCGAATCCCACTTATAAACAGGTTTGCAGCGGCACGACGGGACACGCGGAAGTGGTTCAAGTTACTTTTGATCCGGCCGTGATTGCATTCAAAGACCTTCTGAGTATCTTCTTTGCCATTCATGATCCCACGACCTTGAACCGGCAAGGTGCGGATGTGGGCACGCAATACCGCTCGGTGATTTTTTACCACGATGACGAGCAACGCCAACAAGCGCTAGCGCTTATGCTCGAGCTGGAGAAGAAAAAGATATGGGGGAATGCGATCGTGACCACGGTTGAGCCATTAGACAAATTTTATCGCGCGGAGGATTACCATCAGGAGTATTACAAATACAATCCCAACCAGCCGTATTGCCAAGCGGTGATCGCGCCCAAAGTTGCCAAGTTCCGAAAAACGTACATGGACAAGCTCAAAGCAGCGAAATGATTGCTGCTTTTTCCCAGACGAAATTGGCCATGCAAGGCTTTGCGTCTCGTCCGTATTCACTTGACTCATTCAGTCAAAAAAGATTTCATTGCAGGCGATCAAAACGAAACCGGAAGGATTTCATGACGAAGCGGCTTTGTTTTTTTCTGCTGCTGCCCTCGTTGGCATTTTCTCAAACATCCGATTCATCTGTTGCGCAAGCCACCGGCTACTGGGAGGGCGCAATTATACACGAGGGCGCCCTGCAAATTCTCAAACTCGAGGTGCAAGAGCAGGAAGGAAAACTGTACGCCCTGCTCACTGTGCCGGATTGGGGCATTGCAGAGGCGCGATTGCAGGGCTTGGCTTACACTTCGCACCGGCTCATCTTCAGTCTGAATCCCTATGGACCGGCGTCATTGCTCGTCGATGCCGCTGCCGGCGAGATGCGCGGAATGGTCATGACGGGCGATTCGACGCAACTGCGCATTCACCTCAAGCGGACCCTGAAGCCCGTCGAACCGAGAGTAAGACCTGAGGAAGTACGTTTCACCAGCGGTGAAACGGCAATGGCCGGAACGCTTTTGCTGCCTGCCACTCCCGGACCGCATCCGGCAATCATCATGGTTGCGGGACGTGGATATGGCAACCGCTGGAGCAATTATTCAGAGGCTCTGCGTCTGGCGCAACGCGGCATCGCCGGTCTCATTTTTGACGGCCGGGGCGTGGGAGAATCCGGCGGCGATCGCGACAAAACCACGGCGGAGGATCGCTATCAGGATGTACTTGCAGCACTCGATCTGCTCGCCGCGCGCGCCGACATCGAGGCCAAGCAAATTGGGCTTTGGGGCATCAGCGCCGGCGGTTGGGTGATTCCGATTGTTGCGCACCGATCCGGCAAAGTTGCTTTCCTCATCATGGATGCCGGCCCGGCAGAAAGCCTGGCTGATCAACAAGGCCACGTCGTAGAGTACAACATGCGCTGGTTTGCCAAAGAGAAATTCACCGCGGCAGAATGCCAGGCCGCATTTGCTTACCAGAAAAAGCTAGTGGAGTTATCCTGGCAGGGCGCGAATTGGAAAACGTTCAAATCTCTAGCCGACGGCGCGCGCCAGCAGCGCTGGGCGAAGTACGTGGACTTGCCGGAAAACCTTGACAACTCCGAGTTGGATTATTTTCGCCGCTATAAAAACCTCGACAACACCGCGGCACTGCGGCACACGAAGATCCCCGTGCTGGCGTGGTACGGCGAGCGCGACTACGTTGTGCCGCCGCCGGCAAATGCGTCCAAGCTCGAACGACTTCTCCAAGAAGCCGGCAATCAAGATTTTAAGATTCTCGGCTTTCTCGAAGGCGATCATAGCATGGCGATTCCCGGCGGAATGCAAGGTGAAGGCGAGCAGTGGCCCGAACGCTATTATCGCTGGCGCCGCCGCGCGCCGGGGTTTTATGAAACGGTTTATGCCTGGATATTGGCGCACGTAAATCCTCCCCCAAACTAAATGAAGGAAAAGCACAAGATGAAAAACTCGATCCTTGCCACCATACTGGCATGCTTCGCTCTTGCCGCCGCGCAGGCTGCCGCCAACGATGAGAAAAAGGCAGTGCAGAAAGTGGTCGAAGAGGCCTACGTCCAAGGCGTGCATGCCAATCCCAACGGCGAAGCGATGCGCAAAGGCTTTCATCCGGATTTCATCATGTTCATCCTGGACGCCGGTCAAATCAAAAAAGTCACACGCGACGAGTGGATCGGCCGGATCGAAGCCGCGCAAGCAAAAAGCAATACTGCCTCCAAACCGGCGGTGAAAAGCGATTTTCCGCTGGTGGAAGTCACCGGCAATGCCGCGATCGTGAAGGTTGAAATCCATAAAGACGGCAAGCACATTTTCAGCGATTATCTGTCGCTCTACAAGTTCGAGGAAGGCTGGAAGATCATCGGCAAGATTTTTTATCGCCATCCGGCTTCGTGATTGAATTACAACTACGTGTTAGGCCATAGGGCACTCAAAGATAATATAAAATTCCGAAAATTTTCTCGCCAACGAATGAGAAGCGACCAGCGGATGCAGAATAATCCGTTGGTCGTTTTTTAATCTGTTGGAGAGCTTTTTGTCTAGAGCTGCTCCGTAAGGAGCTTCGGTTTTCAGCTTGACTGAAAAGTGGTGCAGGACTTCAGTGCTCACAATTTCGACTCAAAAAAGAAGCGTAATCGGATGAAGCCGATTGAGCAGATCATGATTCGGGCAAACCAATTCTTATGATCCGCTCAATCCGTTTACAAAAAAAGTAACTGTTCATCTCTCGAGAAACTACTAGTACGCTGTCACCTTGATTTTTGTAGCCACTTCATAAACTGTCTTTCAGAAGGAATCAGCCTGTGTGAAAACTTGTGAAGACCGCACCCTGAGCTTGTCGAAGGGTGCTAAGCTCAAGAATCCGGCTTCGACAAGCTCAGCCGGCGTTGAAACGAAGCGTTTTCACACAGTCTGAATCTTGTGCAGCATAATCACAGTGCGCGAAAAAGTGCTGGAAGAGACTAAACAGCTGCCGGATGACAAGCTTTCAGAAATTCTGAGTTTTATTCATTCTTTTCGATTGGGTTGGGTTGCTCTTTTTTTGAACGCAGATGACGCAGATTTTCGCAGATTGCAATGAAACCCCCTGCCGCAATACGCAAAGCAGTATGGCATTGCCGCCGGCACTCAAGCAGAGATCCTTTTTGCCATTTGTAATTAGCTTGACAATGTTAAGTTGAGTGTCTCACCCACTGTTTGTCATCCCGCCTTGCGGGATCTTTTTCAGCATAGGCACAGTGCCAAGTGCAAAAAAGGATCCCTCCAGGATGACATGAATCGGGGAGGCCAGCTAAGTTAACCTTTCGTTTCAATCTGCCGAAGTCACGCGAAGTCGCAATTGTCGATGAGGCGCGGGGATTTTGTACGCCACCAGCGAGTCTCGGTCCGAGCGCTGGATTTCATTCTTGCCCTCTGTCAATAGAGGACTTCTCAGACACAAGAAAGCTTGACTTCCCACGCCACAGTGAAATTTACCTTGACTTTTCTCGTGTATTTCTTTACAGTCTTTTTGAAGTTTTTGCAAGAATGGGGCTCCCCTCTTTGCGGCCGCTTGGGCGGCTCCACAGCGATCATTTTGAAAGGCAAAATTAACTCTTGTGAGCAATTTTGTAATTATCCAGCGCCTCCCGAATCAGTCGGAACTCAATCGGGAGGCGCTGAACAATTGGTCCATTTCTGCGAAAGTGGATTGCGCTAAATGCAACGCAATCGTTTGAACTCTAACCAAAGAGGAGGTACGCCATGAGAAGAGCATTAGCTTGGCTGGCGGTGGCCATATCGGCCTGCGCCATTTTGGTTTTTGCGCAGACCAAAGCCACTCCCGAGTGGTCGCTCAACGCGACCATCATCGAGGCGTGCAGTTGCCCGATGTTCTGCCAGTGTTATTTTAACCCCGCACCCTCGGCGCATCATAGCGGCGGCCACGGCGCAGCGGCCGAGCATTTTTGCCGTTTTAACAACGCCTTCAAGGTCACCAAAGGCAACTACGGCAGCGTCAAGCTCGAGGGCGCGAAGTTTTGGATCGCTGGAGATTTGGGCGGCGACTTCTCGAAAGGACAAATGGATTGGGCGACGTTGACGTTCGATCCCGCAGTGACCAAGGAGCAACGGGAAGGCATCGCGGCCATTGCGGGCCACCTTTATCCGGTGAAGTGGAACTCTTTCACGGTGGTCAAAGATGGTGCGATGGAGTGGCAGTTCACGAAGGATCGTGCCGTAGCCCGGCTCGATGGTGGTAAGACCGCCGAAGTCGTGCTCAATCGCAATCCCGGCATGACGGATGATCCCGTCGTGATCAAGAACCTGAAGTACTGGGGCGCGCCCCGTAACGACGGATTCGTCCTGATGCCCAACGAGGTCCAGGCTTATCGTGCCGGGGATAAGCCGTTTGAGTTTAAAGGTACGAACGGCTTCATGATTACGTTTGACATCAATTCAAAGGATGTCATGTAACCGCGGCGCCGAAGCAGCAATGATGGCCATCCATTCTTAATGCGGACGCGGGACGGCGCGGCATAAACTATAACCTCCGCGCGCTCAATCTTCCTTGTCGATGCGGAGGTCCGGCCTCCGCGTCCCGCGCCGCTCAACATGGCCAGCTGCAAGGCATTCATCAACATTTTCTGAAGGGTTGTTGCGTGGCAAGCTGAAAGTAGAAACTGAGGTAACTATCCAGCAAATGCCGACTTATTCAGAGGTTTTTCAGAGGCAGTTTTTTATACTCCTTTGACCACGGATGCCACGGATTAGGCGGATTTTCGCGGATTTTAGTTCTCTTGATTCAAGGGTAAGCATAGAGCTTTTGATCAGAAAAATCAGTGTGAATCCGCGTTATCCGTGTTCTAAATCGCGACTATGAAACGCGCCGAGAAGCAGAGTTAAGACAATTTCCAATAAGATCCTTCCCCTTGATCCGCGGCGTTGAAGACCTGCAGCACGCCCGGCGAACAAGAGGTTGCACTCCTGCCCGAATAGTTCCCTCCTGTAAAATCAAAATCGTTTGAAACTCTAGCGCCAATTTGAAATGCGGCAGTGCTACGAATGGGCCTCCGGAAAAGCCTTGCTCGAGGTGATATGGTTGATAGGATGTCTACATCTGGAAGCAACGCAGATTGAGAGAGCTGTCTGTACATAAGATTTTGCGCACGACCACGTTTAGGTACTTGTCTGCATGGCTCAAGTCCAACGAAACGGTAATGCTCCAATGTCTCGGCATTACGTTTGATGATGCCCTTACGCAGGGGGCTCGGTCCATGGAGTTTTTAAACTTTGCTTTTGAGGATGACAAATGCCCTTAGCTGAAAAAAGAACTTCCAAAAGTCGACTATCAATTGAAGCAGCTCTTTCCAAGAAAGAAATCCAGCAGCTGATAGCGGATAAGGGCCTCAGGACCCTGCAATGCTCCACACCAGTTCAACCGCAAACCTGGGACCTATTGAACAATCAATTTTTCCCCGTGCGGTCGGAGGTTGAGCTAAGAGTCTACGGGTTTTACTCGCTCGTCTGTGATCTTCGCTTTACCTCCGAAATGACGAATGTTCGTCATTTCTCCGCAGATTGTTTAGGAGATGCAGTCGGAATAGAGCAAATAACAGCGATGGAAAAGCTCGAATCTCTGGGAATAGGCATCTATCACCTGCAAGACTTCGAGTTTCTCACGCAGATTTCTCCACAATTGAAGCGGCTATTTCTTGGAGTAACCAAATCAAAACAACCCGATTTGTCGCCGCTCAGCAGATTTACTTCACTCCAGGAAATTCATCTGGAAGGGCAACAAAAGAACATTGAGGTTTTGTCGCAACTCAGAGATTTACAGCAGGTCACGCTAAGATCCATCAGCACGCCCGGCATTGGTTATTTGACGCCGTTACAACGCATGTGGTCTTTGGACATAAAGTTGGGTGGGATCAAAGATTTGTATGCTATTGAAGGGATGGAAAACATCAAATATCTCGAACTATGGCAGGTGAGGGCATTATCCGATATCGGCGTCATCTCCAGCTTGACGGAATTACAGCATCTTTTCCTCCAATCACTTCGATCGATAACGGCTTTACCTTCTTTCATGCGACTCAAAAAACTGAAACGCATTTCTTTGGAAAATATGAAGGGCCTTAAAGACGTTAGCACCCTTGAGCATGCACCGGCTTTAGAAGAATTTGTTCACATCGCTGCTGACAATATGCAACCTGAAGATTACGTGCCATTGCTGCGCAATCCACATTTGAAGCGGATATGCGTTGGATTTGGCAGCAAAAAGAAAAATAATCGGTTTAAGGATCTTTTGCAGGAATATCAAATCCAATCGTTTGTCCCGGGTGTATTTGAATTTGTATAAAAAGCGGCTACTGACACGCTGAGCGATACAAAGCCGCAAAGGATCGCCAAAGCCCAAGCTTGTCATTCAGAAGGAATCCTGGTCAGTGCCGTTGACGGCGCTCGTAACAAATAACAATTAACCTGGTTTCGACAGATCTGATGATTACCTGCATCCGTTGGGTTTTTCCCGAAGCCTCGGAACAAGTTCTATCCCTTGGCGCCAATAAAATCTTTCCCGGTGAACCGCGGCGTTGAAAACCAGCAACACGCCCGGCAAACAAAATACTACACACCTCCCAAAATATTTCGTTGCCTAAAATCAAAAACGTTTGAAACGCCGGCAACAAGTCGAAATGTGGAAGTGTTACAATTAAGCCCGCGGCAACGCCTTGTTCGTGACGACATGGCAGACAAAATACCCAAATCTGCAAATTACGCAGATTGAGTGAAATGATTATATGTAGAAATTTGGTGACTATTCACCTTAAAAAAAAGAAATGTACACGGATTTAGCGGATTAAACGGAAGTGATTCACACAAAAAGGTTTTTGAAATCCGCTTTATCCGTTCAATCCGCTTACAAAAACTGGAGCTGAATTGTTACGAAATTTGCATATGGTTACATTTGGAAACTTGTCCGAAGAAGTTTCCATGTATAGAAATAAGTTTCTATATCTGGCCATGTGCGAGGAAAGAAGTATCTTCGTCGGAACCGCGTTAGCAGCAGCCATATACAGCGTTATTGGGGTCAAGCCAAGTAACCGGTCCTCGAGAATTCCAATAAGGTGTACCTCGAGGTTGATTGGATCAATCGTAAGCGAGGAGAGTCATGAAGTTACAATTTGATTCAGATACATTCCCGAAAGCAATTAAACACCTTTTCGAGCTAAATCACTATGAAGTGACTGGGCCGATTCAAATTCATGGCGCTGAGATCGACTTAGTGGCAGAACCCCAATTTGACCCTTTTGCCAGTCCGATATATATTGAAGCAACCATTGAGTATGTTGATAATGAAAAATATGGAAAGGATGTTGGTAAACTCGCCATGATAGGAGAGTTGAAGCCTAACGCTCAAAGACTTATAGTGTCTGCAAAAGGCTTTTCTTTGCCAGTACGTGAGCGTGCGCAGCAAACCCGTATCCTTACGCTTACTTACGATGAGTTATTTTCGAAATTTGAAAAATTCGAGCCATATATAAACCAATTGGGCGATGCCGCAACCCTTGGCCAAGAGCTCTTGAAATTGAATATGGTTTACGAGGAGCCCTATTTTGATGATACGCTGGGTAAAGACCAAGCGACTCAATACCTAACCACTTGGCGAGATCAACCGAAACCTGATAATAGGTGGCTTATAATTATCGGCGAGTATGGTACCGGTAAAACCGCCCTTACAAAGGTACTTCAGTATCGATGGTTAAGTGAATATATAAAGGATCCGTCCAAGCCTATTCCTTTTCGGATGGAACTTAGAGACTTCACCAAGCAATTTGACGCCAGTGGTTTGTTACACCATTTCCTGGACCACAACAAACTTGGACATATTCCAATTGATTTTGTTTTTTCACTTATTCGTTCTGGTCGCGTCGTTTTGCTTCTGGATGGCTATGATGAGATGGCTCAGTATCTTCATGCCAGAGAACGCCGTATTTGCCTCGAAGCATTGGCACAGTTGTCGGCTGAGGGTGCGCGTGGAATTCTTACCAGTAGACCAAACTACTTCACTGAAGCCGAAGAATTACAGGTCTTTGAAATACTCTACTCATCCCTCGATTACGGCAAGTACTACTTATCTTCTGCCGACCAAGATCTTGTTCGCCGCGAAGCCGAGGTTGATCAATTACTCAAGATTTTTTTAGACCGATATGAGAGGAATCTTAAGGACTTAACCCCCGAGCAAACTGAAGCGTTGGTAAACCGAGTGTTAGAGCACGATTCTAAAGGACGTGAAGTTGTTCTAAATGTTTTACATCGCATTTTTAGAGGCGTGGAAGTAGGGGCTGAACTATCACTATCTGGGAAGCCAGTTATAATCAGTTATCTACTGGAGGTTGTTGAAGGACTGAAGGAGCAAGTTGGTAAAGAGCCCAAATCACTACCCTCTATAACTGAATGGGGTATCTACAAACTGATAGTGGATCAACTAATGCTCCGCGACTATAGACGCTCAAGCTTTATTTTGCCTGGCGCGAGGCGTCGTTTTTTGCAGAAAATGGCTGTCATGTTGTCGCACAAAGATAAACCATACATTGACCAAGTTTCTTTCTATGATTTGATCCATCAATCATTTGGGCAACAAATTCGTCGGCTACCTCAGGAATCTCGTCAACAAGAAACCGAACGATATTTTGCTGACCTACGTACTTCTGCTACGCTGACGCGAGCTGAAATTTTATCCGGAGCTGCGTGGAAGTATTCACACAATTCTCTACGAGAATTTCTAGCTACGGAGCAATTGATTCATAATCTTGAGAGCGGAGTGATTGTCGAAGATCATGTTCCTATCTCAGATCCAATGAGGCTTTTTGTACGTTCAAAGGAACAAAAAGAAATCGCAAATTTGGTCTTAGCCCTGAAAAAGCACTGGGCAGACCGGAGCAATTCCAGAGGTTTTGGTCAGTTGCTCACGCTACTTTTTGACGCTGCGGTTCGTCTACATGCATCATCGAATGATCCTATCAGAGATGCAATAGCGAACATAACTGGGTCAACAATTAGCTTAAGCGGCATCGAGATTGCTCGCCTCACATTCTCAACCGAGCAGAAACCGACCGACCTATCTGGTGCTGTTTTTTCGGATAGCTCCATTTATGACTGCAGTTTTATC
>JBIOXB010000140.1:0-25275 GCA_044869275.1 bacterium
CGGAAGGATAATGCACGCCCAAATAAACTCGGCTGAGGCCTACAAAAAACGCCCAGGGAATCAAGACAAGTGGTTTGAACAAGCCGGAGGCCAACTGGTCGCTGATCAAAATGATTGCAGAGGGCAATTTGTCCGTATCCAAACCTTGAAACGATTTGACGGGTATCCTCATTTTTCAGAAGAAAGAGTTGGGAGTTCCCATTGTTGATTTGGCACTGGCGGGACCGCCGGCACGGTGATGATAATAAAAGGGCGTGTGGTCTCTTCATGGCATCCATTGCACACCCCAATCCCTTCGGTGTAAGCCGACTGAAAAGCGCTCCAATCCTTATGTTGAGCCGCCGTTCCTAAGGCTGCCAGTTGTGTCTGTTTAAAGCCATCCTTGAGACCAACCAAATTGGTGCCATTCTCTTCCGGACGAAGTTCTACGGCCTTATCCAGATTTTCTTCGACTTCGTGTAGCTCAAACTCAGCCAACGGCCAGTTTTGCGCTTTGCCGGCGAAATAGAGTTTGGCAAAGTGCAACTGCACACCGGACATGATCGTTCCTACCCCCGGCGCGCCGGCTTCGAGCGCTTTCAGGCGTGCTTCGACTTGCGCATCCTTTGTCTTGGTCTCATGGCAGCCGCTAAACAGGAAAAAAAGCGCGAGTCCAGCAAAGGCGGTGAAAGCGACGGCATAAAACAGCCGTCGAACTTTTGTCACGATGGTTGTTTTCATAGAAAGACTTTCTACATGACTTCTTCAACCAGTTCCTTCATCTTCTTCCTCACTTCCACCAGAGCTTTTCTGCCTTTCGCAGTGATTTCATAGTATTTCCGGATTTTGCCGTCGACGAGCTGTTCGCTGCTGCGCAGGAGGCCATCCGTCTCCAACGCGTGCAGAATCAGATACAATGTGCCAGGGCTGAGTCGAAATCCGTGCCGCCCCAACTCCTTAATGATCCAAAGCCCATAGATGGGTTCTTCGGAAGCATGATACAAGATGTGAATCTTGATGAAACCGAGAAAAAAATGTTTCAGAATACGAAAGCTTTGTCCGAATCAACAGCCCATTGCGCCAATTCACTCATATGGCTGATTTCAACACCTTCAATGAGCTTCAACTCGCGAAGGCCTCTGGCATCCGTACAACTGCCGCAGGTCTTCACTTTACCGCCCTTGGCAAGAATGGACTTGAGCATGCGCTCGATATTGTAGTAACCTTGTGGCAAGTTTTGATTCGGCACGGCGCAGCTCACCGCATCTGCCATCAGGAACACTCGAACTTCTACATCGGGATGCTCTTTTTGCAAAGTCATTCCAAGACGCAAAGCATTGTAGGCCTTCTCGGTGCCATACGGAGCGTCATTGATCAGCAAGAGAATCTTCATTGTTCATTTCTCCTTAATGCGGACGAACCACAACAAACAGGTTTTCAGTTTTTTTTACCGCGAATAAGCGCGAATTTCCGCGAATGAAAAACATTAGCGCTCATTGGCGTTGATTCGCGGTTTTTCATGTTTTCCGAAAAAGCAAAGATTCCACTTGTAATGGAATTACACCGCGATTGGAATTCTCATGGCTTTGCCCCCCATTCTGAGTGCCAGATGTAACAATTCTCGTTTTGGCCCAAAGGGAGACAACCACCACTTCTCAAAAAGCACTTTGCCGAGGTGCCAGACCTTTCCCATTTTGTGTAATGTAATCTGGGGAGAGGGTTCCGCGAAAAAATTGCCGTAGGCAAAACCGGCCAAATCTTCTCCGGCCTCCAACATGCAATAGCCGTCGCCGCAGAATTCTTCTTTGGGTGTCCTGCCATCAATCTCTGCCGCGATGCGATGCGCAACGACCTCGGCATGATGGTGCGCAAACACGCCGGCCTTCGGCAACATCATTGGGACCTCCGGTTTCCAACGACCGGGAATGGAAATGGCCGTAATGTCGCCGAGGGCATAAACGTTCTTGTGCCTGGTCGCCAACGTTCCGCGATCAACAGGTATCCAGCCCGCTTCATTGGCGAGGCCAGCGTCGCGAACGAGCGAGGGCGCGCGATGCGGCGGTATGGCAATCAGCAAGTCATATTTTATCGGCGCTTTCGCTTCAAAGGAAAGCTCGTGCGTTTGTGGATTGACCGCCGTGAGCTTGTGCATCGAATGAAAGGCAATGCCCTTGGATTGCAGCATCTGCTTGATCATATCGCCAAGCACTGGCCCAGCCACCGGCATCGGTTGCGGCTCCGGCGTGAACATCTGAATATCCACCTTCTCGCGCAGGCCGCGCTTGCTGAAGAAATCCGCGATGAGCATCGCGCCTTCATGGGGAGCGCCGGGGCATTTATATGGCATGGTACTGACCACAAGCGCGATCGCCCCAGCGCTGAATGAGGCAAGGGCATCGCGCAATTTGATTGTGCCCTCGAATGTGTAGAACGTGTGCGCCGCCTCGGCGAGACCAGGCATTGTCTCCGGCGCGAGGTCAGCGCCGAGAGCGATAATCAAGTAATCGTAAGGCAGTGCTTGCGCGCTGGTTTCGACTTGCTGTTTCGCCAAATCGATTGCACGCGCTTCGGCATGAACAATCTCCACGCCGGGTCGCACCAGTTCCCGAACCGGACGAGTGATGTGTTCCGGCTGGCGATCACCGGTCATCAGCCAGAGAAAAGATGGTGCAAAGGCGTGCTGGGAATTCTTTTCCACCAAGATGATGCGGTGTTCACGTGGCAGATGCCGCCGCAACTCGTTGGCAGTAACCAAACCACCGACACCGCCGCCGAGAATCAAAATGGTTTTGGCTTTCAATATTATTTCTCCTTTTTCTGCTTCTTTTGCATGATCACACCTGACCATGCTCCGAGCATGGCAAAGATCGTGAACGTGATGCTCCCAAGCGAAAGCAGAGGAATACCTGTCAGGCCATGACCGACGGTGCAGCCTCCTGCCAGTGAGCCGGAGGCTCCCAATATGAGCCCGCCGCCGGCGAGTTTCCAGATTGCCACGCCTGAAATGGTTGACCAGTGAAACTGGCCTTCACGCGAGGCGGACAAATAGCCGCCGACGGGAATGCCAAAAACAAAAAAGAAATCCCAGCTCAAAGCGCTGCGTTTGGCAATTGCCAACAACTCAAGCGCATCTTTGCTCCCGGGCAGAACCGCCATGCCGAAAAATCGACCGGAAAGAGAGGAAACCACCCACGCGATTGTGCCTATTGCTCCAACCCATAGCCCGGTTTTTCTCCAGTTCCAGCCTTTCTCAGGATTGGTGGGGGATTTCTTCAACAAGAAAAATAGGAGGGCGACAGCAAAAGGCACGCTCATCCACCACAGAGGCAGATTAAATAAACTTGCGATGGTCATGGTCTCGACACCACTGTCGCTACCGAGGGATTGTATCCATGTGCGCAAGGGTCTTAACGCGCCGCTTTCAGTTGTGACGTATCCGATAGTCAATCCGATAATGGCAACGAAAGCGCCGATGCTGCCGCCACCGAGTTTGTACCACACACCACCCGCGCAGCCGCCGCCCCAATTCATGGCGAGACCAAAGAGAAATCCGCCAAGTGCTGCGCCGAGAGGATAGAATGCGGGTACGGTGAATTTAACGATGCCCAAAAGTTGCAGGAATGGCAGCATCAGCATCTGCACGGCAATCGCCAGGAAATAAGCTTTGAATCGAGTGGTGTCCCTCCTGACCAGGAGGTTGCGAAAACCCGAATTCATTCACAAGCTGCCGCGATGGGAAGCGTAGCCGAAGGCGACGCCGACTGGCAGGCTCAATATGAAATTGGTGAGAAGATTTGTCATCCGGATTCATCTCCGCATTTTTATCTTTTTGTCAAACAACGGGCCATTTCCCTTTTCAACTTTCCGGCCCGCCTGTTGCCATTCATAAACTCCATCTTCCAAACGCAGCGCCTTATAACCGGCCTTTTTCAATATGGTCACAGCTTCCGCGGCAAGCACACAATAGCGGCCACGGCAATAGGCCACAATCTCGCGGCGCTTCGCAAGCTTGTCCAGGCCGCGTTTGAGCTCGGCAAGAGGCATTGATACGGCGCCTGGCAAATGGCCGTTTTCATATTCTTCAACCGGCCTGACGTCGAGTAAAACGATTTCTTTGTTGTTGAGAAGACGTTGGAGTTCCTCGATCGCAATAGGCTCGATATCATCCCCCTCCGCAAAGAAGGATTTAGCCGCCTCTTTGATTTCTGCTCTTCTCTTCTCTGCGAGCACCTGCAAAGCTTTCCAACAAGCCAATACCTTCTCATCTGCGATGGCATAGATGACACTCACCCCTTCCTTGCGGCTCCTGACAATTCCGGCAGCTTTTAACACCTGCAAGTGTCTGGAGGTGTTGGCAATGGTCATCGACCCTTCCTTAGCCAGCGTTTCCACGCTGCGTTCGCCCTGCGCCAGAACCTCGATGATTTCAAGCCGCTTGGGGCTTGAAAATGCCTGCGCCACGGCAGCGATTTCCTGAAAGACGAAATCCTTGAATTCTCTTCCTCGCATGGCGGATGGCTGTCAAATTCTATTATTCAATTGTTTAATTGAATAATGGAATAATTCACGAGAATGTCAAGAAAAATTTCTGTAGAAACAAAAGTTGTATGAGCAAACTAAGGAATGACGTAAGCAGGCACGGCGAGCACGAGTGTGAGCAGGACGACAATATGGGCATGATACGCGCGCTATTTGTTCCAATCATACCGGACTTGCACGTGAAAATTTTTTGGATTTGAAGATTTTGGTTGTGCAAGTCCGGCTTTGCCCAGTGCAATGAAACCTTAATTTTTGAAGGTCACCCTGAGCGAAGTCGAAGGGCGGCATGGTTCGACTCCGCTCACCATGACTAAAAAACTATGGTAATAGCGTACTAGTTTTACTTTGTTGTTGATGAGGCCACGACGATGTCTTTTTTCGTGCTCTCCACGATGGCAATCAGCTCGCCTTGCTCCTTGGCTGGGACCTTGAACTTGTCCAAGGTTGCTTTGAAGTCGGCCGCCATCGCCTGCCATTCTTTTTCGGTGATGTTGAGATGCGCGTGCGAGTCCTTCATCGTCCGGCCGGCGTACTTTTCCGGCCCGCCGGTGACTTGGCAGACCAAAGCTGTGACGCGAAATTTTAACCCCGCCCTTGGCACCCGATCCCGTGCCTCCTTGATCTTGGGATTGGCATTCAGAATGTCGTTGACCAACAGTCGCTCGATAAAATCATCCACGACCGTCGCAATGGCGTAAACGCCGCCAAGCCGGTCGTAGAGCGATTTTTCTTGAGCGGGCTGCTGCGCGAGCACGGGAGTTACATTCCACAGGACGAGGGCAGTGAGCGGAAGAAAAACCCATGCGAAGAAAAAGCGTTTTGTCACCATTGTGGTGCTCCTTTCAAAATGGTTAGGTTATGTGTAAAAACTCTTACTCCTACTCTTGCTCTTACTCGTTCTTTAATACACCGAAAAGCGAGTAAGAGCAAGAGTACGAGAAAAAGTAAAAGGACGATTTATTTTGCTCCAGCGCACTGATCGCACACCCACACACCATCGACGACGCGGCCCTGGTTGAACATGGCTTTATGGCCATGCGGATCGAAGAAGTATCCCGATTCATACACCAGTTTTTTCTCGTCGTCTTTCAGCAGATGAATTTGCTCCGGCTCGATGGCATCGTCGTAGGGATGATAAATCTTTCCGCTGACAGACAACTTTTCGAGAAAGTATTGTGTCATGAAGCTCTGCGGAATATTCACCACAAAATAGAAGTTCTTGTCGGCGGTAAAAATGCCGGTGGTGAAATCGGCCGCGCGATGCGTGCTCGGGCACAGCACATTGACGACCGCGCAATCAAATCCCGAGGCTTCACCTTCAACAGTTTTAACGCTGATCTTTTCATTGAGGCCGGTTGGCGCGGCGTGATTGTCTGCTTGCTTTTGCAAGCAGCCAGGCATAATAGTGGCAGCCGCAATCAGCATAACAGTGCGAGAACGGTAGCGGTTCATAACTTCTCCTTAGTAACGAACTGAGTGGGTCTTGGAAGGGCTCGCTATAGTCCGAACCAGCGCGCGCGGCGACTGGATCCAAAGTGCTGCTTCTCGCCGACCAGGGCGACGGAGGGTTCGATGAAGCTCCCCGTAGGCGAAGGCCCCGAAAGAAAGTCCACGTCCACGCGCCCGACGCGGCCTCCCCCAAACTCGACGTAGCAGGTACCCGCCCCAGCATAAGCCGGGGGTTGTTCGCCGCCCTGCACTTCCGCCAGCAACGAGGCGGCAACGACGCGCGCGGCCCCTTCGGAGAACGTGCCGGCCTTGGCCGTTCCCACACTCGTCACGTCCCCGACTGCATACACGCCCGGGAACCGCGTCTTGAGGTTCTTTGGGTTGACGGGAATCCAGCCATTCTCGGCCATACCACTCGCCGCGACCACGTCCGGGACGCGGTGCTTCGGGATGCCGAGGAACAGATCATAAGGCATCTCACGCTCATCATCCAGAATGGCGACGCGACGCGCTGGGTCGAGGGCACGCACGCGCCGGTTGGGGATGAAGGTGATCCCCCGCTCGGCGAAAGCAGCGACCAACGCCTTGGAGGTTGCCGGTGACGGCGGAATCGGAGCGCCGAACGGTATGACCAAGCTAATTTCGCACGCGTCGCGCACTCCGCGTGTGGTGAGATAATCGTGCAGCAACAAGGCGGCTTCGCTCGGCGCTGGCGGGCACTTGAATGGCGCTGAGGTGACGCCGACAATCGCGCGGCCCTTCGAGAAGGTGGGCAGCACCTCCCGCAAGCGTTCAGCGCCCGCAAAGGAGTAAAACTCGTTGCCCCCTTCGCTGAGGCCCGGCGTGGCAGCTAGATCGTAGTCGGCGCCCAGTGCGACCACCAGCACGTCGGCCTCATAGGTCTCGTTGTTAGTCGTGACGCGCCGTGTTTCAGGGTCAATCGAGGTGATTGTTTCCTGACGAAAACGGACACCAGACTTCACGATGTTGCTGTATGAGAGTCGAATGGCGTCAGGTGTCTTATGACCGAACATGACGTCGAACTTCGAGAAGCCGAAGAAAAAGGAGTCGTTCTTGTCGATCAGGGTGAGGTCGAGATGACCGTCGAGCGCCTCGGACAGTACTGTGCTGAGTTCGAGTCCGCCGAAACCCGCACCGAGGACAACTATTCGTGGATTCATTGTTTAACTCCTTTCACGCATTCAGTCTGCACTGGCGATATATTCGGCTGGCTAACGACAGCTAACCGGCGCGCGGCGTTGTTGCTGCGCGTCCGATTGAGCTTATTGTTAGGCGGATTTCTGGATTGAGGCAACTTATATTCCGCTACGCGCATTCATAAATCCGGATTTCTGGATCGGCTAAAAGATAAGGCTTTAGTGCCGCCGCTACATCCTTCTGAAACAGCGTACTCCCAAGATAGTTCTCAGCATTCGCTTTCGAGTCGAAGCCATGAAGCACCTGTACGTCTTCTGCCCTTACGAGCAGGTCCTTCGATTCGGCGCCCGGGGTGTTGGATAGAAAGGGCTGCCGATACTTTGTGTACACGCCGCCGGCTTGCGCCCGGTTCTCTGGAGCAATCTTCAGGGTGATTTCAAGAAATGCCTTCGTCATTATCTTACTCCTATGTAAGTTGAGTTCATAACCACTACCGCGTTTTTTTTAGTTACTGGCATAATGTACGATATTTCGCTCGCGGTTTCTACTATTGCAAGGGGTGGTTTTCAAAACTAAATTTAGGCGCCGCGCAACTCAACGCTGTCAACGCCTCCTTCCACTCGGCTTCATCATGGGCTTTGCGAGCGCGGAAATTAATCCCAAGCGTGCCAAACTTGACGGCGCTGCTCGATTGTGGCGCGCCACTGAAGACGTCTTTTCGCCAGGTTATCTCGAAGCCGGCAAAACCGGCCGACACCACGGTGGCTTGCAACTCTGCTGCCAGCAGAGCACCGGCAATGACTCCGCATAACCGTGACGAAATTCTACATTACTCATGCCGGCTTCAACGGCAGCGCTCCGAGCTTTGTCCAACATCGCCGGGGTCATATCGACGCCGATCACTTGCCCCTTCGGCCCGACCATTTTGGCGGCGATCAAGCTGTCGATTCCTGCGCCGCAACCCACATCCACGACACGCTCGCCAGGCAGAAGCCTTCCCAAACTGAAAGGATTTCCAGTGCCGGCAAAGGACTCGATAGACTTTTCGGGAATGCCTTCCAGCCACTCATCTGAATAGCCGACCAGGCGAGCCAAGCGCCGGCCCGTGTGGAAGTGAAAACCGCGGTCGGGATCGAGCGCCACCGTCGCGTACTCTTCTTGAATGGCATGGCGCAGTTGATCCAAATTGAGATCAAGTTCTGAAGTGATTTGATGACTCATGACACATCCTTAAATCATATTGTTTCTTCCAGCTCAATCGTCACCGGAACCGGATTGCGGATGATGTCCAGCACTGGTGAGATTTTTTGAACATGTTCCCACAGTTTCTCCAGCGCCTGATTGGGGGCATTGCATTTGACCTGCACGGCGAAACGGACAATTTGATAGCCTGGGCGAACCTGAGGCGACAATCCCAAAAAGCCGCGCAGATCGATTTCGGCTTCGAGGCGCAACCCAAGCTCATTCACGTGGAAGCCTTGTTGCGTGGCGTGGTAGACGAAGCTCATAATCAAGCATGAACCTAAACCGGCCAAAATGATTTCCATGGCATTCGCAGCAGTTTCGTCGTCAAGCTGAGTAGAGCGCCCACCGGTTTCAAATGAGATGCTCGGAGCGCGGTGGATGGCCTGGGTTTCGTTGTCATGAGAACAAGGAATCTTTATCTGAACCTGAGCACCAGTGCTCCATTCGACCTCAGCGCGGAGGGTCACACGCGCCAAAGCCGGATTGGCCTTGATAGCGTCAATGGTATCGCTGAATTGAGCGAAATCGACGCCATTGAAGATGTCGGTTGTTGCCGCCTGGGTGATCATGCGCTCCATTCGTGTTTGTTCTGTCACAAGATAAGAATCAACTCTTCCAAAAATCTTCCGCCGGTCTTCCAGACAGAAGATTTTGACCAAGCTGATTTGAAATTGTCAAGTGAATGAAAAAAGAGAAGGTTACTGCATGAGGTGAAGTCTAGGAGGGCGACAAAATCGGCAAAAAAATCTTAATGCGAGATTAGGCTTCCTTAATATGACCAAACCCTGGCCTGCGGCAGGGCAGGCTCAGCAAAAAAATTCTGTGAGCTGTTTCACTTCCGTGAGCAATTTGTGCTTTATTTGGTTCCGGCTCGTACGGGTTCGAATTTTAAAGCGTTCGCATCTGCTTGAGGGCTGAGCGAGCTTGCGCGACCGTGGTTTCCGCCCCGAGTTTGATAAAGGTGGGCAAAGCGCCGGCAACGAGCCGGCTGGCAGTCAGGTAATCTTTGGGCCGGCCTCTCCGCATGAGGACAAAGGCACGAAAGAGATCGCTGCGCGCGATTTCATAATCTTGCCGGATGGCCTGAAATTCTTTCTTCGTTTGTTTGAGCTTGTCAATGGCAGAATCCCACTCTTCGAGTAATCCATGCAACATGCCTTGCGCCTGGTAAGTGAGGCCGAGGAAAAGGTGGCTGCCGAAAGCCTTGGCAGATTCCTCCGCCTTCGCCGCATAGAAGCGCGCTTTGTCCATATCGCCATTAACGGCGAAGCCCATCGTCGAGATGGGATAAAGCATGACGTTGCAAGTGACGCATAGGCCGTGATTGGCCGCCACCGCCAGTCCTGCTTCTACCGCCTCACGCACGCCGGCGTAATCGCCTGCTTCCATGCGATTACGTCCCAGCGTCGCATACAAACGCACGAGGCAATGCGGCTTCATCATGGCGCGGTCGGCAATGCGCAAGCCCTCGTGCAGATAGCCGCGTGCTTCATCCAAGCGACCAAGTGCCGTGGCTACCACGCCCATGCGCTGCAGCGCACTCGCCTCGCCGGCAAAGGCCTCGAGTCGGGCATAAAGCGCGCGCGCCTTGCTCAAATTGGAGAGCGCGTCGAGAAAACGGCCTTGGAAGTATTCGGCGGTACCGATGAAAAGCGTGCACATTGCCAGCGCGCGACTGGCGCCGATATCTTGCGCCTGCTTTTGCATGTGCCGCGCAAATTCCATCGCGGTTTGATAAGGCTCATCACCATACAGGTGATACTCGCACAGTCAAAGATGGACGTCAGAAACATCGGCGAGATAGCGATTCAAATCGACGCGGCTGAGGCGCTGGGCTTCGTACTCGAGGCCATGACGCCACTCGCCGAGAGGCACGCAGCAGAGCGCCATCATCTCGTAAGCCTTTGCGGCGTCACCCGACGCGTCTGGGCCGAGCGCCTCAGCAACACCCAAGCTCTCCCGCGCTATCGCCAGCGCTTCGGCAAATTCATTGCGCTGCCAATGATAATGCGCCTGGGTGTATTGCAAACGCACCCATTCCAAATCGCGGGTTTCTGGCGTCAACGCGAGGGCTTCCGACAAATGCCGCCACGCACTCTCCAGATTTCCCGCCAGGGTGTACCGATAAGCGGCTTTGCGCCTCAGCCGGCGAATATCTAACGTCGCACTTCCGGAAATCGCCGCTTCAAAATGCGCCGCGCTCTCTTGCTCTTTGCCCAGCATACCAAGCTGATCGCCCAAACTTTCGTGCAACTTGACAGTATGCCGGTCATCATCGAGCTGCAGCGCCTGTGCGTAATAATTGATCGCGACCTCGTGCGCATACAGCGCCGCGGCGCGATCACCAGCCATAAGAAGATATTTTACCGCCTGCTTGGGCGCGTCGCCGCGGAGGCAATGCTCGGCAAGCGCTTCAACCGGTAACGCACGATCATCGCGATACAAAGCCTCCAATATCTTTGCCACTTGTCCGTGCAAATAGCGTTGCCGGGTTTGCGACATCTGCTGGTAAACCGCTTCGTGGAACAACGGATGGACAAAGCTGAACGTCAATCCCAATTCCTTCAACAAGTGCACGCTTAGAGTCTCATCGAGCAAATCCAAAATCTCTGCGCTCGGAAGCTGCAGAATATTCTCCAGCAAATTCAGGTTGGTTTGCTGGCCGGCGACGGCAACCACTTGCAAAAGCGATTGCGCCTTGGGGGATAAACCGTTCCATTTTTGCGCCAATAAGACTTGCAAGGAAGGAGGAAGATAAGGCTTGGTGATCTTACCCGCACGCCAGACACCATCCTGCAGCGTGATCTCGCCGGCTTTCTTCAATTGGCCGGCCATTTCAACGGCAAAGAGGGGATTGCCTGCTGTAAAAGAAAAAACTTCGTTGGCGAACGCCGCCTCCACCTCCCCTTTCTCCAACGCTTGTTGCAAGAGTTGCTGATGCTCGGCCTCCGAAAGCGGTTGCAAGAAAATAGTGCCGGCAAGGCGGCCACGATTCAGTGCCGCGAGGAGCGTCGTCAGCTCGGCGGAAATCTCCGGCTCGGCGGAACGGCAGGTGGCGACTAGCAAAAGAGGAAAATCAGCGGCGTGGCGCGCCAGATAATTAAAAAGTCCGATAGTGCCGTCATCGGCAAAGTGCAGATCCTCCAAAATCATCACCACTGGCGTCAAGTCCGCAAGCGCCTTGAGAAAACGTAGCAATCCGGCGAAGAGATAAGCCTGCGCTGCCCCGTCAGTTCGAGCCGATGGCGCCGGGGCGGATGGCAATTCCGGAATGGCGGCGGCCAATTCTGCCGGAATGAGATGCGCGTGCTGGGGAGAGGTGTTGATGGCCATGCGCAAAACTTCGACGAACGGACCGTAGGGCAATTCCTTTTCCTGCTCGTAGGCGCTGCCCATCAGCGGCTGATAACCGCGCAATTGCGCCAGATAAAAAATCTCTTGCGCCAAACGCGTCTTGCCGATGCCGGCCATGCCCTGCAGCAACAACACCTCGCCTTTGCCCTGCGTCAGATGATCGAGAAGCGTTGCGGCCTGCTTCAGTTCATTTTGCCGCCCCACCATCGGGCTGCGTTTGTGCAGCACCGAAGCCGGTTTTGCCGCGCCAGCCTTTTTCGGCGCGGCCTGCTGCGCCGATTGAATTTTGCCTTCGCGAATAGTTTGCAAGAGGGCGATGGTTTCTGCGGAAGGCTTGGTGTCGAGCTCCTTCGCGAGAATTTCCTCGCAGCGCTTATATTGATGCAACGCCTGTGAGCGGTTGCCCTGCAGCGCAAAGGCGCGCATCAAGCCTTGATGTGCGGTTTCGTCGAGCGGGTCAATGCCGAGCACGCGGCGAAAGGCCTCAGCCGCATCGGCAAAATCGCCGGCGTCGATATGCTTCTGCGCGAGGGCGATGAGCAATTCCAAAAACTCCACGCGTGCCGATTCGCGCAGCCCTTCCGTCCACCTTTCATAAATATCGGAAGGCAGCAAATCTCCCGTGTAGCTTGCCACGGCATGTTGGTAAGAAGAGAGCGTTTTGTTCCGGCGTGCTTCTTGCGTCAGGTGCTGGAAAGCGTCGAGATCGGTATGCACTTCCGCAGGGGCGGTTAATTTGAGGGTTTCATCTTTGTAAACGAGCAACGCTTCGGGCGCAGGTCCAGCCGTGGTGGCCTCAAAAGCTTTTCGAATGTAGTGGATGGATTTGTACATCTGCGCTGCCGCCGCGGTGGGATCCAGCTCCGGCCAAAGGGCATCAATCGCTTGATCGCGATGCAATTGATGTTTGGGCTTAATGGCGAGTAGCTTCAGCAGGCTCAGCGCCTTTCGGCTCTTGAAGGCAGCTTCGGGTATTTCCCGTTCTCCCAGATAAAGGCAAAATCTCCCGAGCAGAGAAAAGCAAATGCCGGGTGAGGAATTCATCTAACTTCAGATCTTTAAATGAGGCTGTTATCTTTTGCTATTCCTCGATTGAAGGTAAGAGGTCAAGCAACGGAAGAGCAGAAAACCGGCTTTTGTGAGCTTGGGAAGAGGTGTTAGCATGCGCCTCCTCCGGCTCCCATCCCCTACAAAGATACACATCTTCTTTCGAAAATCAAGTTCTGAACTTACCTTACACTTTCCTTTCCCAACACGCTTCCGCCCATTGATATAGAAAAGAAGGTTCGATGAGAGATACAAATTTAGATCGGCAAATCAGGTGGTTGGGCCAAAAACAACAAGCGCCTTGCAAAATCGCAAAGGCGCTTGGGTTCATCCTTCAGGGCGGCTGAAATTCACTTCCTCATGATCATTTTTTTCGTTACCGACATTCCCGCCGCTTCCAGTCGATACCAATAAATTCCCGAGGCCAGAATTTTTCCTGTGGTGTCCATGCCGCGCCAGCGCAGGGTATATTTTCCGGCAGGCTGGTCCGCATTCACTAAGGCCGCCACTTGCTCCCCACTCACATTAAAAATTGACAGGCTCACGTGACCTGCAACAGCAAGCTCGTAATGGATGGTCGTCTCGGGATTAAATGGATTCGGGTAGTTCTGCTGCAAAACGAAAGCCATTGCAACGAAATTTTGTTCTTCGACAGAAGTAACGGTCTCGCCGCGCAGAACGTAATAGCTGCGCACCGGATTCTGCGTCACCGTCACGGTGTTGTTTTGAGTATCAAGTTGTGCGCCAGTGACTTTTTGCCACTGATTGTTTGAATCCAAGTAGATCAACTGAATGCTCGCTTCGTTGATTTTCAACTCGTCGATGAGCTGCTGGGGATAATGAAAGCTCATGCGGGTTGAGCGCAAGAAATTCAGCATGCCGCCATTCATCATGCCGTGGCCGCCCATGCGCGTGAACTCGGTATGGAATCCCATGAAACCACCGCCATACACCGGCAGACTGTCGGGAGGCATCCATTCAAGTTGGCAATAGAGACTGTCCGGCCACATCATACCCATGCCCATCGCGCCGGGAGGGATGTGCATCCAACTGCTGCTGTCGGTCGGGCAATAAATGCGTGTGCTGTCGGTGGCATCGCGATGCATCCAGCCGCCCGACCAGGCCGGTGGGCCAAGCGGCTCGCGCCATTCCAAGCCATTGATCGTGAAGACGATCAAGATGGAGGGGTTGAAGCTTGTCATCACGCCGCCGGTAATCGTCACAGTTTCGCCGTGGTTCGGTCGCTTGGCCCCGCTCTTGGGCTGATACCACCACGGCCCGAACATCAGAAGATAATCCGTTTTACCATCGCTATTGGTATCCAAAGAATAAAGCGCCTGCTGATAATCCAAATTATGCATGAATCCGAGGTGCTGCAGAGAATCCACGCGCACTGTGCCGCTCACTGTGACGGTTTGCAGCGTGTCGGGCCAGTCCATGCCATGATAGCCGTTGTGCCAGCCGTGTCCACCCATGCCTTGCGCATTGGCATTGGCCCCGCCAATCAACATGAATGTCACAGCTGCGGATAGTGCTTTGTTGAAATCTCTCATAACAATACTCCACATCAAAGATCAACTCCTTGATAAATTGAGATTGACGGCGATAATATCGATGTTACAATTTGAATGCCGGGTGAGAGAGACAAATACAGAACGTAATCGCCTATTTTACAACACGGTTGCGTTATTACTTCGCGCGCGGCAAAATAAAAAATCGCAGTTTTAAGAATAACGGCACGCCATTTCTCAAAGTTGGAAAGCTTGAAATCGTCAATAGCGTCGAAGTCACCAAGCCGCCGATGACCACGGTGGCCAGCGGGCGCTGCACTTCCGCGCCGGTGCCGTGGGAGAGCGCCATTGGAATGAAGCCGAGCATGGCCACGAGCGCGGTCATCAACACCGGGCGCAATCTTTCCGAAGCCCCGCGCACGACGGCGAGATGCACAGAGATGCCTTGGCCGCGCAGCTGATTCATGTAGGTCACCAGCACCACGCCGTTGAGCACCGCGACGCCGAACAATGCGATGAAGCCGATGCTCGCAGAGACGCTGGTATGCAAGCCGCGAATGAGCAGCGCGAAGAATGATAAATATCGCTAAAGCCAACGTCGTGTTCTTTGACAATATTTTTGATAATCTTCGCCGTGAGTTTGGCGCAGATATTCTTCTTCCAAATGGACTTGAATTTGCATCAGCGCATCGCCCAATAGAAGCGTGGCGAACGTAACCGCATTCGGCAGGATCAGAAAGAAGCTGAGCAGCGTTACGCGCATGCCCAGGAAAATCGGGTTGCGAGACAGCCGGAAAACGCCATGTTGCACAAGTTGCGTTTTCGTCGCGGCATCGATTCCGATACGCCACGAGTTTCCCATCTGTGCTTGCGCGATAAATGTCCAGACGAGTGAGACCAGCAATAATCCCAATCCAAATGACACCAGCACGGATTGCTCAAGCCAACCAATTGGCGTTAAAAACTGATACGCCTTGTTCGAGATGGAATAAAGCATGATAACCAATGTAATCGCAACAAGTGTGAGACGAAAAAGCACACCGATAAAATCATGCGCATTGTCGGCCTTGCCGAGTTTGTAGGGGTTGATGCCCGTTCTTTTCCAAACCATGTACGAGCGCCAGAAAAAAGCGGCGACGAAATACACGATCAAATAAACGGGCAAAAAATATCGCAAGATGGAGTCCATGTCTATTTTTCCTGAACGCGCAAACGTATTATCCCCGTGGCCACCACATGATCACCGCGATACCGATGCAGCAAATGGCGCCGCCAACAATGTCAAAGGTGTCTGGCGTTTTACGATCCACCAGCCAGCCCCAGAGCAACGATATCACCACAAAGATACCGCCATAGGCTGCGTAGACTCGTCCGGCGCCCGCCTCAAGCCAGATATACTGCTGGCAAAACCACCAGAATCAACAGTGTGGAAGTGATGACGCCGAAAACAACGACCGTGGCAAGCGGGCGTTTCACTTCCGCTCCAACACCGGTTGAAATTGCCATCGGAATGAAGCCTGCGGCATCATTAATGGCTGTCGCCAGCGCCGGGCGCAAACGTTGTTTCGCTGCCGATATGACCGCTTCGGCTAATGGCAATCCTTCATCGCAAAAATTGCGAATGGCCGCGACGAGCGCTTGGCCGTTCAGCATCGCGATGCCGCTAAGCGCGATAAATCCGATCGCTGCGCTTACACTGAAAGATATGCCGAGAGCCCAAAGCGCCAACGCGCCACCGATGGCAGCGAAGGGAATGCCGGTATAAATGATGAGCACATCATGCAGGCTGCGCAGACTCAGGTAAAGCAAAAAGAAGATGAGCGCCAGTGGCACGACGATCATGAAGCGCCGCTGCGAGCGAATGAGATGCTCGAACTGGCCGCCCCATTCTATGATGTAACCTTCCGGCAGATTCACTTCTTTTTCGAGGCGCGCCTGCGCTTCGGCGACAAAAGATGCCACGTCGCGGCGCACGCCCACGGCTTCGATCACCTCCAGAACGTTGCGCGTCGGTATGCCATGCCGCGCGATTTGATCTTGATTTACGACGATCTGCAGAGCTGGCTGGCCGGTGATTTGTTCGCCTGAAACCTGGGCAGCGCCGGGAATGGTCAATAGAGTTTTCTGGATTTCATCGCTCAAACGCTTTAGCGTTTGTTATTCGTTCAAGCACGGCACGGCGACGGTAAACCGTCGTACTCCGGCTCGATTCTCTACAACAAGTGCAATGCCGAAGCATTGCAGTCCGATGGCTAAAAATCATCAAAATTATCTTTCAACTCTTCAGGCGGTTTTTCGCCAAACTTGCACCGATCTTCTTTCTCTCGAATCGCACGGGTGAAGCTCGACCACCAATAATCTTGCGGATGCGCAACCACACCATGTTTAACCGCATTCCAGTAAACATAAGCTAATCGATATTCGAAATCACGATCGCCGCGAATGCAAGTGTCCCAATAATTCCACCACACTTGTCGGGCGGGCGCGCTGTCGAGCCGGTTCAACAGCGTGGCGCTGCCACCGTGTATGCGCATGAAAATGGCCGGCATGTCTTTGGCGCGTCTGGCTTTGGCAACTAGATGATAGTGATTGTTGAGAATGATCCACGCATCTAGTCGCCACTCGAAATGCGAGAACCATTTCTCCATCGCCAACCGCACGAACTCTTTGCGGACATCATTGCGCAAGATATGCCGCTTGCCTAAAATACCTCCCGTGATAAAATAAATAGCGCCATCGATAAACAGATGCGGCGGATTGTGTGGGTACTTTTTGAATTCCATGAGCTTTCCTCCCAGTTTTGTGAATTTAAGAGATGGGAACAATAGACACCGCAATTTTTCGGAGTGCAACGCTTTAGCGTTGTCGCACGAAGATAAACAATTCGGAGTCAAAACGCTTCAACGTTTGGCCGCTGCAGACAACCGCGCAGCGACAGTAAACCGTCGCACTCCGGTTTTTCGGAGTGCATCGCTTTAGCGTTGCCGTACCAAGATAAACAATTCGGAGTCAAAACGCTTTGGCGTTTGGCTATTGCAGACAACCGCACAGCGACAGTAAACCGTCGCACTCCGGCTTTTCGGAGTGCAACGCTTTAGCGTTGCCGTACCAAGATAAACAATTCGAAGTCAAAACGCTTGAGCGTTTGGCTATTGCAGACAACCGCGCAGTGACAGTAAACCGTCGCAATCCGGCTTTTCGGAGTGCAACGCTTTAGCGTTGCCGTACCAAGATAAACAATTCGGAGTCAAAACGCTTGAGCGTTTGGCTACTGCAGACAACCGCGCAGCGACGGTAAACCGTCGCACTCCGAGCTACACTTTCGGCTTTTCAAACCACGCATACAACGTGGGCAACACCACCAGCGTCAAGAGCGTCGAGGTGATCAAACCCCCGATGACGACCGTCGCCAGCGGGCGTTGAATCTCCGAGCCGGGGCCGGTGGCGAAGAGCAGCGGAATCAGGCCAAGCGCCCCCACCAGCGCGGTCATCAGCACCGGGCGCAGCCGCAATTCGCAGCCGCGCAGGATGGCGTCTTCGAGCGACCGGCCTTCCTGCCGGAGCTTGTTGAAATACGACACCAAGACAATACCGTTGAGCACAGCGACGCCAAAGAGCGCGATGAATCCCACCGAGGCCGGCACGCTGAGATACTGGCCGGAAATATACAACCCGACGATGCCGCCGATGAGCGCGAACGGCAAATTGAGAATGATGAGTCCGGCTTGGCGCACCGAATTGAAACTGGAGAAAAGCAAAAAGAAAATCAACGCGATGGTGATGGGCACGATGATAGCGAGCTTTTGCATGGCGCGCTGCTGGTTTTCAAAGGCGCCGCCCCAGGTGATGAAATAGCCGGGCGGCAACGACACGCGTTGGCGAATTTTCTTCTGCGCCTCGGCCACAAAGCTGCCGAGGTCGCGGCCATTCACATTGCACTCCACCACGATGCGTCGTTTCACATTCTCGTGACTGATTCGCACCGGGCCTTCGACCAGCGACAATTTTGCCAATTGCGCCAGCGGCAGCCGGGTGCCGTCCGGCGCATTGACCAAAATATTGCCGATGCTTTCCAAATCGTTGCGCCGGTTTTCGGGAAAGCGCACCATCACGCCGAAACGCCGTTCCCCTTCAAAGGCGTCGGTGGCGACTTTGCCGCCGACCGCGGTCTCGATGATTTCCTGAATGTCCGCCACGTTGATGCCGTAGCGGGCGATTTTTTGGCGGTCGATCTCGATGGTTGAATACGGCTGGCCGGAGACTTGCTCGACCCGCAGGTCTGCCACGCCGCGCACCTCCGCCATCACTTTGGCAATTTCGTCGGCTTTGGCTTTGAGCGCGTCCATGTCTTCACCGAAAAGCTTGATGGCGATTTGCGATTTGACGCCGGAAATCAATTCATCGACGCGCAGTGCGATGGGTTGCGTGATGTTGAAGACCACGCCGGGAATTCTTTCCAAGCGCTCGCGTATTTTCTCGACCAGCTCTTCTTTGGTTTTTGCAGTTTTCCATTCGCTGCGCGGTTTGAGGATGACAATCGGATCGCTGACATTAGGGCCCTCGGGGTCAGTGGCAATTTCGGCGGTGCCGATTTTCGAAACCACGGTTGCCACTTCCGGAAATTCCATCAGCGTTTGCTGCATGGCGTTTTCGATTTCGACGGACTGCTGCAGCGAGATGCTCGGCAGGCGAATCACTTGTGTCGTCAGCACGCCTTCGTCGAGCGTCGGGATGAATTCGGTGCCGAGAAACGGAAACAGCGCCAAACTGCCGAAGAGCAGCGTCACCGCGACGCCGGTGAGTACCCAGCGGTGTCGCAGCGACCAGCGCAACGCCGGCAGGTAAATTTTCTTCGCCCAGCGCACCGGGAAGCTGTCGTGTTCGGAGCCGCCCTTCAAAAAGAACGCACAGAGCACCGGCGCCAGCGTCAGCGCCAGCAGCAGCGAGCCGAGCAGCGCGATGGAAATGGTGAAAGCCAGCGGCGAAAACATTTTGCCTTCCAAACCTTCGAGCGTGAACAGCGGCAGGAAAACAATGATGATGATGAGAATGCCGAAGACCAGGGGCTGCGCCACTTCTTTGGCGGCATCCCAAACCAGCGTGGTGCGGCTCAATTTTTCGCCGCGGCGCTCGGAGAGCAGGCGATAGATATTTTCCACCATCACCACCGAGGCGTCCACCATCATGCCGATGGCGATGGCGAGGCCGCCAAGCGACATGAGATTGGCGGAAAGGTTGACTTGCGGCAATCCCATGATGATGAAGGTGAACAACATCGCCAGTGGCAGCGTGGCGGTGACGATGAGCGCGCTGCGCACGTTGCCGAGAAAGAGAAAGAGCACGAGCACTACCAACACCGCGCCCTCTTCCAGCGCTTTGGTGACGGTGCGGATGCACGCCTGCACCAAATCCGTGCGGTCGTAAAACGGCTTGATGGTGACGCCGCCGGGCAAAATTTTTTGCTCGTTGATTTCGCGCACTTTTTCTTTGACGCTGGCCGCCACTTCGCGACCGGAGCCGCCGCGAATCATCAACACGATGCCGACCGCCACTTCGCCCTTGCCGTCTTTGACTGCCGCGCCCTGCCGCACTTCGGGGCCGACGACGACTTCGGCGACATCGCGCACGTGAATCGGCACGCCTTCGTGCACGGCGATGACGATGTCGCGGATGTCGTCGATGGTTTGAATGAGGCCGATGCCGCGCACGACATACTGCTCCGCCGCGTGCGTAAGAACACCGCCGCCGGCGTTGGCGTTGTTGGCGGCAACCGCCTCAAATACTTCGCGCAGCGAGATTTTGTATTTGTACAGCAGATCGGGATCTACCAGCACTTGATACTGCTTGACGAAACCGCCGAAAGAGTTCACGTCGGCGACGCCGGGCACGGTTTTGAGCAGTGGCCGCACCATCCAGTCCTGCATGGTGCGCAACTCGATGAGCTGGTCTTGGCTGAGTTGAGTGAAGCCGGTCAACGGTCTTTTGAGATCGGACTTGCGCCATGCAGCATCGGAATCGCCATCCAAATCACTCATGCGCAAGTCCGACTTCGGCGGTTCCAGCGTGTATTGATAAATTTCCCCGAGGCCCGTTGATACCGGGCCAAGCCCCGCCTCGACGCCTTCGGGCAATTTTTCCTTGGCTTCGATCAGGCGCTCCAAAACCAGTTGCCGCGCGAAATAAATGTCCACGTCATCTTCAAACACCACCGTGACGATGGAGAGGCCGAATTTGGACAACGACCGCAGCTCGGTGAGCCGCGGCAAACCGCTCATGGTGACTTCAATGGGAAAGGTGACGAATTTTTCCACCTCCACCGGCGAACGGCCGGGCGCTTCACTGATGACTGTCACTTGGATGTTGGTGACGTCCGGAAAGGCGTCGATGGGAATCTTCCGCACCGCGTTGAGGCCGAGGCCGATGAGCAGTATCGTGAAAATTACCACAAGCACGCGGTTGCGGAGGGAGAAGGCGATGAGTTTATCTATCATGACTCTACTCCTCCTCCAAACTTGCTTCGGCCAACTCTGAGCGCAACACAAACGCTCCGGCGGTGACCACCTTTTCGCCGGCAGCCAGCCCGTCGATGAGGGCAATTCCGCCATCGATTCTTTGGCCAGTGCGAACTTCGCGCTTCATGAAACTGCTGTCGGATTGCGGCACGAAAACAAAGTGCTGGTCGCCTTCGGACTGCACCGCCGCTTCGGGCACGACGAGAAGATTCGCCGGCTCGCCGCTCTGCAGCGTCACCGTCGCGAACATCTGCGGCTTCAGCTTGCCGAAGGAATTCTCGGCTTCAATTCTCGCCTTGACCGTGCGTGTGGTCTCGTCGAGCACGTCGAAAATCGTGGTGAGCCGGCCGTGAAATTTTTCGCCGGGATAGGCGGCCACTTCGATCTCTGTCGTTATTCCGGGCTTGATCTTGGCGATGTCTTTCTCGTAAATATCCACCAGCACCCACAGCGTGGAAAGGTCGGCAACGTGAAACATGGTACCGCCGACTTCGACGACGTGGCCGAGAATCTCGCTGGCTTCGGTGACCGAACCGGCAAATGGCGCGCGAATTTCGAGCAAAGTTTTGGGCACGTGCGTCTCGGCAATTTCATTCAGATCTTTCTCGGTCGCGCCGATCACCAGCAACTTGCGCCGCGCCGATTCAAAAATGGAGCGCGCGGTGGGGAGTTCCGTCGAATCTTTTCGCGTTGCGGCCAGTTTCAAACGCTCTTCCGCTTGAATGAACTCCGCTTGTGCGGCCAAATAGTCCTGGCTGTAAATCGTCGCAAGCAGCGCGTCCTTTTGCACGCGGTCGCCGAGAAAGGCGTAAACTTGCTCGACACGTCCTGCCACGCGCGCGGTGAGATGCGCTAATCGTCGTTCATTGAAAACAACTCGACCGGGCACGGAAATCGTCTGTCGCAGCGGGCGCAACCCCACTGTTTCGATCTGGATGCCGGCTTTTTGCTGCTGTTCGGCGTCGAGGTGAACGACGTTGGCAGCCTCGGCCTTATGGTCAGCACCTTCAGCCGGCTTTTCCTGATTCTGTTTTTCG
Source organism: bacterium (assembly GCA_044869275.1). GTDB lineage: Bacteria > Zhuqueibacterota > Zhuqueibacteria > Zhuqueibacterales > Zhuqueibacteraceae > JBIOXB01. Next base: position 21,832 of record JBIOXB010000140.1, read on the forward strand.
CCGCAGCCGAAAAGTGCGACAACCAAGATCAATAAGAAGAAAATCTCTCGGGACAGCATGTTTGAATACTCCGTTGATTGGAAGTTAAATCCTTGCAGAAAAAACAAAAACTTTCACGCAAAGGTGCAGAGACGCAAAGATTACGCAAAGGAAATCATAGACAAAATTATTTAGAGCAAAATAACAAGAAATCTTTTGAATAATCATTTTGACTAACTAATCATTTTGTCATCCAAAAAATCTTTGCGCGGCCTTTGCGACTTTGCGTCTTTGCGTGCGCTTTTGATTTTAGTTGCGGCTTGTCAAGCTTATGGCTGGAAAGCCATTTCGCCGGCCACTTCCAAATCGGCCAGCGCCACATTATAGTTGAAGAGTGCGCGGTAGTATTCCGCTTTGGTTTCGGTATAGGTGCGATAAATGTCAATCAAATTGAGCGCATCGATCTGGTCGGTTTGATAATGCGAGATGCCGGTGCGCAACTCATCTTCCACGTCGCGCAGCAAGGTTTCTTCAAAAAGCCGCACCTGTTCTTCGGCGGCCTTGACGCTGCGATGGGAATTTTCAATCGCAGTGGTAACGTTGCGATTAACGGCTTCAAGCTGAATTTGCGCCAGATCAAAAAACGCGCGCGCTTCTTCGGCTTGGCCGCGCGGGCCTTTCCAAAACCACAGCGGGATGGAAGCGCCGACCTCGATGCCCCACAAACCGCCTTCGGTAACACCCAAAGGATTCTCGCTGGTGAAAGGCGGCTGGCCATCGCGCTTTTGACTGAACAACCCGACGGCAAAATCCGGCAGATAACTTTTTTGCGCCAGTCGCATTTGTGCGCGACCGCGCTCGACGAGCGTTTCACTGAGACGGCGTGACACGCTGAATTGGCGCATTTCATTCACCACCATCTCGACCGTCTTTGTAAATGGCTGATAGGTGAGGTCATCCGCGAGCGCCAGCGGAGTAGAACCGGGCCGATCGAGCAACCGATTCAATTCCGCGAGCGCGTTTTGCGCCTCGCGACGCGCCGCAATCAGCTCGTTGTTGATTTTCGCCAATTCGGTTTTGGCGCGCAGCACTTCAAGAAACGTCACCTTCTGCGCCTGATAGCGCGCCGTGGCGGTCTCGCGAAACTGCTGCAACAAATCGGCGATCGCTTCGAAATTGGCAACGGATTTTTGATTCAGCCACGCTTGATAATAGGCGCGCTTGACGTCGGCGCTCACCAGCAGCTTGGTGCGCCGCAGACTTCCTTCAAGAAATTGCGATTCGATTTTCGCCACTTGCCCGCGCGCGCCCCGTTTGCCGGGAAATTCAACAGGCTGCACTAAGCCAATGTTGCGCTCGCCGGCTTTGCTGACATCGAAATTCGACGGCGTTTCATCCCAATTGAGGCCGAATTCAAGATTTGGAAATGCCTCGGCTTGCAAGATGCGGGCATTGGCGGCCTCAACTTCCTTTTGCGCTGCCAGCACCTGCGGATTGTTGGCCATCGCCAACTCAATGGCTTGTTGTAAAGTCAATCTCTCCTGCGCGCCGCTGTTGTTGGCCAAAAGAAGAAATGAAAACAGCACGGCGCCGCAGGAACGCAAAGATAGATGCACGTTCCGGTTCCTTTCTGAAAAAAGAACAGAATTATTGGAGCAGATGAATGATAAGAAGAATCGAGACCGAATTAAGCTGCTGCGGGAGGATGATAAACGAGACGATTGGGGGCGGAAGTCACTGGCAAAATTGCTTTTGAAGAGTTATCTTGCGAAATAGGAGGATAGTTAAGCTCGAAAGCAGAGGCTATGACGATCGGCATATGACACACGCAGGAACAATCTTTGGCGTTGACATCAAACGGGCCGTGTGAGGGCAGGTCGTGCTTATTCAACAAAGAGCACAGCAGGGAAACACATTCCTCGTTGCTCTTTCCGGTCAAACAATCGGCATCACCGCACATGAACAAGGAGAAAGCGAAGCAAATGGTCAAGAGCAAATAAGCAAACTTGAAGAAGGTTTTCAAAGGAATGTTTATCATGGTGAAATTGAATATATGATTCTCTGGTGCAAATCAAAGTTAAATTTTTGAGTCATGTGAAATGACCGAATCCTCTCGCCCCGATCCCGATGCCCTGCTCGCCGCCGTCACGCGCGAGGAAGAAAAAATCGCGCGCGGCAGGCTTAAAATCTTTTTCGGCATGGCTGCGGGCGTCGGAAAGACTTATGCGATGCTGCAGGCGGCACACGCATTGCAAGCGCGCGGCCTCGAGGTGGTCGTGGGATATGTCGAAACCCATGGCCGCGTCGAAACCCAGGAGCTGCTCGAAGGCTTGCAAGTGATCCCGCGACTTAAACTGAAATATCGCGAGCTCGAGCTGGAGGAGATGGATTTGGACGCCATCCTGCAACGCAGGCCGGAGTATGTTTTGGTAGATGAACTGGCGCACACCAATGTCGAAGGCGCGCGGCATCGCAAGCGTTATCAGGACGTATTGGAATTGCTCGACAATGGCATCAATGTCTATACCACCTTGAATGTGCAGCATGTCGAAAGCCTGATCGATACCATAAATCAGATTACGAGTATTCAAGTCCAGGAAACCGTTCCCGACGGTATTCTCGACCGCGCCGATGAGATCGAATTGATCGATCTGCCGCCCGAAGAATTACTCAAACGATTGGCGGAAGGCAAAGTCTATACGCCCGAGCGCTCGGCCGTGGCGATTCAAAATTTTTTCCGCAAAGGCAATCTCACCGCGCTGCGTGAAATCGCTTTGCGCAAGACCGCCGAACGCGTGGGCATGGATTTGCAGGACTACATGCAAGTCCATCACATCGAGGGCACGTGGAAAATCATCTCGCGTTTAATGGTAGCGGTCGGCGCGAGCCCTTATTCCGAGCAGTTGATTCGCTGGACCCGGCGTCTCGCCGCGACGATGGAAGCACCGTGGGTGGCGGTGTATGTCAAGACTTCCGGACCTATGGCCGATCGTGAAGAAAAGCGTTTAAAAGAAAACATGGCTCTGGCCCGTGAACTGGGCGCGGAACTTGTGACGACGGTTGACGAAGATATCGTCAAGGCTTTGATTCGCGTCGCCCGTCAAAAAAATGTCACGCAAATCATCGTTGGCAAGTCGCTCGGAAAAGGGATATTTGAGTTTCGCGGCTCGCTGGTCGATCGGCTGATTGCCGACAGCGGCGGCATCGACGTCTACGTCGTGCAAAGCAATCTTTCCGCCGGTCCCACACGCCGGCGGCTCTGGCCCAAGCTAAGCTCGAGTTGGCAACAATATCTCGTGTCTTGCGGCGTCGTGATTCTGGTTTCAGTGTTGTGCTTTGTCGCTGCTCCGATTATTGACTATCGCGCCGTTGGCATGTTTTTGTTGTTCACGATTTCGCTGCTGGCGTTGTTCGTCGGAGGCGGACCTGTTTTCGCTGCGGCCGTGCTGAGCGCCTTCAGCTGGA
>JBIOXB010000141.1:0-13415 GCA_044869275.1 bacterium
GGATTTTCGCGGATTTTTTATTTTTGCTTTATCCGTGTGAATCCGTCTAATCCGTGTGATCCGTGTTCAAGAAAATGGCCAAAAAACTTTTGGAATTTTATTCTATGTTTGGTTCTTTAAGCGCCTAACTCCCCTATTACTTTGGAAATGGACATTATCCCTCACCACCACCCCTCCTCGGAGGTTCTATGAAGCGAGTCACTGGCATTGGCGGCATCTTCTTCAAAGCCAAAGACGCTCCGGCACTACAGGCTTGGTACAAGCGGCACCTCGGAATCGATGTCCAAGAATGGGGTGGCACGGCTTTCACCTGGACCGACGGTGAAGGTAAGCCGGTCGCCGGAACAACCATCTGGTCCATTGGTTCGGCGCAAGGTGACCACTTTGCGCCCAGCACTGCAACTTTCATGGTCAATTACCGGGTGGAGGATCTCCACGCCCTGGTTAAAGTCTTACGCGAAGAAGGCTGCAACGTTCTCGAGAAAATTGACGATTCCGAGTACGGGAAGTTTGCCTGGGTCATCGATCCAGAAGGAAACAAGGTAGAACTTTGGCAACCGCCTGCCGGCCAATGACCAGGGTAATCGGCCTCAGCACGAATCTGCGGCCTAACCCTTCGGTCAGGCCGACCCGCTCCGGGCTGCGCCCTCGATGTGGCTGCGCTGCTCGATTATCTCAAAATCCCAAGCGCGGACCGCATCGGTTACAGCATGGGCGGCGGCGGCGCGATGCAGTGTGCGATCCGCCATCCGGAAAAAGTGCGTAAGGTTGTCAGCATTTCGGCCGTGTTCAGCATCGAGATTGGCCATATTGCCCAACACCACACACCTCACGCTGATGGAGCGCCTGCCCGTCATCGTCCCGAGGGTGAACGACTTTTTCGAGGCAAAGCCGCAAAAGCAATAAAAGAACCCCGGCTATAGAAGGGTTCGAATGGATGAAATGAAGCCTAACACGCGTTGGGCTGCCGATTGAATAGTTATGTTGAAAATCGTCACGTGGAATTGTTGCAGAGGTCAGCCGGAGGCAAAGCTGCCGCACCTCGCGGGCTTCCGGCCGGATGTGGCTTGCATCCAAGAAATAGCGCGACCCATTCGGCGAGAGCGCCAATCCATCATTTGGTGCGGGGACAATCTTTACCAAGGCCTGATGGTAATGGCTGGCGGCAAGTTTCGCTTAGTGCCCGTTGGCCGTAAGCCGATTCGGGCCAAGCACTTCTTGCCAGTTCAAATCGAGGGCCCAGTGAAATTCAACGTGTTGGGCGCTTGGGCAAAACCGGCCGACCGCCGCCCGCTCTACGTGACGACGTTGTTACGGGGCCTGGCAGCTTATCGCGACTTTATCCAGTCGGCGCCGACAATCTTCATCGGTGATCTGAACACAGAGAATTTTCTGTCTGCAGGCGATCCACACATGAAATTGGTTGAGGTGTTGCGGCGAGAATTCGGATTAGTCAGCGCGTATCATGAGTATTATGGTGAAGAGCACGGGCGCGAGTCGCGCCACACCTATTTTGATCGGACCAAACAAGGAAGGCCGTATCATATCGACTACTGCTTTATGCCCATATCCTGGTTGCCATATCTCCAGACGGTAACGGTTGGAACACAGCGTAGGTTTGGTGGGGTTAGCGATCATGTTCCCCTCCTCCTGGAATTCAAGCTTTGAGACCTTCGGCAGCCCAACCACCGCGTGCAGACGTTTGTTTCAGATGAATCGCTATGATAATTAGATGGCTGACAACGCATATTATTTGGTTAAGTATTCTCATAGGGGGAAGCAATCAGCCCTTGCAAGCACAACTCGATACCAGTAGCTTTCCACTCACGATTGGGAATAAGTGGTTTTATCGTCACACGTCATCGCGAGTGCCGTTACCAATCGTCCTCGTTAAGACTATTGTTGATACCACACAAGATGGTACTCGCATAGTGCATGTTAGACGACATAATGAAGACAGTACGTTATCTACTGAACTCTGGGCTGTAAAAACTGGCTCATTCTATGTCAATAGGTTTCAAAACCTTCCGATCTACGACTCCGCACTCGCGCATGATACAACGTGGGGTCTTTATGGAAATACTTTTTCGTATAAGCTGATGCAGGTGACGCTTTTGGGGCCAAATTTAGCCGCGCACCACATCCCAGAATCACAAACAATCGAATGTAATCCAGAACCGACACGGAACAGGAGGAATGACGATGATTGCAGGCGCAAAATATGGTCACACGAATCTAATCGCGAACGATTGGAGATCGCTGGCGCGGTTCTACGAAGAGCAATTTGGCTGCACGCCGGTTCCACCAGAACGTGATTTCAAAGGGCGAGACCTTGAGCGTGGGACGGGGATACCTGGAGCTGAACTGCGAGGTGTGCACCTCCGGTTACCGGGGCACGGCGGAGAGCGACCGACGCTTGAGATCTTTAATTACAACATTCTCAAGGACAGGCCGGAAGTGGCGGTGAATCGACCGGGATTTGGGCACATTGCATTTGTGGTGAACGATGTGCATACGGCGCGCGAGGCAGTGTTGGCAGCTGGCGGAGGAGGGGTTGGAGAAATAGTCACATTGACTACAGCAGCAGGAACGAAAGTGACGTGGGTGTATGTGACGGATCCGGAGGGAAACGTGATTGAACTGCAATCATGGTCGAAATAGATCAGAAATATTGACCGATTGCAGAATGCGATGGTCAATGAGAGACGGCACAACACAGCATGCAGCCGACGTCCATGGCCGCTGGAAAATCGATCCGCCGCAAGGCTCCGGCCATGTGCGCGGCTGATGCTTACGTTGCACATCCGGAAACCAAATAGGCAGGAAACGTGCACGACTATGAAAGCTTCAAATCCGAAGAGACGATAAAGAATAAGTCATGAGCAAAACAAAACTAAATGAGATAACAAAGCGTTTCGAGGAACGAAAAGAAGGCGGTTTTTCTGTTGAACTTTTCAAAATGGATACGGGGATGAGATTTGCGCTAATACCATCGTGGTTGTTTCATGGGTTATTTGCGATGACTACTCTTGTCTTAGTATTTTTGTTAATTCGGAAAACATAAAGTTGAGTTAGTGCAAGAATAAGTTTTAGAGCCGGAACGGAGTTTTGTGGTGAATACAAGCTTTGCCGGCAGTTGGCGCGACATGCCCGACGAAATATACATGGAGTTCATCAACGATGTGACGAAACGCCGGCAAACAGCGTTTTCTGAAAATCACTTCGAGAGAATCGAAGGCCTGGAAATAGGAAATTGGAGTACATCATAATTCGAATGATGTACCTTTTTTATGAATCCTCACGCAAAAAATGTCAAAGCGTTGGACGATTATCAACTTGCGCTGGAATTTGAAAATTATGAGGGCTGGCGAATTTTCGATATGAAGCCCTATTTAAATCGTGGTATTTTTGTCCGGCTGCAAGATCGCGCTCTGCTTCAAGCGGCGCGAGTGGTGGCGGGTTCGTTGGAAAGCCGCCCCGCGGAGGCTATTGACTTCCAGATGGCGGAAGCTTTGTCAACGTGAAGAAGTTAGATTACGGTAAATGAACATCCGATTCCCTTGCTGTTTCAACATAATTTCAGTTCGAAATGTTTTCTGCCGGAAAATACAAAGTCGTTTGGGAGGCCGGCGACAAATCACCGGAAATTTGTTGTTCTTGATTGCAAATGTTGATTTTTCAGACATGAAACAGCTTGTTTTGCATTGCATTACATTCAAATGCTTTGCTATATTATTACATAGAAGGTTCGGTAGATGTCGGGGTGTTCAGACAATCAGTATAGGAACACTAAAAGAATCTTTGATTCATCCTCGAGAAGTATTCAAAGCTGCAATACTTGCCAATGCGCACGCAATAATTGTGGGGCATAATCACCCAAGCGGAGATGCAACCCCAAGCAAATAGGGCAGCCTCTCGACGATATTGATCTACTCATCGCCGGTATTGCAATCTCCAACAATTTTGTGCTATATTCCTATTGAGTTGATCTTGCAGATTACCCCAAGTCGACTCTCAATGAAGATGATAATAAAGTAAGGAAAAATTGAACATGTCCACCATTGAGCATGTGACTTTCTCGGAATTGGAGAAACTCTTGCGCACCTTGGCATTGCCGCCTGATACCCGCTTGACGGTAACTTTTGAAGACAAGGAAGCGACGCAAAGAGCCTTGAATAGGCAAAAAGCCTTGGAAGCAATGAAACGGCTCAAAGGATCAGGCAATGGCAAGCTCGTCGCCACTTTATTATCGGAAAGAGAACGAGACGCCTTGTTATGAACAAATATGTTTTGGATACTTCTGCGTTACTTGCCTTTATCGAAAACGAAGAAGGTGCTTCCGAAGTGGAAGAATTATTTAGGCAAGCGCTCGACGATAAGGTCGAGATTTCTATTTCAGTCATCAGTTGTATAGAAGCTGGATATGTTTCATGGAAGGAACAAGGCGAGAGAGTCGCTCGCGAGCGATTGCAGTTGACAGACGATTTACCTGTGTCGCAGGAAGCAGTAGATGAACGCTTGATAGAAATAATCGCAGGAATTAAGGCAACATGAGCGATGTCCTGTCCTTTGCTGATAGTTGTATTGCAGGTCTCGCAAAATTCAAGCAGGCAAAACTGGTTCATAAAGATCCGGAATACGAACAGATCCAAAATGACATCGAGCAGTTAAAGCTGCCTTATAAGCAGGACACCAAGCATGAACTTTAGCAATGAACATCCGTCCAATCAAAAATGATGCAGATTATCAAGCCGCGCTTGTGGAAATAGAGCGTTTGTTCGAAGCCGCACCTGGTTCACCGGTGAGCGATCGTTTAGAGATATGGACTACGCTCGTTGAGGCTTACGAGGAACGGAAATACAGCATTCCGCCGCCAGACCCGATCGCAGCTATCAAGTATCATATGGAAAGCCGCGGGTTTGTCTTCTCGTGAGTTGGAGCCGCATCTTGGGGACAGTGCAACAGTCGCAGAAGTGCTCAATCGCAAGCGTGCTTTAACGATAGATATGATACGCCGGCTGCATACCGGGCTGGGCATTTCAGCGGAGGTCCTTATTCAATCCTACTCCCTGGCTGCTTAGGGGAATTGCTCATCCTGGCTCTTAACGGGCAAGCTTGGCGGTTCCAACTTCTTTGTGCAGCAAAGAAATTTGTCTTGACATTTCCCGTGTATTTTTTTACAGTCTCTCCGAAATTCTTGCAGGAACAGGGCTCCCCTCTTTGCCGCCACACTGAAAGCTCCGCGATGATCATTCCAAAACTCGCCTTTATCTCTTGTAAGAAGCTTTGTAGTTTTCAGCTCCATTCAGAACATGATTATGAGAACCTGGCAAAAAAACTCATGCAGAGCCGCGCCAAGAGCGCAGAGCTGGCCTTAAAGCATTTGCTCTGCGAAGCTCTGCGTCTCTCTGCGTGAGGCTTATTGGCTGCGGGCCCAAAGTCGACAAACCCTTTAGCGGCTTGTCCGAAAAAATGAACTTGACACAGATCAAAAAACCACACGGATAGATAGACACAATTCCGCGTGGTTTTTTAATCCGTGTGCAAAAACTTTTTTAAAGCAACTCTGGGGAGAATCAAATGCCATCTATACAATCCCAGCCAAACACCGCCTGGGCCTTCATCAGCAGTGTTCTTCTTTGCAACATGATGGTGCACTTGGGGTGCACCCAGAAACCATCCGTCAAAACACAATACCAGCAGGTGCTTCTGGCAACAGGTTCAAATGACTGCGACAAGGCCATTGTACTCTGCAAGAAAATCATTTCCCAAGACCCCGCCTTTACGCCCGCGTACAAAAAACTCAGCCAGGCCTATCGCGACGCCAAACGTGCGGATGAAGCCATCTCTTACTTCGACTCTCTGCGTGCCGCGCAGCCGCAAAATGCCAATGCCTATTTGGGGCTCGGGCTTGCTTATGTTGCCGAAGAAAAGTATGAAACAGCGCTGGAAAATTATCCAACTGCCATCTCGTTGGCGCCACAACAGCCGGAAACATATGCCGCACTCGTGGAGGCCTATGCAAAAATAAAAAAACGGAGCGAAGCTCTCGGCCGGCTCCGAGATTTGACCGCCGCATATCCCCATTTGGCCGCGCCCCATTATGGCCTGGGTTATGCCTATTATGAAACTCAAACCCATTGGCAGGAATGTTTCGCGGCGCTGGCTCAGGCCACGGCTTTGGACTCCACCCTTCTCGATGCCTACCGTCTGTGGGGAAACGGCTGCCTGCAAATCAACGACGAGGCCGCGGCGTTGCCGATTTTTGAGAAAGGGTTGCGCCTAACACAAGCGCAAAATGATCTGGAATTTCAAAGTACTTTTGCCGGCAGCCTGGGGCTCGTCTACAAACGGTTGGGCAAGGATGATTTAGCTTTGGAGCGATTCAACCAAGCCGCGGCCTTGGCGCGCAGCACCGGTTATAAAACCAATGAGGCCGCCCTATATGGCAATATAGCGGCAATTTATCGGAACCGTGGCGAGCTGGAGCGCGCCATCGAGCACTACCACCGGGCCAGAGAGCTTCACCGGCAGGCCAAGTCATTAGTGGGTGAAGGCAATCAACTGAACAATCTCGGCAATCTTTATCATGAAGAATTCGGCGATCCGCAACAGGCCTTGCAATATTATGAAGAAGCGTTGCGGCTTTTTCGCCAGGCGGAGAATGCCGGCGCCATGGCCGAGGCGCTTGCCAATCTGGCCATGGTTCATCGTGAGCTGGGGGAATATGAGCAAGCCCTGGCCGAGAACGCAGAGGCTCTATCTCTGGCTGAAACAACCTCCCGGCGCCGGGTGCAAGCCAACGTTCTGGCCAATCGCGCGCTCCTTCATGCCGATCTCGCCGACACCGCGGCGGCCTTTCGCGACAATCGCGCGGCTCTGGCGCTGTACCGGCAAATGGGCGACATAGCCAAAGCCTCCGGCATGCTGGGTAATCAGAGCATATGGTATCGTGCGGCAGGAAACTATACGCTGGCTCTGCTACGCGCCCGGGAAGCACTAACGCTCGTGCGCGCAGGCGGACAGAACAAAGCGCAGGAAGCCCTGGCACTGAATGCCGCCGGCATGACCTACAGCGCCATCGGCCAACCTCGCCGCGCGCTTTCGCTCTTTCATGAATCGCTGACATTGGCAGAAGTGGCGCGAGATACCTCCACCCAAGCCGGTGCCCTGGGCAATATCGCTCTGATGTATTCACATCTAAGCCAGCCGGACAGCGCCCTGATTTATTATCGCCAGGCGCTGACACGCACTCGCCGGCGCACAGATGCGGAATATCAATCCCTGCTTTTCGCAAACATGAGCCTGGCCCAGGGCGCTCTCCAGCGCTACCAGGCTGCGCTGGATACCGCCAAACTCGGGTTAAGCCTGGCCGAAAAAATTCATCACCCGGCCAGGCAGGGCATTTGCCTGAGGGCGGTTGGCTCGATGCATCTCAAACTGAAAAACTACGACGCCAGCCTGCGCGCCTTCCGCCGTTCGGGTGAGATTTACCAAAAGATCGGCCAGCCGGTAGGGATTTGGCATGCTCATGCCGGGCAAGCTCGAGTCCATAAAGCGCGCCTGGAATACGCCCAAGCGATCGCAAGCTATCAAGCAGCGATTGCCACGATTGAAAAGGTGCGCGGTGGATTATTGGGTGAAGAGCAGCGCGGTGGCTTCTGGCAGGATAAGATGGAAGTTTATACCGAACTGGTCGAGGTATTTGCACGTCCTGCCCAGAACGATAGCGCGGCAACGTACGCCGGCAGAGCTCTGTATTACGCCGAGAGAGCTAAAGCTCGTGTGCTGCTTGATTTGTTGTCGCGTGGGAAGGTTTTTGAAAAATCGCCTGAGGCCATGCTGCGGGCTTATGTGACTTTGGGTAAACGCATACAGGCCCAATACGCCGTTATTGAGCGCGAGTTGTCCATGGACAAGCCCAATCAAAAATTCGTTGAAAACCTTGAAGGGGAGATCGAAGATCTACGCGTCCAGCAGGATTCCCTCGGCCTCACCATACAAAGGCAAAATTCGCATGAGGTGCCGGCGGTTCTAACCCTTGCAAGTATTCAACATCAAGTGCTTGCATCCGGCCAGGCGCTGCTTGAGTATCTGATCGGCGAAGAAGATTCATTTGTATGGCTAGTGACGAGAGACTCCTACATTTTTCAACCTCTCGGCCTCGGCCGCAAGCAGCTCCTGGAGCGCCTCGGCGCTGTCAGTCCGCTTCTTATCTCTCAAGAAGACTCCACTACTTCCGGCCAAAAGCCGCGATCTCCCATTACAGCTCACACCGAAGCCGCCTTCAGCTTTCCTGCATTGCACGAACTCTATCAAGCTCTGATTCCCCAAACGCTGGAAAAGCACTTGCCGCTTCATACCGAACTCGTCATCGTGCCTGATGACGTCCTGTTCTACCTTCCTTTCGAGATTCTGGTCACTCATATGCACGAGGGCCAGGCAGAGTATTTGATCGAAAAACACCCCATTTCTTATTCCTCGTCCGCCAGCCTCCTCGCCACGGAACTGTATCGTCCCACCCAAGCAGTACAAAACATCCTGGCCCTCGCCGATCCGCAGGTGCCAGCATTGGCGGAAGAGAGCCTGCTAATGCTGACCGACGCTGGACTGCCCATGAACCGCCTCATCCGCAATGGTCGCCTAACGCCGTTGCCGCATGCCGTGCAGGAAATCGCGGCCATACGGGCGATCTTTCCGGGGGCGCAGGCACATACCGGGGCCGGCGCTTCCGAGGCGCGGTTCAAGGCCCGGGCCGGCGGTTTTCGGCTTCTGCATCTGGCCGTGCATGGCGTTGCCAATGACCGCCAGCCGCACTTCTCGAGTGTGATGCTGGCGCCCAGCCGGCAACCCGAAGAAGATGGCGTCCTGCATGCTTATGAAATTTCAAACATGGACTTGCAGGCCGAAATGGTGGTGCTGAGTGCGTGCGAATCCGGCGCGGGCAGGCTGATGGCGGGCGAAGGCTTGCTGAGTTTGACGCGCGCCTTCCTGGGCGCGGGCGCGCATAGCGTGGTGGCCAGCCTGTGGCATGCCAACGACGCGGCCACCGCGCAATTAATGAAATTTTTTTATGCCGGTTTGAAAAAAGGCGAGAGCCGCAGCCGCGCCCTGCAGCGGGCCAAGATTGCCTTGCGCCACAGCGCGGGCCGGGAGAGCAATCCGTTTTATTGGGCGCCGTTTATTCTTATGGGCCGGAGCGGGCCATTGCAGCTCAACGAGCTTGTGGCAGCGCAGTGACTCACGCAGAGATTCGCAAAGAATCGCAGAGACTCTTGCAGATCGCATCTGAATTTTGCAACGAAAAAAGACCCGCAACGAAAGCAGGTTTTAGAATCGCAGTTTTCATTAATCTTACTTGAGGACACAAAGCTACCCGGAGGGTGAGTTTCGATTAAGCTATTGGTTTGGCAAATCTCCTTTCGTTGCGGCTCGGAAGCCCTATCGCGTTCCTTTTTCGTTGCCAGCCATTTTTGAGCGCAAAATCTAAGTTGCAAACGCTTTTCTCTTCCAAGATGATCGAGATGAGATGATTTACGGCAAATTTTCCTTTAACAAAGCAAGATTCTCGCGCACCGTTCTGGTGTTGGGATGATCCGGCCCAAGTGATTTTTCGAAAATCTCCAGGCTGCGGCGATAGAGCGGATCGGCGGCGGCATACTGGCCCTGAGCGCGCAGCAATTCCGCCAGGTTGTTCAAGCCGGTGGCGACAGAGGGATGCTCCGGCCCAAGTTGCTTTTCTTTAATCTCCAAGCTGCGGCGATAGAGCGGCTCGGCGGCGGTATACTGGCCCTGAGCGCGCAGCAATTCGGCCAGATTGTTCAAACCGGTGGCGACATATGGATGATCTCGCCCTAACTGTTTTTCCAAAATCTCCAGGCTGCGGCGAAAGAGCGGCTCGGCGGCGGCATACTGGCCCTGAGATTCTAGCAATCCCCCCAGGTTGTTCAAGTTGGTGGCAAGATCAGGATGGTCCCGTCCCTGATGTTTCTCTCGAATCGCAATCGCCCGGCGATAGAGTGGCTCGGCGGCGGCATACTGGCCCTGAGTGCTCAGCAAGAGCGCCAGGTTGTTCAAGCTGGTGGCAACAGATGGATGATCCCGCCCAAGCTGCTTTTCTTCAATCTCCAGGCTGCGGCGATAGAGCGGCTCGGCGGCGGCATACTGGCCCTGAGCGCGCAGCAATTCCGCCAGGTTGTTCAAGCTCTGTGCAACATCGGGATGGTCTGGCCCAAGTTGCTTCTCTCGTATCTCCAGGCTGCGGTGATAGAGCGGCTCGGCGGCGGCATACTGGCCCTGAGTTTTCAGCAAGAGCGCCAGGTTGTTCAAGCCGGTGGCGACAAAGGGATGATCAGGCCCAAGCTGCTTTTCTCTAATCTCCAGGCTGCGGCGATAGAGCGGCTCGGCGGTGGCATATTGCGCACGGGAATATAGATAGATCCCAGTTTGATTGAACAGAGTCGCCACCTGCTTCAGTTCAGCAATGTACTTTTCCGCATACTCGGCCACACTCAGTACATGCGCCAAGAGCGCCTCACACGCCGGCCAGTGGCGGACATCATCTGGGGACTTTTCTCCGTGTGGATAGGCGTCTGCCATGAGCTTGACCATTGCTGCGGCCCAAGTCTTTTTTAGCTCTGCCGGCATGCGATCTCGTGTCACCGCCTGTACCAGGCGATGTTGCGAAAAGCTCTCGCTGCTCGCTTCCACCAGCGAGTAGCGCGCCAGGCTGGCAATGGCGCGGTTGGTCTCCAAGGGTTTCGACAAAGCCTTGGATAGTTTCTTGGGCAAGTGTTCGCGCCCGTCAATTAACAGCGCGCGTGGAATGTTGTCCGGCGCGAGAAAGGATAGAGCATTGAGCAGGTCCACGGCTGCCGGGTCTTCAGTCTTGAGCTTTTGAAAGGAAATCTCCCAGGTGGTGGCCACGGTGGCGTCATATTCTAGCGGTTGGTGTTCTTGCAGCAACTCCGCGCGATATTGCTGGAACAAGGTCAGATAGTCAGCTATGCTCACGCCCGTGGCTTCCACATAAGCGCTGGCTTGTTCCAAGGCCAAAGGCAAGTCGCCCAGGGCTTGGGCCACATCATCTGCAGCCTGCTCGTCTTGAGCGCCACTACGGCGCAGTAAGAAGGCGATGGATTCGGCGCGTGGCCACACCTGTACTTTGAACGCATGGGCCACTTCTTTCCACTGTGGGTTACGCGAGGTGATGAGCACTTGCCCGCTCATCGATTGTGGCAAATAGGGCAACAAATCCTGGGGTTGTTGGGCATTGTCAAAGATCAACAACCAGCCGGTGTGATGATCGAGCCATTGCCGCACCGCTTGAATGATGGCAGTTTGATCTTGAGCTTCCTTCTCGGGCAGCTCGAGTGCCGTCGCCAGTGCGGCAAAGTCTGCGGCCAGGGTGGCGGCTTCTTCCGCGCGCAGCCACCACACGATTTGAAACTCCGCGGCGAAGCGGTAGGCATATTCCAGCGCCAACTGGGTTTTGCCCACTCCGCCGAGGCCGTGAATGGCTTGCGCTTGCGTGAGGGCTGCGGTTTTGTCCTTGGTTAAGGCTGCGCGCAACTCGGCGAACAGCTCGGCCCGGCCGGTGAAATTGGGGTTGCGGTGGAGGTGCACATTCCAAATTGCGGGGAGCTCGCCGGAGACCTGAAAGCGTAGAAACCGCGCCAGTCGTTCCGCAGGTGTAGCGGGCGTTTGCGCAACCGGCTTTTGCGCGGAGAGTACCACTTCGCGTAACTGTGACATGCCCTGGCTGACAGAGCTGAAGTCGATATAGAGCAGATTAGAGAGCAGTGCCGGAAGCCCGGTTTTGTCCGCCCTGCAGGGGATGATCAATTTGCGAAGCGCGACGGCGCATGCCCATTCCAATTCCACCCAGTGCGACTGAGCCGCATCGCGCGACCAAACCAGCAGAACGGTATCGCACCACGCCAACGCGTCGCTGATCTCTTTAGGGAGGCTGTCACCGGCGCGCACTTCGGCATGATCGACCCACACCTCGGCGCCGGCGGTCTTCAGCTCCGTTTCGAGCCGGCGCACCAATTCCTTGTCGGCCCAGGAATGGCTGATGAAGATTTTGGGGTGAAGAGTACGCTGGGTGGCGGCCATGGGGGAGTCCCTCCCAAGAAATTCAAAGCGCAAAATTCAAAGCACAAAATCCAAAAGTGGTTTTGGATTTTGTGCTTTGAATTTCGGTTTTCTCAAATTTGCTTTATGGGGGGATTATACGAATTGGTGCGGCATTACTCAAACGGACTTAATCGCACTCCGATTCGGTAACGTCAACGAAATGATCGAATGCCAGTTTGAATGGCCAAAACTACGGAAAGTACCTGTAGATTTCTTTCCGATGCAGTAGCTGTTTCTCTTTAATCTTCTTGAGATCTCGAGCAAAGCTTTTTCTGAATTCTACCGTCACGCTTTCGCCTCGATGATCTTGTAGATCTCTTGCTTGCTCGCCGCTTTCGTAGTCTCGCCTTCTTTTATAGCATTAACAAGGGCAATATCCTCTAATGCCTCTGCAAAAAGCTCCGAGAATAAAGCCCTTCTTTCCTCCAGCACTTCAATTAATGCCGTCTTTAGTACATTCTTTAGACGGGTCTCATCAAAAACTACTTGTTCCATTTCAATCTCCGAAAGAAAAGTTGGTAAAATGGGGCCTCATCAACAGCAACTATACAATATTTGAATATAGCATAAATTCAAAATTAAGCAATCATCGTTTGCAGATGCAGGAGCAGTGGTGGGAAATTTGTAAAGCGTTCGTAATTTGTTCTACTTGAGTACATTTTTGCCAACGATGCGGTTGCGCAGAGCTGTTATATTGAGATGGCGTCTGGAATGAATTGAGCGTCAAAAACAATTGCTGAACGAGTACCCTGTGGTTATTGATTGCAAGCGCTTTTCTGCTTCAAGCAGATGGGGATGAGATGATTTACTGCAATTTCTCCTGTAACAGAGCAAGGTTCTCGCGCACCGTTCTGGTGTTGGGATGATGCGGCCCAAGCGTTTTTCCGAAAATCTCCAGGCTGCGGCGATAGAGCGGCTCGGCGGCGGCATACTGGCCCCGAGATTCCAGCAATCTCGCCAGGTTGTTCAAACTCTGTGCAACATCAGGATGCTCTGGTGCTAGTTGCTGCTCTCGTATCTCCAGGCTGCGACGATAGAGCGGCTCAGCGGCAGCATACTGGCCCTGAGTTTTCAGCAAGAGCGCCAGGTTGTTCAAACTCTTTGCAACATCGGGATGGTCTGGTCCAAGTTGCTTCTCTAGTATCTCCAGGCTGCGACGAAAGAGCGGCTCCGCGGCGGCATACTGGCCCTGAGATTTCAGCAATTCCGCCAGGTTGTTCAAATCTGTGGCCACTTCGGGATGTTCCGGTCCATAAGCTTTCTCATCAATCTCCAGG
>JBIOXB010000142.1:0-47214 GCA_044869275.1 bacterium
GCTCGTCCGTTAAAGTCAATTTGGCTCTCTTGGTTTTTCGTGGCATAATTACCTCGCGAATAGGTTCGAGAGGTAATATACAAAATTAAAACTTATTTGTAAATGTTTTTATGAATCTATGTACTAGGTCGTTTGATTCGAACGCTGGTGAATGAGAAAAATCCTGGTGGCGAAAAGGAGAAAGACCATGTCTTCGCGAACTAAAGGCTTGATGATTGTCTGCTTTGTCCCGTTCGCCCTTCTCGCTCAAGGGACACGGTTGGTTCGCAATCCTGCTGTCAGTGATCAGGCAATCGTCTTCGTCTATGCGAACGATCTGTGGACGATGGGTCGCGATGGCGGCGAGGCGCGCAGATTGACAACCTCGCAGGGGATTGAAACTGGGCCATACTTTTCACCGGATGGCCAGTCGATTGCCTTCACTGGCAACTATACCGGCAACAGCGAGGTCTATGTGGTGAGCGCTGCTGGGGGAGAGCCGCGACGGCTGACATGGCACCCAGGCTTCGATCGCGCCGCGGGATGGACTTCCGACGGCAAGCGCGTCCTCATCGCTTCGAACCGGGCCAGCGCGCCGGTGTCCTTCCTTCAATTGTGGACCGTGCCGGCGGATGGCGGTTTGCCCGAGTGGCTGCCCATCCGCTCGGCGGTGCAGGCTTCATACTCAGCAAACGGAAAGCTTCTGGCCTATGAGGACCTGAGATGGCAGTCCGAATGGAAGTGGTACCGTGGTGGCCAGGCCAAGCCCATCCGCATCGTCTCCCTTCCCGACCTCGCACAGATCGACGTGCCAGGACCAGTCAGCGTCAATTCCCACCCTGTATTCATCGGCGACCAGCTCTACTTTCTCTCAGACCGCAACGGTTCGTTCAACGTCTTTTCATATGACTCCGCGACCAAGACGGTCATACAGGTGACACGTTACAACGACACAGATGTTAAATCGCTGGCAGCGGGCGGCGGGATCCTCGTCTACGAGGTGGCCGGCGTCCTCCACACGCAGAAACCGCAAACCGGCGAAGATAAGGAGCTGACCATTATAGCGCGTGGAGACTTCCCGTGGGCCATGACGCAATGGAAAGACGTGAAGAAGGATATCGTCGCTGCTTCTCTATCGCCGAACGGAGCGCGCGCGCTGTTCGAAGCACGCGGCGAAATCTTTACTGTTCCGGCCGAGAAGGGAAACGTTCGCAACCTTACGCGCTCGCCCGGCGCCGCTGACCGCGCGCCGGCGTGGTCGCCGGATGGGCAGAAGATCGCCTGGTTCTCTGATCAGAGCGGAGAGTATCAACTGATGATTGCGGATCAGAATGGTCTGCTTCCGCCCAAGTCTATCACTCTCGACCACCCCAGCTTCTACTTCGATCTTGCCTGGGCCCCTGACTCGAAGAAGCTGGCGTTCACGAGCGCAGATCGGCATCTTTTCATTGCCAATGTCGAGAAGGCAACCGTGCTTCGCGTGGACACCGACCGCATGGCTCATCCCGAAAGAAGCATGGTGCCGGTCTGGGCCCCCGACTCGCGTTGGATTGCTTACGCCAAGCAGCTCCCAAACAAGTTTCGCGGCATCATGATCTACTCCCTGAGCGAGGGCAAGTCGTACCAAATAACCGATGGTCTGTCTGATGCCGTTGTGCCGCTGTGGGATAAGGGTGGAAAGTATCTCTATTTCCTGGCTAGCACTGATGCCGGTCTGAACACCGGATGGCTTGACCTCAGCTCGTTGGAACGGCCGCAGCGCCGAGGCGTGTATTTCGTGGTGCTCGCGAAGGATGTTGCCTCTCCATTATTGCCCGAGAGCGACGACGAGAAAGCACCGGACGAGGGGAAGGATAAGAAGAAAGAGAAGGAAGAGACCAAAAAGACGGGAGCGGATTCC
Source organism: bacterium (assembly GCA_044869275.1). Lineage (GTDB taxonomy): Bacteria > Zhuqueibacterota > Zhuqueibacteria > Zhuqueibacterales > Zhuqueibacteraceae > JBIOXB01. Next base: position 1,880 of record JBIOXB010000142.1, read on the forward strand.
GTTATCGCAAAGATCGATTTCGATGGCATTGTCAACCGCATCCTCTCCCTGCCACTTCCCTTGCGCAACTACACCGGCCTGGATCGTGGACCGACCGGTATCCTGTTTGTTTCCGAAGCCGCACTGCCATTCTACCCCGAAAGCCCATCGGGGCCCACGATAACGGTGCGCCGCTGGGATATGGGCAAGCGCAAAGATACCACGTTCCTTACGAACGTCAAGTTCTTCACCGTCTCGTTTAACGGCGTCAAGGTGCTCTACCGCCAGGAAGACGACTGGTTCATCGCCGCGTCGGAGAGCGAGCCGGAGGCGGGCAAGGGCAAGCTGAACGTCGAACTGCAGATGAACCTGGACCCTGTCGCCGAGTGGCGTCAGATTTACCGTGAGGCGTGGCGCCTGCACCGGGATTTCTTCTATGTGCCAAACTACCATGGAACCGACTGGAATGCCGTATACGCCAAGTACGCCCCATTGCTACCCTTCGTCCGCCATCGTGCGGATCTGAACTATCTGCTTGATATGATGGGCGGCGAGCTTGCAGTGGGCCATCACTTCGTGGGAGGGGGAGACCTGGGAGATCAGAAGACAACACCGATCGGTTTGCTCGGTGCCGACCTCATCGTCGAGAACAATCGTTATCGTTTCCAGCGAATCCTCACAGGCGAAAACTGGAATCCCGATTTGCGCGCTCCGCTCGCGGCACCGGGTGTCAACGTGCACGAGGGCGACTACCTCCTGGCAGTCAACGGCGTCGCACTAATTCCGCCAGTCACTCCTGAGGCCGCACTCGAAGGTCTCGCCGAGAAGCAGGTAACGTTGTCAGTGAATTCTCGTCCTTCCACGGAGGAAGCGCGCAACGTCACAGTGGTTCCGGTTGGCAGCGACGCGGCCCTGCGGTCTCGAGCATGGGTCGAGGACAATCGCAGGTACGTGGATAAGCTGTCGGCCGGCGCTCTTGCCTACGTCTGGCTGCCGAACACGGCGGATGCAGGCTACAACTATTTCAACCGGTACTATTTCGGGCAGCAGGATCGGCAGGGAGCGATTCTCGACGAGCGGTTTAACGGTGGCGGATACATCGCTGACTACATCATCGACATCGTCGCGCGCAAGTTGCGGGGTTATTTTAACAACCCCATCGGCACCCGTGAGCCGTGGACCGAGCCGCTTGCCGGCATCTGGGGACCCAAGGTCATGCTCATCAACGAGTTTGCCGGGTCGGGCGGAGACATGATGCCCTTCATGTTCCGCCAACATCAGCTCGGCCCTCTGGTCGGGACTAGAACGTGGGGCGGACTGGTGGGCATTTGGGATTTTCCAGCGTTGATTGATGGTGGCGTCGTCACTGTGCCGCGGGGCGGCTTCTTCAACCTCCAAGGGGAATGGGATGTCGAGAATGAGGGAATTGAACCCGATATTGGTGTGGATATCACTCCGAGGGATGTTGCAGCCGGTCGTGATCCTCAATTGGAGCGTGGCGTCCAGGAAGCGCTTCGCCTATTGGAAGCAGCTCCAGTGAAACTGCTGAAGGAACCGTCGCCACCACTTCGCGTCAGGCCAAAGGGCGAGTGAATAGGACATTGGTGAGGGCATGTAAGAGTTTGATTCATTCTTTTTTGCGGTATATATCTTGGGAGCAACAATATATTGGCCGGATTGCGGAAGCGAGTATTCCCGCCCGATGCGGGACCCGGTGCGGGAAAACTGCATGTTGGGAACTGTGCGGAGGGCACGGGAAACCCGTGTCCCTACCGCGACGCCGGACATCCGCACCGGACAGCGCACGGCGAAGGCAATGAGGGGAATTTGGTGTACTGCTCATGAATCCGTGGATCGCCAAGGCTGTAATCCTGGCCGCCAGCACCGTGATGGTCGCGATTCGTGCACCACACGGACAGCGCAGTCGCGGGGTTAAGGTCGTCAAAGACCGCAAGGGAGGGTTGGAGGTTGCCCTTCTCTTCCTCGCGATGCTCGGTTTCTTCGTGCCGCTGATCTGGATGGTCTTGCCGTTGTTTGCATTTGCGGAGTACTCGCTTCGTCCGCTTCCGCTTGTCGCTGGGATTGCATTCTTCGTCGTGGGCCTGTGGTTTTTCTACCGGTCGCACGCGTACCTTGGGACGAACTGGTCCATCACGCTGCAGGTGCGGGAGAATCATCGACTCATCACACAAGGTGTATATCGGCACGTGCGCCATCCTATGTACGCGGCGTTGTTCCTCTACTCTATCGGCCAGCTGCTCGTGCTACCGAACTGGGTCGCTGGACCTTCTTACTTGGTCACTTTCGGGATTCTCTTCGCGCTACGCGTGCGTGCTGAAGAGAGACTGATGCTCGAGGAATTCGGCGCTGACTACTCGGCGTACATGAAGAAGACGAAGAGGCTGGTTCCTGGTCTCTGGTGATACAAATCCGCACTAGTGGCCGCCATTCCCACCGCGACGAGCGCATTTCTCTTTCGGCCACGATACGCGGCCCCAGAGGTAGTATGACCGATCCAAATCAAGTGCTTATGGCCAATCTCATTGAGGCGCTTCAGCAGTTGCAGCGTTATATTGTTGATCAGGAGAACGAAAATGGAACCCACATCGAGTGCAATCGGGCTCATAGTGATCGTGACGCTCTACATCGCCATTGGTGTTATGTCGGCCGCTGGATCGGTCTACATAGCCAAGTCAATTTTTAGCGCAAAGGCAGAGCAGATATTTTTCGCGTTGTTTCTTATCCCAATCGCCGGCTTTTATCTGGCCTTCACGGCTTACTTTGGAGATAAGGATGCGTGGCAGTTAGAAGCGACGGCAGTGGCAGTGTTTACTGTTTTCGGCCTAGCGGGAGTCCGAGTTTCATTTGCTCTCATCGTCGGATACCTGCTACATGGCCTATGGGACGCGGTCCACGAGTTTAGTGCTCATGCGGGCGGCTCTCTGTTGGGCACTCGGCAGATCACGTCCGTGCCACTAGCCTACGGCTTCTTTTGCGCCACATATGACTTTCTCATGGCAACATATTTCTACACTCGCCGCAAGCAATGGCGCGCGGCCTGGAGCGCGATAGAAGCAGTGACGCCGGTGCGCGAGGCATGATTTTCAATGCTGAACTTCTTCTTGTGCGCCCGCGCTGGAGCTTCAAGTGGGTGTCTTCGGGCGGCTCGGACTTCAACTTTGACTATCAGGCCTCGTTCACGCCAGAGGAAATGGCGACTAAGGATAAAAAGACGGGAGAGCTCAAAGAGGTGATGGGACAAGATTCTTCTTGACTTTACAAAAGACCGAATTATTTTAGATAGCGCAGTCCCTCGACGCAAGAATCCCCCAAAACTTTGATCGACGCGGAGGTTCTTCAGACCATTGCCGGGCAATCTGAGAGTTTTCTTGGCTTGGGAAGAGTCTAAATTACCTTAACCATTTCGGAGAAAGGTATGAAGAATCTCTTGAACGCAGCAAAGCAAATCTCCAAAGTCCGAGAGTGGCAACACCAACTGCTCTTTCTTGCCACCGGGCTGTTGCTCTTCGAGACATTGACGGGCCTTTCAATTTACTTGTTGCCGTTCAGCGTTTCGAATCAAACCATGGTTTTGTTGCACACCGTTGCCGGCCTCGTTTTTATCCTTCCCTATGCCTGGTATCAACTCCGGCACTGGCTCATCTACCGTGAGCCGTCGATGACCCATGTCAAGCTGACCGGATATTTCTCGCTGGTCGCAACTCTGGTGGCGACGATCTCAGGCCTGGTGTTGACCTATCAGGCTCTCTTTCAAACCAAGATTTCTTCCGGCTGGGATTGGGCGCATATCATTTCGACTTTTGCGCTGATTGCCGCGCTGTTGCCTCACATTCTTGTCATTGTATGGCGCAATTTCAAAGCACGTCAGTTGGAAACGATGCAGCCGATGATGGCCGCACAAAAACAATTTGGCTGGAGGACGCTGTTCACGGTGGCGGCGCTGTTTGCAGCGGCTGCAATTTTTGTGTACGCCTATGAGCCGGCCAGGCTGAACAACAAATTCCCTGACGGCTACAGTTATCTCTACGGCCCGGCGCGGCCATTTGCTCCGAGCCTGGCGCGCACAACCACCAACGGCGCCTTTGACGCGCGTTCCCTGGGCGGCTCACAAAGCTGCGGCACTTCGGGATGCCACGAGCAGATCGTCAAAGAATGGGAAGTCAGCGCGCATCGTTACGCCGCCCTCGATCCCGCGTTTCAAGCAGTGCAAAAAGTGATGGGCGAGCAAAACGGCGCGGAATCGACGCGCTATTGCGGCGGCTGCCATGATCCCATCTCTCTTTTCTCCGGCACGAAAAATATTTTCGTCGATAATTTGACCGGCCTCACCGGCTATCAGGAAGGCATCTCGTGCATCGTCTGTCATGCCATCAAAGAAACCGACGTCAAAGGCAATGCCAACTACGTGATCGCGCAGCCCCGGCGCTACATGTTCGAATTGAGCGAAGGAAACACGGCGCGCTTCTTTCGAGATTTCCTGATCCGCGCGTATCCCAAGTATCACATCGAGAGCCTGCAGCACCGTCTCTTCAAGAGTCCGGAGTTTTGCGCGGCGTGTCACAAGCAGTTCATCGATCAGGAGATCAACAAAGTGGGATGGGTGCAACTGCAAAATCAGTACGACAACTGGCGCAAGAGCCGGTGGAGTCACCCCGGCGATCCGGCTAAAACTATCGAGTGCCGTGAATGCCACATGCCGTTGCAGAATTCGCACGACCCGTCCAGCGGTGATGCACTCGATTACAATCGCACCGCCAAAGATGACAAGCATCGCAGCCATCGCTTCGTGGCCGCGAATCAATTCATCCCCAGCTTGATGAAGTTGCCCGGCGCCGCTGTACAAGATTCACTCACTGAAAAATGGCTGCGCGGTGAATATGAGATTCCCGAAATCGCGCATAAATGGAAAGCCGGACCTGCCGTGCCTATCGAGCTGATCGTGCCGGAAAAAGTCGTGCCCGGACAAGAGGTCAAGATTCAAGCCGTCATTACCAACAACAAGGTTGGCCACGATTTTCCCACCGGCCCGTTGGACATCATTCAATCCTGGGTGGAATTGACGGTGACGGACCAGGAAGGCAACGTGCTTTTCAAGTCCGGCACGACGGATGAACGGCATTTCATCAAGCCCGGATCGTTCATTTTCAAAGCCGAGCCGGTTGACCAATACGGCAATCTCATCGATCGCCATAATCTTTGGGAAATGGTCGGTGTGCGTTATCGCCGCTCGCTGTTTCCGGGATTCTCGGACAAGGCCGAATTCAGTTTTCCGTGCCCCACCAGCTCATCCCTCATGAGCCGGGAGCTTCCCGCCAAGGAAGAGTTTCGCATGAAAGCGCCAGGCCGTCGCGTGACGGAATTGCAGGTGACCGCGAAGCTCATGTACCGCAAGATCGACCAATTCTTGCTGAATTTCCTGATGGGCGAAGGTTCCGGCCTCACCACGCCCGTATCCGTCATTTCTGAAGATCAGAAAAAAATTGCTGTCGAGACGGCGACGTGGTGATGTCAATAAGGAAAAGCAGCACGCCAAGGCGCTAAGCCGCAAAGTGATCGCAAAGAAAAAACGCTTTGCGGATCCTTTGCGTCTCTGCGCCGTGGCGTGATATTTTTGAATTTTGCCACGACAGCCTATGTTCAAAACCCTCCCTCGTCGAAAACGCCTGCTGCTCATTACCGCAAGCACGGCCCTGCTGTTCTTGATTATTGTCGCCTGCGCGATCTGGTTGCTTTTCAATCCCCAGGCGCACTATCAGCCCGGGGAGAAAATTGCAGGACTCACTGCCGAGCTGACTCGCTCCATTCCACCTGATTATCCCAAAATCAAATTTGTGAATGCGACTGAGGAAGCCGGCATCACCTTCCAGCATTTTTATGGCAAGCGCTCGATCCAGCTTCCCGAGGACATGGGCTCCGGCGCGGCGTGGGGCGACTATGACAACGACGGCTGGTTGGATTTATTCATCGCCAATCAGGCCGGCCCGATTTCCATGACGCCGGAAGAAGTCAAGAACTCTCCCGCCAAGTGCGCTTTATATCACAACAACGGCGACGGCACGTTCACCGAGATCAGCGCCCAGGCCGGCGTCGATTTCCGCGGCTGTTGCATGGCTGCCGCATGGGGCGATTACAACAACGACGGCTGGATCGACTTGTTTGTTTCCTGTTATGGTGAAAATGTGTTTTATCAAAACAATGGCGGCGGCAGTTTCACCGACAAAACCAAAGCAACACGTCTCGGCGGCTTCAAAGGTTTTTGGGAAAGCGCCGCGTGGACAGATTTCAATCGCGACGGCTTTCTCGATCTCTACGTTTGCGGTTACGTGAAGCACGTTTATCAGGAGACGCAACAGATCTCTTTGCAGTACGACGTCGAAGTTCCCGCCAGCATCAATCCTTCGTCCTTCGAGCCGGAACGCAATCTGCTCTATCGCAACAACGGCAACGGCGCGTTTACGGAGATGGCGGAAAAGGCCGGCGTTGCCAACCCCCAAGGCCGCAGCCTGTCCGCCGCGTGGTGCGATTTTGACGAGGACGGCTGGCTGGATTTGTACGTGGCCAACGACGTCTCCGATAACGTGATGTTGCGCAATTTGGGAAACGAAAAATTCGAGGACATCAGCCACGCCGCCTGGGTGGCGGATTATCGCGGCGCGATGGGTTTGGGCGTGGGTGATTGGGACGGCGACCAGGATATGGATATTTTCATCACGCACTGGATTGCCCAAGAAAATGCGCTTTACAGCAACCTGCATGCTCAACTGGCGGAACTGCACACCTCGTCCAAGGGACTTCGTTTCATGGATGAAGCCGACCGTTTCGGGCTCGGACAAATCGCGCTGGATTTCATCGGTTGGGGAACTTCTTTCTTCGATTACAACAATGACGGCAAATTGGATTTGTTCGTCGCCAATGGCAGCACGTTTCAACAAAAGGAGAAGCCCTGGCTCTTGGAGCCGATGTCGTACCAGCTTTTCTGGAATCGCGGCGCCAAAGCGGGCTTCTATGAAATCGGCGCTGTGAGCGGTGAAATTTTTGAGCGCAAATACGTCGGGCGCGGCGCCGCATTTGGGGATTACGACAATGATGGCGACGTCGATATTTTTGTCGTGGAAAACGGCGGCCCGGGCTTGCTGCTGCGAAACGATGGTGGCAATCAAGGGCATTGGTTGGCGGTTCATCTCGAGGGCAGAAAGAGCAATCGCCAGGGCATCGGGGCCAGGTTGCGAGTGGTTGCGGGAGAGAGCGCGCAAATCCGTCAAGTCGGCGCGCAGGCTTCCTACTGCTCGCAAAATAGCTTGCTTGAGCATTTCGGTTTGGGAAGCACGGCTAAAGTGGATACTCTGGAAATCATTTGGCCCAGCGGCCGTCGCCAGACTTTACAAAACCTCGCTGCCGATCAAACCGTGAAAGTGATTGAAGGAGAAAGTGGTCTTTAAGTCCATTAGGAGTGAAATCGGTGCTTTTTTAGCAAAGAAAAATCTGAAAGCTTTTAGGCAGAATGATTTGATTGTGGTCGATTGCGTTGAGTATATATGAAAAAAACTCTCTTCTTCTCTCTCTTTACGCTTTTCGTTCTTCTCATCACCATCGCGTTTCTGAAAAACCGCTCTTTTCAATATCCCTCTGCAAGTGACACCGATGCCAAAACCCTGGCAGAAAAAGAGCGCATCACGCGCTTTTGGAAAGTCTACCGCGAAGCGACTGAGCATCGCATGGCCGGGAGAACAAGAGAAGCGGCAGAGGGCTATCGCAAGGCCTTGACGCTGAACGGTGAGCACGAAGATGCTCTGTACTATTTGGGCAACATGTGTATGGAGTTGGGCGAATACCAAGCCGCCGCAGAATCGTGGCAGCGTTTGGCGCAAGTCAATCCGCACAGCGCACGAGCGCACCTCCAGTTGGGCGATCTCCATCTCAATTTCGAGCAAAAAGAGTTTTTCAATCTCAGTCGCGCGGAGGAAGAATTTCAACATGCGCTGCAGATCAATCAGGAAGAAACCGGCCCGACGCTGCGGTTGGGACACGTCGCGCTCATTCGCGGCGATCTGCCGAAGGCGCAAAATTATTTTAACGCTGTCATCGTCACCAATTTCAAAAGCGTTGAAGCCCATTTTCTTAACGGCTACGTCGCCTGGAAAACCGGGAATGTATCGACGGCAGAAACAATGTTCAGTGAGGCGGTCAAATTTTCCCAAGCCGACAAGCCCGTGCAAGGCATATTGAGCGAAGGCGACACCAAAACCGGACGCGCCCACGTTGCCCCGCCATCATCAAAGCGCCAGACGCTGTTTCAGGATTGCTGCAGTGATTTAGCCGATCTGAATGAATCAAGTATATCAGAACAGATGCGGGCAAGATACGAGAAGCTGTCGACCTTGCTGAAGCAAATGAGAAAAAGTCAATGACGAGCCTGCGAGTTCTTGTTTTCATAAATGTATTGGCTCTGCTTGCCAATGGCTGTGAAAGGCGAAAAGTCTTAGACAAGCAAACGCTGACGCAAATCATTGCCGCGCGCACCCTGGGTTTGGCGTATTTGGAGGAGAACCAGCTCCAAGACGCCGAGACCGAGTTCCGCAAAGTCATTGCGCTCGCGCCGAAGGAAGCATTGGGGTACGCCAATCTCGGCCTAATTTACTTTCGAGAAAGCCAATACCCCGAGGCCGAGGGCTGGATTAAAAAAGCGTTGGCAATCTCACCGGACAATCCCGATATTCGCTTGTTGTTGGCCAATGTGTACGAGATGGCCAACCGCGAGAACGAGGCACAGCAGGAGCTGGAGCAGACGCTCAAAACCTCTCCCGATCATACCAGAACGCTCTACAATCTCACCGCGCTTTATCTCAGATCCAACCAGGAAAACACCACACGACGCGCCGAATCGCTTTTGAATAAACTGGTGCTGTTGGCACCGGCAAATATCGTCGTTCGCCTTCAACTCATCGAAACCCTGTTGGGCAATGGCAAGACCGGCGAAGCAGTGAAGCATCTTGAGGAACTACGCCAGCAAATACCGGAATTGTCCGCCGATGCGGTCGAGTTTTATGATAAGGCTTTGACCGGCGCGCGGGCAAATCAAGCCGAAGCCGCGTTCATGCCGGTGCGAATTTTTCACAATCTGCTCAAATCGATTCCGCTTTATCAGGCCGGTATTCAGGAGCTGCGCGGTCCCAGCGGCCCGTTGATCGGTATTCCCATTTTCAACTTTAGCCAAAATATTTCGACGCAACTGCAAAAGCAAAGAGCAGTGCCGGCTGCCATGCGTTTCACGGAGGTGACTTCCGCCGTTGGCTTGCAGGTGATGAATAGCAGTGCGAGTGAATCTGCGCCGGCCTCAGAGCCTGGCACGCATATCGCCGTGGCGGATTTCGACGGCGACGGTGATCAGGATCTTTACGTCGGCAATTGGGAACCGGACAAAAACCGAAGCCGACCTTTTCTCTTTAAGAATGATTCTGGAAAATTTATTGAAATGTCTGTTGCCGCGGGCATCACGCATGTCGCCAAAGCGACGGCGGCGATTTTTTCGGACTACGACAATGACGGCCATCTCGATCTGTATATCATCAACGACGGCCCGAATATCTTGTATCGCAATCTTGGCAACAGCAAATTTGGTGACGTGACTAAAATTGCCGGAGTCGGTGACGGCGACTTCGGCTATGCGGCGCGTTTCGTCGATTTGGATCACGAAGGCGATTTGGATTTGTTTCTCGCCAACGCCAGCGCCAACCGGCTCTATCGCAACAACGGCGACGGAGCTTTCACGGAGTTGGCCGGGAAAATGAACCTCGCCGGCAAAAACCTCAAAAGCCGTGAGATTGAATTTGGCGACTTTGACGATGACGGCGACCTCGATCTTTTCGTCGCCAATGAAAACGTCGGCAATATTCTCTACACCAATTTGCGGCAAGGCCAGTTTCAAAACGTCACTGCCGTAAGCGGCCTCGCCGGCAGCAGCGGGGCGGTTGCAGTCGCTGCTGGAGATTATGATAACAACGGCGGTTTGGATTTATTGGTCACCGGCCGCGACCCTGGACGCTTCGACTTGTACCGCAATCAGGGCCAAGGCAAATTTGAAAAGGATGTGGGCTCTCAAGAAATGATGGAAGCTCTCCGCGCGGTGATCGGCCTGGACGCCGCGTTCTTTGACTTTGACAACGATGGTTTCCTCGATCTTTTGATCGCCGGCAAAGCCGCCGGCCGCGGCGTTTGGCTCTTTCACAATGACGGCGCGGGCAAATTTCAAGATGCTTCTGCGCTTTTGCCGGAGAATTCTGCTGCGGCCCGAAGAATCGCGCCCGCGGACTACGATAACGACGGCGACGTGGATATTTTCGTTGCCGGTTTGAATGGTGGCGTGCGCCTTTGGCGTAATGACGGCGGCAACGCCAATCATTATCTCAACGTGCAATTGGTCGGCCTCCGCACCGGTAGCAGCAAAAATAGTTACTTTGGCGTCGGCGCAAAGGTGGAAGTCGCGGCCGGCAGTCTTTATCAAATGCGCGTGGTCGCAGAGCCGGTATCGCATTTTGGCCTCGGCCAATTTTCAAAGGCCGAGGTGGTGCGCGTGCAGTGGCCTAATGGTGTTCCTCAAAGTTCTTTCCACCTCGCCAGCGATCAAGATATTGTCGAAAAGCAGACACTGAAAGGCTCCTGCCCCTTTCTTTACACCTGGGACGGCGAAAAGTATGTTTTTGCCACAGACATTTTTTGGCGCAGCGCCATCGGCATGCCGCTGGGCATCATGGCCGGCGCGACGACCTATGCGTTTTCGAGCTCCACGCAAGAGTATCTGAAAATTCCCGGCAATTTGTTGAAAGCAAAAGAAGGCGTGTATACGCTTCAAATTACCGAAGAGCTCTGGGAAACGCCTTACCTGGATGAAGTCAAGCTCATCGCAATAGATCACCCTGACACGGTGGACATTTATATTGATGAAAAATTTGCCGGGCCGCCGTATCCGCCGCTGCAGATCCACACCGTCGCCGCAAAGCATTTGCCCGTCTCTGCCGCCGACGAGCGCGGCAACGATCTTCTTTCATTCATCAGCCGTCATGACAGCCTCCACGTCTCGAATCTTCGACCGACCAGATACCAAGGCATCACGGAGATGCACGATCTCATTCTTGATTTGGGCGATCCCGCACGCGCTGATAAAATTGTTCTGTTTTTGAACGGCTGGCTCTTTCCGACCGATGCCAGCATCAATGTGGCGATCTCGCAATCCGGCCAAACCAAAGTGATCTCGCCATTTTTGCAGGTGATGAATCGCCGCGGCCAATGGCAGACGGTTATTGAAAACTTGGGGTTCCCGATGGGCAAGAACAAAATGGTTATCGTCGATCTCACTGACAAATTTTTGATCCGTGACTATCGGGTGCGAATCCGCACCAACATGCAAATCTATTGGGGCCATATTTTCTTCGCGATCGACCCGGCGCCAGCCCCTGTCCGCAAAACCGTTCTCCAGCCGATTTCTACGAATCTTCATTATCGCGGCTTCTCAAAAGTGTATCGCAAAGGCGGGCCTCATGGCCCCCATTGGTTTGATTACCAGGAGGTAGCAACGGAGCCGAAGTGGCGAGATCTGGAAGGATTTTATACCCGTTACGGCGACGTGCTTCCTTTGCTATTGGAAGCGGACGACAAGTACGTGATCTTCAACTCGGGTGACGAGGTGACCGTGGGGTTTGATGCCTCTGCGACTCTGCCGCCGGAGCCTGGATGGGTTCGTGACTTTCTCATCTATTGCGACGGCTGGCTCAAAGACGGTGATCTCAATACCGCACATGGCAAAACCGTGGAGCCGCTGCCGTTTCATGGCATGTCGCGCTATCCTTATGGAGAGGACGAGTCTTATCCCGAGGATGAAGCGCATCAGGAATATCTCAGAACATACAATACGAGGAAGGTGTCGCAGGAGAAATTCAAGACGTGGATGTTGGACTCGTCAAGGGCGTTAAATTCACTCGTTCATTCATTCAAGAACCCAGGATATGAAAAAGTCAAAAAATCGAAAAAAATACTTGACAATGTAAAAAATTTCGATAGCTTTAATCGCAACTTAAAATAAGTAAACGAAAGATTTCGTAAGTAAGATGGCGAGTTCGGTTGAGCGTCAAGCCTTGATTCTAAAGAATCTTCATTCCAATGGCAAAGTCGTGGTCACTGAACTGAGTGATCTCTTGCAGGTCTCGGAAGTCACTGTTCGCAATGATCTCGAGCAATTAAGCCAAAAGGGGATGCTCGTGCGCACGCACGGGGGCGCGGTCAAATCGGATCTGCTCGTTCATGATATTCCGCTCTATGAAAAAGCCAAAAAGCATCAGAATGAAAAGGAGCGCATCGCTGAGGTAGCCGCGGCCATGGTCGACGACGGAGAAGTGATTACTATCGACTCCGGTTCGACCACGTGGGAGCTGGCGAAACGCCTCAAGTCCAAGCGCAATCTGACGATCATCACCAATTCCCTGCCCATTGCGGGAGAGTTGAGCACGGTTCCGGGCCTGGAGGTTATCGTCAGCGGCGGCTCAGTGCGACGCGCGTCGCTTTCAATTGTGGGGCCGCACACCGAAGAATTGTTGCGCGAACATTTTGCCAGCAAGCTTTTTCTGGGAGTGGATGCTTTTGATGTGCATTCCGGATTGACCACGCCCAATTTGCATGAAGCGCGTGTCAACCGGGTGATGATCGACATGGCGCGTGAGGTCATTGTCGTGGCGGATGCCTCGAAGTTCGGCCGGCGCAGCATGTGTCTGATTTGCGAAACCAAACGCATTCATAAAGTCGTAACTGATAGGAGCATTCCGAAAACGGATTTGGAGCATCTGCAAGCAGTTGGTGTGGAAGTCATCATGGCGTGAGTCGAAATTCGGTTTTTCGATGGGAGCGTTATGTCTTCCGATACCTTACGTGAGATTCTGAGCCAGCCCGAAACTTGGCAGAAGACCTTCCTGCGCGCAGAGCAGGAACGTTGGCAGCTACCTCCGGAGGAGCACAAAAGAAGCTCGCTGCTCTTCGTGGGCTGTGGAACTTCATTCTACCTCGCGCAAAGCGCCGCCACGGCCGTTCAACGCCTGTCGGGCTGTCCTAGCCGAGCCATTCCCGCTTCAGAAGTTTTCCTTTCTTCCCTGACTGCCATCACCCCCTCTGAAAAACCACTGGCTGTGGCCATCTCTCGTTCCGGTACCACCACAGAAACCTTGTGGGCAGTTGCACTCCTGCGTCAGAAACTGGGCATACCGGTAGTTGGTCTCACCTGTAATGGCGAAAGCCCTCTGGCCCGTGAAAGTAATTGGTCCATGATTTTGCCAGAGGCACGGGAAAAGAGCGTGGTCATGACACGATCTTTCACTGCACAACTGCTTGCGCTCTTGTTGGCGTCGGCGCGGTCGGCTTCCAAACAGGGCTGGTTGGAACAGATGACGTCGCTTTCCAGCCGCGGCGAAAAAGTGCTTGCGGAGCAAACGGCTGCCATGCAGACTCTGGGCAATAATTCCACGTTTGATCATTTTGTCTTTTTGGGCCAGGGCATCTTCTATGGGGCCGCCAACGAAGCCATGCTCAAAATGAAGGAAATGTCATTGAGTTATTCCGAAGCCTATCACACGCTGGAATACCGCCATGGCCCCATGAGCCTCGCAGGAAAAAACAGTCTCATAACCCTCTTCATCAGCGATGCGGGCCGCGAGCATGAGACGCGGGTGCTGGTGGACATGAAAAAACTCGGCGCGCACACCGTGGTTTTTTGTGCTCACGCCGATGGTACCATGGCTGCGCACGCCGATCACTTGATTGAATTGGGCGACGAAATACCGGAAGAGGGGCGGCTTCTGTTGGCGATCTCCCTGCTGCAATTGCTCGGTTATCATCGTGCGCTTGCCAAGAATTTAAATCCCGATGCGCCGCGAAACTTGTCGCAGGTGGTGACACTTTGAAGCAACTGGACGTCGTCGTCGTGGGCGAGCTCAATGTCGATTTGATCTTGGATCAAATTCAGGGATTGCCGGAGCTTGGCAAGGAGAAAATTGCGGGCGCTATGACGTTGACCCTGGGCAGCTCCTCAGCGATTTTTGCCAGCAATCTTTCCGCTTTGGGCGCACGCGCCGGGTTCATCGGCAAGCTCGGTGAAGATGCCTTCGGTGATTTGGTCATTTCCAGCTTGCAGCGCCGCGGCGTGGCAGTTGAACGGATCATCGTGCAGCAAAAAATCGGCACGGGCGCGACCGTAGTCATCAATGACGCGCGGGATCGCGCCATGCTAACTTACAAAGGCGCGATGGACAATTTGCGGCTGGAGGACATCGACTGGGAGTATGCGCAAACGGCGCGGCATCTGCATCTCTCTTCTTACTTTTTGCAAAGCGGGCTCAAGCCGGATTGCGCCAGACTTTTTAAGCATGCGAAAGCACTGGGGTTATCAACTTCTCTCGATACGAATTGGGATCCTGACGAACAGTGGGATCGCGCCTTGTTCGAGGTTTTGCCGCACGTGGACGTCTTTCTGCCCAATGAAGAGGAAGCACTGCGCATCGCGCGTGACGACACGATTGAAGCGGCCTTGGAAACCTTGGCGCAGCATGCCAACACGGTCGTCATCAAGCGCGGCAAAAACGGGGCCGTTGCCAAGCAACGCGGTACCACCATAAAAGCCAAAGGATTTGAGGTAAAACCAGTGGATGCCGTGGGTGCAGGAGACAGCTTTGACGCGGGGTTCGTTTTTAAATGGCTGCGCGGCGGGGATTTGCGCCAATGCTTGGAATTTGGCAACATGTGCGGCGCATTATCGGTTACCCAAGCCGGCGGTACAGCAGCCTTCTCGAATCCAGATCAGATTCTTCGGTATTTCAAGGACTATTTCGGTTACCGCGAGGACTCGTTGTGATGGTTTAAATTCACCGGATGAGTTGGTCCATCAAAACTGATCCTTGTATGCACAATCCGCTCTTGCAGCTTGTGAACGCGCACAAGCAGAGGGGGATCGGCCTGTGTTCGATTTGTTCAGCCCATCATTTTGTGCTGGAAGCGGCCATGTTGCAGGCTCGGGCCGACCGCGCGCCGGTGCTGATCGAGGCCACTTCGAACCAAGTGAACCAATTCGGCGGATATACGGGCATGACGCCGAAAGCTTTTGTAGCATACGCGCAAGAAATCGCGGCAAAAGTGAAGCTCCCCTTCCAGCAAGTGATATTGGGAGGAGATCACTTGGGACCCCAGGCGTGGCGAGAAGAGAGCGCGAAGATCGCCATGACCCATGCCCGCGAGCAGGTTCGGGCTTACGTTGCCGCGGGCTTCAAAAAAATTCATCTTGATACCAGCATGCGTTGCGCCGATGATCCTTGCGATGAACAAGGCGGACTGCCCATGGAACTGGCCGTTGAAAGAGCCGCTCAGCTCTGCAAGGTTTGTGAAGCTGCACACGCTGATCGCCCTTCCGATTCCCCTCCACCGGTTTACGTCATCGGCACCGAAGTTCCGCCTCCGGGCGGCGCCAAGGAAAAACTCGAGCGCATTCTTCCCACCCGCGCGCAGGACGCCAGACAAACGATCGTAGCCACACAACAGGCTTTTTTTACTTTGAACTTGCACGAGGCATGGCAAAGGGTCATCGCCGTGGTGGTTCAACCCGGCGTCGAGTTCGGCGACGATACCGTCATTCCTTATCGCCGCCGCGAAGCCGCCGGCCTGGCGAAATTCCTCGAGCACTACGATCATTTGGTTTATGAGGCCCATTCCACCGACTATCAAAGGCCGGAGGCCTTGCGCGAATTGGTGGAAGATCATTTCGCCATTCTCAAAGTCGGACCGTGGCTGACGTTTGCCTTGCGCGAAGCCGCCTTCGCGCTGGCGCGCATGGAAGAAGAGTGGCTTGCGCCTAAAAAGGCGGTCAAGCTTTCACGGCTGCACGAGGTTTTAGAGCAAGTCATGTGCGCCAAGCCGCAGCACTGGCACAAGCACTATCATGGCGACGAGGTTGAACTCGCCTTCGCGCGTAAATACAGCTACAGCGATCGTATTCGATATTATTGGAACGAGCCGGAGGTCGTGACCTCCCTGCAGATACTGGTGGCGAATTTTTCCGCGAACCCTGCGCCGCCTGGGTTGTTGAGCCAGTATCTGCCGGTGCAATATGCCGCGGTGCAAGAGGGCCGTATCATGAACAAGCCGGAAGACTTGATTCATCACAAGATTCAAGAGGTATTGAAGATTTACCATGAAGCCACAAGAAACCGCGAGTGGGCGACGAACGGGAGAGAAATGTGAAACCCAAATTGTGGTTGATCTATGCCCTGGTAACGACCTCATTTTGGGGCCTGTGGGGTGCGCTGATCGAGCTGCCGGAGAAGGCGGGTTTCCCGGCAACACTGGGTTACTGCGTGTGGGCTTTAACCATGATTCCGCCGGCACTGGTGGCTTTGCGACACATTAATTGGAAGCTGGATTTTGATGCCCGCTCCCTCTGGTTGGGCGCGCTCATCGGTTTCACGGGTGCGGGCGGACAATTGATTCTGTTTCAAGCGCTGCGCATGGGACCGGCTTATCTCGTGTTTCCGATCATCTCTTTGTCTCCGGTTTTGACGATTCTCATGGCTTACTTCTTATTGAAAGAGCGCGCCACCAAGCCGGGCTGGGCGGGTATTGCTTTGGCGTTGTTCGCGATTCCTTTGCTGTCCTATCAAGACCCGAGTAACACCGGCAACGATGGCATTTTTTGGGTCGCCCTGGCTTTGCTGGTGTTCGCGGCCTGGGGCGTGCAAGCCTATTTCATGAGGCTGGCGAACACCACGATGAAGGCCGAGAGCATTTTTTTCTATATGATGCTGACGGGCATTCTGTTGATTCCTTTAGCCGTCTTGATGACCGACTTTTCCCAGCCGGTGAACTGGGGCCTGAACGGCCCATATCTGGCGGCTTTGATTCAAGTCTTGAATTCCGTCGGCGCTTTGACCCTGGTCTATGCCTTTCGCTACGGCAAGGCGATCATCGTCAGCCCGATGACCAACGCCATCGCGCCGGTGATCACGGTCATCCTTTCGCTGCTTATTCATCGTGTCATGCCACATGGCATTATCATCACCGGCATGGTGCTGGCAGTGATCGCGACTTTTTTGATGTCTATCGAAGGCGAGCCGGAGAAGGCGCCGGAAATGCTGGCGCAAAAGGCTTAGCCAGACAAGCCGGAAACCCATCCCGACTTATTCGGGACAAAATACAAAATCCAAGATTGGCTTTGAGTTTTGAACTTTGGATTTTGAATTTTTTTGCGAAACACCGTGCCCCAAGGCACAACTACAAACAATGATATGAGAAGCGCAACTCTCAAAGCCAGGGCCAGCCGCGCCCTGCTCTTCGCCTTGTTAGGTTATTTGATTGTCATCTTCTCGCCCGACGTCTGCCTGCCCGGCGATGATGAGTTTGCGCTTCCCGCCCGCAGCTCAGGTGCTTTGACCTTTTATGCGGACATTTATCAATTTGAAGGCGCCGGCGGCAAAACGCGGGCGGAAATTTGTTACACCATCGATCTTAAACAATTATACGCGCCCGCTTCCCGTAATCAGGCAGCCGTGCTTTTCATTGACTTGAAGTTGAATTCGAATGAGGGCGAGCGTCTGGCTGACATTCATGAGCGCAAAACCCTCATGCTCACCCGCGAGCGTACGGAACAAGACTATGCCTTTGTCGACCTCAAGAAATTCGAGCTGGCGCCCGGTGACGCCAGTTTGGAGCTTGCCATGCGCGATTCGGTTACCGCTCAAGCCGGCACTTTGAGGAGACCATTTGTAGTGAGAAAATTTGAGTCCCAGCTTTCCCTGAGTGATCTGCTGCTATCGACTCAAATTCAGAAAGCGCAGGGCCAAAGCAATTTTGAAAAGGGCGGACTGATTGTCGTCCCCAACCCCGCGCGCGTGTTCTTGGCGGAAGATTCTTTGTCACAACTGTTCGTGTATTTTGAGATCAACAATCTCTTCTACGATTCGCAAACACCTGCTGCCTATCAGCTCAGCCTCGTGGTTCACGATGCGCGTAAACAGGAAATCTTTTCCACGAGCCGAACAAACACCGCCAAAGCTGGAGGTCGTGGCGCGCGCGTGGAACGGATTCCGTTGGCGAAATTGGCGGCGGGGCGGCAGCGCTTGACTGTACGAGTGACCGATTTGGCCACGCCTGCCTCATGTGACGCGGAGATCGATTTTGCCTGCGGTGTGAACCAAGGTGAGACCGCCGTCATCATTCCCATGTCGGCTGCGGACGTGCAAAAATACTATGATCAGATTAAATATCTCGCCACCACGCAGGAGCAACAGCTCTATTGGCAGCTTTCGGCAGAAGGCAAGCAGAAGTTCCTGCTGGAGTTTTGGAAAGCGAAGGATCCGACGCCGGCGACGCCTGATAATGAGTTCATGATCGAATACTTCCGGCGCGTTGCTTATTGTGAGAGTAAATTCGCGGACAAGTTGAATGGTGATATGGCAAAAATATACCTCAGATACGGCCCGCCCATGGAAGTGGTACGCGAGGCGGCCAGCCCGCGCATTAATCGACCGGTGGAGATTTGGACTTACGCCCTGGAGGGTAAACGGGAATTCGTCTTCGTCGATCGCATCGGCGACGGGCATTACGTATTGGTGCATTCCAATCACATGGATGAATACAACAACCCGAATTGGGCGGAGGATTTTAGGAATTGAGCTTGATCAGCATGGATGGAATGGTCATTGGTCAATAAAGCTCGTTGAATCATTTGAATGTGTTGCGTTTGACTGGCGAAGCGATCTCTTGTTGTCATGCCCGCGGAAGCGGGCATCCAGACAGTTTGCAAAGCATGGACTCCCGCTTTCGCGGGAGTGATATTTGGAGGCACGCCTGCCAGAATGCTACACACTCAAATGATTAGCTCATCTTATCGTAAATCGTTTTGAATTTATAGGAGGAGCGAACATGAAATTCCGCGAGAGCAAGTTTGCGTGTTGCGCTTTGTCCCTCTTGCTGATGGCAGCATTCGTGCGTGACCTCCCGGCCGCTAGCACGGGCAAGATTACGGGCCGCGTCATTGACAACACTACCAAAGAGCCTCTGGTCGGTGCCAATGTACTCGTCCAAGGCACAAACTTTGGCGCGGCAGCGGATAAAGAAGGCTACTACGTCATACTCAATCTTCCCCCTGGCGTGTTTACGGTCAAAGCGACGATGCTGGGCTACGCCACATTGATTCAGGAAAGGGCAAAGGTCAGCATTAATCAAACCACGACCATCAATTTTGCCCTGTCGCAGGAAGCACTGCAAGCCGAGACCGTGGTGGTGGAAGCCACGCGGCCCGTCGTGCAATTGGACATCTCTTCGAGCCAAAACATCGTCACGGCGGAGGCGATTCAAAGCCGGCCGCTGGACAATTTCGAAGAGATTCTTTCCGCTGAAGTCGGCGTCACCTTGGCGGCTTCGACCGAAGGCACGGGTCTGGTGGTGCGCGGCGGCCAGCTCAACGAAACTGACATCGTCATTGACGGGCTTTCCACGCGCAACGAAAGAACGCAACAGCCGATGACCAATCTCAGTTTGACCGCCATTCAGGAAGTCGAAATTCTCACCGGTGGATTCAATGCCGAATTCGGCAATATTCGTTCGGGATTGGTGAACGTGATCACGAAAGAAGGCAGCCTCGAGCGCTACACCTTCAGCTTCGATGGCAAGATTCGGACGCCGGATCGCAAACACTACGGTCCCAGCCCGTTCAGCACCGCAGGTCCCTTTTGGCAGGTATTTGCCGGGACTGAAGCTTTCTCCGGTGTGACCCAGGAGATGGTGGATCAAGGGAGCTTTCCTTTCACTTTCGTGGGTTGGAATGAAGTGGCGCGCCAGTTTCTGGCCGACACTGATCCCAACAATGACGCCACACCGCAAGAACTGCTCGAAATTTGGAAATGGCAGCACCGCAATCGCGAGTACGCGAACGAGCCGGATTTCATCGGAGATTTTTCGCTCGGCGGGCGCGTGCCTTTGACTTCGGTCTCGTTTCTGTTGTCGCAACGCTACGAAGACCTCCAGCTCGTTTATCCCTTCAGCCGCAACAACTCCATCGCCAGCTCCACTTTGCTCAAGTTGACCAAGCAGCTGTCCCCCGTCATGAAAGTCACTTTGAATAATTCCTACATTTTGGTCAAAGGCGTGGACGGCTCGATTTATGACGACACCAACGGCATGATTACCGGCACGCGTGAAGGGGCGGAGTACGCGCGCGACGCTTTTTTCTGGCGCTACATCTGGCACGATGCGAATTTCAATCCGATTGAAACGCGGCAATATCGCGGCGGCCTCTCGTTGAATCACGTTTTGAATCCCAAAACCTTTTACGATTTGCGCCTGGAGTACACCAATTTTCAAACCCGGCAGGAACCCATCGGCCTGCGCGACACCACCGGCATCAAGCAAATTGGCAACCACTGGTTTGATGAGCAGCCGTTCGGCTACGTGGGCAGCGCGCTCGGGGGCGGCATTACCGAGCAGTACGATATCCTGGGTGATTTTCTGATGTCCGGCGGCGGCCGTGGCCAGGATCACTCTCATTATTGGGGCGTCAGCCTCAGCGGTGATTTGGTCTCACAAGTCAACAAGCATAATGAAGTCAAAATGGGGATTGCGTTCGAATATCTCGATTTTCACGAACGCCGCGAGATTAACCACGGCGCGACCACCACGCCGCAAACCGAAGCGCCTTGGCTGTGGTGGTATTACGATGAAACCCCTATCAAGCTCGCCACTTATGTGCAAGACAAGCTTGAGTTCGAAGGTATGATTGCCAATGTCGGGTTGCGTTTGGATTATTACAGCACGCGCACCTCACCATTCAATCTCGATCCGGCGTTCATTTTTGCCAACAATCCTTACACGTTGGATACCTATCGCGCCGATAACAACAGTTTTGCCGGCTTGACGACTTCGGGGAGTTCCTACAAGCTGTACCTTAGCCCGCGGGTGGGCATCTCGCACCCGATTACCACCACCAGCAAGATCTTCTTCAATTACGGCCACTTTCTGCAACCGCTGGTGACCGATCAGCTTTTTCTTACACGGCCTAATTCCACGGGCAGTGGCGCAGACATTCCGAACATTCAAGCCGGCTGGCCGCGCACCATCGCTTATGAGGTGGGCTTGGAACAGGGGATTAGCAAGGACTTCCTCGTGCGTTTGACGGGTTATTACAAGGATGTATCGGATCAACTCAGCCCCCAAAATATCGTTTCTATTGATAGTGAAAACGATGTGGCGACCTACGCCAATAACAGCTATGCCGATATACGCGGTCTTGAGCTCAAGCTGGAAAAACGCTTTGGCCGCTGGTGGCAGGGTTGGGCTTCGCTGGAATATCTCTCCAGAAGCGAAGGCTTGACCGGCTTTCGTTACATTTATGAAGACCGCCAACTGGCAGCCCGCCAAAGAGAATCCGCCACCCAAATCAAGCAAAAGGGCGTGCCTTCCGTGACCGCCAACCTCACGTTTAAAACGCCGGCGGACTTTGGCCCCCGGGTGGCAGGGCTCAATGTGCTGGGCGACTGGCGGTTCAATCTGCTGCAAGCGTGGTCCGACGGCGGCGAAGCGCTGTTGAACTCGGATGCCCCGCTCAAGGAACAGGTTTACGTTGGGGTGATCGATTATGCCAACACCGACATCCTGCTGGAGAAACGCTTCCAATTCGGCGCCCTGAACCGGCTCGGGTTGTATCTGCAAGTCAACAATTTGTTCGACAACAAGGGATTTCCGAATCCGTTCAATTACAACCAGTACATTGACTCTCTGCATTTCCCGCATGAACAGGGCGCGCAGCAGGGCAATGACAAGCTGGGCGAGCATGACAAACCCTATATCGAGCTCGGCTGGAACACGTGGTCGCAATTCGTGAATCCGCGCGAGTATTTTTTTGGACTGCGATTTGAATTATAAGCGAGAGCAATACTCGGGCTGTGCAGATCTTGCTTGCGCTTGCAAAACGGAAGTATTGCGCTCCCGGAAAATCACGAAGTTCAGACATACGAGACACGCACGGAGGATGATTATGCCAAAGCTCTTTGCCCCTCCCAAAAACCCGGTGTTTTTTTGGCTGCGGGTATGGCTTGGAATCGCCGCCTTATCCGCCACGGCTCTGCTGGCGCAAAGCCGCACGCACAATCTCGGCGATCTCAAAATGCGGATCGAAGCCTCGGACAACATCAATACCAATGATGTTGAACCGACCGGAGAATGGCCGCAGGATCAGTTCCGCTACGGGAACGTGGTTTTTCAAAACAACGGCCACAGCGTCGGGTCTTGGGTCGATGAAAACGGCGCGACCCATTCGAAAGAATCTTTTTTGAGCGGCCCGGTTTCCTACAACGCCAGCGCGCCCTATGGCATTCGCGAAGTCCGGCGCCACCAGCCGCCCGAAGTTTTGGTCTACGCCAACGGCGAGCTGCAAGTCTCTTCACGCACTTTCAACGGCGAAATCGATCCCGCGCTGCCGGCGGATATGATGATCGAGCTGCGCTACAAAGCCGTGCCCGGACTCGACGTGCTGAAGCGCTCCTATTCGTTTTCGAATCCCAATCATGATGACTACGTCATTTTTTACAACCGCTACCTGTGCACATTTGATTGGGATCAGGATCCCGAGCCCGAGACCGATACGAATCAGACGCTCCAGGATGTTTACATTGTTTTCGGCTATAACTTTCAAACCGCAGCCGGCACGTGGATGACTTACGCGCGCTGGTATGAAGAAGGCAAGGATGATTGGGCCAACTTCGAAACATACACCTCGCAGCTCGTGCCCGGCGGCAGAACCTTGTCCATTTCTTACGGCTGGGATGGTGATCATCCAGAGATTACGGAATTTGAAACCGGGGGGCCGGTGTTCGACGATACCGGTGATCCGCGCTATGCCATTGGCGAAGGCGGAACAACCGACTTGCCCTCGGCCGAATTCGTGTCGAGCGCCTACGCGGGCTACGCTGCTTTGCATGCGGATAAAGCGCCCGATGACCGCGCGGACGATATCACCCAGCCCCTTTCCATCATTGGAAACATGAGTATCTATAATGTTTGGGATTCCGATTTCCCGGGCTTTGCCACGGAGTGGGACTGGGCCGCTTCGAGTACCCGGCAAACCGTGGAAGAACAAGCGGGCTGGCCTGGGGATCCGAGCGCGCAGGAGGGCGATTTTCCCTTTCAGGCGTTCGGACCGTACAACTTGTCGCTGGGCGATTCGGTCGTGATTGTCTATGCTCTTGGCGTCAACGGCATATCACGCCAGCTCGCCATCGAAAAAGGCCTGGAGTGGCGCGCGTGGTATCGCGGTGAGGCGGGTGCGACCTTTGATGACGCGGCGAAAAATGCCCTGCTTGCGACCGGTAAAGATTCTCTGTTCCAAACAATGGATCGCGCGCTCTGGGCCTGGAATCAACAACTCAACATTCCCGACCCTCTGCCGGCGCCGGATTTGACCGTGACTTCGGGCCCTAACCGCATTGATCTGGATTGGGAAAATCTGTCACAAACCGGCGATTTTGACACGGGGGTGCCGGATTTGACCGGCTATCGCATCTATCGCAAACGTGGCAACTTTCTGGTCGATGAAGACAGTGAGTTGAATGCGGAGGGCACTCACCTGCAATGGGAACGCATCGCCGAAGTGCCCGCGGCACAAACCACGTACACGGACAACGACGTGATTCGCGGCGAAGCGTATCACTACGCCGTCACCGCCATGGACAACCAGGGCTTGGAAAGCTCGAGATACGCGAACCGTTCCGAGCTGGCGGCGATTGCTTTTGAGCCTGGAAAGGAAACCGCGGCGAATGTGCTTATCGTGCCGAACCCGTTTCTGTCCGGCGCCGGTGACTTCAACTTCAGCGGTCAGCGCGCCAACACGATTTTGTTTGTCAATCTTCCTCCGTATTGCACGCTGCGCATATACACCGTCACCGGCGATTTGATCAAGACCATAGAGCACCAAAGCGGCAGCGCCGACGATCAATGGGATTTAATCACTGCTTCCAATCAGTATGTCGCGAGCGGCGTTTACATTTTGCAGGTCGAAAGCGCGCAGAACCTAAATCACGAAGCCCTCGGTGGAAGCATTCACAAATTCGTCATCGTGAGGTAGGCTCGCGTTTGTAGTAACGCCTTTAGGCGCCAAACGTCGAGTTCCTTCAATCGTAAAACATCCCTCTCGGGAGGCACGCATGAAAGCCATTTACAAAATGAATCTCATGGTCCTGGCCTTGCTGTTCGTGACCTTACCGGCGTTCGGCCAGGGCGTCGATAAAATTGCGCAGACCGGCATGAAATGGGTATCCCTGCCGGTGGGTGCGCGCGCCTCGGCGCTGGGCGGCGCGTACACCGCCATGGCTTCCGACGCCGGTGCTGTGTTTTGGAATCCTGCCGGCCTGGCGCAAGTGGAAGGCGCCCATGTTTTTCTCAACCAGACCCGCTGGATTGCGGACATCAATGTCAATGCCGCCTCCGCCTCTTACCAGCTCACTCACCTCGGCATCTTCGGCGTGCACGTGATGGCCGTGGATTGGGGCACGCTCAATGGCACACGTTTCACCGGCGGCGCCGGGCTCTATGAACAGACCGGGACCTTTTCTCCGGAGAGCTGGCTGTTTGGCCTCAGCTATGCCCGCCAAGTTTCCGACAAATTTTCCTTCGGCGGCAACTTGAAGTTCATTCATGAGAATCTCGGCAGTGCTCAGGAGGGCTCTTTTGCCGGCCCGCAGGAGTTCACTGCCGAAATGAACGTTGTGGCCTTTGATTTCGGCACGATTTTCTACACCGGCTTCAAAGATTTCCGCATCGCGATGACCATCCAAAATATTTCAGAAGAGAAGGAATATCGATTTGAATCGTTCCCGTTGCCGCTCAACTTCAAATTCGGCGCCGCCATGGACGTGCTGCAGTTGTTTCCCTCGCTCGCCAGCGAGAACCACGGCGTCACGGTATCGGCGGATGCCATTCACCCGCGTGATTTCTCCGAGCGCCTGCACTTCGGCATGGAATACCAATTCAAGAAAACCCTCTTCCTGCGCGGTGGCTACAAAACCAATTACGACGAAGAAGACTTTACCCTGGGCGGCGGCGCGCGTGTGAATGTCAGTAATCTCGCGGTCGGCTTGGATTACAGTTATCTGGCGTTCAAGAATTTCGATGCCGTGCACATGTTCTCCTTTGATTTTGGTTTTTGACGATTCGCAGTATTGATTGGCGCATACGCCGTTGTAAATGAGCTGAACATTCACCGGCAATTTACGATTGGCGATTAGCGACTGTCGATTTACGAATGACTCATCGGCATCTTAAGTCGCTAATCGTCAATCGCAAATCGCCAATCGTAAATCAAAGAGGAGAGCCCTCATGAAAGATAAAACAATCTTGCTGTCCTGGGCGTGCGCCGGCGTGCTGATGGCGCTGGCCTGCAACGCGCCCGAGAATCCCGTTTACGGTCCGGATAATCCCGACCCCAATCCTACCGGTTCGCCCGCCGCCACCATCACCGCGCTCGATCCTCCGGAAGGATTTCTGAAAGACGTCGTCAAGATTTCCGGCAGCGGTTTCAACACCGAACCAGCATTCAATTTCGTGCAGTTTGGCAATAGGACTGGAACGGTACTCGCTGCCAGCGCCACCGAATTGTCCGTGCAAACGCCGAATCTTTCCGATGAAACCGTGATGGTGCGCGTGGCGGTCAAAGGCTCGGAGCTTTGGAGCAATGAGTTGAGTTTTGCCTTCAAGCCCACGCTCACGACGATTGATGATGCCATCTCCTGGCCCAAAGGCGTGGCCGTGGATGATTCCGGCAATGTCTACGTGGGCTCCGGCAACGATGGCATCATTTTCAAAATTACGCCCGCCGGTGACAAGTCGGAATTCGCCCCCGTTACCGTCGACGGCTCCATTCACTTTGGCCCAAACAACTTTCTTTATGTTTGCAATCAAGGTGAAGGCAAAATTGTGCGGGTGTCGCCCGATGGCGGCACGGTGGAAGACTACGTCGTGACCGACGGGTTGCACGTTATCGATTTCGATTGGGACGCTGGCGGCGACATGTACATCGTCGCCAATGATTCAGGCATCGTCAAATACGACGCCGGTGGCAATCTCACTGCAGCTGGTGACCTTGCCACACCTAAAAGCTGCCGTGTCTACGAAAATCATCTCTACGTGACGGATATTTGGGAAACCGGCAGCGTATGGCGCTTTGATATTACCGCCGCGGGGCTGGAAAATGGCGAGATCATTTATACCAACAGCGACGTTCCGCCGTTGGGTGTGGAGGTCGATATCGAAGGCACAGTTTACATTTCAGAAGCATGGGACGCGCATTTGCTGGCGATACATACCGACGGTTCCACCGAAAGACTGTACGAAGGCGCTATGTCAGCGCAGATGCGATATTTGACTTTCCACAAGAAGACTATCTACGCCGTGCATCCCGGCAGCGGAGACATCGGGCTGGTGCTGGGTGCCTACATCGGCGTCGAACAAGCGCCCAACTATGGGAAACACTAGCGTTCGTAGTCGCGCCTTTAGGCGCCTCATCATGTCGTGCATAGCACAGCAATTATGTCACGCACTACTCGATTATGCCTATGCTTGATTGTCGCCCTCGGCAATGCTCTTCTTGCCCAAAGCAAAGGCGGCAGATGGCAATGCGAGAATAATGGCCTGGATACCGCCGGCTGGGACGTTGTCGAAGACGACGGGGCGTTGCACGGCCCGGCGAGTTATGGCGATATCGCGCCGTTGCGGGAAGGCAATTCCTATCTATCTTTGGAAGCCGGCGATGCTCATGATTTCTTGAAAATCGCGGACAGCGCTGATCTTGATTTCGACCACGAAAGCGTCGGGATTTCGGCCTGGATTTATCCCATCGCTTTCACGCGCGTGCATTTCGTTCTCGTCAAAGGCGATCAGTTTCCCACGCCTAAAACCACGAATTACTGCCTGCGTATTTCCGAAAGCAAGAACCTGGAGTTTCTCATTCGCGATACCAACGATCGTGCGCAACGCGTGACCTCGAGCTTCACCATTCCACTTAACCAATGGACCTTCGTGGCCGCATTTTATGATTTTCAGGCGCGGAAGGTCTACCTGTGGAACGATCCGGTTGCGCCGGCCGTCGATACTTTGCAATTCGATCAACCTCTTTTTTCAAATGATTCGCCCCTGACCATCGGGACGTGGTACCGGAGCGATCCGGCCTCTCCCAGCATCAACGATTTTGAAGGCCGCATTGATGATGTTCGTCTCAGCGGAAGATGGCAGGATTTGTTTCCGCCAACGACCGCAGTGGCTTCGCCCGCCGATCCCGCGGCTGCGACATTTGCGGCTGAACTTCACGTCTTTCCCAATCCCGCTGTTGCCGGCGGCCGGCGCAACCACGGCGCCGTGCACTTCACCTCGCCATTTGCCCAGGTCAAGTCCATTGCCATTTACAATATCCTGGGCGAGATCGTTTTCGAAACTTCCACCTATCATCCTGCTCAACTCTTCCATTTTGAGTGGAATCTCCGCGATCAAAACGGCCACTTGCTCCACACGGGCATTTACTGGGTTAGCATAAGCAACGGGCGCAGTTATTTGACGAAGAAGTTCTTTGTCATCAGATGAAAGCCCAAGAGACATGCTGCCTGTGCGCAGGGCTCGTGTGGCTGCTTTCGCTTGCGGCTTGCGACTCTTCCTGCTCCGATCGCAAGTTGGCTTCGGCAGCTCTTGGTACCGATTACTTCACGGAAATTACAGATCAAGTCAAACTGAATTTTGTACACGAAGCCGGCGTTGACGGCAGCTATTACATGCCGGAAAGCCTCGGCTCGGGGGGCGCATTTCTGGATTACGACAACGATGGCGATCTCGACATATATTTGATCAACAGCGGCTACCATGGTGCGCACCGAGAGCAGCATCCACCTGCAACGAATCGCTTGTTCCGCCAGGAAGCCGAGGGCTCATTCCTCGAGGTCACCGCGGCTTCCGGCCTGGGCGAGACCGGTTACGGCATGGGCTGCGCCATTGGCGACTTTGACAACGACGGCCACCCCGACGTTTACGTGACCAACTATGGCCCTGATGTGCTCTACCGGAACAATGGCAATGGTACCTTTACAAATGTCACCCAAGCTGCTGGCATCGACAACTCGCATTGGGCTTGCTCGGCGATTTTTTTCGATTACGATCGCGACGGTTTTCTCGATCTCTACGTCACCAACTACCTGGCTTATGACAGCACGGTGGTGTGCACCGATCGAGCCGGCCGCCCAGATTATTGCGGACCAACTGGTTTTCCCGCGGTTCCGGACAAGTTGTATCACAACAACGGCAATGGCACTTTTGCCGATGTTTCGCTGGTCTCGAGAATTGCGAGCGTGGCTTCATATGGCTTGGGTGTGGTAAGCGCCGATTTCAACGACGATGGCTGGCCCGATGTTTTTGTCGCCAACGATCGCGAACCGAATTTTTTGTGGATCAACCAAAAGAACGGCACTTTCAAAGATGAAGCCTTGCCACGAGGCGCGGCGGTCAATGCGCTCGGTTTGGCGGCGGCAAACATGGGCGTGGCTGTGGGCGATATCGATAATGATGAAGACCTGGATTTGTTCATTACGCATTTGCGTGAGGAGGGCAACACCTTTTATCGCAATATCGGAGGCGGGATGTTTCAGGATGACAGCTCACCGGCGCGCCTGGCCGGTATCAGCCTGCCTTACACCGGTTTTGGCACTGGATTCTTCGATTATGATCATGATGGCGACCTCGACCTTGCCGTGGTGAATGGCCGGGTGACGCGCGGCCCGCTGCTCAAGAATACCGAGACCCCCGACTATTGGGATTATTATGCGGAGCCGGATTTCATGTTTGAAAACGAGGGCGCGGGAAAATTTCGCGATGCCAGCGCACCGGCGGCGTCCTTCTGTGGACAAATCGAAAACGGCCGCGGCCTGGCGTTCGGCGACGTGGATAATGACGGCGACCTAGATTTGCTCGTGACGAATGAAGGAGGCTGCGCCCGTTTGTATCGCAACGACGTCCCCAACAAGGGCCACTGGCTCCTGGTGCGCGCGATGGATCCCGCTCTTAAGCGCGACGCCTTCGGGGCGAAAATTTTTGTTGAAGCCAATGGCGCTCGCGTGTTGCGCTGCGTTTCGCCGGGCTACAGTTATCTCAACAGTAATGAACCGCGTGTGCATTTTGGATTGGGCGCGGCAGCAACGGTGGAAAAAATTCTGGTGCAATGGCCGGACGGTGCCGTCGAGATGTTTCCCGGCGCCGCCGCAGATCAGATAATCACTCTGCAGAAGGGGTTGGGGAAACGACTGGGAGGTTTGCCTGCGCGAAACGCCAGTGCATTGTAGTCTTCAAATCTGTCAGAAAACCTAAACTGTCATCCCGTGGGATCTTGATTGACGCGATCAATGAACATTGGGGTTTTCCAAAGCCGACGCGGACTGATTGTCAGCATGGGACTAGGTGTGATTTTGATTGTGGGATTTTGGGGAATCAGATCGCACCTTCTCTCCATCGATTCCTCTTTACCGCGTCTTGATTTTGACGGAAGTGAAGCGCCGGTGGTCGAAAAGCTCACTCTGCAACGCACAGAAGTTGAGCGAAATCCAAAATCGGCCCGGCATTGGGGAAGATTAGGTGTGAATCTTTATGTCCATGACTTCCAGCGCGAATCCATTCCCTGCTTCCAGCGGGCGGCAGCGCTTGATACAAAAGAATTTCGCTGGCCATACTATTGCGCCTTTGCTTTATCTGAGGCCGGCTCGTCCGAGGCGCTGGCATGGTACGAACGCGGCCGTTCGTTGAATCCCAACTACACTCCTTTGCAAGTTCGTTATGGCCAGGCCCTGTTGGAAGCAGGACAATTAGAAAAAGCCGAAGCCTCATTTCAAGCGGCTTTGCGCGGGCAGCCGCGACTGCCGCATGCCTATCTGGGCGCGGCGAGAATTGCTCTGCAAAAAAATGATTTGCCGGAGGCTCGCGAGTATGCACGGCAAGCTCTCGCGCTGGCACCGCAATTTAGAGAAGCGCAGAGTTTGTTGGCGGAGATCTATCGCCGTTCGTACGATATGCCCAATGCCGAGCACTGCCTGCGGCTTGCCGAGAAGCTGCCGGCAAAGATGGAGATGCCGGATCCGGTCTTCGCTGAAATGATTGCTGAAGGTGTAAGTTCGTATTGGCGTCGCATGCGCGCCAGCCGGCATTTGGCCGCAGGCCGTTACGATCAGGCCGTGCAAGAGCTGCAACTGGCCCTTGCCGCCCGGCCGGATGCCGAAGCGTACAACAATCTCGGCATGGCTCTGCAATATCAGAAAAAGTTCTCCGCGGCAGCCGAGCAATATCGCCAGGCGCTGGTGCTCAAACCTGGTTACGTCGAAGCACTGAACAATTTGAGCGTGGCGCTCTTCGAGACTGGCCAAATTGAAGAGGCGATGGCGCAGGTTGAGAAAGTCGTGCAGCTTGACTCGACCCTGCCGGATGCGTATTTGAATCTCGGGACTTTTTGCAAGCGCGCGGGCCATACGGCCCAGGCGATGCGCGCGTTTCGGCAGGGTCTGAGCCATGCGCCCAATGATGCGCGCCTCGCTTATCAGCTGGCCTGGTTGCTGGCCACGGCCTCGGAAACAAAATTCAGGAATGGCGAAGAAGCGCTGCGCATTGCCAAAACGGTTTGTGAGAAAACCGCAAATCGCTCACCCGGCGCGCTGGATGCATTGGCCGCAGCATATGCTGAAAACCGCCGGTTTGAAGAGGCAGTGCAAACGGCGCAGCAAGCGCAAAAACTGGCCGTTGCAGAAGGGCAGCGCCAATTGGCGAATCAGATACAAGCAAGAGTGCAGTTGTACAAATCAAAAAAACCTTATCGTGAAGCTGTGCTTTGATCCGTTCGGCGCTGCGCCTGCGGGCGCGCAGGTGGAGGGAGGCCATGTCCGCTCAAATTGATAGAGGTGAAGTGCGACTTTACTCATTTTTTGAATGCAGGAGACAAGATGAAGACAGCGAGTGTTGCTTTTGCTGCAGGCGTATTCCTTTTCATTTGTACTCATACTCTTGCTCAAACGCCGCCTGATCAGCTTTTGCTCAAAAACTACCGGCCCAAATCCCTCTATAAAGTACCGGCCACCCATATTCAAAAAGCCAAGTACCCCATCATTGATGTTCATTCGCACCCGTATGCCAAGGGAGCGGAAGAAATCGCGCAATGGGTAAAAACCATGGATGAAGTTGGTCTCGAGAAAACCATGATTTTGACGTATTCGACTGGCGCGCGCTTTGATTCCATTTATGCCCTATACTCGAAGCATCCCGGCCGTTTTGAGATTTGGTGCGGCTTCGATTACACTGGTTATGACAAGCCCGGCTTCGGCCCGTCAGCCGTTGCCGAGCTCGAGCGTTGCATCAAATTGGGCGCCACGGGCGTGGGTGAATTGGGGGACAAGGGCAAGGGCCTGTTCTACGACTATCCGACCAAGGCTTGGGGCATGCACCTCGATGATGCGCGCATGGATCCGTTACTGCAAAAATGTGCCGAGTTAAGGATTCCCGTGCAAATCCATGTTGCCGAACCCATGTGGATGTACGTGCCCATGGATTCCACCAACGACGGCCTGATGAACGCTTACGAGTGGCGGCTGGATAATCAAAAGGGCATTCTCAGCCACGCCGAGATGGTGCGGACATTGGAAAATGCGGCAAAGCGCCATCCCCAAACCACTTTTATCGCCTCGCACTATGCCAATTGTTGTTACGATCTGAGCATCCTCGCAGCGCTGCTCGACCAGCATCCCAACCTCTACGCGGAAATTGGCGCCCGTTACGCCGAAACCGCGCCCATACCTCGCTACATGCACAAGTTTTTCGAAAAGTATCAGGACCGCATACTCTACGGCACCGATATGGGATTTGATAAAGAGATGTATCAGATCACGTTTAGAATCTTGGAAAGCGCCGATGAGCATTTCTATGAGACCGAGCAATTCGGCTATCACTGGGCCTTGCATGGCTTTGGTTTGAGCGATCAGGTATTGAGGAAAGTTTATCGCGAGAATGCACTGAAGATATTGGCGCAAAGACAAAAGAGATAGTCAATCTTGCCTGCAAGAATCTGTAAGGCCCTTGAGGCGAAGATTATCGCAGATTATGCTTATTTCTGCGCCAAGCGGTGTAACCATTTTGCGTTGTCAGAAGGAATCAGACTGTGTGAAAACTTGAGAATGCCGCACCCTGAGCTTGTCGAAGGGAGCTTGTCGAAGGGTGCCAAGTTCAAAAAGCCGTCTTCGGCAAGCTCAGGCTTCGACAGGCTCAGGCTTCGACAGGCTCAGCCGGCGTTGAAACCATGCGTTTTCGCACAGTCTGAATCTTGGCTCGAGAAGATTTATCGCTTTAATGCGGATGAAACGTTTCCGGCTGCCTGGTGGAAATGATAACGAAGTTTGTCTTTTATGGTAAGAATTCAGCGAATCCCGATACCAAAATTCATACCGATATGAAGCTAAGGTTCAAAATCGCCCACGGCGTTAGAACCCACACGGAAATTGAAAACAAAATTTTTTCCGTGGCAGTTCCACTTCCGTGGGAGAAAAGCTTGTTTTAGATGGCGAAATTTGTACCTCAGATATGCTTTTTCAACGCGTGGAGGAAGGTCATGCTTAGATTTTGTAAATCCAAGAATCCTGCAGTGTTGGCTGCCATGTGTGTGCTGGTGTTTTTCATGCAGGCATGCAGCACCCAGAAATCTGGCGTCACCGTGGACGGCAAAAACATTCAACTCCTCTTTGACAACAAGATGCACAGTAAAGTTATGGCAAAGTTGCGTGATCGGTCAGTGGAAATTGGAGGCTATTCACCCAGCGAGTTTGTCGTTATTTCTGGGAATGAGGTGAAAGATTTTGCCTTCAAGGAGTCTCAGAAAGAACGCCTCGATGACGGCATCGGCAAAGGGAGTAGATTCATCATCACCGGCATTGGTGCTGCGTTGCGAAAGGAAATCGCCATCTCCCTTTACGATGATTTTCCAAACCTGGCCGCTTACCAGGTTTCCTATACGAACACGGGTGATACGGAGGTTATGATTGAGAGCTGGACGAACAACAGCTATGTGATTTCCGCGCAGAGCGCGGGTGATCCTCGGTTTTGGTCTTATCAAAGTGGCTCGTATGAGTCCCGTGCGGATTGGGTGTTGCCACTGAAAGCAGGCTTCTTGCAGCAGAACTTTATGGGAATGAATGCACCTGATTACGGTGGGGGCACGCCGGTGGTTGATATTTGGCGACGCGATATTGGCCTCGGTGTTGGCCATCTCGAGATGGTTCCCAAATTGGTTTCGCTTGCCGTGAGCATGCCGGATTCCTCTTTCGCGGGCTTGGGCGTGAAATGCAACGTTAAAAAGCCTCTCAAACCGGGCGAAACTTTCACCACGTTTCAAACTTTTGTTGTGGTGCATGGTGGTGATTATTTCCAAACTCTGGCGGATTATCGCGGCCTGATGATCAAGAAGGGCATGGCGTTCCAAGAGCCGCCGCTCTCCACGTATGAACCTGAATGGTGTGCGTGGGGTTATGAGCGCAATTTCACGATGGATCAAGTCGTCAACACTTTGCCGATGGCCAAGAAGCTTGGCTATCAATGGGCGACGCTGGATGACGGATGGCAAAATGCTGAGGGGGATTGGTACCTGGACAAAAAGAAATTTCCCCATGGCGATGCCGACATGATCGATTTCGTGAAACGGATCAATGCCCAGGGGCTGAAATCAAAGCTCTGGTGGTCACCGCTGGCGGTGGATCCGGGCACGGATTTGATCCAGCAGCATCCGGAATATCTATTGCTGAACCAAGACGGCTCCACGCAGAAGATCAGTTGGTGGGATGCCTACTATTTGTGCCCCGCTTATCCACCGGTGCAGGAATATACCAAGAAACTCGTGCAGACGTTTATGCAAAGCTGGGGATTTGAAGGCTTGAAGATCGACGGCCAACACTTGAATGGCGCGCCGCCGTGTTACAACGCAGCGCATCATCACGCCTATCCCGAAGAATCCGCCGAGAAGGTGCCGGAGTTTTTCAAGGTGATTTATGAAACCGCGATGGGCGCCAATCCCAATGCCGTGGTTCAAATTTGCCCGTGCGGCACGGCGTTTTCATTTTTCACGATGCCATACATGAATCAATCGGTATCCTCGGATCCCGAGAGCTCCTGGCAGATTCGCTTGAAGGGCAAAACGTTGAAGGCATTGATGGGACCGCATGCTGCTTATTACGGCGATCACGTGGAGCTCAGCGACGGCCACAATGATTTTGCTTCGACCGTAGGCATCGGCGGCATCATCGGCACCAAATTTACCTGGCCGGTGGGCGCGAAGAAAAAATCCAAAGTTGACTTGACGCCGGAACGCGAAGCCATGTGGGCGAAATGGTCGGAAGTGTATCACGCAAAAATGTTGCCCGCCGGCTCCTATCGCGGAGCGCTTTACGATATCGGTTTTGACAAGCCGGAAACGCACGCGATTCAAAAAGATGGCAAAATGTATTATGCCTATTATGCCGAGGAATGGAAGGGTGAGGTGGAATTACGCGGCCTGGAAGCGCGACGCTATCGCGTGCAGGATTACGTCAATCAAAAGGACTATGGCACCGTGCAGGGGCCGACGGCAAAACTCGCGTCACAGTTTGCGCGGAGCTTGTTGCTCGAAGCGGCTCCTGAGTAAATGAGCTCATGACAAGTTTGTCGAGACAATTTATCGAGAGGCGACAATGGCAAAACTTCTGAAATGGGTTTTGATTCATGCTCTCTTTCTTTTTTGGGCGCCGCTCTATGGGCAGCAAAAAGACCTCATTGGTTATTTTCCATCCTGGCAATGGCAAAAGAATCGAGAACGCCTCAACCCTCACTCGATACCGTATGAAAAGTTAACCGCAGTAACCTACGCTTTTTTTTATCCACTGGAAAGTGGCGAAATCGTGGGGATGGATCCGATGGCCGACCACTATCTTCTTAAAGGTGAAACGGATTCTCTCTCCGGTAACCTCGAGCCACACAGTTCGATGGTAGACCTCGCGCATCGCCACGGCACCAAGGTGATGCTCTCGATTGGCGGCTGGGAAAATTCAAATAATTTCCCCCAGGTCGCTGCCGATTCGCAGAAACGCATCAATTTTGCACACTGGTGTGTCAAGCATATTCATGACTATGGCTTTGATGGTATTGATGTGGATTGGGAATTTCCAGGCTACGTCCGTCACAAAGGCACACCCCAGGACAAACAGAATTTCACTTTGTTGCTGCAAAACGTAAGAGACAGCCTGCAGGCGCTTGGGAAAAGAACTGGCAAATACTATTCGCTCTCTGCCTCCTTGCCCGCGGCCGCCAGCCATCTGCCCGAGATAGAGGTTCGGAAGATCACCGCGATTTTGGATCGCCTCAACATTATGACGTACGATCTTTTCGGACCGTGGGGCAAGATCAGCAATCATAATTCTGCGCTCTTCGGACCAGCACAGGGTGATTCCTCCCGCTGTCTGGACGGGGCATTTAAGCTCTATCACCATGAGCACCATGTGCCCGCTGAAAAAATCAATCTGGGCGTTGCTTTTTACGGGCACGCCTATGCCAACTGCACCCAAATCTATGCTGCCCATGGTGGCGCCGATACTAAGATATTTCCCACAGATGATGGAGTAAACTATGCCCGAATCGTTGAGCACTTTGATCTCTTCAAACGCTACTGGGACAATAAAGCGCAGGCACCCTACTTGGTGAGCGAATCGCAAAAAACGCTTGTTTCCTTCGACGACGAGGAGTCGGTTGCCCGCAAAGCAGACTACGTGAAACAAAAAAATGCCAGCGGACTTATTATTTGGACATTGCTGGGAGATTGTTTGAAAGATGGCCGGACGCCTCTGCTCGACGCGATCCATGATAGATTTGCTTCGCAGTGAAGATTCCTGCAATGCTGATGCCATAATAAGTGAAATCTTTACTTTTTCGGCAGACAAATTCAGACCGCGAATCAACGCTAATGAACGCTAATGTTTTTCATTCGCGTTAATTCGCGCTCATTCGCGGTCGACCCTTGTTTGATTGCGGCATGTCCGCGTTGGGCCATAAGAAGAGGTGATATTTCATGCAACGAAGAACCTTCCTGCAAACCAGCGGCGCGGCTGCATTGTTCGCTGGTATGGGCGTCAAATCGGCAGAGACCTACATTCCCGCACACAATTGGGAGAAGCATGACTTCGGCTCCGGTCCGCCAGTGAAGGATCGCCTCTATCAGGGACCTTTTCCACAATACGAGCCGGAAGCTTTTCTCCCCGGCAGCGATGTGGTGATGGCCACCACGCCCTCCCAAGACCTCATCTCCAATTTCGGCATGGGATTGACCGTCTACATTTCCGGCGATTACTGGCCGCCGCGCACCCAAAACGATTCCCTGGAAAAGTACTGCGAAGATTTGATCAAAATACCCTTCGCACAAAAAATTTACATTCGCCTCAACTGGCGCGATATTCAGAAACGTCCGGGCAAGCTGGATTTTCCCGAAGGCTGGAAAATTACATTCGATCTCGCCAAGCGCTACAACAAGCGCGTCGGTTTTCGTATCATGCTGGAGAATCCCGATTTTCCCGAGCCGGGCATGCCGGAATTTCTCATGACAAAAGTTCCGTATGTGAAGCTGCAAGGCGAGTGGAAAGGCAATCCGGCGAATCCACGCTATCAGAAAGATCACCACATGCCGCGTTACGATCATCCCGACTATCAAGCCGCTTTTCGCGAGCTCAACGCCATGCTGGCCGAGGAGT
The DNA here is from genome assembly GCA_044869275.1 of bacterium. Taxonomy (GTDB): domain Bacteria; phylum Zhuqueibacterota; class Zhuqueibacteria; order Zhuqueibacterales; family Zhuqueibacteraceae; genus JBIOXB01. Next base: position 38,713 of record JBIOXB010000142.1, read on the forward strand.
TGAATGGCAATCCGTTGGTGGAGTATATGGATACGATGATGTACGGATTCTGGGGCGAAGGACATACGTGGCCTTTTGCCGGCCATCCATTTCCGGACAACGCCGTCGCCGAGCAGACCTGGATTAAGATGTGCGAGACGCAACTGGAGTTTTGGACAAAGACGCCGTTGGTCACCAACACCCAGCCGGATTGGAGTCAGGTGGGCAATTCGGAAATGTTGGATCGCACCATCCGCACGCACAATTGGATTCGCACCGATACCATTTTCATCGAGAATGAGCAGATCGAAGCGCTGAGCAACCGGCCGCCTTGGGTCGCGGCCATCAGCGAAGTCGGCATGACTACGGCTGATCCCGAGGCCTTGAGGATGGACGAGGGCGTGACCCGCACGGAGAACATCATCCATCATGTCATCGACATTGGCGCGAACTATTGGTCGTTGTGGCACTGGCACAACATCGCCGCGAAGCATATCATGGGCTATTATGAAAAATATCCGGAGCATATCGATCACATTGCGCGCCGCGTGGGTTATCGTGTCCGTCCTGCTTGGATTTGGCACTTCGAGAAGGAGGGATATCCCGGCTTGGTGATCGGATTTGTGAACAACGGCATTGCATGTGTGCCCGGTGTGCTGCGTGTCACCGTGTTCAGCGACGAGGGCAGCGTCAACGTGAGTGGCTGTCTTGATCCCGGCTATCCCATGACGCATGGTGTGCGCCAGGCGATGTTCATGCTGCCGAAGGGCACGGATTGGAAAGGCCTCAAGCTCAAAGCGGAGCTGGAGGTCAAAGGCACGCGCTATCCGGTGAGATGGGCTTGCCGGCAAAAGACCAATGAAGATGGTTCCTTGACTTTGCGTCCCACACAGGGGATTTAGCAGGATGCTGGAATAGGCACTTAGCCATTCAAACAAAGGCAAGACAAAGTCGCAAGAGATCGTCAGGAAAATCTCTGCGTAATCTCTGCGTATTCTTTGCGTGAGAACTAAAATCCTCTTTGCCCGGCCAAGGAAATAATCACGCAGAGCATCGCAAAGGATCGCAAAGAAAAGCCCTGCTTGAACTTTACTTCTCGGTCTCGCCCTTACGGGTTTGCGCTTTTTCTTTATTGAGCTTACGGAAAAATCGTGGTCTTCGCAGGTGTAACTTCCAAAAGAGTTTTTTGGGCAACCTGTTGGAGCAGTGCTCAGAATGATTTTCCTGTGGCCGACACAATGTCCCGACCAACATTTAACATTGCACTGCTTTTCATTTCATATTTGCTCATGTCATTTTCTGCCGAAGATGAGCCAACCACGCTCAAGATTTCCAAAAGCTCAGATTTTGGGATTACGGGTGATGGTCGCGCCGCGAATTGGACGGGGACCAAATGGGTGACGCTACCACAACGGAAATCGCCGGGCGTGCCATTGTCCACACAAGTCAAGGTGCTTTATTCAGAGACCGGCATTTATTTTCTCTTCAAATGTGAAGATCGGAAAATGACTGCAACGATGACCGAGGATTTTCTCGATCTGTGGAATGAAGACGTCGTCGAGGTCTTCTTGTGGACCGATGAAAATTTTCCAGCCTATTTCGAGTATGAGCTTTCGCCGCTCAATTGTGAATTGCCGATCCTGGTTCCGAATAACAAGGGTAATTATTGGGGTTGGCGCCCTTGGCATTACGAAGGCGAGCGCCACATTCGCCACGCCACGAGCGCGCAAGGCGGGGACAAGAAAAGCGGCGCAAGCATTACGAGCTGGACTGCGGAATTCTTCATTCCCTACGCGCTTTTGAAGCCACTCGGTCAGGTCCCGCCGCAATCCGGAACGAAGTGGCGCGTGAACATGTATCGCTGCGATTATGACGATGACAAGGCTGCCACGTGGTCGTGGCAACCAACCGAAGTAAATTTTCACGAATACAAGAAATTCGGGACATTCCTATTCGAGTGAATTCTATGACTTTTTTGGCAAACAAATTCAAAATCCAAAACCCTAAATTCAAAATCACTTTTGGATTTTGCGCTTTGAATTTTGGGTTTCCAACTTGTCCGGGTATGCTTTTTCTAGTCGCTCTTTTTCTCTGTGAAGATGCGCAACCACAAGCGCTTAGCACGCGTGCGTCAAGCAAAAATGGTGTTGTCGCTGCCGGCAAGCCGGAAGCCGTTACCGCAGGAGCTGCCCTTCTTGAAAACGGCGGCAATGCCATCGATGCTGCGGTCGCATCATTATTGGTTCTGAGCATCAAACACATCGGCGCATTCTGCATTGGTGGCGAAGTGCCCATGCTGATTTACGATGCCAAGAGGAAAGAAGTGAAAGTGCTATGCGGACAGGGCGCTGCACCGCTTGATGCGAACGCGATTGCGTGGTATTACAAAAACGGCATTCCTGGTGATGACATTCGAGCCGCGGCCGTTCCCGCCGTCATCGATCTTTGCGTCACCGCATTGCAAAGATACGGCACCAAATCTTTCGAACAAGTGGCCAGCCCTGCGCTCGCACTGCTCGATGCCGGTGGCCCCAACTGGTATCGCGATACCGGTAGCGGCGATACCCTTGACGGCCTCAGTGGCAAGAGAATCGACGCCAATTTGTTGCATGCGGACTATGGCGAAAGAAGCTGGTATGCCGATCTTGCCGGAACGTTTCACAAGCTCGTCGAGGCCGAGCGCAATACCACCGGTACGCGCGAGACCAAGCTGCAGGCAGTTTCGGATCGCTTTTATCGCGGCGATATCGCAGACGAATTGGTTGCGTGGTACATCGAAAGAGGAGGGTTCTTGCGCAAACGCGATCTTGCCGAACACCTCACGCGCGTTGAAGATCCAGTGGTGGTCGATTATCGTGGCTACAAAATGTACAAATGTGATACCTGGACGCAAGGGCCTTATCTCTCTCAAGCTTTGCGTCTGCTGGAAGGATTTGATCTCAAGCGCATGGGTTTTCTCTCCGCGGATTACGTGCACGTTGTGATCGAAGCCATGAAATTGGCGCTGGCCGATCGCGATGAATATTATGGCGATCCATTGTTCGCAGCGGTCCCCTTGCCGGCCTTGCTTTCGGAGGAATACACCGTGCTACGCCGGCAACTGATCGACATGAAACAGGCCTCGCGTGAGCTGCGTCCCGGTGACCCGTATCACATGCGCGCCCGGCTTGAAGGAAAAGCGCGAACTTTCCCCAATGCCGGCGGGACGACGACGTGCGTTGTCGCTGATCGCTGGGGCAATGTGGTGGCGGCAACGCCCAGCGGCTTGAGCAGCACCGAAGGATCAGGCGGAAGGACCGGCGTCACGCATGGCACCCGTCTTGTCATTTTCAACACGTGGCGAGATCATCCCAATCGCATCGAGCCGGGCAAGCGACCACGCACGACGTTGACGCCAACTCTGGTTTTGAAAAACGGCAAACCAGTGCTCGCGATCAGCGTGGCCGGCGGCGACATGCAAGATCAAGCTGCCCTGCAGCTCATTCTCGATTATGTCGATTTCAACATGGGCCTCGACGAGGCCATGGCCGCGCCGCGATTTTCAACAGAACATTTTATCGGGTCGTTTGGCCAGGACCCGCCGAAGCTGGGCAGCCTCAGCCTGCACCAGCGTATCGGCGATCAGGTCATGAAAGAATTGGCGAGCCGTGGGCACGAGGTGAAGACGACGCCTCACAATATCGGCGGCGTGGCCATGTTGAGTATTGATTTAACAACGGGCTTGGTGCGGGGCGCAGGCGCTGCTGCGGCAGGAGTTGAATAATACTAGGACGTTAAGTTCAAAATTCGCCCGAAAACTCAGCCCTGTCATTCAGGAGGAAACTTTTTACGCGCCGGCACCAAAGCCTATTTTGAAGCTGTGCCAAGCGCTCAAAAAGTTTCAGACTGTGTGAAAACGTTTGGCTTCAACGCCGGCTGAGCTTGTCGAAGCCGGATTCTTGAACGTAGCACCCTTCGACAAGCTCAGGGTGCGGCATTCTCAAGTTTTCACACAGTCTGATTCCTCCTGAATGACAAAATGGGGGGCTGGCCGACTTAACGTTGTAGTCCTAATATGCTGTCACTTCCGTTTTGTACTCCCGCCCCCTTGTGGGGCATTATTGCAACAGGGAATTTATGGTTGCGAAAGGACAACTGTGAACAAGCAGGTGGACCTTTGGCGGTTGATAGTTTGGGTGGCGTTGGCCTCTGGCGCTTTTGCCCAGCAACCCAAAAGTGAGAATCAACCGCCTCGCCGAATTCTCGATGAAATTCGATCCCACCATTCCGGAATTGCCGTCTGGTGGACGGGACACAACGGCTGGCTGATCAAAGCCGATGACGTATTGATCGGAACCGATTTGTGCCTTGAGCAAGAAGACCGCCAGGTCCCGGCACCCATCTCTGCGGCAGAACTGGCAAGCGAGATTGATATTTCCTTAGTTACACACGAGCACGGAGACCATTTCGAGCGCGAGACCTCAAAAATTTTGGCTCAGAACTCGACTTGCATGTTCGTGCTTCCCCGGAATTGTTTTGAAATCGCACGGCGGGAAGTGGGCATACCTGAGAATCGCATCAAGGTTGCCATACCCAAACAGGCATTTGCGCTCAACGGCGTGGAGGTGAAACCATTGCGCGCCATTCATGGCAATCCCAAGTTTGCGGTGTTTGAAGAAGCCAACCTCGAAGATTGCGGCTATTTGATTACGCTCGGCGGGAAAAGTTTCTTGCAGCCTGGCGATACGGTGTTGTTGGAGGATCATCTCTTTCTCAAACACGTTGACGTGCTTTTCTTCTCGCCGACAGAGCACAACATGTACATCGATCGCTCCGTTATTCTCATCAACGAATTGGAGCCGGAATTTATCTTTCCCCAGCATCGCAATACATTCAAAGTCACGCCTGAGAATCGCTATTGGACGACCGCGTACCCCTATGAAGTGAAATTGCTGCTTGCGAAGCCGCTACAACAGCGGTATCACATTTTGGAAATGGGGGAGAGAATAACCATTCGCTAACGCCGTTCATATTCGTCGCTGAAGATCGGTGAACGGATTTGGATGCCAAAAGCCCCGAAGGGGCGAGATGCAAAAGCTTGGGGCAACGCCCCAAGATAAGAGGCAGGCACAATGATTGAGCCCCAACGGGGCGAAATGGACAGGTTTGGGATCGTCAATTGGTTTCATCATACCTTGTTTCGCCCTTACAGGGCTAAACAAACTTCGTGATTCGCGTTTACCCAGGGCGTTGCCCTGGGCTTGGCTTATTTTGCCCCTTCGGGGCATGTGATCCATTGCTTCGCTTGCGTTAGGTTGACGCCTATGTGCTTTCGCGGGCTTGACATCCAAAAGAGTTTTTTCAGTATCCTGCTGAGAACTCAAAACCTGGAGAAACCCTCCATGAAAAAGCGTTCAAACCGAATCGGACTTGCGCTAGCGCCAATGTTGCTGCTGGCTTGCATCACGCACACAACAGCGCAACCACAGCCACAGCAGAACTGGACGCACTTCGTGCGCATTGCCGGGCACGGGCTGAACCTCAACAACGTCGACAACATCATCAAAAGCGCGACGGAAACGCACGTCTTTGGCATCGAAACAGACAACGATATTCCGGGCCGCTATGAGAGCTTTCTTGAGCCGACTGAAAAGCTCAAAGCCATCAAGGCGGTCGCGGATAAGGCTCACCAAGTTGGCAACTATGCGTTTGTCTATATTGCCGGGCTCGAATGCATCACCGCGAATGCTGACAAGACCGCGCACACCTTCTTCAAAGATCACCCGGACTGGCTGCAGCGCAAGATCACCGGCGAGCCAGCGATCTTCGGCGGCGGCACGGCTTTCTGGATTGACGAAGGCGACGAGGATGTGTGGATCAGCCCGTATGCGCAAGAATGGCGCAAAATTTATATGGAACGGGTGCGCCAAATTGCCGCCACCGGTATTGATGGCGTGTACGTGGACATCCCATACTGGATGACGCATTTTGAGGGATGGGAAGATTCTTGGTCGAGTTTCGATGACTACACGGCCGCGGCCTTCAAAGAAAAGACCGGCTTGAATGCCAAAACCGATGTGAAGAGGGGAGACTTCAGCGATTCCAACTTTCGGAAATGGGTGGACTTTCGCATCGCAACCCTAACGGCCTTCATGAAGGAGATCGATGACAATGTCAAGGCCGCAAATCCCAAGTGCATGACGATCGCCGAGATTTATCCCGGCATTGAAGAAAGCGCCGTGCGCGTTGGTGCGGATGTCTATGATATGTATCCCGTCGTCGATGTCATTGCGCATGAATACGACGGCAGCGGTGAGCATGCGGCCTCGAAACACCCTCTGCATTGGTTCTCATACCTGAGCGGCATGTATTCATTCCGCGCTTTCGCTGGGGACAAGGCATCATGGATGTTGACCTACTCCTGGGATGGCGAGGGAAAAATCAAGCCGGCGGAGGCGATGAAGAACCTGGCGCTGGCCAACGTCATGGCCGGAACCAATTGCTGGGATGCGCGCGGCCACGTGATGTCGGGATCGAACGACATGGCCACGCGCAAAGAGATTTTCAAGTGGATCGGCGCACACGAAAAGACCCTTTATGCACCGCGCCAGCCCATCAACCCCATCGGCGTGTACTTCTCGCCGCAAACGCGCAATTACTTTGCGGATGAATTCATGGCGGCCTACAAAGGCATCATCTATTTGTTGCTGCAGGGGCATCTTGAATTTCAAATCGTCACGCCGAGAAGCCGTCAAAGCTTTGCCGGCGAAATTCTGATATTGCCCGACGCCAAGTGCCTGAGCAATGAGGAATTGAACTTCTTCGTGCAATTTGCACGATCAAGCAAGACGCTGATCGTTACTGGCGAGACCGGAAAATATGACGGCAGCGGCCAGATGCTTTCAACCAATCCTCTACACGAACGGCTCGGTATTCTGGATGCAGCGCAGCCTAAGCATTCCAACGCCGGTATGGGATTCAGTTTTTATCCCAATTGCCCGGGCAAGGCATACTACGAGGAATTGGATAGAACCTTCAACGAACAGGCTCTGCAGGACGAGTATCGCGATGCCTCATTTTATCGCCAGCTGACCAGTTTCGTAAACGAGTTGTCTGACAAGCTTGGCCACCGCCCTGTTGTCGAAATCAAAGCCTCGCCCTTTGTCTCCACCCAAATTGCGCAGGTGAATGGCAAGCCGCATGTTTTCATCGCCAATTTCAGCGGGCTGAAAGGCAAAGAGAACGCGGTGCAGAGTCCCGAGAAGGACGTCACTATCATTTTTTCAGAGAAACCAAATGTCAAGGTCTACGCTTTGCCATTTTTGGGAGAAATTCAAGAAGTGCCAAGCGAATCGCGCGACGGCAAGCTGACTTGCGTGATTCCAGAAATCAACAAAGGCGTAGTGGTATGGTGCGAGTGAAGCGTTTGTGTATGTAGTAGTGCCTTTAGGCGCTCAACGCCCAGCGCCTGAAGGCGCTACCACGAGCCTCATGTATGGATATTTTACAATGAGATTCCTGAGCTCATCCCTCACCACAATTGCTTTTTGCTTGACGATGATTCATCCATCGCACAGTCAAGAGCTTGAACTGGCGCGTGTGACTTTAACAGAGCCGATCGCTTTGGCGAGGACTCTCGAGTACGTGGAATTCGCGTTACAAACCAAGGTTGATTTCTCAAGAGCAAACACAACTTTGATCGTCGTGGAGGAGGCCTCCGGCAAGTCTATTCCATGTCAGGTGTTTGATCGAAAAGATTTGGGAAAGGATGGCCAGAGCTCTGGTACAGTCATTTTTCCAGTATCCATGCAAGCCCACGAAACCAAAACTCTGCTACTCAAAGTAAGTCAATCTGAGAACGTTCATCGGCAGAACACGAGCGATTTGTCGATAACCGGCGAAGGATTGGAGCTGCGTGTCGCCAACAAATACTTCGAAGCCGACCTAACCCGCAGCGACCTGGCCGAGCCCAAGAGTCACGCTTCCGGCCAAATCCGAGAGCTTCTGATCAAAATGGGGTTCAACCAGTTGTTGACCAACGCCGAAGATCGAGTGCACTGGGCGCCCAATTTCAAACGGCCGGAACTGGAATTCTATACCACGATCGCGCACTGGGACAACCCGGCGCTCAATCTGGTCGAGCATGGCCCGCATCTGGTGCGCACGGTGCGACAGGATTTGGCGCCGGATCATCCCGAGATTCTGCTCACAGCCGTCTACAAGTTTTATGCGAATGTGCCCTATTTCAAATTCTATTCCAGCATGGAAATGGTTGCTGGCGTGTGGCTGGAGCTGCTGCGCAACGACGAAATGACCACCGACAGCATGTTCAGCCACGTTGCATTTCAGCGTCCCACCGGAGAAATCGTCGACCTCAGGCTTGATGAACGTCACGCGACTTTGCAGCGGCAGCCGATCGAGCCGGACGCGCCGTGGTTGTGCTTTTACAACGTGGACAAAGGCTTTGCTTTCGGAACCATTCGGCTGAGATCTGATGACGCAAATCAACTCGGTGAACCATCGCCAACCTACCTGCCACACACT
>JBIOXB010000143.1:0-77003 GCA_044869275.1 bacterium
ACAATCCAGCAATCCAACAATCCAGCAATCCAATAATCCGACAATCCATTGATCCAATGTCCCAACATTTTTCATTCTGGTGAGGGCTGCATGGATTTCAATTTGACCGACGAGCACAAGCACATTCGCGATGAAATGCGGCGTTTTGCAGAGACCGAAGTCGCGCGCGATGCCTCTGAGCGCGACCAGCAGGAAAAGTTTGCCGAACAGCATATCAAAAAACTCAGCGCATTGGGTTACATGGGCATGATCGTGAGCTCGCAGTACGGCGGCCAGGGTGCGGACATGATCAGCTATGTGATCGTCGTGGAAGAACTCTCGCGCGTCGATGCCTCCGTGAGCGTTGCGCTTTCCGTAAACAACTCTCTGGTCTGTTCCGGCATTGAGAAGTTCGGCACGGAAGCGCAAAAGCAAAAATATCTCGTACCGCTCGCTTCGGGCAAAGCGCTGGGCGCGTATTGTCTTTCCGAGCCGGGCACGGGCAGCGATGCGGGCGCGATGCAAACCGTGGCCTTGAAAAGAAGCGACCACTATATCCTCAACGGCACGAAAAACTTCATCACCAACGGCGTGCACGCCGATCATTACATCGTTTTTGCCACGCTCGATAAAAACTCAGGCACGAAAGGCGTCTGTGCCTTCTTGGTTGAAAGGAAATTTTCCGGAGTAGCGATTGGCAAGAAAGAAAGGAAGCTGGGGATTCGCAGCAGCGATACCGCCATGTTGAATTTCGACAATGTCAAAGTGCCGGCGGAAAACGTGCTCGGCAGCGAAGGCCAGGGCTTCAAAATCGCGATGGCGATTTTGGACAACGGCCGCATCGGCATCGCGGCGCAGGCGTTGGGCATTGCACAAGGCGCATTCGACCACGCCGTGCGGTACGCCAAAGAGCGCCAGCAATTCGGTCAGCCGATCGCCAATTTTCAGGCGATACAATTCATGCTGGCGGACATGCAGACGGAAATCGAAGCGGCGCGCTTGCTGGTTTATCGCGCTGCGGCCATGAAAGATTCAGGCAATGCTTTTGCCGTGGAAGCGGCGCAAGCGAAGCTTTATGCCTCGCGCGTGGCGGTGGATTGCGCCACGAAAGCCGTGCAGATTTTCGGCGGCGCGGGCTATTTGAAAGACTATCCCGTCGAACGCTTCATGCGCGATGCCAAGATCACCGAAATCTACGAAGGCACTTCCGAGATTCAAAAGCTGGTCATCGCGCGTGCAATTTTGCGTTAAAATTAGAGTTGTCTTGAAAGCACAAACTTGCGTATATTGCCCTAAGTAAAATGCGAAAGCCGAATTCAGCAGCCAAAGCTGTTCTCAAAAGATATGTCTCCTCTCAGTGATCGCCGGCGCGCGCGGGAGCTGGCCTTGCAGGCCTGCTATGCGCATGAGCTCTCGGGCAATGATCCGAATACCATCGTAGCGGATGTGATCGCGGGTCAGGACGAGCCGCCGCCAGCGTTGAAATTTTCCGAAGAATTGTTCCGCGCCGCCGTCGCCCACGCCACGGAATGTGACCTCTTCATCAAGCAAAAAGCAGTGAATTGGGAGTTCCACCGCATTGCGGTTTTGGACAAGCTCATTCTGCGCCTGGCGATTTGTGAGTTCCTTTACTTCGATGACATCCCGCCCAAAGTCTCAATCGACGAAGCCATCGAGATCGCCAAGACCTTCAGCACGGAAAAAAGCGGGCGTTTCGTCAACGGCATTCTCGATTCCATTTTGAACGATTTCCGGGTGTCGGGACGTCTGCATAAAAAGGGGCGAGGGCTAAGCGAGAGCGGACGCAAGGAGGAGTAGGCCAGATGCGCCAGGAGATATTCGTTACTTTAGCGCAGGAAGCGTGGCTTCTGCCCTGCCTCCAGTTGTTTTGAGGTGTTTATTTGTCAGAGCGGCAATAGAAAGGAACAATTATGGAAGTACATCTCTCGGAAAAAGTGGCTGAGATTGTGAAAGCAAAAATGGCCGCTGGCGGATATTCGAGTGCGGCCGCTTTCATCTCAGATATCGTTCTACGCGCTGATGAATTTGACCGTCTCAAGCTTGAAAAGCTTCGCCACGAAGTGAATATTGGGCTTGATGAAATAAACCGTGGAGAAGTCGTTGAGTTTGATCTGGATGACATACTGAATGAAAAAGTGAAGTAATGGCAAAGGCGGTTTTAGCCAAGCGAGCAAGAAAAGACCTTATCGAAATTGGACAATACATGGTCAAGCGGTGGGGTAAAGAACAGGCCAGGAAGTACCTAGGCCAAATTCGTGATGCTGCGGACGAATTGGCCAACCATCGTTTACACGGAAAGCTGCGAGAAGATATCGCTTCCGATCTCAAAAGTTATCACGTAGGCCGCCATGTTATTTTCTACGTGGAATCTCAAACAGGCATCGAGGTAGCCAGAGTATTACACGATTCGAGGGATTTTTCGAGACATTTACCCTAACAGTTTGGCAGAGAGATATTTTCAAGGATCGAAGTTTTTGCAGCCCCGATATTCGCATGATCTTGGCAGTGACTTTCTCGGGCCGGTTAAAGGATGAACAAGGAACCTTGCGCTGCTCATGCCAAGATTCGCACAGCGTATCGGGGTTTGGCATTTTTTGAAAGGGAATTTTCAGGTCTGAAATTATGAGTCTTCTCACGAAATTTTTTGGCAGCAAGCACGAGCGCGACCTCAAGCGCATTCAGCCGCTGGTGGCTGAAATCAATGCCATTTACGAAACGGTGCACGAGCTCACCGACGCCGAGCTGCACGATAGATCTCAGGCGTTGCGCGAAAAAGTGAAAGAAGCGACCAGCGCAGTGGTGGCGGAGATCGCGGCGCTCAATCGGCAATTGCGCGGTGAAGAATCCTCCGACAATGGCGCGGCCACCAATGGCCGCGAAGCCGGCGCCTCGATGGAAGAATTGCGCAATCGCCTGGCAGATTTGGAAGATGAAGAGCGCGAGATCATCAAAGAGACGCTGAATGAGCTTCTGCCCGAAGCTTATGCGCTGGTGAAAGAAGCTTGCCGGCGCTTGTGCGGCCAGCGCTGGCCGGTGGTCGGGCATGAGGTGGAATGGAACATGATTCCATTCGACGTACAGTTGATCGGCGGCATTGTTTTGCATGAAGGCAAAATCTCGGAAATGGCCACCGGTGAGGGCAAAACGCTGGTGGCGACCATGCCGCTGTATCTCAACGCGCTCGCGGGCAAAGGCGTGCATTTGGTGACGGTTAACGACTATCTCGCCCGGCGCGATTGCGAATGGATGGGCAAAATCTTCGAAACGCTCGGCTTGCGTGCGGCCTTCATCACCAACGATATGAACCCCATGCAGCGGCGCGAGGCCTACCATGCGGACATCACCTACGGCACGAACAATGAGTTCGGCTTCGATTATTTGCGCGACAACATGGCCGTGCGCTTGGAAGATCGGGTGCAGCGCCGGCATCACTATGCCATCATCGACGAAGTCGATTCGGTGCTGGTCGATGAAGCGCGCACGCCGCTGATCATTTCCGGACCGGTGGAGCAGAATATCGATCAGTACGCGCAGATGAAGCCGCGGGTGGAAAGACTGGTGCAGACGCAAGGCCAGATGGTGAGCCAGCTCGTCAATGAAGCCGAGAAAGAACTGGAGGAGGGCAAAGAATACGACGCCGGCATCAAGTTCCTGAAAGCCGAACGCGCCGCGCCCAAAAATAAACGCTTTCTCAAGGCCCTGCAGGAAGCCGGCGTGAAAAAGCTCATCCGCTCCGTGGAAAGCGATTATTTGCGCGATAAAAAGATGCACGAGCTCGATGAAGAATTGTATTTCGTCATCGACGAGAAGCATCATACCATCGATCTGACCGAAAAGGGCCGCGAGCAGCTCTCGCCCAATGATCCCGAGATGTTCACGCTTCCGGATTTGGGCGAGAAGATTCACGAGCTCAACACCGACGAAAGCTTGAGCGTTTCCGAAAAAGAAGAGTTCAAGGAAAAGCTGACGAAGGAATATGCGGACAAAAGCGACCGTGTCCACAGTATCTCGCAATTGCTGCGCGCATATTCTCTATATGAAAAAGACGTCGAATACGTCGTGGACAACGGCAAGGTTTTGATCGTCGATGAATTCACCGGCCGGTTGATGCCGGGCCGGCGCTATTCCGACGGCTTGCACCAGGCGCTGGAAGCGAAGGAGAACGTCAAAGTCGAGGGCGAAACTCAAACGCTGGCGACGATCACGCTGCAGAATTATTTTCGCATGTATCACAAGCTCGCGGGCATGACCGGCACCGCGGAAACCGAGGCCGCGGAATTCTGGGAAATCTACAAACTCGACGTGGTGGTCATTCCCACCAACCAACCGGTGCGCCGCATCGATCATGAAGATCAAATTTTCCGAACCCGCCGCGAAAAATACAACGCCGTCATTGACGAGATCGTCGCGGCGCACGAGAAAAAGCGGCCGGTGCTGGTCGGTACGATCAGTGTGGAAGTTTCGGAAACGTTGTCGCGCATGCTCAAGCGCAAGGGCATTCCGCACAAGGTGCTGAACGCGAAATATCATCAACAGGAAGCGGAAATCGTTTCGCTCGCGGGCCAGCCCGGCGCGGTGACGATTGCGACTAACATGGCGGGCCGCGGCACGGACATCAAGCTCGGCAAGGGCGTGGTGCTGGCGCCAGCGAGCCACCAATGCGCTTTGTTGCATAACGCTCGCGATGCCCAGCCCTTGTGCCCGCACTTGCAAGAATACAAATGCCGCGAAGAAGTGCCCTGCGGCTTGCACATCGTCGGCACGGAGCGGCACGAGGCGCGCCGCATCGACCGCCAGTTGCGCGGCCGCTCGGGCCGCCAGGGCGATCCCGGTTCCTCGCGTTTTTACCTGTCATTAGAAGATGATCTCATGCGCCTCTTCGGCTCCGATCGCATCGCGGCGGTGATGGACCGCCTGGGCGTGGAAGAAGGCGAAGTGATCACGCATCGCATGGTGACGAAGTCCATCGAGCGCGCGCAGAAAAGAGTCGAGGGCCATAATTTTCAAATTCGCAAGCACCTGTTGGAATATGACAACGTCATGAACCAGCAGCGCGAGGTGATTTACGACCGCCGCGGCAATGCGCTCAACGGCCAAAATCTGCGTGAAGAAATGCTGGAGGGCATCAAGAATTTCGTGCAGGACAAAGCCAATCTCTTCGCGGCGGCGCCTTATTCCGACGATTGGGATTGGGAAGGTCTGCAAAACGCGTTTCAACGCATTTTCTTGATCAGCATGCCGGCGGAATTACGCGAACGCAAAACCATCACGCGCGAAGATCTGCAGGAGGAGCTGGCGAAGCAGGCGCTCACGGCATACGAAAACAAAGAACAGCAGGTCAGCCCGAGGCTGATGCGCGAGATCGAGCGTTTCGCCATGTTGCGCGTGATCGACGAGCGCTGGCGCGCGCATTTGTATGAGATGGATCAATTGAAAGAGGGCATCAATCTGCGCGCGTATGGCCAGAAAGATCCGCTGCTCGAATACAAGAGCGAAGGCTTCCGCATGTTCAAAGAAATGCTCGGCATGATCGACGAACAAGTGGTCGAGCTGATCTTCAAGGCTCAGATTGCGGAACCGCCGCCCGTGCGCCGGCGTATGCCTGTGCAAATGACCGCTTCACATCAATCCTCGGAAGGCTTGGGATTCATATCGCCGCGCAGCGGTGCAAGCGCCCCGCCGCCGCCGGGCAAACCGCAACCGGTGGTCGCCGGGAACAAAGTCGGGCGCAATGATCCGTGTCCCTGTGGCAGCGGCAAGAAGTACAAAAAATGCCATGGTGCGCTGGATTGAATTCAAGCCATGAGGCAATGACGGTCGACGAGAGCGTCTTTTGTTTCACGGCGTTAAAATATGCCGGCAACACACATTCACTGTGTTTTGTCCGCAAAAAATGTTGCTTTTCGAGATTTGTTTTGTATATTGCGGCCAAACAGAGCTCCGCGCCAAGTGACAGGAGAACGAGAATGAACGATCGCGTCGTCGAGATTTTGGCTTACATCATGACCGAAATCCGCGGCCAGAAATCGAACCCCGATAAACTCGAACTGATTTCACGCGATCTTTTGCAACGCGGATATTCGCAACATGAAATCAGTTTCGCGTTTTCCTGGCTGTTTGAGCGTTACAACGGCGAATCCGAGGAAGTGTTCGGCATCAGCCCGGCTTCGCGCAACTCCTTCCGCGTCTTGCACGAATTGGAGAAAGCGGTGATTGCGCCCGAGGCCTACGGGTATCTCTTGCAGCTCAAACAACTGCGCTTGCTCAACGACGTCGAAGTCGAAAGCATCATCGAGCGGGCGATGATGGCGGGCGTGGCGCGCGTCACCATGGCGGAGGTCAAAGCATTGGTGGTCGCAACCCTGTTCAGCCCGGAAGGCATGCGCGACAAAGCGTTCATTCTAGAAGGAAACAGCGCCATTCATTGATCGATGCGGCGTGGGCTTGAATGGTCGCTCAAGACCATCGCCGGTCGTCAGTTTAGCGCACTGCTCAGGGTGCCGCGCTTCGGGCTTGCCAGGCGTCGTGCCTGCACGTTCCGTATCCCCGCCGCACGGCCACCCTCTCGCATTTTGAAATTCAGTCGTACCACTATGGATGTAGATCATGGCAAAAGCATTGGTTATCGTTGAATCCGTTGCAAAAACCAAAACTATCGGGAAATTTTTAGGCAAAGATTTTACGGTCAAATCTTCCGTTGGGCACGTCAAAGATCTCCCCAAACAACGTCTCGGCATCGCCCTCACCGACGGCTTCGAGCCGGAATACATTACCATCCGCGGCAAAGGCAAGGTGTTGAACGAGCTGCGCAAAACGGCGGGTACGGTGGATCACGTTTATATCGCCACCGACCCGGACCGTGAGGGCGAGGCCATCGCACGCCATCTCGCAGATGAAATCGGCGAATACAATGAAAATATCTCGCGCGTGATGTTCAACGAGATCACCGAAAGCGCCGTCAAACAGGCGCTTGTCCATCCCAAGAAAATCGATCATGATTTGGTCGACGCGCAAAAGGCGCGCCGCGTGGTGGACCGGCTGGTCGGCTACCAGGTCAGCCCGTTGTTGTGGCGCACGATTTATCGCGGTTTGAGCGCCGGCCGTGTGCAGTCCGTGGCGCTGCGCTTGATTTGCGAGCGCGAAGCGGCCATTGAGGCATTCATTCCGGAAGAGTATTGGTCGATCGCCGCGGAGCTGAAAGGCAAGAACACCGTGCCTTTTCTCGCGAACCTAGTTAAAGTCGGCGAACAGAAGCTCGAGATTCACACGGAAAAAGAGGCGCAAGCGATTGCCGCGGATTTGAAGCAGCAATCGTTCAAAGTCGCCGACATCAAGAAGAAACAAATCAATCGCCAGCCTGCGCCGCCGTTCACTACCAGCACCTTGCAGCAGGAGGCGGCCAAACGTTTGGGCTATGGCGCAAAGCGCATCATGATCATCGCGCAGCAGCTTTACGAAGGCATCGAATTGGGCGAAGAAGGCAGCGTGGGCTTGATCACGTACATGCGTACCGATTCCGTGCGCCTCGCCGACGAAGCGCTCACTGCGGTGCGCGAGCTCATCGCGAACGACTATGGCTTGGACTATCTGCCGCAGACGCCGCGCAGATTCAAAGTGAAAGCGGGCGCGCAAGATGCCCACGAAGCCATTCGCCCGACCTCCACGAAATATTCGCCCAAGAAGATCAAAAAATATTTGACGCCGGAACAGTATAATTTGTACGAGCTGATCTGGCAGCGCTTCGTGGCGAGCCAGATGGAAGCGGCGGTGATGGAACAGACTTCGATCGACATTGAAGCCGGAAAATATCTGCTGCGCGTCACCGGATCGGTGACGGTGTTTCGCGGCTTTCTGCAAGTGTATGATGATTTCAAGGACAAAGACGAGGATGCGGAAAACGGCGAAGCAGCCCCCGGCGTGCCCACCGGCCTGGAAATCGGCGAGCTGCTGCAACTGCTCGACCTCCATCCGGACCAGCATTTCACCAAACCGCCGCCGCGTTACACGGAAAGCAGCCTGGTGAAAGAATTGGATACGTTGGGCATCGGCCGGCCGAGCACGTATGCCATGATCATCAGCACGCTGACCGCGCGCAAATACGTGGAGAAACAGGCACGCCAGCTCGCACCAACGGAACTCGGCAGGACCGTGAACAAGATTCTGGTGCAGCAATTCCCCAACATCTTTAACGTTGAATTCACCGCGTACATGGAAGACGAGCTGGACAAAATCGAATCCGGCAACAAAAAGTTTTTGGAAGTCATCAACGAATTCTACGAGCCGTTCAATTCCGCCGTGGTGGCGGCGGAAGAGCAAAAGGACAGCATCAAAGATTCGCTGCAGGAAGCCACCGCAGAGCAATGCCCGAAATGCAGCAAACCGTTGATCATTCGCTGGGGCCGCAACGGCCGGTTCATGGCCTGCAGCGGTTATCCCGACTGCAAGCATACCAAGCCGCTCGATGTGCAAGAAGTGGCGACCGGCGAGGTGTGCGAGAATTGCGGCAAGGAGATGATCGCGAAAGTCGGGCGCTATGGCCGCTTCATTGCGTGCAGCGGCTACCCCGATTGCAAGAACGCCAAGCCCTTTCCCATTGGCGTGGCGTGCCCCAAGCCGAATTGCGGCGGGCAAGTGGTCGAACGGCGGAGCAAGCGCGGCCGCACTTTTTATGGCTGCGGCCGTTATCCTGCATGCGACTTCGTGAGCTGGAACAAACCGGTGGCGATTCCCTGTCCACAATGCGGCAACACCTATCTGGAAGAACGCTACACTGAAGCCAAAGGCGTGCACCTGCGCTGTCCGAAATGCAAACACGAGTTGGAAGGAACTCCCGAGGAGTTCTATGAGCCAGCCCTTGCGGGTTGAGTCATTTGCACCTTGGCTCGAGCAATTTCTGACTTATCTCGAAGCCGAGCGCCGTGCGGCGCCGCGCACGCTCGAAACGCGGCGCGACGATTTACGCCACTTTGCGGATTTTTGGAAAAATCAAAGTGGCGCGGAACTCACGCGCGCGGTGGTGCGACGTTATATCAGTTCTTTGTCACAACATGGCTATGCGCCTGCGACGGTCAATCGCAAACTGGCGAGCCTGCGCCTGTTCTGCAGATTTCTCCTGCGCGAAGACGCCCTGCCCAACAATCCGACGACCAACCTCGTCTCCATGAAGCAGCCGAGGAAATTGCCGCGCTTTTTGACGGTGGAAGAATTGTCCAAAGCATTGCAGATTCCCGCGGCCACAACCCCGGGCGGCGTTCGTGATCTCGCGCTCTTGGAATTGCTGTACGGCTGCGGCTTGCGGCGGCAGGAGCTGGTCAATTTGAACCTCGATGCTATCGATAGCCGCGCGCTGCAAATCCGCGTCCATGGCAAAAGGAATCGCGAACGCATTGTGCCTTTGGGCCGCGCGGCTCATGAAGCTCTGCAAAACTGGCTGGCCCTCCGGCCGGTTTTTGCAGAAAAGATCAGAGATGAAACCGCGCTATTTTTGGATACGCGGGGCAGACGTCTGAGTGCAGCACTGGTTTATCATGCCGTGCGGCGTGCTTTGCGCCAAGTGGTTCCGGTTGAAAAAGCGCACCCGCACATTTTGCGCCACAGTTTTGCGACACATTTGCTCGATGCCGGCGCGGATTTGATGGCGGTGAAAGAGTTGCTCGGGCATGCCAGCCTGGGCACGACGCAAATCTATACCCACGTCACGCCGCAACGATTGAAAGCCGTTTATCAACTTGCCCATCCCCGGGCGGGAAAGGAGCCGCAGAAATAAAATCAGTTCGCCCAACGCAACTAAAGTGCGCGTCCAGTCGTCTCACCAAATGAATGCCAGCATTTCGCTTCGCATTCTTCGTGGGCCGAAAAACAACTCTTGCAACGATGCGCCCATCAGGAGAGAGGAAAGTCATTTCGAACTTGCCTGCGTTGTCCCTTAAATCAGGATGGCAGGACCACAATCCACCATAGCCGGGAGGCTATTCATGCACCTTGAACAATCTCATTCAAGGAGGAGGTCGCAATGAAACTCCACATCACCGCACGGCATTTTAAACTCACTGACGCGCTGCGCACTTTTGCGGAAACGGAGGTGGCTCGACTCGAAAAGTATCATGATGGCATCATCGAAAGCGAAGTGATTCTATCGGCGGAAAAGCTGACGCAAGTTGCAGAAATCCTGCTCAAGGTGTACGGCCAGAGGCTCACCGCCACGGAAAAGAGCGAGAACATTCAAAAGTCGATCACCCTGGCGGTGGACAAGCTCGAACGCCAGCTGAAAAAATACAAAGAGAAATTCCTCCAAAAGAAGGGCAATGTGAAAGCCGGCTTGGCTTTCGTGGAAAGCAAAGCCGCGCAAGCCATGTAATTTTTGCATGAGTGAAAGCTGCCTGCGGTCTGGGCAGCTTTCACTTTTTGGTTCTGGGCGATTCCGGAAAAAGCTTGGAAAAGGGAATCTGAGGCTATGGAGAATTTGACGGTCGGCACGTTGTACAATCAGACGCAGACCTTGCTGTCGTTGGAGATCGTCAACGGCACTTACAGCTTTCGCAAAATCATCAAAGAAGGCGAGCTGCATCGTCCGGGGTTGGCGCTTTCCGGCTTCACCAAAGTTTTCACCTACGAACGCGTGCAGATTCTGGGCAACACCGAGCTGCGCTATCTTGAAGAGATGACGCCGGAAGAGCGCCTGCAAGCGCTCAAGCCCGTGCTCAATTTCGACATGCCATGCATGATCGTCACGGACAACAACAAAGTGCCGCCGGAGCTGGTGGAGCTGGCCAACAAGCGCGGCATCACCATTTTCCGCAGCTCGCAGCACACCACCGTGGTCACACATTTGTTGAGCGAATATCTCGACGAAAAGTTCGCGCCGAAGATCACGGTGCACGGCTCGCTGGTGGATGTGCACGGCATCGGCATTCTGTTCACGGGCCGCAGCGGCATCGGCAAAAGCGAAATCGCGCTCGATTTGATCGAGCGCGGCCATCGCCTGGTGGCGGATGACGTGGTCGTGATCAGCCGTAAAGCCGCTGGTATTCTGCTCGGCCAGGGCACGGAGATGCTGCAAAATCACATGGAAATTCGCGGCCTGGGCATCATCGACGTGCGCTCCATGTTCGGCATTCGCGCGGTGCGCGCGCAAAAGCGCATCGAGGTGGAGGTGCACCTCGAAGAATGGGACAGCAAGGAAGATTACGAGCGCGTCGGTTTGGTCGAAACGAACACTAAAATTCTCGAAGTGGAAATTCCCTACGTGAAATTGCCGATTTTCCCGGGCAAGAACATTACCGTGATCGCCGAAGTTGTCGCGCTCAATCAATTGCTCAAAATCGCCGGCGTACACCCGGCGCGCTCCTTCAACGAGCGCCTGGTGCGCAAGATCCAGGAGAGCACGGAGGATCATTTGGAATTGGAGAGGTATTTGCAGAGGGATTTTGAGTGAAGCAACTGAATCGGTTGCAGATTGGAGCCCGAGGTGCAGAAGTATCTTCCCAATTGACTATCTCCGCAAACTTGCCTACTTTCAACCAATAAATTCGCTGAAAACTTTACCCCGTTTTGTAGTTGCGCTCTCTGGCGCTGGGTGGATCACTCACAAAGCTCTCCAGGCCACGACTACAAAATTGTCGCGGGGTACTTCATGCTTTTGCCCAGGGAGAAAATGCCGGAAACGCGCAACAAAATTCTGTGGGTGGATGACGAAATCGAGCTGCTGCGGCCGCACATTCTGTTCTTGCAGGAAAAAGGCTATACGGTACAGCCGGTGACGAACGCCGACGACGCTGTTACCTTGATCCGGGAGCAACAATTCGACCTGGTTCTGCTGGATGAAAGCATGCCCGGCAAAGATGGCCTGACGGCGCTGGCTGAGATCAAGGAAATCAACCCGGCGCTGCCCATCGTCATGGTGACGAAGAACGAGGAGGAGCGCCTGATGGAAGAGGCCATTGGCAGCCGCATTGACGACTACCTCACCAAGCCCGTCAATCCGAGCCAGATTCTTTCGACCTGCAAAAAAATCCTCGACCGCCGCAAAATCACCGGCGCGCGCGTGTCGCGCGATTACATCGCCGAGTTTAACAAAATTTCGCGCAAGCTTTTCGAGCCGCTGTCGTGGCAGGATTGGATCGACATCTACATTCCGCTGGCGGAATGGGAGGTGGAACTCGACCGCCACGCTGATCTTGGCCTGCGCCAAACTTTGGCCGATCAGAAACGCGAATGCAATGCCGCGTTCGGAAAATTCATCGAACAGAATTATCCCCGCTGGCTGAGCGGCAAGGAGGCGCCGGCGCTTTCGCCGGAGATCGTGCAAAAACACGTGGCGCCGCTGTTGCGCCAGGGCAAACGCGTGGTCTTCCTGGTGATCGACAATTTGCGCCTCGACCAGTGGTTCACCATAGAGCCATTACTGCGCGCCTCGTTTTCCATCGAGCGTGAGTACTACTACTCCATTTTGCCGACGGCCACGCCCTATGCGCGCAATGCGATTTTCGCCGGCATGTTTCCGCGCGAGATTGAAAAAGAGTTTCCGAGCTTGTGGGTGTTGGAAAAAGACGATGACAGCAGCCTCAATCGCCACGAGCGCGAGTTTTTGGAAGCGCAGCTCGCGCGCTTGCAAGTGTCGCTCAAGCCGGAATTGAAATACCTTAAAATCATCGATCATAACGAAGCGCGTGCGGTGGAGAAACAAATCGGCTCCTATGCCGACCTGCCGCTACTGGCCCTGGTGGTGAATTTTGTCGATATGCTCGCGCACAGCCGCAGCGATTCCGAAGTGTTGCGCGAAATCACACCGGACGAGTCGGCCTATCGCTCGCTGACCAAGTCTTGGTTCGAGCATTCCTGGCTGTATCGCGTGCTGCAGCAGCTGGCGGCGCGCGACAATGTGATTATCATCACTTCCGATCACGGCAGCATTCGCGGCTTGCGGGGCGCACGGGTGATCGGCGATCGCGAGACTTCCACGAATTTGCGCTACAAATTCGGCCGCAGCTTGAAGGCGGACCCGAAGCAGGCGATCATCGTCAATGATCCCAAAACTTATCAACTGCCGAGCTTCGGCATCAACACCAATTATCTGTTTGCGAAAGAAGATTTTTACTTCGTCTATCCGACGAATTACCACTATTATCTCAATTACTATCGCGACAGTTTGCAGCATGGCGGCGTCTCCATGGAAGAAATAATCCTGCCGGTCGTGCGTTTGGAATCTTTGCGGGCGCGCGGCAGATGAATGCCGCGCCGGTCAAATCCTCGGAGTTGCGTGAAGCCTTGCGCGGGGAAAGAGCCCTGCACTTGCGTTCGGAGTCGC
Organism: bacterium; assembly: GCA_044869275.1. Taxonomy (GTDB): domain Bacteria; phylum Zhuqueibacterota; class Zhuqueibacteria; order Zhuqueibacterales; family Zhuqueibacteraceae; genus JBIOXB01. The sequence continues at coordinate 13,307 of JBIOXB010000143.1, forward strand.
CCGAAGAAACACGCGGTCTGGCGTCGAAGCTGGCGAGGTTGCTGACCGGAGGCGATCTCGTGCTTTTGTTTGGCGATCTCGGCGCCGGCAAAACCACTTTTGTGCAGGGACTCTGCGCCGCGCTCGGGGTGCAGGATAAAATCACCAGCCCGACCTTCACCCTCATGCACATTTATCACAGCGCCGCGCTCACGATTTATCATTTCGATTTTTATCGCCTGCAAACCGTGGAGCAGATCGTCGCGCTTGGTGTCCAGGAGTATTTCGAAGGCGAGGGGATCTGTGTGATCGAATGGCCGGAGCGCGCGTTGCCGCTGCTGCCGCCGCGCGCCGTGCGCGTGCAATTATCGCTGCCGGATTCTACCGATCAGCCCCGCACTCGCTTCATTGAAATCGCACGGCACGCCGCATGATTTTGGGAATCGAGACCGCGACACCGGTTTGCAGCGTGGGAATGGCGGAGGGCGATCGCCTGCTCGCGGAAATCAATTTCGACATCAAAAACTTGCACGATCGCGTGCTGGCCGAAGCCATCCAGCACCTGCTGCGCTGGAGCAGCACCAGCTTGTCGAAAATTCTGGCGATCGCAGTTTCCGCCGGGCCAGGTTCCTTTACGGGGCTGCGCATCGGCATGAGCGTGGCGAAAGGGCTGGCCTTCGCCCAGAACAAGCCGGTCATCGCGGTGAATACCCTCTTGTTGCAGGCGGCGGCGGCGGCAAGCCATGCGCAGGCATTCGCGCGAGGCCGTGGCCTCGATTATTCCGCCGTGCGCATTGTGCCCGTCATCCATTCGCGGCGTGGCGAGGTATATACGGCGACCTATACCGCGAAGGCATCGTTGCCGGAGCTCATGGAAGCTGAAAAAGTGACGGCGGCTTCGAACCTGGTGCATGCACTCAGCGGCCTGTCTGTATTGTGCGGCAGTGGCGTCGCGGCTTTGCGCGAAGCGGGTTTGCATGAAAACGCAGAGCATACTCTTGCACTTTCCGAATATGAGGCGCCTCTGCGCGGCGGCTTGGTGGCGCGAGTGGGTGCCCTCAAGTACCAGCGCGGCGAGATCACGAACGCCAATGCCCTCGAGCCGTTTTACGTGCAAGCATTCGTGACCGGGGAGAAGGGCAAATGAACCGGATGGCCTCCGTTGCGCCTCCCCCCGCGCAGCATGTTGAAATCACATTACCCGGCGGCTTCTTTTTGCGCGCGATGCAAATGGAAGATCTGCCTCAAGTCGCCGCCCTTGAAACGCAGAGCCAGCGCGATCCCTGGCCGCAACAATCTTTTCGCGCGGAGCTGGAGAACCCCAGAGTGTCGCGGCCCATGGTCATGGTGCGAAAAACTGAAATTGCTGGCTTCATCGTTCCCTGGTTCATAGAAGACGAAGTGCAGATCGCGAATATTGCGGTCAAAGCGAACTACCGCCGGCAGGGCTTGGGAAGTGTCATGCTCTCGCAAATAATTCACTGGGCGCAGCGGTGCCAATGTCGCGCAGCTTTCTTGGAGGTGCGCCGATCGAACCTGGCCGCGCGCCGTCTGTATGAAAATTTGGGATTTGTCGAAGACGGATGCCGCCGGCAGTACTATGGACGCGAACAGGAAGACGCGATTTTGATGAGGAAGAACTTGGCGCCGGAACATAACCATTGACCAAAGAGGGAGCTATGGACTGGTTTAAGCGCGCGACCCAAGGCTTGGTTTCGCAAAAAAAGAAAGACATGCCCGATCTCTGGATCAAATGCACCTCGTGCAGCGAAATACTGTACAAGCCGGACTTCGAAAAAAATTTTTCCGTGTGCATGAAATGCGGCTATCATTTTCGCGTATCCGCGCGCACCTACATTCGTTTCCTGCTGGATGACAACAGCTTTCAGGAAACCAACGCCAATATCGCACCGATCGATATTCTGAAATTCAAAGGCACCAAACGCTACGCGGATCAGCTCAAGGACGCCGCGCGCAAATCCGGCGGCCACGACGCGGCAATTACCGGCGTCGGCCAGCTCGCCAACCGCCGCCTCGTGATCGCGGTAATGGATTTCAGCTTTATCGGCGGCAGCATGGGCTCGGTGGTGGGCGAAAAAATCGCCCTGAGCTGCGACGCGGCATTGCAGCACGGTGCCCCGTTGATCATCATCAGCGCTTCCGGCGGGGCACGCATGATGGAGGGCGCACTCTCGCTCATGCAGATGGCGAAAACCTCCGCACGGCTGGCACGTCTCGCCGACGCGGGATTGCCTTACATTTCGATTCTCACCCATCCCACCACCGGCGGCGTCACCGCAAGCTACGCCATGCTGGGCGATGTGATCATTGCCGAGCCGGGCGCTTTGATCGGTTTTGCCGGCCCGCGCGTCATCAAGCAAACCATCGGGCAGGATTTGCCGGAGGGCTTCCAAACGGCGGAGTTTCTGCTCAAGCACGGCTTTGTCGATCTCATCAGCCCGCGGCCGCAATTGCGCGCACAGCTCGAAAAGATCTTCGGTGTCTTCATGCCGGACGCCGCTGGCAGCGAGGCCAGCAACGGTATGATGCGCGAAGCGGAAGTACAACTCGGCGCGCGCATCAATTCCACGCTGCCACAAGGAACTGAGCTGTCATGAAGAAACCGCACATTCTGCTCACCAATGACGACGGCATTTTTGCGCCGGGCCTCTATGCGCTTTATCTCGCCCTGCGCGATCTGGCCGAGGTCACGGTGGTTGCGCCGGACAGCGAGAAAAGCGCGGTCGGACACGCGATCACGATTTCGGATCCCTTGCGCGTCACCGACTTTGAAAAAAACGGCGAGTTTTTCGGGCACGCCGTCAAGGGCACGCCCTCAGATTGCGTGAAGCTGGCGTATTTCGCCCTGTTGCCACAGAAGCCGGACATGGTCGTTTCCGGCATCAATTACGGCTCGAATACCGGCATCAACGTGATCTATTCCGGCACGGTCTCCGCCGCGACCGAGGGCACCATTCTGGGCCTGCCTTCATTCGCGATTTCCCTGGCAACTTTCAAAGACGCCGATTTCGCCTATGCGGCGAAATTTGCCGCCGCTTTGACGAAAAAGATTTTGGAAGAGGGACTGCCCCACGGCATGTTTTTGAACGTGAATGTCCCCAACGTGCCCGAACCGCAGATTCGCGGCGTGGCGATCACGCGCATGGGCAATGCCATGTACGACGACAAATACGACAAGCGCATCGATCCGCGCAACCGCGTCTACTATTGGCTCACCGGTTCCAAAGTTGAATTGAACGAAGGCCTCGAAACCGACGACGGCGCCATCGAGCAAAACCAAGTCAGCGTCACGCCCTTGCATTTCGATTTGACCAAATATGACTTTTTGCAGAATTTGAAAAACTGGCAGTTGCAAAAGTGAAGATACACGACTTGATCCTCATCCTCGATTTTGGCTCGCAATATACCCAACTAATCGCCCGCCGCATCCGCGAGCTCGGTGTTTATTCCGAAATCAAATCCGCCTACACGCCTTTCGACGAGATTGCTGCACTGCAGCCCGCCGGCATCGTGCTCTCCGGCGGCCCGCGCTCGGTTTACGAAGAGCGAGCGCCGTCGGCGGACAAGCGGCTGTTCGAGCTGGGGATTCCCGTGCTCGGGCTTTGTTACGGCCAGCAGTTGATCGCGCATTTGCTCGGCGGCAAAGTGCAGGCGACAACAGAGCGCGAATACGGCCTGGCGGAAATGGAAATTGTGCAGCAGGACGCGATTTTCCAGGGCGTGGAGGCGCACACACGCGTGTGGATGAGCCACGGCGATGCCGTGATCGCCATGCCCACCGGGTTCGTGGCCCTGGCCCAAACCTCCAACGCGCCGCTTGCCGCCTTCGGAAACCTTGAACAAAGCATCTACGGCTTGCAGTTTCATCCGGAGGTGACCCACACCGCGCAAGGCACGCAGGTTTTGAAGAACTTTGTGTTCAATGTTTGCCATTGCCGGGCGACGTGGTCGCCGAAAAATCTGATCGCATGGACGGTGCAAGCGTTGCGCGAACGCATTGGGCAAGAACACGTGCTCTGTGCATTATCCGGCGGTGTGGATTCGGCGGTGGCCGCCGCCTTGGTGCATCGCGCCATCGGCAGGCAATTGCATTGTGTGTTCGTCGATCATGGTCTGCTTCGCAAAAACGAGGCGGCACAAGTGCGCGCGACCTTCTCGCAATACTTTGGCGAGGCATTTCATGGTGTTGATGCTTCCGGGATTTTCTTGCAGCGCCTGTGCGGCGTGATCGACCCCGAGCAAAAGAGAAAAATCATCGGCGAGCAATTCATTCGCGTATTCGAAGCCGAGGCGCGGCGGCTGGCAGGCATTCGCTTTCTCGTGCAAGGAACCTTGTATCCCGATGTGATCGAAAGCTTTTCGCCGCGCGGCGGCCCGTCCGTGACCATCAAGACGCATCACAACGTCGGCGGCTTGCCCGCCGATCTCGGCCTGGAATTAATCGAGCCTTTGCGCGATTTGTTCAAAGACGAAGTCCGCAGCCTGGGCCGCGAACTGGGGCTGGACGAAAGCATTATTGGCCGCCACCCTTTTCCCGGGCCCGGATTGGCAGTGCGCATTCTCGGCGAAATCACGCCGGAACGATTGACGATCTTGCGCGAAGCCGATGAGATTTTTATCAGTGAATTGCGCGCCTCCGGTTGGTACGATCAAACGTGGCAGGCATTTGCGGTTTTATTGCCCATTCAGTCCGTTGGCGTCATGGGCGATTATCGCACGTATGAAATGGCGATTGCTTTGCGCGCCGTCTCCTCGGTGGACGGCATGACCGCCGCGTGGGTGCATTTGCCGCATGATTTGCTGGGGAAAGTTTCCTCACGCATTACCAATGAGGTACGAGGCATCAACCGCGTTGTGTATGATATCAGCAACAAGCCGCCGAGCACGATCGAATGGGAGTAAATCGCCCTGTTTTTGTTCACTTTCCGAGGAAATCAAATTTGAAAAGCGCCACGACAGCTAACGCATGACCGATCTTGCAGAAAAGCTCAACCTGCCCGAAGACAGCCTCATTCTGTTCGTCCTGGGCCTGGTGATTCTGTTATTTGGGCAAAGATTGGTGATCCTGCTGATCGCGGTCGCGGCATTTTACATCACGGCGCAGGCGGCAAAGAAGTACTTCGGTGACGCTTCCCGCACTACGGTGCTGGTCCTTGCTTCGCTGGCGGGTATCGCCACGGGCGTTTTCACGAAAATGTTCCGGAATATCGCGATCGGCATTGCGGGCTATACCATCGCCGGATTTGTCTTGTCTTCGCACGCCGGCTCCTGGGGCCTCGTCAAACCCGAGAATGAGCGTTTCGTGTTCGTCCTGGGCGGCGTGCTCGGCGCTCTGCTCGTTGCTTTTGCGCTGGATGCGGGATTGAGAATCATTTCCTCCATTTTAGGCGCGGTGTTGGTGGTACAGTATTTTCAGCTCGAGGCTGAGATCAGCAAATGGCTCGCGCTTTTGCTGGCGTTGATCGGTTTTTTCATTCAAGCTGGGCTCATCAACGCATTGAAGAAGGGCAAGAAATCTTCTGAAAAAAAATGAGCCTGCGCATTTGTGCTCGGCTCGCATACCAGCCTCGCAGAAATGCTGGCACAGTCTTGTCACCAGCACATACCAGTTCACCAGGCGAGGTTTCGCGCCAACGTGTCCCGGCGTGGACACTGCGGGCTGGCCTGGTATTTTAGCTTGCTTTTATTATGGCCGCTTTGTTATTTTAGCGCCCGAAGTGTCCCCGGTGTGCGCTTGGTTTGAATGTGCGCGCGGCGAGACCTGCGCGAAGACTGTCAATCATCATTTTCTAGGATACCGAACCGTTCAGGATATCAAACTGGGTTCCACCCGTTTTTACTGAGATGACAACCGTCTCGCAATTCTGATTTATCTCATCCGTCAGCAGAAGGAGCTCCCATGTGCGGCATTGTAGGGTATGTCGGTGCGAAACCCATCGTTCCGCTATTACTCGAGGGCCTGAAACGCCTGGAGTACCGCGGTTATGATTCCGCGGGCATCGCCGTGGTTTCCGAGGGAAGATTGCAAATCGAAAAACAGCCCGGCAAGCTCGTGAATTTGGAAAAACGCATGGCGGGCCTCAAACGCAATGGCAGCGTCGGCATTGCGCACACGCGCTGGGCCACGCACGGGGTGCCGAACGAAGTCAATGCCCATCCCCACACCGACAGCCACAATCGCATCGCGTTGATTCACAACGGGATCATTGAAAACTATGAAGCCATCAAACGCGAGCTTACCAAGAAAGGCCACGAATTTCGCAGCCAGACGGATACCGAAGTGCTGGTGCATTTGATCGAGGAGTTTCACAAGAGCGGATTGACGTTCGAAGAGGCGGTGCGCGCCGCACTGGCGCAAGTTGAGGGCACTTACGGCATCGCAGTGATTTCATGCGACCATCCCGGCGTGCTCATTGCCGCGCGGCGCGGCAGCCCGCTGGTGGTGGGCCTGGGTAACAATGAGAATTTCGTCGCTTCCGATGCGGCGCCGATTATCGAGCATACCAAGAACGTCACTTATCTCGACGACGGCGAGATGGCCATCGTGCGGGAGGAAGGTATCGAGGTCAAAACCATCGATAATCAGCCCGTCAACAAAGTCGTCGAGAAAATCGCGTACGACATCGACCGCATCGAAAAAGGCGGGTTCGATCACTTCATGATGAAAGAAATCATGGAGCAGCCCCAGTCCATCAATGACGCATTGCGCGGCCGTTTGCTGGCGGAGGAAGGCACGGCGAGATTGGGCGGCATCCGCCATGAAATCGATTCGCTGCTGTATGCCCGGCGCATTCTCATCACCGCCTGCGGCACCTCCTGGCACGCGGCGCTAATCGGCGAATACATGCTGGAAGAATTCGTGCGCATTCCGGTGGAAATCGAATATGCCAGTGAGTTTCGCTATCGCGATCCGGTCATTGACCGGGACGTGGTGGTGATCGTGATCAGCCAGTCCGGCGAAACCGCAGACACCTTGGCTGCGCTGCGCGAGGCGAGACGCAAGGGCGCGAAAGTGTTCGGCATCTGCAATGCCGTAGGCTCGACCATCGCGCGCGAGACCGACGGCGGCGTGTTTCTGCATGCCGGCCCGGAAATCGGCGTGGCTTCAACCAAGGCCTTCACTTCGCAATTGACCGTGCTCTCTTTGCTCACGCTGTTGCTGGCGCGCATGCGCAGCATGTCGGCCGGCAAAGGCCGCGAGATCGTACAGGAGATGCAAGCGTTGCCGAAGAAGATCGAGGCGATCTTGGCGCAGCGCGAGCAGATCAAAAAAATTGCCGAGATCTATTATCAGGCCAGCAACTTCCTTTATCTTGGCCGCGGCTACAATTTCCCCGTGGCGCTCGAGGGCGCCCTGAAGCTGAAAGAAATCTCTTACATTCACGCCGAGGGCTATCCGGCGGCGGAAATGAAGCATGGTCCGATCGCGCTGATCGACGAAAACATGCCGGTGGTGTTCATTGCCACGCAAGATTCCACCTACGACAAAATCGTCAGCAACATCGAAGAAGTGCGCGCGCGCAAGGGCCGGGTGATTGCCATCGCCACCGAGGGCGACCAGGAAATTCGCAAACGCAGCGATCACGTCATCTACATTCCTCGTACCATCGAAATGCTGACCCCGATTTTAACCATCATTCCTTTGCAGCTCATGGCCTATTACATCGCCATCTTGCGCGGCTGCGACGTAGACCAACCCCGCAATCTCGCGAAGAGCGTAACCGTCGAATGATCCATTCTCGAAGAATCTCACCAGCGTTAGGCGCGGCGGCGGGCGCGGCGATGATGATCGTCGTGCACGCCCTGCCGTTTTCCTTGGCACACGCCCAAGAAACGCTGGACACCAAGCAGTCTTTTCAACGCGGCGTGACTGCTTTGCAGGAAGGCCGCTATACTGAAGCGCAGCAGGCTTTCAGCCGCATCACTGCGCGAGGCAGGGAAGAAGCGCTGTATACTGCGGCGCTCTATTTAGAGGCGCGCAGCGATTTCCAGCTGGACAATCCCGCCGCGGCGGCGCAAAATTTGCGCCTGCTGCTCGAAGCCGGTCCTAAAAGCCGTTACGCCGAACACGCACATTATCTGCTCGGCGTGCTGGCATACCGTGAAGGCAATCACGTCGAGGCGGCGAATGAATTCTTGTGGGTGGTGGATCGCGGCCAGACGCCGGGGCTGAAAAATGCCGCGCTGGCGCATGCGCAAATCCTTTTCGACGATTATTTGCAGCCCGCGGACATGCGCCGCCGCTTGCGCCGCGACTATCTCGGGACGGAAGGACTGGCGCTGGTGGCGCTCAAGCTGGCGCGCGCGGAGCTGGCGCAGGGCCGCCGCGCCGAGGGCCAAAAACTCATCGATGATTTTTTGCGGCTCTATCCCAACACCGTCCAGCGCAAACAGCTTGAGCAATGGGACGCTCTGCCCGAAAGTGTGGATACCCGCATCGTGCGCATCGGCGTGATCCTGCCGCTGACCGGCGTGGACAGCGAGGCAGGACGTGCCCTGCATCGCGGCATTCGCTATGCTCAATTGACAAAGAAGAATGGCGAGCGTTTGGTGGCGCAAGCCAATGCGGGCAGCAGCCCTACGAACAGCACGCCACCGGTCGATTTTGTCGTGCGCGATTCGGAAAGCAGCATCGTGGGCTCTCTCAAGGCGGCGCAATTGCTGCTGTCCGATCCCAGCATCGTGGCTCTGGTCGGTGAATTTGACGGCGCTGCCAGCGCCGCGATCGCGGCTTTGGCGCAGGAAAAGGGCAGGCCGATCTTGATCCCCGTGGCCACGGAGGACGGCTTGACCAATCTCGGCGAAAACGTTTTTCAAATGAATGCCAGCCGTGAAACCAAGGGCCGGGCTTTGGCCGAATACGCGTTCCGTTATTTGAATTGCCGCACCTTCGTCACGATCGCCCCACAAGAAAGTTACGGCCACGAAATGACCGACGGTTTCAGCGCGGCGGTAGATAGCTTGGGCGGTGAGATTCTCGCCCAGAAATGGTACTACGGCGAGCCCGCGGACTTGAGCCGCATGCTCAAGGCGCTGCGCGAATCGGCTTTGCGCCGTGGCCTGGAAGACAGCTTGCGCGCGAGCGGTGTCACGGTGAACGCCGGCAATCGCGAAGGCTTCTGGCGCGATTACAGCTATCGCGTCGCGCTGAGCAACAAAGATCGCCAGGGGGCGGTGGAGGCGCTCTCGCACCCCGTCAAAAATGTTTCCGCCGTTTTCTTGCCGCTGTATGTCGAAGATATTCGCCTGGTCCTGTATCAATTGTATTCCTTCAACATTCAAGGCTTGCGCCTGGGCAGCGAGCACTGGCAGGAATTGGATGCCGACGCGCGCCGCGAATTGAACCGCCTGCTGGACGGCGTGGTGTTCACGAGCGACTATTTCGTGGATTGGGAAAGCGAAGCCGCACGGCAGTTCCGCACCGCTTTCCGCAAAGCGATGGGCGCGACGCCCGAGCGCTACGAAGTATTCGGCTACGACGCGGCCTCGATTATGCTGGCCTGCGTGCGCCAGGGAGCGAAACAGCCGCAGCAATTCCGCCAGGCGATGGGCGCACTTTCCAGTTATCCCGGCTTGAAGGGACCGATCGATTTGAACAATCCCAAGCGCGTCAATAGCAGCGTCAATATTCTGCAATATTCGGGGAACGCTCTGAGGAAAGTAAGATAGCTCCACCTCCTCCCTTCGTCAAAGACGGGTGTTCGCATGCACATGCTGGCCGGCCAACACGTGCACGGGCGAACCGGCAAGCATTTTCTCTGGATTGATTTTGGCTGATCTGGGTGGAGTTCTTTCAGCACGAACCTTAAACACGAACTCAGGAGAAAGGTCAATGATGTTCCGTCACCGGCGTGCGTTCGCTTGTGCATTTTTGCTCATGGTTTCCACGGTCTGGGCGCAAAACACCGTGGACAATGTCAACCTATTTCAAACATATTTCCAAGACGCCACAATCGCCAAAAAAAGCAATGGTGAGGGTTTTTTCCAGTACGGCACGTATAACAGCTTCTCCCTGATTGATCTCGCGGCGCAAGCCGCTTTTCCGGTGGCGCCACAATTCCAGGTCGGCGGCGCGCTGGCGTTTGAAAGCTATTCGCCTGATGTCGGCGACAGCGAATCAGGCGTTACGGACATTCTTTTATCCGGCCGTTATCAAGTGGTGCAGGGCAATACTCCGGTGGCGGTCGGGGCCTCGTTCACTTTGCCCGTGGGCAGTGAAAAACTCGGTGCAGGGAATTTCAACTTCGGCTTCTTCGGTTCGCTGCGCCACAAGGTTGAAAGCAGCCCGCTGACCTTGGCCGGAACTTTCGGCCTGGACTTCGTGGAAACCGCGGGACTCGGAGGAAACAGTGACCGCAAAACTTCTGTCCTGGTCGCAGGCAGTGTGATTTATCCCATGCGCAGCGGTTTGGGGCTGGTTTTTGAAATCAATCTGCAGCCCGACGACGATTATGCTCTGCTTTCCGGCGGCTTGGATTATCCGTTGAGCGGCGGCGGGCGGGTGCGCGGGGCACTCGGTTTGGGTCTGGATGATGCCGCCCCGGATTTTGCGTTTCGTTTGGGCTACGCCCTGGGGTTCTAGTTCCGCCTAAAAATTCTTGCCCAGGCTCGCCTCCCCCCGGCGAGCCATTCTGATTTCAGAAAAGTCCTTGCAACAGTGACGCCCGCCCGCTATATTGACGTCAGTTTCGCACAGAGCAGCCCTCCATGGAGCCAGAGCAGGACCCAGCGTGGGAGGATGAGGTTGCATCACCATACCGGAGTGGAAGAGTCCAGGCTCATGCTTTGCCTTCGCTCCGCAAGATTCAGAGCCTTGAAAAGTAATCTAACGGATTCATAAATACTCGATCTTAGAACCAGCTTTGCATGAAATATCTCGAATTCTGCCATTCTCTCAAAGGCGGCGCACTGCGGCCGGTTTACTTTTTTAGCGGCGAAGAAGCAGGCTTAATTGACGAAGGCGTGAATCTGCTTCTGGAAAAACTGGTCACCCCGGATCTGCGTGATTTCAATTATGACGTTTTTTACGGCGGCGAAACCAACGCCAAGCGGATTTTGGATATCGCCGCCAGTTATCCCATGATGGCCCCCCATCGCACCGTGCTGGTGCGGGACTTGCAAAAAATGCCTGCCGGCGAGCTCAATGCGCTCGCGGATTATGCGAAAAAACCCTGCCCCACGACACACCTGATCCTCACCCAACGCGAAAAGGCTTCCGGCAAAAAAGCGCTCGAGGCCTTGCAACGCGCCAGCACCGTGATTGAATGCAAGCCGCTTTATGACAACCAAATCGTGCCGTGGATTCAAAGTTTTGTTTCCAGAGCAGAGCGGGAGATCGCGCCCGAAGCGGCACAATGGCTCGCCACCGAAGTGGGAAACTCCATTCACGTGCTGCGCGGCGAGCTGGAAAAAATTTTCATTTTTGTTGGCGCGCAGCGGCGCCTCGCGCTCGAATTGGTGCAGGAAGTGGCGGGAGCGCGGCGCGAGTTTTCGGTATTCTCATTGCAGGACGCGCTGGGCGAAAAGAATCTCGTGCAAGCGTTGCGCATTGCCGACCAGCTCGTGACCAGTACCAACCTCGGCGCCCTTTTCAGCACGCTGGCGAGATATTTCAGCCATATGTACCTCGCCCACGCTTTGCCGCGGCAGCAGGAGCTGGCGCAATTGTCCGAAAAAACCGGTGTGCATTCTCTTTTTGCGGAACGCCTGCAAAAGGCTGCCAGCCGATACGAGCCAGCAGCCGTGCTGAATGCGTTCGAAGTTTTGCAGCACGCCGATTATCTGGCCAAAAGCCAGAATTTTTCGCAGAGTCTTTTGATGCGGCTGGTGATCATCGCCATTATCCGAAAACTGCCCGCGCGTTATTTGCCGTTTCCTCGGCAGGCGGCTGTGGGGAGCTAAATCGCGTGGGGTTCACCTCGAGGGACGATTTGAAACGCACGTGCGCACCGCCAGCGCCGGCTTTGAAGCCGGCATTCCCGGGGCGGGCTGGGAGCATAAGAGTGGAAAGACCTCCGGTTTAGAACAGGAAAGTCGACAACCCTTCGCGGGAAGGAAGTAGATGGAGGATAATGCAAAGAAAGATTTGGAGCAACTCTCCGATGAAGACCTGATCGAGCGCTTTCAGCAGGGCGACAACAATGCCTACGAGTTGATCGTCAAACGGTACAAAAATCAATTATTGAATTTTGTATTTCGCTTTTTGGGCAATCAGGAAGAAGCCGAAGACGTGATTCAGGAGACTTTTCTTCGGGTTTTTCGGAACCGGTTTGCATACACCCGGGTGGCCAAATTTTCAACCTGGATTTATACGATTGCAGGAAATTTGGCGCGCACGGAATTGCGCCGCCGCAAAAGGAGACGTTTGTTCTCCATTTCGGATATGGGACTGGAAGACCGTGATTACGAAATTGCGGACGATCTTCTGAATCCGGAAGCGCAAGCCAACAGCACTTTGCAGGAAGAAATCATCCAGCGTGAGATCGGCAAGCTCTCCCCCAAGTTTCGCGAAGTGATTATTTTACGTGATGTGCAGGAACTTTCGTATGAAGAGATTAGTAAGATTATTCGGGTTCCGATTGGAACAGTGAAGTCGCGCGTCAATCGTGCCCGTCTCCGCCTGCAAAACCGCCTAAAAATACTTTTGGAAAAAAGCAAACCCAAGCAATAAGTCCGGCTCTTACACGAGGAGTCTCGAGCAGAAACTTGCTACAACAAAGGTTACACATGAATACCTGTAAAAGGCTCTCCGAGTCATTCTCGGATTACGCCGAGAATGCTATGTTTCCCGAACAGCGGCGCGCCTTGGAAGCGCACCTATCTGTTTGCCCCGGCTGTCATGCGGAAGTTGCCCGCCTGCAAAACTTGCGTGGCGCTTTGAGCCATTTGAACAAGCTACAAGCCCCGCCGGATTTCGAAGCGATACTTCGCGCACGCCTCCGGCGCGAAGGAAAACGCGCGGTGGTGCCGGCTCAAGCTCCGCACCGGCCCTTCTTCGTGCCGCGTTTCGCACTTTTTGGCCTGGCCGTCACGCTCGTGTTTTTGTCCGTGAGTTTTTGGTGGCGACATAATTCTGGCGGCAATGCCATTGCCCCGGTTTCATTCTCCGCGCAATCACCTCTTTACCGCATCGCTTCCCCCGTCATTCCCTTGACTGCACACATCCTTTACACCTTGGATAAGTTCACTCCCAACGCATGGCCGCTGTCGAAGAGCCGCAAGGGCGAAGAGCACTCCTCGCTTTCGGATTCTTTGTCGGTCAACCCCGAGGAGCTGCCGCACGGACCGCAGAACAGCCGCGCTTCCCTTTTTTCTCTCTAACATGGTGATCGAAAAGTGCAGCGAACAATTTTAGAACAGTGGTTGCGCCTTCAGGCGGCGCCGTTAGGGCAAAAAGCGTGGCGCCGCAGCCTGAGAGATTTGTGCCTGTGCGTGGGAGCATACGGGATCATCTTTTCAACCACTCCGGCACATGCTCAGCCTCTGCTTTCAGCCTTGGAACTGGAAATCTCCAGTGTGGTCAAATTTGCCCAGCCCGCGGTGGTGACTGTCATCAACATTACCAAAGCCGCGGCGGGGAAACCAGGGGGCGGACTGTTCGAATTTTTTCGCGAACGGCAGGCCGACGAAAGCAAGGTCAAGGTGGGCACAGGCTTGATCATCAGCAGCGATGGCTTCATTCTGACGAAAGAATCCGTGATTCGCGACGCCGAGCGCATCGAGTTGTCGCTGGACGACGGCTCGATGTATCCCGTCGAATGGGTGGCGCGCGATTCGGTGCGCGGCATTGCCGTGCTGAAAATTTTCGGGCAAAACCTGGCGCACGCCAGGATTGGCATGCAAAGCGACATTCGCGCCGGTTCTTGGATTACGGTGATCGGCAATTCGCTGGGTGTGCCGCATGCGGTCTCCGTCGGCGTGATCAGCGCGGTACAACCTGACGGCATGATGCAAATATCCGCCAATGTCGATCCGGGCAGCAACGGCTCGCCGGTGTTCAACGTGAAAGCCGAGGCCATCGGCATCGTGGCCGGGCGGATCAGCGTAGCGGAAAATGTCAATGATCATGAGCATTACTTCGGCAGCACGGCGCTGGTTTACAGCCTGCTGGATTTGATGCCTTTCTTGCAAGCGTCCATAGAAAAGTACTATGCCAGCCACGGATGGATCGGGGTGACGGTGGTAACCGACTCTTTGTCCGGCGAGCATCCGCGCGTGTTGAAATTGCACGAACAAGGCCCCGGCGATAAAGCGGGACTGCAACTGGGCGACGTCATCACGAATTTCAACGACGAGCCCGTGACTTCTTCCAATCGATTGCGTGAATTGGTGATGGAATTGCAGCCCGGGCAAGAGGTGGCGGTACGCGTGCGGCGCGAGCATCAGGATCTGGTTTTGCGCGTGCTCGTGGGCCAAAAAGCCCCGGTGGCGCTGCAGGAATTGGCGGTGCATCGCGAAAAGAAATCCGCGCCCCTGGAACCCGTTCCCACTTCGTCCCCGGCAAGTGAGTCCGGCGCCAATTCGCTGTGGCTGCAGCGCCGTTTGGACGCCTTGGAAAGAGAAGTCCGGACACTGCAAAACTACTATCAACAAAGTGTTTACCCCAAGAAGAATTGATTTCCGGGCACTGAGGAGCGGCTGTGATTCTCGCAAAGGTGATTGGCACGGTGTGGGCCACGCGCAAAGATGAAAAAATGAACGGCCTGAAATTGCAGATCGTACGGCCGGTCGATCTGCAATACAAAGACAAAGAAGGATTTTTCGTCGCTGTTGACGCCGTGGGCGCAGGCGTAGGCGAAATCGTGCTTGTGGTGCAGGGCAGCTCCGCGCGGCAAACCAAGCAGACGGAAAACAAACCGGTGGATGCGACGATTATGGCCATCGTCGATAAATTGGATGCTTCGTGAGAATCTCTCTATTGCTGCGATAATCTCCTCACCTAAGAAAGTTGTTTGTTGGGGCGGCCTCAAATTCATTGACAATGCGCTTGTGAATACCTATTTTTATTCGCTTCATCCATCTGATCAGAGGCCATTGGCTGCAACTCTAATCACAGCACGATAATATTTTTCACCTCAACATGTTCTTGGCACGCGTGATCGGCACCCTCTGGGCGACTCGCAAAGACGAAAGCCTGGAAGGAGCCAAAATGCAAATCCTGCAACCCCTCGATCGTTTTTCCAAGCCCAAGGGCTCCCCGTTGATCGCCATCGACACCGTGGGCGCGGGGCCAGGCGAAACGGTTTTCTACATCACTGCTCGCGAAGCCACTATCCCTTTGCGCCACGGCCTTTCCCCGGTCGATGCCTCCATCGTCGGCATCGTCGATACCATCGAAAACTATTGAGCAGCGTATGGCCGCTGAGCGACTCCGATTGGTTTTGGCGACGCGCAATCACGACAAAATTCTGGAAATCCGCGCCGCCATGGCAGGGCTGGCGCTGGAGATTCTGTCGCTCGACGCTTTTCCGGAGGCACCCGAGGTGATCGAAGATGGAGAAACATTGGAAGCGAACGCCGGCAAGAAAGCCCTGCAAATTCATCGCCACACCGGTTTGCCCGCGCTGGCGGACGACACCGGCTTGTTCGTCACCGCCCTGCATGGCGCGCCCGGCGTGCACAGCAGCCGCTATGCCGGGGAAAAAGCCAGCTATCAAGACAATGTCAACAAACTTTTGTTTGAAATGCGCGAGGTGCCGGCAGAGAAGCGCGCCGCGGAATTTGCCACGGTGATGGCCTTTGCGCGGAATGGCCGCGTGCACCTGCTGCGCGGCACGTGCGCCGGCAGCATCGCCTTTGCGCCACGCGGCGCGGGCCGTTTCGGTTACGATCCGGTATTCCTCGTGGCCGGGCAATTTCGCACGTATGCGGAGATGGCGCTGGCCGAGAAAAATGTGCTCAGCCATCGCGGCCGCGCCCTCTCAGAACTGAAGAAATTCTTGACGCAGCTTGGGTTGGTTTAGCTCGAGGAGAAACGCTGATGTTTGCCAAAATGGTGAGTTTCAAATTTCGGGTGACGCAAAAGCGTCATGCCCTTCTTTCCGCAGCTGCCGTCGCGCTGCTGTTCTGGACTTGCAGCGAGAAGACTTCTCCCAATCTTCCCGATCCGTTCCCGGATTTGCATGTGACCAGCGTGTCACCGGCCAGCAACGCCACCAATGTGCCGCTGAACACGAATGTCGTGACCACTTTCAGCCAGCAAATGAACCTGGGCACGATCGGCTTGATCTTGGCACCGTTGCCACCGGATTTTTATTCAACTTTGGAATTGAGCAGCGACCGCCGGCAAGTGATTTCACGCGCAGCGCTGTCGCCAAACACTTCTTACTCGCTGGTGGTATTCTCCGCCGTGGATCGTTACGCCGACATCTTGCGCGCGCCATTTGCGAGCCGGTTTCACACGGCGAGCACGGCACCCACTGGCAGCGTCAGCGGGAATGCGGCCGCGCCCTTCAATGCACCGACGCAGGGTTTCGCCGGGTTATTGCGCAGGCCCCTGCAAACCGTGATCGATTCCGACAATGCCGATCAAGAATTCAGCGATCATCTCGCGGCCGTTTCTTCCATTGTGGATGCCTCTGGTGCATATGAAATCGCCGCCGTCGCGCCGGGCACGTACTGGCCCTTCGCGGTTTTGGATGTTGACCGCAACGGCCGGGTCAATTTGCGAGACTCCGATCTTTTGCAGGGCTATGATACAAATGGCGACGCTCTGGCAGACAGCGTGACCGTTGCAGTGGGCGGCATTCAGAATATTCAACTGAACACTCGCGTCCTGCGCACTCAAGCTCCTGCTTTGCTGGTGGAAAGCTATGTCCCTGCCGATGAGGCCAGAAATCTATCCCTGCAATCGGAATTTCGATTGACTTTTAATGCGCCGCTGGACACCAGCAAGTTCGGCTTGTTCATTTCGCCGGAGCCCGCGGGTTTTTCGAAGGCGAGCCTCGCATTGAGCGGCGACGCCAGAACCTTGTCGAGCACGCTCGCTTTGCAGGCAAATACCGCTTATTCCGCCTTGTTGTTTGCCGCAAACGGTACGAGCGGTCAAGTTCTGCGGGTGCCGTTGCTGCTCCAATTCTCTTCAGGGAATAGTTTCCCTGCTGGCGAGGTGAGCGGTCAAGTGGCTTTCGGTTTGAGTCCGGATTCCACCAAATACACGCTCGTCGGCTTGTTGCGTGAAGACGTGCCGAAGCTGCTCAACCGCGTTATTTTGGGAGGTGAGAATGTGAATAAAGTATTGAGCAGCGCGCTGGAGGCGATGGCCTTCGTTCCAGATGAATCGGGGAATTTCGCCATTACCTATATCCGAAACGGCATTTACTGGCCGGTGGCGGCAAAAGATTTCAACGGCAATGGCTCATTTGATTTGGGCAGCGATCCCATCGGCATTTACGACCGCGATGGCGACAGATTCCCCAGCGTGGGTGACAGTGTGGTGGTGCGCAACGGCGAACCTGTGAGAAATTTGGTGATCACTCAGCTGCGCTTCTAGACGAGCAGGATTTTTGCACAAAATTGCCGAGAATTGCCTGAAATTCTGCTTGATTTTTAGCACCTAAATGATTTATCTTCATGAGTGTTTTTGAAAAGGACTCGGGGCATGGCGCAGTCCGGCTAGCGCGCCTGCTTTGGGAGCAGGAGGTCGCAGGTTCAATTCCTGCTGCCCCGACCCCCGCAAACTTGGATTAATGGATTGGTGGATTAATGGATTAGCGGTACAATGGAAGTCTCTTTACTCCAAAAATCCAGTAATCCAATAATCCATTTGTCTTGTCGTTGTTTGCGCCAGTAGCTCAAGTGGATAGAGCAACAGCCTTCTAAGCTGTGGGCTGGGGGTTCGATTCCCTCCTGGCGCACAGTATTCCGCTGCAGGTGAGCTGCAATCCTGGCCGCAACAAATGGTGAGTGTAGCTCAGTTGGCAGAGCGCCAGGTTGTGGTCCTGGTGGTCGCGGGTTCAAATCCCGTCACTCACCCCAAGTTTTGCATCAAACTCGTCCCCTTCGTCTAGTGGTCAGGACTCAGGATTTTCGATCCTGTAACACGGGTTCGAATCCCGTAGGGGACGCCGCTTCACCCTCCCGCTTTGAGAATGTCCTTTCCGCAGCCGAATCATCTCTCTTAATAAGCCATGGAGACCTTTGCAAAGTTCGTCCATGCCAACAAACCACGCACTCTTAACAGAGTCTCCCTGGGTACGCTTGATGCGTAGACGATGCTCTCGCATAAACCTGTGCGGTGCGACAATCCGAGAGTGGGACCGCAAGTGATGGAAAAGAATAGAGCCTACTTGCTCTTCGACGGCGAGTGCGGCATTTGCACCGCGTTTGCTGCTTGGGCGCGGCGGTTAGATCAAGGCAAAGGATTTGAAATTGTTCCCTATCAGAATTTTTCCGAAGAAGAATTGCGCCGCTTCGGAACTTCCCGCCCCAAATGCTCCCAACGCATGCATGCGTTGACCTCTCGTGGCAGAATCTACACGGGCGCTTTTGCGCTGAATTACTTTGGCTGGCACTTTTTGCCGTGGCGGCTGTGGGTGACGTTCATTTATGCCATCCCCATTCTTTTGTTGCTCGAAATCATTTGCTATGCGCTGGTGGCCAAATACCGCCGCCGAATTTCGTCGTGGCTGGGCTTGCAAGCTTGCGCCACAGCGCCGCTTTTGTCCCAGGGTTCCGGCCAAAACTGAATCAGGAAGCATTCAGAACCCGGAGGTGGTTCTGCAAATACGTGGCTGAGCACGGCGCGCCACTGTAAAACTGCAGTGCGAACACGACCGATGCTCACTTCTTGTGTTCGTTCGTCTGTGGCCACTCGCCGCGCGCTTCGTAGAATTTGACGATTTCATGCCACGCCTCGGCTGCCGTATTCACGTAAGTGATCATATCCAAATCTTCATACGAAATCATGCCCTGCTCCGCCAGAAACGGAAAATTGATCAGCCGTTCCCAAAAATTTTTCCCGAAAAGCAATATCGGCACGGGCTCCATTTTGCTGGTTTGAATTAATGTGAGCGTCTCAAACAATTCATCGCAAGTGCCGAAACCGCCGGGAAAAGCCACCAAGGCCTTGGCGCGCAGGCGAAAATGCATTTTGCGCAGCGCAAAGTATTTGAATTGAAATGACAGGCTGGGCGTAATATAAGGATTCGGCGACTGTTCGTGCGGCAAGGTGATATTTAAGCCAATGGATTTTGCCCCCACTTCGTAAGCCCCGCGATTGGCCGCTTCCATAATACCCGGCCCGCCCCCGGTCACGACCACAAAGTCGCTATGGCTGTTGTGCTGGCAGGCCGAGGAAACCAAGCGGCTGAATTCGCGCGCTTCCTCATAGTAATGCGCATTCTCCACCAGAAGCTGCGCCTGTGCCAGCAAACGTTTCCGGCCGGGATCATGGGGATGGGCCTCAGCCTCACGCGCGATTTTCTGATAGCGCTTCTCCGCCTCCTCCCGGTCGAGCAAGCGCGCGCTGCCAAAGACGACGATGGTGGAATGAATGCCGTGTTCGATGATGATTTTTTCGGGTTTGAGCAATTCGAGCTGAAAGCGAATGTGGCGCAAATCTTCGCGCCGAAGAAAATCTGCATCTTCAAAGGCCAGACGATAGGACGGGGAATCGACAATTTGGCGAATTTTTTCGTTCTTGTTCATAGTCTTCATATCGTGATTGTTTGTAGCTCAAGATGGGAATCTGCGTGCTGCAGGCGTGCGCGGGCGCAACCCCTTAATTCTTTTTTCGCACCCACTCCCCTTCGGGCAATTGGATCCATTCGCCCGGCTTGGCGCTGTCGCGATTCAGCGTGGCGAAGGCCTTCTCTACTTCAGCGGGCTCCGCGGTTTGCACCGCAGGGTTGATGGCCATGATACGTTGCATAATGATTTGGCGATCGCGGTTTTCCTCCCTCACGAGCTGCTCGACCAATTTTTTGTACTCCTCCTCCTTTTGCAGGCGTGCCAGCGGCCGCAATTCCAGATAGCCGCGATTGTTTTCGCCCACGGCGCCGTCGCGTTTGAATTCCTCAATGTCGTCCTTGTTGAATTCACGATTCTGCACGGCCTGCAATACGGCGCGCTTCTCTTCCGACAAGGCGACCTGGCTATCGGGGCTCGCCGCGCGCACCGAAGCGACCATCCAAACATCTTCCCTGACCTGGCTGTAAGTGCCGAGAATTTGATTTTCCAGCGCGGTTTTTTCACCGGTGAAGCGCACCTCCGGTGTTTGCACGGAACAGGCGAAAAAAGAAAATCCGCTTATGAGCACCGTCAGCAGCCAGGCGTGAGGAGGGCTAAGGTGGAAACGCGGCCCGAGGAGGCTTGCCGAACCAAGGGAAATGACCTTCATAGCATCTCACCATATCAAAGGACAAAAATGCCGGCGCAGACAGCGGCGCAGCGCCGGTGCCATAGAATGATAATGCACCAGAAACTGCCATGCAAGAGTTTTCATTGGCATCCTATTGCGGATTTATTAAATTAGATTTGAAATTTTTTGCATTGCATCCATTCATTGCCGCACTTCATTTGGTGAAGCCAGATCCTGAAAATCTATCTGTCGCGCTTTTCATTCCCTGCCTGGTCGATCAATTCTACCCCGAGATCGGCGTGGCCATGGCGAATATTTTGCGCCGCGTCGGCGTGCTAGTGGAGTATGACGCGCGGCAAACCTGCTGCGGCCAGCCGGCGTTCAATGCCGGTTTTCGCCACCAAGCTTTGACGGTGGCAGAACATTTTCTAAGTGTTTTTCGCGACCCGGCGCTCATCGTGGCGCCCTCCGGATCGTGCGTCGCCATGGTGCGAAAATTTTATCCCGCGCTTTTCAAAAACCATCCGCGCGCCGCCGAGGCCGAGCAGATCGGACAGAGAGTTTTTGAATTCTCCGAGTTTCTCGTGCACCGGCTGGGCGTTACCCAACTGGGCGCCAAATTCCCACGCAAAGCCGGATTTCACAATTCTTGCCACAGCTATCGCGAATTGCAGGTGCGCGCCGAGCCCTTGGCGCTGTTGCGCGAAGTCAAAGATTTGGAATTGATCGAGCTCCACGGCGAGCCGGTCTGCTGTGGCTTTGGCGGGCTGTTTTCCATAAAATTCGCCGCCATTTCTTCCGCCATGAGCATGAGCCGCCTGACAGCTTATGAGAAAGCGGGCGCGGAAGCGATCGTGTCCAACGACCCCGGCTGCATTCTGCAGATGCGGCAGGAAGCGCAAAGGCGCAAAAGCCGAATACAGGTTTTGCACTTGGCGGAGGTGTTGAACAGCAACCTGCCATTGCAGCCAGGCTGAGAGACCGGCATTTAAGCACAGATTCAGGGTCTTGAGTTCAAACCTGGCTTGACCCTCACCATTCACTTAAAACATGACCGAACACAAACAATTCCTCCAGCTGGCCGCACAAAAAGTGGTGGATGAACAGCATCGTTTCAAAATCGCCAAAGCTATCGGCATCTACGAGCAGACTGTTTTTCACACGAAAGCGCAGCAATTTCACCATTGGGAGGAGGCGCGGGCCTATGCCGCCGCGATCAAAGATGAAGTGCTGGCGCGATTGCCGGAGCTGTTGGAGCAATTTGAGGAAAGATTTACCGCCCGAGGCGGCCGGGTTTTTTGGGCGGAAACGGCGGAAGCAGCCGTGCAATATATTCTGCAAGTGGCACAACGCCGGCAGGCGAAGCGCGTCGTCAAATCCAAGTCCATGACCACGGAAGAGATTCTTCTGAACGAAAATCTCGAAGCCGCCGGCATCGAAGTTTGGGAAAGCGATTTGGGGGAATTGATCGTGCAACTCGCCGGCGAGAAGCCGTATCACATCGTGACACCGGCGATGCACAAAAGCACGGCGGAAATCGCGCAGCTTTTTCAAGACAAATTGCAGGCCCCGCCCAACGCGAGCGCGGAAGAGCTGACCATGATCGCGCGGCGGCATTTGCGGCAGGCCTATATCCGCAGCGACCTCGGCATTACCGGCGGGAATTTTCTCATCGCAGAGGCAGGCGCCGTCGTCGTTACTGAGAACGAAGGCAATGCGCGCTTGACCATGTCCTGCCCCCCGGTGCATATCGCCATTGCCGGCATAGAAAAAATCATTCCCCGGCTTTCCGATTTGAGTTTGTTCCTGCCGTTGTTGGCAACCAGCGGCACCGGGCAACAAATCACTTGCTACAATTCCGTGCTCTCGGGTCCGCGCCAGCAGCACGAGCACGATGGCCCTGAGGAAATGCACGTCATCTTGCTGGACAATGGCCGCTCGGAACTTTACACCAACGAAATTTTTCGCGAAGCATTGCGCTGCATTCGTTGCGGCGCGTGTTTGAATGCCTGCCCGGTGTATCGCAACATCGGCGGGCACAGTTATCGCGCCACGTATCAAGGCCCGATCGGAGCCGTGCTCACCCCACACTATAACGGTTTTGCACAATACCAACATCTGGCGGCCGCTTCTTCTTTATGCGGCGCCTGTAGCGAGGTGTGTCCGGTGCAGATCGACATTCATCATTTGCTGCTGGAAAACCGCTGGCAGGCCGCTTCTGCGCCGGCGGCATTTTGGGAGCGTGCCGCCATGCGCCTTTACGCCTGGATGATGCTGCGGCCGCGGCGCTTGCAGGTGTTGCGCCGCGTCTTGCTCGCGTTGCAGCCTTACGCGCGTCTTTTTCCGAAAATCCGCCACGCCGCGCCCCCTTTGAGCAAAGAGGCTTTCCGCACCATTTGGCAGGACCATGAACGGCAGTCGTGAAAAAATCCTAAAGCGTCTGCGTGCGGCGAAGCCAGTGGGCACGGAGCCAGTCGCCCGCCGGCGGGATGCAGCGCTATTTCGAGACTATCCGGACACGCATGAGCAATGCCTCGCCCAATTCGCCACCCAATTCATCTCTTTGAAAGGCGAATGGTTTCGGAGCAAAGATCCACCCGCCGCAGCGGCGCAATTGAGAAGCTTGCTGCAAGCGCTCGCGCCGGCAGAGGGAACGCCTCCGGCTCTTTTTTTGCGGCATGCCGATAGCCTGCTCGATGAAATTATGAGAAACGACCCATGGTTGGAGCGGCACGACACGGTTGTATCCGGAGAAATCAGCAACGCTGATTTTGAAAAATTCCAGGCTGGCATTACGGCCGCGGACTATCTCGTCGCGCGCACGGGCAGCATCGTTTTGCAGGCGAATGCCGCCGGCGGGCGACGGCTTTCGATTTTGCCGCCGTTTCATATTGTCCTCGCCCGTGCCGCACAAGTGGTGCATTCATTGGATGAGGTATTTGCTGCCTACGAAGCACAACATACTCGACCCGTGACCAGCTATCTGACGGTTATCACCGGACCGAGCCGGACTTCGGACATCGAAAAAACTCTGGTGCTCGGCGCACACGGTCCCAAACGGCTCGCCGTAATTTTGATTGGCTGATCTGCGACTCGAAATGAGCACAGGGTTCTTCACGGCAAGGATCACCGCAGCGCTTGGGCTTGGCGCGGCTCAT
The DNA here is from genome assembly GCA_044869275.1 of bacterium. Taxonomy (GTDB): domain Bacteria; phylum Zhuqueibacterota; class Zhuqueibacteria; order Zhuqueibacterales; family Zhuqueibacteraceae; genus JBIOXB01. The sequence goes on from JBIOXB010000143.1 coordinate 36,764, forward strand.
TATTGGCAAAGAAATTCAAAATCCTTAGCCCAAAACTCAAAGTCCCTATTGGATTTTGGGTTTTGTGTTTTGAATTTTGCGTTTCCGGCTTGTGCGGGTTATGCCATTTCTGAAGAAGGGCTGGTGTCGTGAATTTTAGCTGCCGCAACGCAACGCGAATTACTTTCTGCCAGCAGAATTGCGGCCTGCGCGGTAGAAACCGGTGAGACTGCGTTAGGAAATGCTGGGTGAGTGTCCGGATGGCCGCGTGTGATCGATCCCTCCGGGTTTGCATTTGGGCTTGGCGCAAGCGCCTCCTGCCAGGGCAGGGAGACGGTGAACCGGCTACCCTTTCCCAGCTCGCTCTGCACGGTAATGCTTCCCCCATGCAATTCGACCATACGGTGCACGAGTGCCAATCCCAGACCGGTGCCCGGATACGGGCGTGAGAGCGTGCCATTGAGTTGGACAAAGGGCTGAAACAACTGCTCCATATCTTTCTGTGAGATGCCGATGCCGGTATCCCAGACGGCGAAATGTACCATGCCTTGCTTCACATCGCCATTCACCTCTAAGCCGATGGCTCCGTCCTCCGGAGTGAACTTGACGGCATTACTCAAGAGATTCACCAGGATTTGCTTCAAGCGCCGCCCATCCGCTCGGACCAACATCACCGCGCTGTCAAATGTGGAAGTAATCTTGAGCTGTTTTCCCTTCGCGATTTGATTGATGATCCTGAGACTCGCCTGGCAGACCGAATCGACCGGGACCGGACTTATTTCCAATTCCATTTTGCCCGCCTCGATTTTAGAGAGATCGAGTATGTCGTTGATCAAGTCGAGCAGGTGGCGGCCGCTTTCTTCGATGCCGAGCAAGGCCTTCAGTTGTTTTGGGTTGAGCGCTCCGTAAATCTGATCTTGCAGCGCTTCACTCAAGCCTAAAATAGCATTCAGAGGTGTGCGCAGTTCGTGACTCATGCTGGCCAGAAATTCATCTTTCAGGCGCGCCGCTTTGGCCAGCTCCGCATTCGCTACCCTTAATGCCGCGGTCCGTTCTTCAACCCGGCGGGCCAGCAAGGCGCGTTCTTCCGCCAGCGCCGCTTCGATGCGTTTGCGCTCCGTGAGATCGCGGACGATACTGGTATAGAATGTTCCTCTTTCTGTCTTCCACATGGTCAGGGAAAGCTCCAGTGGAAATTCATTGCCATCTTTCCTGAGCCCTTGCAGTTCAATAACTCTTCCGATGACTTTGGATTCGCCGGTGGCATGCAGCCGCTCCAGTCCTCTCACATGCCGGTTGCGGTAGCGTTCGGGCATCAACAGGGTCAGCGCTTGGCCCAACACTTCCGCGCGCTCATAGCCGAACATGACTTCCGCTCCCTTGTTCCAGGCTATAATGTTTCCCACGCCATCGGCTAAGATAATGGCGTCAATGGCGGTCTTTACCACGGAGCGGAATTTCGTCTCGGAGTCTCGCAGCTCCGTTTCCACGTGCTTGCGTTTGGTGATATCGCGCGAATTGACGATAATGCTGGCTTTGCCCGAATCAACCCAGATGGTCTTGCCGATGGATTCGAGCGTATGCCATGCTCCAGCTTTGTGGCGAAAACGGTACTCCGCCGAGTGCATCTCGCCCGGGGTGAGGAGAGCTTCATTGAAAATGCTTAAAACGCGGGCGCGATCGTCAGGATGTACGAAATCAAAGGCGATCTGGCCAACCAATTCCTCCGGTTTGTATCCCAACAAGCGCTCAACGGAAGGGCTTTTGTAGCAAATCGTGCCATCCACATTCATGATGGTAATGATGTCAGAAGCGTTCTCGATCAGTGAGCGAAAGTGCTCTTCGCTGTGTTGCAGGGCTTCTTCGGCGCGCCGGCGTGCGCTGATTTCCGCGCCCAAAGATTCGACCGATTTTGCCAAAGCTGCCGTGCGATGCTGCACACGCAGGTCCAATTCGTTATTCGCTCTCCGCAGATCCTCCACGGCCTGCCGACGTTCCGCGACAACGGCGGCAAGGAATAGCGCCAGCAGCGCCATGGCGCCCATGAAACCTTGGAGTAACAGAAGTGCTTCGCTCTCATCTCCCTTCGCAAACGGGCCGTAACCGCCAAGCGTGCCCCAAGTGGCGATTCCGGACAGGACAAAAATAGCGGTTGCGGTCTCGCGTCGGCCGAAGCGAAACGCCGTCCAGATGAGCAGCGGCACGCAGAGAAATTCAAGCGGATAGTCTTTCCTTTCAGCAGGAAACAGTCCACCGAACACAACTTGGCCTATAAGAATAAGGCATAACAGCAGTATGGCGGCCTCCAGGACCTGACCCCGGCTCCACCGGACGCGAGGGTTCGCAAACCAGAGAACCAGCAGGGGAGCCACAGTGAGATCACCGACCGCGTCCCCAAGCCACCAAGCCAACCAGATTGATTCATAATTTGCCCACGCGGCGAAGCCCCCCAGACAAAGACTGGTCACGCCCAATGTGGCGCTCACCATCGTGCTCACGATCGCAGCCAAGATGGCGAATTTGAGAATATCCAACGGCAGCGCAAAGGCGTTTCTGCCGCCTGCAAACCGATTCACCCAGTAAGCGCCCAGCAAGCCTTCCAAAGTGTTGCCAGTAGCGATACCAATCGTAGTGGCAACTGTGCCACCTGTCAATATATTCACCAAAAACGCGCCTATAAAGACTCCGGGCCAGGCTCTGTATCCCAATACCAAAAAAGCCGCCATTGTGATTCCGGTCGGTGGCCAGACCGCCGTAGCACTAGGATGCACAAAGGCCAGCATCAGCCCGAATTTGCCAGCAATAAGGTAAACAGCAGCAAGAAGTACGGTTAGCCAGAAACCGGAGATCGGGAGCGGGGGTATTAGGGGAGATTTCATGCTGTACTCTCCTCCTGAGAGCTTTAACTTCCGAGCGATGCATTAAAGCGACAGTCGCCAGCGGGTGTATTTCGTCTCGCTTATATATCTATCTGCAAAGCAAGAGCAGTGCGTTACCATTTCATAAAAATTTTTTGTGCCTCCTTTCTCGTCAGGTTTCTGTTTGCACGCGCCGCACGATTTCATCCGCCATCTCCTTTGTGCCGCAGCTCGAATTCTTTCGCAGATCCGGCGTGACACATTTGCCCTCCCGTATCACTTCACGCACCGCCGTTTCGACCCGGCGCGCAGCGGCAAATTCACCCACATATTCCAGCATCATCACCCCGGCCATGATCACGGCCGTGGGGTTCGCAATATTCTTACCCGCAATATCCGGCGCACTGCCGTGTACGGCTTCGAAAATCGCGGCACTTTTGCCGATATTTGCGCCTGCGGTCAAACCCAGCCCTCCCACCAACCCCGCGGCCAAATCGGATAGAATATCCCCGAATAAGTTCGTGGTGACGATGACATCGTATGCTGAGGGCTCCATGACCATCTGCATGGCGCAGGCATCGATAATTTTGTCGCGAAACTCGATGGCGGGATAGGCTTGCGCGATTTCACGGCCGATCTCCAAAAACATGCCGGTGGTGCATTTCAAAATGTTGGCCTTGTGCACGAGCGTGACCCGTTTGCGCCCATGATGCCGGGCGTAATCAAAGGCATAGCGAATGATCTTCTCCGATCCGCTGCGCGTGACCACGGCCACGCTTTCTGCTGCGATGTTGATGCCGTCGGCTTTGATGAAATGTTCAACGCCGGAATACAGACCCTCCGTGTTCTCGCGAATCATCACGATGTTCACGTGTTTGTGAAGCGCGGACACACCCTCGAAAGACGCCGACGGGCGCACATTGGCATAAAGATCGAATTCCTGCCGCAGGGCGACATTCACGCTGCGATAGCCGCCTCCCACAGGCGTCGTCAAGGGACCCTTGAGCGCGACCCGTGTGCTGCGAATAGAGGCCAGCGTTTCCGGAGGCAACGGATCGTTCCTGGCCTGCACGGCGGCCATGCCGCCCAATTGGCGATCCCAATGAATGGAAACACCTGTTGCTTCCAACACGCGCACGGCGGCAGCAATGATGGCAGGGCCAATGCCATCGCCCGGAATCAGCGTAATGTTGTACAAATTCACTCCGTCAAAAGATTTCCTTGGGAATACCGAAAGATACATTCCGTGTGGCGCGTGTGCAAGTGGTTTCTTATGCCTTGATCGCGGACGGCATAGAATCTACGCTGGATATTTTCAGCACGACGGTGGTATGGGGTGGATTGAAAGTCGCGGCGCGGCCGCCGGACAAAGATCATCCTTTCGGCCACGGCAAGGCGGAGCCCCTGGCAGCCTTGGTGGTTGCTATGACACTATTGGCAACGGCTATCGGGCTTGCGATTCAAAGCGTGCGCGAAATCTTAACGCCACATCATGCGCCGGCGCCGTTCACGTTGTTTGTGCTGTTGGGCGTCATCGCGACGAAAGAGATTTTGTTTCGCTTTAATTTTAAAATCGGTGAAGATATTCACAGCACGGCGGTGCAGGGTGATGCTTGGCATCAACGTTCGGACGCGATTACCTCGGCCGCGGCGTTTGTGGGAATCTCGATTGCCTTGCTGGCTGGGGAAGGCTACGAAAGCTCGGATGATTGGGCCGCGCTGCTGGCCTGCGGTGTGATCGGCTGGAACGGCTGGCGCTTGTTACGCGCGGCGATTGCGGAAGTCATGGACGCCGCGCCGCCGCCGGAGCTGCCGGCCAAAATTCGCGCTGTGGCCAAAGAGCTGCCCGAGGTGGTTGACGTGGAAAAATGCCGTGTGCGCAAGAGCGGGTTGACGTATTTCGTGGATATTCACGTCATGGTGGATGGAGAAATTTCAGTGACGGTGGGACATGACATTGCGCACCGCGTGAAACATCGCTTGCTGACCTCGAGCTTGAACGTCTCTGATGTCACGGTACATATCGAGCCAGCGTAAAGGAAAACGATCTCGTGTTTCGGTTTGCCTTCCAACACAAAGAGATTTTCGAGTATTCCCAATAGTTTCAGGTCAACAGCTTGCAGGCCCAACTCTTCTGCGATTTCCCTCGCCACGGTCTCAAGCGTGGTTTCGCCCGGCTCCACTCCGCCACCCAAGGGGCGGTAAAAATACGCGCCGGTGCGGGGATGCGATGATGCTTCATGGCGGGCGGAATATGCTTATGATGGGGATGCGTGCTTTGCAACGTGGGATCATTGGGATGTGGCTGCGAATCGTACCAGTACAATTTTTGCCCAGCCTGCCAAACTTCATAACCATACCAGTCGATAACAATAGGGAGACGATGATATAAGACTCGTTCACGCCGCTGCCACTCGAATGAGCCCGGCAAGACTCGGGGCGTGTCGTTGCAGCCGTTGCAATTCGTTGCGATACTCGGCTTGGCGCGCCAGCCACGTGCGGTAAATGCTCGCCCATTCACCAAAATCGAGGACCCGAGCTTCCTCTTCCGGCTCTTCGCCGCTTTGATAAGCCGCGTAGAAGGTTTCCGAGCGTATGCCGTATTTGCGCTCGAAACGCAACAATTCTTCTTCAAGCGCGTGAATATCGGCCAGGATTTCTTGCAAACTCATGATATGCCTCGCACAATTAATAGAATGAGGCAAAATACAAATCTCACAGCGAGGAGACAAGCAAATATTTCTCTCGTTCCCAAGTTTAACTTGGGAACGAGAGAACGAGAGCGAAAACGAGATTAGACTTGAGAAGTAAAGTGGACATGAAGCCTCGCAAGCTAACGCCGGCGCCAATAGCCATCGGCCCAGTACCAACCGCGGCGATGGCGCTCCCAGCGTCCCGGCACATACACATAGCCCCGGCGAGGATTGAGGTACCGGCCCTCCGCCCAGCGGTACTTTCTTCCGTTCCAACCCCAATAACCGTCAACCCAAGCAATTCCAATGTAAAAACGTTCACACCTACTGTTCGATAACGTGCAGGTGGTGTCATACCAGCGGATACTTGCTTCCAATCTGCAAGCACAGATGGCGAACCAAACTCTTGAAAAACAACTTTGGCAAATGAATTGATATACAGTTATATTAGTGATGGCTTAAGCGTCTGTGCCGACTACGATTTCGTGGCATACCTTTAGAGCGGGAAGGACGATGATATGATTCAGATGAAGAGTATTTTCAAATTCTATCCCACCGGCTTCGGCAAAACTTATGTGCTGAACGACGTCGATGTGGAAATCAAAGCAGGGGAGTTTGTTTCGATCATGGGGCCGTCCGGTTCGGGCAAATCGACACTGTTGCACATCATCGGCATGCTCGACGAGCCTTCCAGCGGGGATTATAACTTTCTCGATCAAGCCGTACACAAGACCAACGAACGGCAGCGCTCCGAACTGCACAAGCATTACATCGGTTTCGTGTTTCAGAGTTATCATTTGATCGACGAGTTGACGGTGTATGAAAACATCGAGATGCCATTGCTCTATAAAAAAGTCAAAGGTGCGGAGCGCAAGAGCATGGTGTGCGATATCATCGACCGCTTTCAGATCGTCGGAAAAAAGGACTTATTCCCAGCACAGCTTTCGGGCGGGCAACAGCAGCTAGTGGCCATCGCGCGCGCGGTGATCAACAATCCCAAGCTGATTCTCGCGGACGAGCCCACCGGCAATTTGAACTCCAAGCAGGGCGAGGAAATCATGGACCTGTTCAAAAAGCTCAACGAGGAGGGCACCACCATCGTTCAAGTCACGCATTCGGAGAAGAATGCCGGCTATGGCAAAAGAGTCATCAATCTCTTCGACGGCCGGGTGGTATAGCAGGATGCTGAAGCGTCTCGAATTGCTTGGGTTGGTCATGCCCGTCGCGGCGGCAGAGGCATGACCTCACAAGGAGTTTTTTCAGCCTCCTGATAGTAGAGGATAATCAAATGCAATCGCTTTCATTATGAGCAGCTCATCCTGCCAGTGAAATAATGAGAATTCCAGCCACGATCAGCAGCGCACCCAGCGTGCGTCTCTTGCCGAAGTCTTCACCCAGCCAGCGCCAACCCGCGAGGGCCGCAAACACGATGCTCACCTCTCTCATGGCACCCACGTAACTGACCGGCGCAACGGCATAAGCTTTCAAGACCAAAACATAAGCCAGGGGCATCAACACCGCGACGGCGCCGATCTGAAGTGGGCGGTTGCGGCCTTTCGTCACCATGGCACGCCAGCCGTATTGCTTTAGCACGAAGGGGGCAAGCAAAAACCCGCTCAACGCGAACACCAACATGAGATATGGCAGAGGCGCCATCTTGCGCACAGCGGCGGCATCGATCACGGAATAAATCGAGATCATGACGGCCACAAACAGAGCGAGCCAGAGGCCTTTCGCATTGATACTATGACGTGACCGCGAGCCCTGCCCTCGCCCCACGATCACAATGCCGAATAGGATAATAACGACGCCCGCAAGGCCAGCGGGTTCTGGGGACTCGTGCAAGAAAGCGATCGACCATACGACCATGAGCACCGGAGCGGTGCCGCGCGCGAGGGGGTAAATCAACGAAAAGTCGGCTTGTTCATAAGCGTAAATCAAGACCAGATAATAAATCGTTTCCGCCAAAGCGCTGGTGAGAAGGTAGGGCCATACGGCTGCGGGCTGGGCAATTTGGGACCAGATAAACGGTAGTGCACCACATACCCCCACCATAATCGCCCACCACGTGATCAGTTGCCTGTCTTCAACCTTTTTAATGATAAAATTCCAGGTGGCGTGGCAAACCGCGGCGATCATCACGAGCAGCACTGCTGGCAATGGCATACAGCTCCCCAAGGTTCAACGCCGCAATCTTCGTCCGGCTTCTGCTTGAAAATAACCGTTCGCCAAGTAGACGTACAAATTCTTCCCGGGGCAAACTGTGCCCTGCGCAACGTCTTTGTGCCCCTGGATCACTTCAGGCGATAGCTGATACTGGGCGCATAGCCATGCCATCAGATCGACAACAGCGTGCAGTTGTTTTTCATTCGGTGTTTGCACTTCGAAATTTCCCAGCACACAGATGAGCGCGTGGCCGGCGGGATCGTAGTTCGTGTTGGTGTCGCCGGGATAGCGCAAATCCCGGCCTGCATAGATTTTTCCTTCCCAATCAATCATAAAGTGATAGGGAATATCGATCCACTTCTTCTCGTTTCTCGACCATTGCTGTAATTTGCGCAGATGCTCGGCGGTGTTTTTATCGGGGGGATATTCCTCGCCACCGTGATGCAGAGTAATAAACTTGATCGCATGCGTACGAAAGGAATCGGCGAAGGCTTTGCCACCCCACTGTTCGACGGAAACGATTTGATGAGGGTTTTGCGGAAAAGGTTTGGCACGTGAGCTTCCGCAACCGTAAAAAACAATTGCCGGCGATAGCAGCCAAAATAGTGCGAGCCAGAAAGAAAGGCCAAGGAGCTTTTTCATATGGCAGGATTCAAAGGCGGGAACAAAGAGGAAAGCCCAAAATCACAAAATGATTTTGTCGTGATTAATGGAAGCGTCAGAGATCTTGGTCTCGCATATCCCCACGAGCTGATCAAGAGCCGAATAGTCTTGTGGCAGGCTTGCTTGATCAAGAATTTCTATCTCCAACAAGATCTTGTCTTGTTTGATCTTCTTGAGTTCGCCGGTCAAAGGAATCAAGAATCCATTTTCTTTTCTTTGCGCTTGAACTCGCATAATTTCATCTCCTTGCTTCATTAGAAAAACAACTCTAAAATGTACTATCTTTTTTATGGATATGCAAACCATTCCTGCCAGTTTGCAGCGGGGTGGTGGCCGCAGAGCAGTGATTAGTATTAGGCATCTCTGATGAAGATCCGGCATGAGAGCATCTCGTTTATATCAAAAACAAATGGCCGGGTTCCATTTCGGAAACCGGCCATGCTTTTGCGATCACTCCAGAGCGTATTACTGTGCCAGGCTATTTCAAGAACAGGGCCATAGCAGCAGTTTTCAAAAACTAGATCACATGATGTTTATCACCCCAAATAAACAGTTTTTGCGCGCGCAGTGTGTCGAAGAATTTCGGCGTGAGCTCGCCGTGCAACAACGCCTTCTCGCCTTTTTGATCAACCCTGATGCTGTTTAGCGCATCTACTGCGGTGCGATCCTTCGAGACTTGCAGCTTGGCCGCGGCCAGGGCCCCGCGCATGAGATCAACCATGAGCTTGCTGTCCTCGGCGTTCTGACATTGCACTTGCCCTTCGAATTCCACGCCATTGGTGACATGCGCGGAGAACACGAGGTTTTCGACGGTCTCGAGCCTCGGGAAGTTTTCGCGCAACTCACGCGCAAAAGCCGGCTCGGCATGAAGGGCAGTGTCGGCAGAAGCTGCCATCCAAATCTGGTCGCCGAAGCGAATTTTGTTTTCCATTGCAGAAAAAACCTTGGGAACTTCGCCAGATTTTTTGCCTTCCAAAGCCTGAGCGAGCCAGTCGCGGTCGCCAACGTATACGGTACTGTTGTTCACAAAGCACAAACCCGAACGCTCTTTTTGGGGATTGAAATAAACGCAATGGCCGGCGATCATTTCTTCCCGCCAGGGAATTTCGTGCCGGGCGCTGTCGATCTCTTGTTTCACGAAGGCGACAATTTTTTGTTCATCAAACTGGCCGTGCAAAATGGCATAAAAATTTTCGTCGTGCCTGCGCACTTCGCGTACGCCGGCCAACACCGACTGCAAATCCCGCTTGGGATCGAAACCAGTGGCGCTTTTGAATTCTTCATATTTTTCGTGTGACATTTCCTCGCGCATGCGGTTCTCGATCTGCTGCAAAATGTCCGCTGCCAGCGGACTTTGCACGACGTTGCGGACGTTGCAGTACATGATCGCATTTATGTCGGCCGGCAAGAGTTGCGCATCCTGGCGCGTGGCGTCTGGCACGGCAATTTGGCCCTGGCGCTGACAGCCAAGCACCAAAGCGAACAACAGCAACAAAACAAGGTTCAACTTGCGCATGATCATCTCCTCAAAAATTTTTGCGTTTGAAAATCAACATGGCCGAGCTGAAAAACACTCCACCGAGCAACAAGGAATGCCATAATGGATTCAAACTGCCGAGCGCTTCCGCCATCACCATTTTTCTTGCCATGTCGCCGATCTCGAAAGTGCGCGGCGTCAGAAAGTACAGCCCATCCAACAGCCATTGATAGATTTTATTGGAAAGCAAAGCGTAAATACGGTCGCGCTGAAAGAGCAAGGGGCTGAAGAAGATGATCAAATACGCGCCCATGATGGCGACCGCAGAATTTTGCAGCGCCACACCGAGGAAAACCATAAAAGCAAAAATCACCGCAAAGACCGCGGCGATCATCACGCCTGAAATCAAAAACGGCGTGTGCCAAATGCCGGTCTTCAACGACAGAATCAGCCAGGCGCCGCCGATGAGATAAAAAACGTTGAAGGCGACGATGGTCAAGCCGCCGAGATAGCGCCCCACCAGCAACTGCGGCCGCGAAATCGGCTTGGCGAGCAGCCAATCGATGTTGCCTTTCTCGAGCATGTTCGGCACCAGGCTCGCGGTCGCAAAAATCGAAAAAAACAGGCCGCCGGTGAACAGGCCCGTCGCCAATGCGGCTTCGATGCCGATCACCAGCCTGCGCATGTCGATCTCGAAGCCCTGCGCTTCCTTGCCGAAGAGCGTGACCGAAGCGAGCGCGCCATCGACCGCATCGACGTTCAAGGCCAGCAACAGCAGAGCCAGCACGATGGAAGATACGACGAAAAATCCGATGAACGTTTTGCGCGCCAGCGATTCGCGAAACGTGTAAAAACAAACGGCCCAAACCTTGCTCATGCTTGCGCTCCTTCCGGCCGTTTCTCCTCGGCCGCAAACAATTGGTTGAAATCGGAAGTGCCCGCGCCTTGAATGGTTTGCACAAAGCTTTCTTCCAGCGTCTGGCGATGCGGCATAATCGCTTGAATCAAAAGCTGACGTTGGCGGAGCAAATCAATAATGTCGTTCAGCGGCTCGAAGCCCGTGACCACGACGTCGAGGTGGCCGTTTTGTGCTTCCGCAAATGCGGCTTTCGTGCGAATCTGCTCGAGCAAGTTTTGATCTTCCACGTGCACCTGCAAACGATAGCGGCGATCCGAGGTCGTCAATTCATGCACCGTGCCCTGCCGCAGCAATTTGCCTTTGTGCAGAATCGCGACTTCATCACAGATCATTTCCACTTCGGAAAGCAAATGCGAATTGAGAAAAATGGTTTTGCCCTGCTGCTTCAACTCGAGCAGCAAATCGCGAATATCTTTACGGCCGATGGGATCAACGCCGTCGGTGGGTTCATCCAAAAAAATCAACTGCGGGTCATGCAACAGCGCCTGCGCCAAGCCCAGCCGCTGCAGCATGCCTTTGCTGTATTTCTTCGTGCGCGTGGCGCGCCAGTCCCACATGTTCACGCGTTTGAGCAACAACTCCGCACGCCGCTGGCGTTCGCCGGGATCTCGCATACCGCTCAATCGCCCGCAATAATCCAGCAAGGCGGCGCCGGTCAGGAATTCCGGGAAGCGGTGATTCTCGGGCAAGTACCCGGCGTGTGCACGCGCCGAGGGATTTTCCACTGGAATGCCGAAAAGTGTTGCGGTTCCGCTGTCGGCGCGCTGCAAACCCAGAAGGATTTTGATGAAAGTTGTTTTACCTGCGCCATTCGGTCCGAGCAACCCAAAAATCTTTCCGGGTTGAACATTCAGGCTGACACCTTGCAAAGCTTTGACGCGACCCCGGCTGAAATGCCGCGTCAAATCTTGTGTGGCAATAATCGGGTTCATTGATACTCCTGGTTGGCGGAGAGATGTACGGCCAAAAACCGGGAAGGTTACAGAAAATTTCGGTTTGTTAACACCGAGAAATTTTGTGGAGTGGGGATTGCTTTTCACCGGCAATCTAAATATCATTAAGCTTCATTGGAGAGGGCCCATGTCCGAACAACCGAATCCGGCGCCGCACAAAGAAAGCGCGGCGACACGGCGCTGGCAGGCGCGGCTGCGCGCGTGGATGCAGTTCATTGTCACCGGCGTGTTGGCGTTTTTTCTGCTCGCCAGCGGCTGGCAGATTTATTACCTGCATCAGAAAATCGAACAAGCACCGGCGCTTGAACTGGCTTTTGCGCCGGAGAACAACCTGGCCCCAGGCCAGGAACAATGGCGGACGCTGGCGCGCTTGGAAGCGCATGCCGTGCAACAGCGCTATCACCAAGCCAACGTCATCTTGATGGCGCGGATTTGGACGACCTATTTGGGTTTTGTCACCGGAATGATTTTGGCCGTGGTGGGCGCGACCTTCATTCTCGGCAAATTGCGTGAGCCAACCTCAGAGATTTCCGGTAAAGCCGAAAATTGGCAGATCAGCATCGCCTCCACTTCGCCGGGGTTGATCATGGTGGTGCTCGGCACGCTGCTCATGCTGGTCACGATTATGACGCATCATCAAATCGACGTGAAAGACGGCCCGCTTTATCTCGGCGGCACCGCGACCAGCCAAACCACGGCGACCACCACGCTGTCCAAGCCGCAACAACTAACCGAGGCGGCAAAGAAAATCAGGGGCAGCTTGCAAGCGGATTCACTTGCCAAACAACAGGATGTGGCGCAACCGTAAAATTGCAGGAGAGACATTATGCGAAATGCCGCTTTAAAAAGAGGGGTCGTGCTGGCCTGGTTCAGCGCCAGCCTGGCTGGCGCCGGGTTGCCGCAGGCGTTGGCGCAGGACGATTTGTCCGAATTGCGCGAGTTGTGGAACGCCGGCAATTACGAAGAGGTCATCATCAAGGGTAGCGCGCTGCGCGAGCAACCGTTCGGCCGGACGCTGGAATTGGACTATATGCTCGGCACCAGCCTGTGCCGCGCGCCGGAATTGCAGGTTGACGGCATCAAATTTTTGGCGTGGTGTTTGAGCAATTACAAAATGGACCAGCGCGACCAAGCCAAGATCGTGCAAGAAACGGAACAATGCGCGCAAGCGCTGGCTACGGCGCCGGCGCCGATCACGGCGATGACGGTGAAAAGCAGCGTGGGCGCGGGCGTGGGGGTGAGCGGTAAAATGTTTCACTATCTCAGCGGCGATCAAGCGTTCGGAGCAACCGCGATAAAAATCGTTGCGCCGAAAACGCTGGCAGAGCTGCGGGCGCGGCTCACGCCCATCGCACAGCCGGACAGCGCCGCGCGCAAGATTGCCGCGCTGGCCGGGAAAACGTTCGAAGTAAAGGTATTCGGCAGATTCGTCATTGCCAACGCCAATGCCAAAACCGACTACGCCGAAATGTCCCGGCGCCTGGAGATTTATGAAAGTTTTTTCGCCGCGGCTTTCGGTTTGAAGCTGCCGCCGTACATGGTCACGGTCTATGTCGTGCCCGACATCCGGCAGTATCGTGAGCTCGCCTTAAAGCTGCACGGCTTTCAAGTGCCGGAAGCTTCCATCGGTTATTCCTTCCGCGATGACTTGAGCCTTGCCGTCTTTTGCCGAGATCGTTTTACCGGCACTCTTTATCATGAGCTTTTTCATCTCATGGCGCGCACCACTTTCGGCGACATTCCGCCCTGGCTCGATGAAGGCATGGCGGCACTCTACGAAGTCTCGAAGATTGACAGCGCGCGGGTGTTGGGCCTCAACAATTGGCGCGGCCAGGTGCTGGAGCAGCTCTGGGAAAGACGCCCGAGCCTCGCCCAGTTGGTGCAGATGAATTGGGAAGAGTTTGACCGCCCGGATACCGAATATCCCTCCGAGGACAATCTGGTGAAGCAAGCTGCGCATCATGCCACGGCACGCTGCTTTTTACAATATCTACAGGAGCAGGGCAAGCTCGCCGAAGTCTTCAACACCTTTCGGCAGCGCAAACCCGCAGACCTGAAGACCACGCCGGAGGCGGATGCCATGGCCACGCTGGAAACGATCTTGCAAAAACCGGCACAGACCGTGGATCAGGATTTTGCCGCCTGGTTCAAAGCCAAGCGGCGCTATTAGAAAAGCGCTAACGAGGCGGCTCTTCCGTTGCAGCACTATCGCGCCAGCTCTCTGGCAAGCTTTCCGCTTCTTTCAGCAAGGCTTCGATTTCGGCTTCTGCCGCGATCGAATCGTGCGCGATAGCGATGGCGGGTGGCATGACCGGCGGGGGCTCGACCACGGGAGGCGCCGCGCCGCGCAAGGCCAGGCTCGCCGGACCGGCAGCCGCGGCGGCTTCGGCCGTGGCGACGCGATTCAACACCATCAAATCCAGCACACGCTTTTGCATGCGACCGCAGCTCTTCATGCGCTTGTAAGGGTTAAAATAAATCGGATTCGGCAGCATCGCCGCGAGCATCGTGGCTTCACCCAGAGTCAGTCTTGCCGCAGACTTGCCGAAATAAAAACGTGTGGCGGCTTCGGCCCCGAAGATACCCTCCCCCCATTCCACGACGTTTAAGTATAATTCCAAAATCTGCCCCTTGTTCAGCGCCTTCTCGATGCGGCCGGTGAGAATGAGCTCGCGCAGCTTGCGCAAAATGGTTTTGCTGCGGTCCTGCAAGAAAGCATTGCGCGCGAGCTGCATAGTGATCGTGCTGGCGCCGCGCACGTAGCGCTTCTTCTCCAAATTGACGCGCCAGGCTTCTTTCATCATCACGACATTGTAACCGTCATGTTGATAGAAGAGATCGTCTTCGCTGATCACCACGGCCTGCTGCAGCAATGGGGAGATTTGCGCCAGCGTCACCCAAATACGCACCGGCTTCTCGAAACGCTGATTCCAATTGATTTTGCCCACACGCGCGGTCGACTCCAGCTTAAAACTCTGAATTTCATCCTCATTGGGCAGGCCTGCAAAGAGCAGCAGCCAGGTGGAGAATGAGATCAGAAAGATCACTCCCAGCGCGGTGCTCCAACGCGGGTGGCGCTTCACCCAAACACGTATCTTTTTCCAAAAAGAAGATGATACTTCCGCCGGAGCCGAAGTGAACTCGTCCGCCATATACAATTTCCCTTTGCGTTTTCAATGGTAGGATCGCATGCTGGTCGTGCGGGGCGAGGTCCAAGCAGATCTGAAACCCGTCTTACCAAACCTCGCGCGGGCAGACGCCCGGCCCTGTACTGCAATTGAAAACGCCGCCCTGAAAAAGAAAACAGCGCCGCTGCGCATCAACTCTTCAAACTGACCTTGTAACTTGCTCTGTTCTTGGCGATGCTGATTTTGCCTTCACGCGCCAGCCAGCCGAGCGCCAGCCACAGCATTTTTTCGTCCGCATTTGTGGCTTTTTTGAGTTGCGGAATACTCAACCCTTCCTTGCCCTGCAAAGCTTGCCAGGCCTTGCCGGCGGTTTCACCAATCAAAGTAACCATGACTCCTCCTTGAGTAAAACTCATTGAAATTTCCAGCGCATGACGCCCCTGAAATCAATTTATAAGCATTCGCCTTTCGAATGTCAAGAATTATTGCCTTAAAAAAGTGCTTGCGCGCCGGGCGATTTTTTTGTAAGTTGGAAACTGAAGAAACTATTATGGTTTCCTATGTATCCTGCTGATCTTCCCTTCGTATTAGGTGATGGACGCCAAACCGGACAACGCCGGCGCCGAAGTGCGCACACGCATCCTGCTCAAGGCCAAAGAGAAATTTTCCACGCTGGGCTATCCCAAAACCGCGATGGCCGAAATCGCGGCCGAATTGGGGATGAGCAAAAAAACGCTGTACAAGTTTTTTGCCACGAAAAAGAAACTGGCAGAAGCGATGATCGAAGACAATTTCGAGCAGGTCAATCGCCAATTCGACGAAATTCTGGCCAGCCCGTTGCCCGCCATCGAAAAACTGCACGGCATCGTCGCCTTCCTGGTCGAAAAGCAGCAGCGTATCATGACCAAGGCCATGCTCGAGGGCCTGTATCAGCACTTGCCGCATCTCTGGCGGCGCATCGAAAAATTCCGGCGCGCGCGCATGCAAAAAAACATGCAGGCCATCATCACTCAGGCTTTGCAGGAAGGCACGATCCGCGACACTTTCAATTGCGACATGTTTCTGCATTTTCTTTTGGGCGCGATTCAAGAGGGCCTGTGCGCGGAAGTGCTGGTGCACGCCTCCTATTCGACGGGCGAGGCCATCCAAGGGTTAATTGATTTGTTTTTGAACGGTATCCTGACACCCGCCGGGCGCAGGCAATATCGACGCTTGAACGCGGGAGCCCCGGCCGCCTTTAAACCTTGAACAGGTTGTGACCAAAGATTCTCCAGGAGAACCGGCATGAAAGCAATGCGGTGTGCGATTATCATGCTTATCATCGTCAACCGGCTTGCCGCACAAACTCCGCTGGCATTGGACGAAGCTCTGCGGCTGGCATCACAAAACAGTTTTGCGTTGCGCAAGCAAGCGCAAAAGCAAAAACAAGCGGAATTGGAGGTTGCGATTAAACGCGGCCAGCGTTTGCCCGCCGTGGAGGCCAGCGCGACCGCAGCCTATACCAGTGAGCTTGCCAAATTTGAATTTCCCTTTCCGCTGCCGGGCGGGCAACAACCGAGCGTCGAGCTGCATCTGTTCGATCGCCGGGAAGTCTCGATTGGCGTGCGCCAGCCCCTTTTCACCGGCTGGCGTTTGACCACCCAGGTCGATCTTGCCAAAACCGCGCAGGCCTCCGAAGAAACGCGCCTGGCGCTCCTGCAACAGCAGACGGCTTATCAAGTGCACTTGCTTTTTTATCAGGCGCAAAACTCAAAGAAAGAATATCAGATTCAGCAAGCCAGCCTGCAGCGTTTGGACGTACAGTTGGAGCAAGTACGCCATCTCTTCCACAGCGCGCAGGCGCTGGCATATGACACGCTGCAGGTGTTTAATCAAACCCTGCAAATCGGCATACAAATGGAGCAAGTGCAGCGTGATTTGCGCTTGTTGAACTTGCAGATGGCGCGGCTGCTGGACCTGCCCGAGATTCGCCCCCTGGCTGATTTGGCTTTGCCGGTTTTGCCCAATGCTCTCTTGCCACGCGACAGCGTCAAACAAGTTGCGCGGCAACATCGCCCGGAATTGCGCAGCGTCAATTTGGCGCAGCAAGCAGCACAATTGAATCGCAAGCTTGCGCGCGGCAATTATTTTCCCGAAATCGGCGCGGAGGCGCGCTATTATTACGCCAAGCCTGGCGTCAATCCTTTTGCCAATGAATGGATGGACTACGCCACCGTCGGCGTGAATGCACAATGGAATTTGTGGCGCTGGAATCAGGATCGCAACCGCATACAAACCGCAACGGTGGAATTCAATCGTTTGCAGTTGGAAGAAGCAGAATTGCTGCGCGCGATCGACTACGAGGTGGAAAGAAGCTATGAGAACATGAAGCTGGCCGTGCAGCAAAACCGGCTGGCGGCGCAATTGCTGGCGCAACAGCAGGAGCGTTATCGCATCATCACCACGCAGCAGCGCAACGGGCTGGCCACGACCAGCGACGTCATCATTGCCGAATCCGATTTGACCTCGGCCGAGCTGCAAGAGCAGCGCACGTTGATTCAATATTACTTCGCGCAAACCGAGATGCAATTGGCGGCCGGCACGCTCGGCGCCTCGCAATAACCGGAGAAGGATATGAAACGATTTCTTCTGTTCATGTTGCCGGCATTGGTGCTGCTCGCCGCGTGTCGTCAAAAAGAAAATTCCGTCTTCCAGGCGAGCGTCATCATCGAAGGCACGGCGATCAAAGTGGCGGCGCAAACCGGCGGCTATCTGCTGCAAGTCAATGTGGATGAGGGCGACCGCGTCACCAGCGGGCAAACGCTGGCCACCGTCGATACGGAAAAGCTGGGTTACCAGCTTGAGCAAGTGCAGGCGAATCTCGAGGAATTGTCCGTGCAAAAACGCGTGGCCGAGAGCAATTTGCGCCGTGCCCGGGATGATTTCGAATACGCGCGCACGCGCTACGATCGCATTGCGGAGTTGTTCAAGCAAAACGCGGCCACCGAGCAGGCCCATGACGACGCCAAGATCAATTTCGAGCGCGCGCAGACCGCTTATGAAACGGCGCGGCAGAATCTGCAGGCGCTCACCAGCCGCCAGAAAGCGCTGGAGGCGCAAGGCAAGCTCCTGCAGCGCCAGATCAATGACGGTGTGATCAAAGCACCGCTCAACGGCACCATCACCACGCGCTATTTTAAAACCGGTGAGACCATTGCGCCGAATGCGCCGCTGGTGGAGATCATCGATCTGGCGGAAATGTGGACGAAAGTTTATATTTCGGAAAAATACTTGCCGCGGGTGCGCATCGGACAAAACGCCACGATCAAAATCGATGGCACCGACCAGACCATGACCGGCAAAGTGGCTTGGATCAACAACAAATCCGAATTCACGCCCAAAAACATTTTGACCGAAGAAAGCCGCACGGCGTTGGTTTATGCGGTGAAAGTCGAAGTGGAAAATCCCCAGGGCATTTTGAAACACGGCATGCCAGTGACGGTGGTGTTGCAGCCGGCGTCGTGAAGCGGGTTTTGAGGATGGGAGAGAGATGATCGAGGATCGCGAGCGCGGGATTACATGATTACGCTTTACGCATCAATAAATACCTGATCCGTAAAGCGTGAATAGGTTTCAGGTTTCGACGCCATGGCAGAAATCATCACCATCAAAAACTTCAGCAAAAATTACGGCACCATTGCTGCCGTGCAAAATGTTACGCTGTCGATTCAAAGCGGCGAATTGTTCGGCATGATTGGCCCGGACGGTGCAGGCAAAACCACCACCATGCGCACGCTGTGCACCCTGCTCACCTTGCAGGAAGGCGAAATGCACATCGCCGGTTACGATGTGCGCGTGCACGCGACCCAGATTCGCAGCCTGCTGGGTTACATGCCGCAGCGCTTTTCATTGTATCCCGATCTTTCCATCGAACAAAACTTGAACTTCTTCGCAGATTTGTTCGGCGTACCCGCGGCGGAGAAGAAGAAAAGAATGCCGCAGCTTTATCATTTCAGCAAACTCGAACCGTTTAAGCATCGCCTGGCCAAACAGCTTTCCGGCGGCATGAAGCAAAAGCTCGCACTGTCTTGCACGTTGATTCACACCCCGCAAGTTTTGATTCTCGACGAGCCGACCACGGGCGTGGATCCGGTTTCGCGCCGGGAGTTTTGGAACATCTTGCAGCAATTGCGCGAACAAGGCGTGACCATTCTCGTTTCGACGCCTTACATGGACGAAGCCTTGCTTTGCGATCGCGTGGCGTTCATGCACAAAGGCCGTGTGCTCGCGCTCGATGAGCCGCGCGCGATCACAAAGCACTTTCCCTATGCGCTGTACGAAGTCGTCGTGGCTCAGCCCCAGCTTTTGGTTTCTTATTTCATAAATGTCTCGAACAGCCAGTCCGTGCAAATTTTCGGCGACCGCTTGCATGTGAGTTTCAAATCGGAGCTACCGCCAGAGGCGGTGGCCGAAATCATGAGAAATGCACCGTATGCCATCGCCGACTTTAAAAAAATCGAGGCAGGAATTGAAGATACTTTCATGGAGTTGATGAAGCATTGAGGGTCGAAGATTGAGGAGGGAGGATGGAAGATCGAGGTTCGAGGATCGAGGATTGTCACAACCTGGCCATCATCGATCTTCTATCCTCAATCTTCCATCATCGATCTTCCATCCCTACCTTCAATTCTCGGACAATTGCACATTTGACTAGTACTACAACGTTAAGTTCACATTTATGCGCTAATAACAGCATGTCATTCTGTAAGAATCTTCCCATGATTCAATGTCACAGCCCAATTTGGCATTGTGCCCAGCGCTTGGGAAGATCCCGAAGCCTCGGGATGACATGCTTGGTGGTGGCGTTGACTTAACGCTCTAGTACTAGCCAGAGAAGACACACATGCACAGCATTCTCATCACCGGCGCCACGGATTTATTGGGACAGGATCTGGTGCAACTGGCGCGGGAGGCACGCTATGATATCCGAATCATGAGCCGGCGCTCCCGCCCGGCAAAGTTGCGCTTGCGTTCCGCCGTGGCGAGAAGACGACGCCGGAACATGCGGAAGGCAAAGTTACATGGCAAGAATGGCTAAAGCTGCGTTATGGCGCGAATTCAATTTAGGCAAACCAGCATGCATAAAGTCACGAGGTATGGCGTGTTCATCGTGGTGGGACACTTGATCGTTTTGTCTCTCCATGCCATGGCACACGTGCAACTGGCGGTATATGCCTCCTGGCTCGGCAACGTGTTTATTGTTTTGGTGATCTGGCTCGCGCCGCTCGTAGCGATGTTCTTGCTACTGCAGCAGCGCTTGCGCGCCGGCGTCGTTTTGCTTGGGGGTGCGATGCTTGGCTCTTTGCTGTTTGGAGTGTATCATCATTTTGTCGCCCTCAGTCCGGATCACGTAAGCCATGTGCCCGCCGGTAAAGCGCGTGCGTTGTTTCAGGTCACCGCCGTGCTGCTCGCTGTTTTTGAGACGTTTGGGTGCGGCTATGCCCTCTGGAGTTGGCGGGGCTTGCAGAAAGCAGAATATGCCTGAATACGCGGTGCAAACCGAGAATCTCGGCAAACGCTTCGGACAATTCGAAGCCGTAAAAAACCTCAATCTCGCCGTGCCTGAAGGGGAAATCTTTGGCTTCCTCGGCGCGAATGGCGCCGGCAAAACCACTGCCATTCGCATGCTGTGCGGCTTGCTGCTGCCTTCTTCGGGCACGGGCAAAGTCGCGGGGTTCGATATTCTCACCGAAAACGAGAAGATCAAGCAGCGCATCGGCTACATGAGCCAAAGATTCTCTTTATATGAAGATTTGACTCTGGCGGAGAACATCGAGTTTTATGGCGGGGTCTATGGCTTGCAGCGCGGCGCCCTGCTGGCGAAACGCGCGCAACTTTTGCAGGAATTGGAGCTTGCGGAACAGGCGGATATGATCACGCGTTCCTTGCCCCTGGGATACAAACAAAGATTGGCGCTCGGCTGCGCTTTGTTGCACGATCCGGAAATCGTCTTTCTTGACGAGCCCACCGGCGGCGTCGATCCCGAAGCGCGCCGGAATTTTTGGGATCTGATTTATGCCATGGCGCAACGCGGCAAAACCATTTTCGTCACCACGCATTACATGGACGAAGCGGAATACTGCAACCGCGTTTCCATCATGTACGCCGGTGAAATTATCGCCTTGGGTTCCCCGCTGGCGTTGAAACAGAAGTACGCGAAATCGTCGATGCAGGAGGTTTTCATTCTTTTGGTAGATCGCTGACGGGGAGTGGGGGAGTGGGAGACTGGGAGACTGGGAGACTGGGAGACTTGGAGACTGGGAGACTTGGAGACTGGGAGACTGGGAGAGAGGGTGAGAGGGAGGAAAACCATACGGCGCTTTTGCTCACCCACTCACCCACTCACCCCGTCTCCCCGTCTCCCAGTCTCCCTTTCACCCACTCTCCCCGTCACCCACTCTCTAACTCATGACCATTACTTTAGGAAGTGAAATGCGAACGCGCATCCTTTCCCTCATTCGCAAGGAATTCATTCACATCCGGCGGGATTTCCGCACGCTGCTGATCATTTTCATGATGCCGGTGATCCAGCTCTTCATGTTCGGCTATGCCATCAACATGGAGATTCAAAAAATCGATCTGGTGGTGATCGATCATTCCCGCACGCCTGCTAGCCGCGATCTGGTGCGTGCATTCCAAGGCAGTAAGTATTTCGCAACGAAACTCTTTAACGGCCGCGCTTCCGGCATCGAGCAGCTTTTTCAAAAACGGGAGGCGCAGGTGGCGTTGATGATCCCACAGGATTTCGGCGAAACCCTGGCACGCGCCACACCGACCATCGTGCAAATTCTGATCGACGCCGGCGATTCCAATTCCGCGCAGTCCATGCGTAATTATACCGAAGCCGTGCTGCAATCGTTCAATTTCGACCGAGGGCTGAGAGTGCCTTTGGACGTGCGCACCACGATTCAGTACAACCCGGCTTTGAAAAGCAGCTATTTCTTTGTGCCCGGCCTGGTGGCGCTGATTTTGATGATGATCTCGGCTTTGCTCACCAGCATCACCATCGCGCGCGAAAAAGAGACCGGCACCATGGAGCAGATTCTGGTTTCGCCGGTGCGGCCGATCGAAATCATACTCGGCAAAGTCGTGCCTTACATCGCGCTGGCGTTCATCGACGGTATCATCGTGCTGCTGGTGGCGCATTTCTGGTTCGAAGTTCCGGTGCGCGGCAGCGTGCCGGTCATTTTGCTCTCCTGCCTGCTTTTCGTTTTCGTAGCGCTGGCCCTGGGCTTGCTGATTTCCACCCGCGCGCGCACGCAGCAAGTCGCGATGATGGCCGCATTGATGGCCTCCATGCTGCCGACGGTGATGCTTTCGGGTTTTATTTTTCCCATAAACGCTTTGCCCAAACCGCTGCAATGGATTTCAAACATTGTCCCGGCAAAGTATTTCCTGCAAATCATCCGCGGCATGATGCTCAAGGGCAATACCGCGGCCGAACTGTGGCTGCCCCTCACCGTGCTCGGGGGCATGGGATTGTTTTTCACGTTGGTGAGCGCTAAGAAGTTCAGGATGACGCTGGAAGGCTGAAGCTTAGTATTCAGTGTCCAGTATTCAGTCAGTTCGCTTGAACTGTACACTGATCACTGAATACTGGATACTGGATACTTTTACTCAAACACAATCATGCAACGCATTCTCTACCTGATCCAAAAAGAATTCCGCCAGATCTTTCGCGACCGGGCGATGGTGGCGATTATGTTCTTTGCACCGATCGTGCAAACCATCGTGCTCGGCTTTGCCATGACCACCGACGTCAAGAACGTGAAGGTGATCATTTATGACGCCGACAACAGCACTGCCAGCCGCGAGCTGTGCCGGCGCTTCGTCAATAATCCCTATTTCCGTTTTGTGGGGTATGCGCCAGGTCCGGGCGGCATTTATCATGCTCTGCAGAATTGGCAAGCGCAGCTCGGCATTTTCATTCCATGGGATTTTGATGAAAAGCTCGGGCGGGGCCTCATGCCCGAGCTGC
Source organism: bacterium (assembly GCA_044869275.1). Classification (GTDB taxonomy): domain Bacteria; phylum Zhuqueibacterota; class Zhuqueibacteria; order Zhuqueibacterales; family Zhuqueibacteraceae; genus JBIOXB01. Next base: position 59,617 of record JBIOXB010000143.1, read on the forward strand.
AAATGATCGCCGACGGTCTGGACGGCAACACCGCCGGCATAGCCGTGGGATATGCGCAGGGCATTTTGGCCACGTACACGCAAGAGCTCCCGGGTTTCGCCGTGGCCAGCTCTCCAGTACGCAGCGAAACGCGCATGTGGTACAATCTCAATCTCGAGAGCAAAAACTACATGGTGCCCGGACTCATTGGCTTGCTGCTCACCATTATCACCATGTTTTTGACCTCGATGGGGTTGGTGCGTGAAAAGGAAATTGGCACACTCGAACAACTGATGGTCACCCCGATCCTGCCTGCCGAGCTGATCATCGGGAAGGTTCTGCCGTTCATGGTCATCGGCTTCGTCGAAATCAATGTGGTTTTGGGGGTGGCTTTCCTGGTGTTCAAACTGGTCATGGCGGGAAATTACTTTTTGCTCCTGGGCGTTTCCATGCTTTATTTCCTGACGACGCTGGGTCTGGGGATTTTCATTTCCACGCTGGTGGAGACGCAACAGCAGGCTTTGTTTGTTTCGTGGTTCTTCCTGATCTTTCTCATGCTCATGTCCGGCTTTCTCACACCCGTTGCCAACATGCCGGTGTTTTGGCAGAAGGTCACGTATTTGAACCCGCTGCGTTATTATGTCAATCTCATTCGCGAGATCTTCTTGAAAGCCACGCCGCTGCAATATTTGTGGAACGAGATCATGCCACTGGCCGTTTTCGGGTTGCTCATCATCACCGCCAGCGCGATGAAATTTCACAAGCGCGTGAGTTGAAACCATGGAATCGATGGCATGGCGGAGAAACAACAGACTCAGAGAATTTTAGCCTTTACACGTTACACCTTACACTTTACACGTGTAAGGTGTAACGTGTAAAGGGTCATTGATCAAAAAAATGCCGTCTTTCATATTGGGTATCGACGCCGCCTGGACCGCGCATCGACCTTCCGGCGTGGCGCTGTTGCACGCCACACCCAAAGCCAAGCCTCGCTTGCTTGCGGTGGCTCGTTCATATGAAGAATTCATCCAAATTGGAAAATTCTCCAGCCCAGATTGGCAATCGCGCATCACCGGCACGCCACCCGGCATGAACGAAGTATTGCGAGCATGTGAAAGAATGGCAGGCGCAGCGCCCAATATGATTGCCCTGGATATCCCGCTTTCAAACAAACCCCTTGCCGGCCGGCGTGCATGCGATAACGCTGTGACCTCTGCTTATGTGGCACGCGGCGCGGGCACGCACACGCCTTCTGAAAATCGTCCCGGCCCGATTTCAAAAGCGCTTTTTCGACAATTGCGCCGGGCCGGTTATCAATGGCTGACCGGCGATGCGCCCCTGCTCCTCAATTCGAAGCAAAACTACTTCGCCGAAACCTACCCTCATCCCGCGATCATCGAATTAATGCGTTTGCCCAAGCGCTTGGCTTACAAAACCTCGCGTTTGCAAAAATATTGGCCCGAGGCTACAACGGCGGAAAGATGGTGGCGCGTGTGCAGCAACCTCGAGCGCCTGCGACGGGCGCTGGCGCATGAAATTGCCGGCGTGCATCACATGTTGCCTACTGCGCGCCAAATCTTCAAACTGGGGAAACATGTGCTGCTCAAAAACTTCGAAGATGCATTGGACGCGGTGGTATGCGCTTGGATCGGAGTGCAAATACTGCGGGGGAGAGCGGTTGCTTATGGCGATCATACCGGCGCGATTTGGATACCGAAGGTTGATTGAAACTCATAGCGGTTTTCATTTGTGTGAATAGTACTACCACGTTCAGTTGGCCACACCTCCTTTTTGTCATTCAGGAGGAAACAGCCTGTGTGAAAACTTGGAGATGCCGCACCCTGAGCTTGTCGAAGGGTGACACTTTCTTGGGCTTTCACACAACCTGAATGTAGAGGGTGATGAAAGCTTTAAATTCCATTACACGGTGGGGAAGAAGCGGTCTAAAGCTTTCTGGCACAATTCCCCGGCGGGGTAAACCCGGGCAAAAGCTTCTTCACGCCATTACCAGGCAGCGTACTCACGTCCGGAAGCTTTCTCCCGCCATTACCCCCCGGAGGAATATGCTTTGCAAGCAATTATTTGCCATTCCCCCGCGTGGTAAAGTGCTGTACGAGCTTTTTCCCACCATTACCCGCCGTGGTATCCGCGCCGGAGATATTATTTTGGACGGATGTGACTTTCCCTAATGAAACGAAAACTGCATTAAAGATCACACATTTGCTTTCCGCCCCTTGATGAAAACCAGCGATACACAAAAACTCTTCCGTTTGCAAAACAAAATCATCCGCTGCCGGTTTTGCCCCAGGCTGGTCGAATGGCGCGAACGAATAGCGCGCGAGAAAGTGAAACGCTTCGCCGAAGAGGAATACTGGGGCAAGCCGTTGCCGAGCTTCGGTGACCCCCAAGCGCGCTTATTGATTGTCGGGCTTGCGCCCGCGGCGCACGGCGGCAACCGCACCGGGCGCATGTTTACCGGCGACCGCAGCGGCGATTGGCTCTATCGCAGCCTGCACAAATTCGGCTTTGCCAATCAACCCACCTCACAACATCGCCACGATGGTTTGAAGCTGCACGATGGCTACATTGCCGCAACCTGCCGTTGCGCGCCGCCGCAAAACAAGCCTACTTTGCGGGAAATGCAAAACTGCCGGCCCTATTTGTTGGCAGAAATCAAACTGCTCCAGAATATCCGCGTCGTGGTCGCGCTCGGCAAAATCGCCTTCGAGGCCACGCTTTCTGCCTTCTCCGAACTTTATGACAGGGATTATTTTCCCAAACCCAGATTTGCGCATGGCGTAGAGTCTCCGCTGACGCCGCGCGTGACTCTGCTCGCTTCTTTTCATCCCAGCCAGCAAAATACTTTTACCGGCAGACTCACCGAGGTCATGTTCGATGCGGTATTCCACCGTGCCCGAATGCTCGTGGCATCAGAGTGGGAATAGTTGGATGGGTGAAAACTCTCTTGCTCCGTTTGGCCATACAAGAGCCTATCAAATGTTCACCTTCCTACAACAACCAACACGCGAGCAAGCATGCCTAAGCTCGACCCGGCCTGACACAAACACCAAAAATTTGCAAGTCATCTCAAAAATCTGACGTCTCACCAGCTTGCGTTTTCAATCAAAAACTGCGTTTGCATGTGCGCCACTTTGCCACCACCATCCCAGTTCATCCTTACTTGCCGCAAACCCTGATTTTATATGCGTGAAGCCCTGCGACAAACGCCGCTTTGAGCAACACATAGCAGGCTGAAGTGATGCGCCTTGATGAAGTAGTGTGGCATTCGATTTGTCTTCTTCAAGTCTGTCCATAAATTGAGGAACTTCATCGCCCGGCAAGAGTGAAAAGGTCGGTGCCTCTCTTCTCGCGCGAATGGTTTGCTGAATGGAGGAACTCGCCATGTTCCGCTTGATACTTTCCCTGGCGCTTGCGCTGGCTCTACCCCTCTCCAGCGCCCATGCCCAAACTGAGACTTTCGAATTACAGGCTTACCGCGACTTCCTGGCCGCTCATCAGGATTTGACAGCCGGACAATTGCGCAGCTTGCATCCTGCAGCGCAATTTCGCTCCCAGGCCCGTCTGAATCTGGCTGCCACGGCCTATCTCGATTCCGTCATCGCGCTCTATGAGCTCACACCGGATGAACTTGGTTTGCTGCAGCAAAACGGCTTTGTGGTTTCCGAGCGGCTCGCGCGCCCTACTTTCGGAGAAGCGTATTTGGAAATATTCAAGCGTGATCTGCCGGTGTTCGTTTCGACCGATGCCATGCTGCATGCGCTGCACAAATCCTACGATGCCATTCTGCAGGACACTGAAACCGGTATTTTAGTCCCCAAGCTTGCCGAGTTGTTGGGCACGATGCACGCCGCCTGGCCGGGGCTGGCGGCCAAGTATGCCGGCAAACCCGCGATGCAGCCGATGCTGGCCGACGTCGATCTTTACCTTGTGCTCGCTCTGCAGCTGCTGGGCGGCAATGCCGCATTGCATGACCCAGCCAATGCCGGTGCCCTGCGAGAACTGCAAAGCTTGATTGCCGAGGAACAGCCCGCCGATTACGCGCTTTTCAGCGCCACGCCGCGCACTATTGATTTCAGCCAATTCCGGCCGCGTGGACATTACACGCAAAGGGAGGAATTGAAAAAATATTTTCAAGCCATGATCTGGCTGGGCCGCACCGAGCTGATGCTGACCAAGCCCAAGGCGCCGGGCAGCCTTCCTCCGACGGACGAAGATATTCAACGGCAAATCATCGTTTCACATCTTTTATTGGAAGCAATAGACAGCAGCGGTGCGCTGACGTTGTGGGAGGAAATGGAAGGCATCATCCGCTTTTTGGTGGGTGAAAGCGACAATGTCACGCTCAAGCATCTGGCATGGCTCGCCCAGGAGACCGGGGTGACGCAAGCGGGCGATTTGCTCGAAGGTGACCGCTGGCGTGTCTGGCAGGCGGCGCTGGTCACGAAACCGTACGCCGGGCAGCGCATTCTCTCGCAGATTCTGCTTTCCCATCCCATGCAGCCGGAGCAGATCGAGCCGCCCTCGGCGTTCATGCTGTTCGGGCAGCGCTTTGTGATCGACTCATACGTGATGGGCAACGTGGTTTACGATCGCATTCTTTTTCAGGGCCAGAAGGTTTTGCGCATGCTGCCCTCTTCGCTCGACGTGCTGTTTGCGTTGGGCAACAACGCCAGCGCCGTTTTATTGCAGGAGGAGATGGAACGTTATCCCTATGCCGCGCAAGTCGCGGCCCTGCGTTATCTCATAGATTCATATGATGGAGATTTTTGGAGCGCGTCGTTGTACAACGTCTGGCTGCAAGCGCTGCGTGAGTTGAATGCGGAGGGCGATCTTGCCGCCTTTCCGGCGTTCATGCAAACCGGGGCGTTTTGGCAGCAGAAGATGAACACGCAATTGTCCGCTTGGGCGCAGTTGCGGCATGACAATTTGCTCTATGCCAAGCAATCCTACACCGGAGGAACGACGTGCAGCTTCCCACATAGTTTTGTCGAGCCATTTCCCGATTTTTATCGCGCTTTGCATCGTTTCGCCATGCAAGCGCGAGAACGGTTTGCAGTCGTGGCGTTCGCGGAGGAAGAGAAGAAAAACGCGATCCTGAGCTACTTTTCTCATATGTCCGGCGTGATGGATACCCTGGCGACGGTTGCCGACAAACAACTGCGCCATGCAGCGCTGGATTCCGCGGAAACGCTTTTTCTTCGAAGCATGCTGTACGATGTCGGCGTCTGTGGCCCGGATTTCACCGGCTGGTATCCTCGCCTCTTTTATCAAGGCCCGAATGATTGCGCGACGCTCGACCTGGTGGTGGCAGACGTGCACACGCAGCCGACGGACGAGTCCGGCAATTTCGTCGGGCACGTGTTGCACGCCGGTACGGGGCCGATCAATCTCGGCGTTTTTATTGCAGAAAATCACGCCGGCAAGTCCACCGCTTTCATCGGGCCGGTGATGAGTTATTATGAACACGTCACGATGGATTTCAAGCGCCTGACGGATGAAGAATGGCAGGAAGCCTACAAACAGTCGCCATCGCTGCGGCCGTCCTGGGTGAATGTTTATCTCGCCGATGCCAACGGCAAGCGCCGCGGGCCGGGACCACAATTGGCCACGGGCGTGGAAGACGCGCCCATGCACAACTTCGCGCCGGCCACCCATCTCCTGCACCCAAACTTTCCGAATCCTTTCAACGCCGGCACCGTTATCCGTTTTGAGATTACGCCGGCGCTCGCCAACAACGCAGCCGTCCACCTCGGCGTTTACAACATACGCGGTGAGTTAGTGAGCGACCTTCTCAATCGCCCGCTGCCCGCGGGGAATTATTTTGTACGTTGGGAGGGAAAAAGCCACATGGGTGCGGAAGCGGCTTCGGGAATTTATTTCTACCGTCTGCAGGTGGGAAACGTAAATGAAGTGCGGAAGCTCACGCTGTTGCGTTGAGAGCTTATTCGAAAACCCGAGGATGTCATCCCGCAGGGATCTTGGTCAGTACGGACACGATGCCTGCATCGGGCTTGAAAGCTGAATCTACCAAGATGCTTACAGCATTAGTCCCCCGTCTGCGGGCGCGTCATTTTTAACGGCGTTTCAACCTCACCATGAATTTGCGATGAAGGTTTCTGCGTGTCTGGTCTCCGCCGCCTTATTCTTCGCCAGGCCTGCGCCGGCGCAACAACTCTTGCCCTTCGGCCTCGAAGGCAAGACCGTCACCGGCTTGCAGGAGTTTTTCGGCACGCTCTACGCCTCCACGCAAGAACACGGCGTTTATCGCCGCCAACTTGCCGGGCAGGATACGGGATGGATTTCCCTGGGCGTACCGGCGAAGAATTTGAATGCGATCTTCGCCTTTCACACGGTTTGCCCATTGAAGTGCTGGAAAGGCATACTTGTGGGCGCTGCGCCGGCGGAGGGCGATTCCGCGTTGTTGTATTTCTACCAACAAAGCCCCGACACTTGTGAGAAGAAGAGGCCCTGGACGGCCGCGGACAGTGGCATCGATCGCGCTTTGGTCAATCAAATCGACGCACTCGCCGGCACCGCCCTCTGCCAGCCCGTCGGGCCGGAGTTCGTCACCGCCTTCGCCGCGGGGCGGAATTTCATCTGGCGTTCATACGATCGCGGCAAGCACTGGCAACTGGCTTGGCAGGGAACTGCTTCGTCAAGAATTCTCGCGCTGGCCGCGCAAAACCGCTCTCGCTTCGATTTGACCCACGAAGAAGTGTGGGCCGGCGGATACGTCGCCGAAGGCGCGGCCCCGCTTCGCCCTCTCGTTTTGCGCTCCCTTGATTCCGGCCAGAACTGGGAGGATCGCAGTTTCTTCACGGCTTCTGCAGATGACGAAGTCTGTTACGCCGTTGCGAGCGATCCCGAAGATACGAACCTCGTCTTCGCCGCGCTGAGTAACCGTATCGTCAAATCGCAAGACGGCGGCAGAAGTTGGAATACGGTTTTGGCGAACACGCTTGCACGCTTCAGTTCCATACTCGTGCATCCAAAAGTGACGAAATTGGTGCTGGCCGGCGGCACTGCAGCCGGCAGCAGCTTTGCACTTTATGAAAGCCGGGATGGCGGCGAACATTGGAATCTCCTGTTCGCCAATCACCCGGCGCAAGGCCTGAGCAGCATCGCGTTCGACCCCTTTCTCGCTCGCGATCCGCCGCCGCGGCCGGAGATAGCTTATCTCGCCACGCTCGGCAGCGGCGTATGGTTATACTCGCTATCGCCAACGGGAACAGGTGTGGGCGAAGAGCCGGCCGCAGGCACGTTGCGGCGCGCGCCGTTGATGACTCAGAACTTCCCCAATCCCTTCAACCCGGGGACCATGATTCGTTTCGAGATTCCTCCAGCTTTGGCAAATGCCGAAGCAAGTTTGGCGATTTACGATCTGAATGGCGATTTGGTGCGCGAGCTTATCCAACAACGCTTGCCGGCTGGAAATCACGCCGCAAACTGGGACGGAAAAGACCAGGCAGGCGCACAGGTATCATCGGGAATCTATTTCTATCTCTTACAGGTAGGCAATGTGACGGCGATGCGTAAGCTAAGTTTGGTAAAATAAGCTGTGCAAACACAAGGCGGAAGAGCCGCAACCCGAGAGGCCAAAAAATCTTCAACCGATAGAAAACCTCAACAGATGAAAAACTTTATCAGTTGGTTTTTTCTATCCGTAAAAATCTTTGCTCTCATTGCACACATTTGACTGTCAAGTCACTAGCGGCTTGGCTATCGATGAAGCGAAGCACAACACAAGTTGAATATGAAAAACACTGCTGCCGCGATTCTCTATGCATGCGTCCTGGGGATGGCCTGTTCGCGCGAACTTCCAACGCAAGGGCCAGAGGCACAAAAGCTGGGGGACATTGTCGTCGATCGGCTGGACGTAGTGATGATTTACGACGAAACACCGGGCTTTCTTTATCCGAGGATGCGCCACGAGATCAGTTTCACCGGCCATCTAACCGTTGGCGGGTTTATTGATGAGTATTCTTATCAAAGTGACGATCTGGGATATGGATTGATCATCGACTATATCCCCGCATACTTTCCGCCTGCAGGCGAAAAGTTCGAGCACTACGACAAACTCTGGAGCTCTCAGTTACACCAGCCCGGCGAGCTCCGCGATTTTGAATTCGGTGCCGACTCTCCGCACGCCAAGCGGCTTCTTGTGAAAGGCTCGAGACAGATTCAAGGAAGCAGCGACGGCATTCGTCCGGAACCAAACAGCCAGCAACTTACCGGCCCGATAGGGCATCACCGCCAACCGGTTTTTTCGCAAGAGGGCCGGTGGATTTTTTGCCGCCGGGACGAAAATCGTCCTGACGGACATTTGCAGCAGATCGTGAAGGTGCCGGCTCACGGCGGCGCGCCCGAAGTGATTATCGAAACAACGGAGAACCTCGGCGGTTTTGCACTTACCAATAACGACTCGATACTTACTTTCGTCGTTTGGAGTCCCCACATCAAATCCAAGCTCATTCGCCATGATTTGACTTCCGGCGCACAAGAAACGATCACGGTGGAGGGATTCATCTGGAGCGATGACTTAGTGTGGATTCCGGACGAGCCGTTGTTTCTTACTCTTTCCGATCCCAATTCGACCTCTGATCACAGCGCCGACCTGGTGCTCGTGGATTTCAAACGCGGAACCGTGGAGACATTGGTAGATTTACCGCAATATGAGCAGGTGCAGCATTTTGGTCTGCACCCCGGCACACGCGATCTCAGCTATGGCGTTTCAGTTGGTGCATACGCCGTCAATGTTTTGCTGATCAACCTGGATACACGACAGACGACGACTTTCTTGAATCGTCTCGAGGCTCTCGACTTTATTTGGGCGCCGAATGGACGGGATTATGCCGTTATCAAATATCTTCAGGGAGAGGGCACGAGTATTTTCATAAACGCGTCCGGGGTTGATCGGAGAATCACGACTTATCCCGGGAGCGACGAGAATCCACGTTTCTCGCCGGACGGGCAAAGCCTGGTATTTTCCAGCCAACGTCGTAATGAAAGCCAGATTTGGCGAATCGCCCTATAATCTGAAAACATTCCCACAGGTGGAAGGGCAAGGCATTCGCAGCCGTTGGAAAATTGGGCCAAGAGAAATGAGACTAAAAGTGAAAACTCTTCATGCGATTCTGTGCCTGCTCTCAACGCTAGTGCATTTGAATTGCGATTCGAGCAGGGCGCCCGACATTATGCAACCCGCGTCCGAGGTTCCTTTTACGGATTTGCAGGTTGGACAAGAATGGCGATACGCAAAATGGGAGAAGCCGTACTTTGGAAATCGTACGTTTACTGGTGATACCGTTTCGATCACGATCATTGCCAAAGAAGGTGAGACGGTAACTTTCTACGAACGAACGGTGAATGACGGTCCCATTTCGCCTACCGACACGGCCACATTTAGATTCCAAATTGCGCATTCACTCTTGAGGCAAGTTGGTACAAATCGCTCACGCGTCTTTGGATTCATAGCAGGCCACGACAGCGTTTTGTCGCTGACCGATATTGATTCGAATCATGTGGCCATTGACCTTGACACCTCTTTGTTTTTCATTCGGGAACAAACCGGCAAGAATCGCTTTGTGGGTCATGCTGACAGCGTTCGACTGCTTTCCGGCATATATGCTAATGTCATCGTGTATTATAATGAGATACCGACATATGTTGATGGGTTTGGATACTTGGCCATTCTTTCCCTGAAGAAGGGCATGGTGGCGACGGTTTATTTCGGCGGATTCAGTCCCATCGAGCAGTATGGATATCAATTAATAAGACCATAATCCGGACAAGCCGGAAACGAAAAACTCAAAACACAAAGCCCAAAGGTGGTATTGAATTCTGAGCTTTGGATTTTGGATTTCTTTGCTCAAAAAGCACAGATTTCACTTGTAATGGACTACGCATAACGCCTTTCAATGCGCTGAAATGTGAAGCAGGGAGATCGCCATATCGCGTTTGTTCAGAAAGTGCCATCGCCGCCTCGCCGCGCGTCTTGTCACCGCCATCGTTATTTTGCTTCCGGTGCTGCTCACGGGTTGCGGTATTTTCAGTGCGGACGACAGTGAGCCGGCCATTCGCACCGACAAAAATGAAAGATTGGTGATCGCTAGTCGGTGATAGAGGATCGAAGTTAGAGGGTCGAAGATAGAGGATAGAGAATCGAGATAAAGATTGCTTCTATCTTCGATCCTCAACCTTCGATCTTCGATCCTCCGTCTTCAATTTTCGAACTACGCTGCAAGAAACACAATGAAACCATCAACCTCGTTCATGACGCTGCTGATCGTGGCCATGATCACGAATCAAGCCGCTCCACAAGGAGCTGGCAAGCTGGAAGCTTTTGGCCTGCAGGGCAAGCGCGTCACGGCGCTCGCAACGGCGCAGCATTTTTCACCGCCGAACTCCTTCCTTTACGCGGTCACCGAAAATGAAGGCGTCTACCGGCGTTCGTTGGACCCGCTGGATACCACCTGGCAGGACCTTGGCCTTAAAGGCAAAAGCCTCACCGCGCTGGACATTCAAGTGTGGGGCGCCGGACCGGCACTTTTTCATGCGCCGATCGTGGGCGTCTTGCCGGATCGCAGCGCGGGCGATTCGACGCTCGTCTATCGCCTTGAAGGCGCGCAGTGGGTTCCCGCGGACTCAGGCATTTCTCGCGCCGAGGTTTATCAGATCAAGGCATTGGCGAGTATTGAATCCGCCGGGCATGCACCGCCGGGTGAGGCTTTCGCCGGCGGCAGCGGATCCATCTATCGCTCCAGAACTTTCAGTCACTGGTGGCAAAAAGCACACAGCGAAGGTATTGGTGTCACCAATACGCTTGCCACCTCTCGCATGGATTTCATCAGCGGTGGAGTGTGGGCGGGCGGTGAAAATGGCCTCCTCGCGCCGTGGATCGCGAGGTCCAATGATGGCGGCGAAACCTGGGAGGTTTTTTATCCCGATTTGAGCGGCGATAACGCCTGTAACTCGCTCGCGCTCCATCCGCTCTCCCCCGAAGTTGTTTACGCCGGCATGGAAGGCGCCGTGATCAAAACCACGAATTCTGGAAAAACGTGGGACCACACCAGCCTGCGCAATACCCCGGTCTATTTCTATGGTCTCGCCCTCGATCCCAGAGATTTGGACCACATTTATGCCGGCGGCCTCGTCGCGAATCCCAACAGTTGGGCGCTGTGGGAAAGTTTTGATGCCGGCCTGAATTGGAAAGAGATTCCGCCGCCGGTGCTCGTCACTCCCGTTGTGGTCTCCGGCATCACGAGTATCGTTGCCGATCGGTATTCTGCGAACGTGATCTACCTCGCGACTTTGGGCCATGGTGTGTGGAAATATCAAAGCCAAACTACTGGCGTCGAAGATCGTCCGGGCTGGGTTGCGCCCGAAAACTTCACGCTCCTGCAGAATTATCCGAACCCCTTTAATCCTGAAACCGTGATTCGCTACCGTCTTTCTTCTCCTCAACACGTGCGGCTGGAGGTATACAATCTGCAGGGACAGTTGATCGCGACGCTGATAAATCAGATGCAAACGACGGGCGAGCACAGCGTACACTGGAATGCGCGGGAGGCCGCGGGCGGATTGGCTCCTTCGGGCATTTACCTGTATCGGTTGCGTGTAGGCAAGAATAACCTTGCCACGCGCAAGATGATTCTGCTGTGGTAGACGGATTGGCAACACCGATTCAACCAAGGAGATGTTTATGCAGAGCAAAAATCCTCTGGTACTGCTGGTTGTGCTATTTACCCTGCTGCTGTCCAATGGCTTGCATGGCCAAGTGACTTCTGCAGGTCGCCAAGCCGGTGCGCTCGACCCCGCGCGCAAGCTGCAATTGGCGCGTACGATTGAAACGGCGCGCCGCCTCGTGCAATCACAAGGCGGCGCTGTCGTTCGCTCTGCAGTGGTGTCGAAATCATCATTGCGCTCCAATGCCGATGGCAACCAGGCCATCGCCGGCACGGTGAAGAGCAGCGACGATTCCGATTTGAAAGGCGCCGTGGTGGTCGCTTTCTCCGTGGATTCAAGCCAGACGCCCTCCAGAGGCATCGCCTCCGTCAATGCCGACGGCAGCTATCTAATTGAGCATCTTCTGCCGGGCAGTTTTTATGTGGTCGCAGAGGCGCCGGATTTTTATCCGCAGTTCTATGACCATGCCGAGGCATTCGACAAAGCCACGCTCGTCACCGTTGCGGAGTCGGACACCACTACCGGCATCGATTTCACGTTGAAAAGAAACCTGCCGGGCGCCGGCGCGATTTCAGGCCGGGTCGTGCGCGATTCCGACGGCCTGCCCATTGCCAACGCCACGGTCAGCGTCTATTCCGGAGATAATCCCTTCTACTATAACAGTGGTGTAACTCAAGGCGACGGGACATATCTCATTCCCCAACTCAAGAGCGCGAGCTACCTGGTGCAAATCTGGGCTGACGGCTATTTGAGCGAGTTCTTCGATAATGCGCGCGCAATCGAGCAAGCCACTTTGGTCACCGTGAATGAGCCGCAGGAAACACCGAACATCGATTTTAGCCTCAGCGCCGGTGGATCAATCACCGGACAGGTGACGAACCAAGATGGCCAGCCGCTGACGGGCACGATCGTGGAAGCTCACCTTGCAAAACTTGATTCATTTTACTATAGAGGCTATGGTGTGGCGATTTCGGAGAGCGACGGCAGTTATAAAATCAGCGGGCTCGAGACGGGCGCGTATGTGGCTTCGGCGCAAGCCTGGAATGAATGGGGTTATGCGCAGGAGTGGTACGAAAATGTGAGCACGCCCGACTCTGCGACGGCTGTACAAGTGAACGCGGGCCAGGCAACGAGCGGCATTGATTTCTCGCTCTATTTGCCGCAGGCTGCGGGCTCCATTGCCGGTGTGGTGACCAACTTGCAAGGTGAGCCCTTGGCGGGTGTGATGGTGAATGCCATGAGCTGGCCGGGCGATGATCCGCGCAGGCGTTACTTCTGGGCTTCCGCTTACACCGATTCGAGCGGAAACTATCGTTTTGCGCTGCCGGCGGACGACTATCTTGTCTCCGCCACTGCCTATGGCGCGTGGCAATCCGTGATACGTTGGTATCCGAACGTGTCGACGCCGGACAGCTCACAACCGGTGCACATCGAACAGGAGGTGCATCGCACTGATATAAATTTCAAGCTGCCGTTCGAACGGGGAAGCGGCGCGATCTATGGCAGAGTACTTCATGAAGATGGCCGCCCGCTCGCTTACGCTTTTATTGAAATCACACCGGCTGACAACGACACAGAGCCGGCGTGGAGAGTGTGGGCGTACGCCAGCACCGACAGTAGCGGCGCGTATATGGTAACGGACCTGCCGCCCGGCTCCTATTTGGCGCACGCGATGTACTGGGAGGACTTCAATTTCGGTGAACAATGGTATGAAAATGCCGGCAGCCGCGAGCTGGCCAGACCGATCAATCTCGAGGCGAACCAGAGAATCGGGAACATTGATTTCAGGTTGAGCTTGCATCCGATGTATGGCAGTATTAACGGCAGAGTCACCTCTGAGACGGACGGCTCGCCCATCGCCCGGGCGTACGTCGAAATCTCGCCCCTCAAGCGTGACGGCTTCAACGATGCTCCGATTGCGGTTGGGGGATGGAATACGATTACGGACGAGAAAGGCGAATATCGCCTCGACCTGCTGCCGGAAGGCGAGTACCTCATCGCGGTGTATGCCGACGGCGCATTTGAGTATTTCGAAAATGCCGGCGCGCCGGAGCAAGCCACGCCGGTGAAGGTCGTTGGCGGTGATTCGGTAAGTGTGAATGTCGCTCTGACGCGACGCCATGAAGGCACGGGCGTGATCTCGGGCTTGGTCGGTGCGGAATACACGGATCAATTGCTGCCCATTGCCGTGGTGGTCGCCCGGCCGGCGGTGAACACTGAGAAATCATTCGTCACCGTCACCACGCCGGAGGGCAACTACAAAATGTCCGGCCTCCCAGCCGGCGAATATACCGTGATGAGCTTCGCGCCCTATCACGTTGGTGAATATTTCGACAACACGTTCGATCCTTCCCTGGCCACGCCGGTGAAAGTGGACGGCCAGAATCCGGCAGGCGGAATCGATTTTACGCTTTCGCCCATATATTTCTTGAGAGGCGAAGACGGCCTCGATCCGCGTGCGGGCACGGGCGCGACCGTGCTCGGCAAAGTCGTTGATACCGCCGGCAAAGAGGTGGCGGAAGCGTACGTGTACGTGCTCAACCAAAACGGCCGGCCGCTGAGCTTCGGTCGCACCAATGTGGAAGGCAAGTACGAAATCGCCGGAATTCCAACGGGACAATATCGCATGCTCGCCAGCCACGTCGCGCATAACAGCAAATACAACGGCGACGCCAACAATTTCGATGATGCCGTGCCGGTTGATTTTGGTTTAGGCAAGATCGAGGTAAATTTCGTGCTCGCGTCCAAGCCGCCCACCGGCGTAGAGGAACAGCCGGACGCCCACGTTCCCAGCACTGTTGAGCTGTATGGCAACGCTCCGAATCCTTTCAATCCCGCAACCCGCATCCGCTTTGGCTTGCCCGCGGCGATGCCGGTGCGTCTGCGCATTTTTAATATGCTCGGTGAAGAAGTAGCGAGGTTGCATGACGGGATGATGAATGCCGGTGTGCATCACCTCACGTGGAACGGCCGCGATAATACCGGACGGCTTGTGGGTAGCGGCGTGTATCTGTATCGTCTGGAGAGCGGCGGCGTTTTGCTGCGCGGGAAGATGGTGTTGATCAGGTAGGGGTCATTTGACCTGAACCAAGATAAGGTGTCGCCTCCTTTCGAATCATGCGACCGCTTCAACCGTATGCTGAAAAACTCCTTTCGGGCAAGAATACTGGAGTGCAACATGTCTTTCATTCTGCGAGCAAAAGTCGTTTGTTTCGTCCTGCTGCTTTTATCCATTCCTTTCGAGGTGTCCTCGCAAAGTCCCGCACGCTTAAAGGCCGCAGGCTTGCAAGGGAAGAGGGTCACCTCCTTGGGCGTTTACGGCTCCATCTACGCGGGCACAGAGAACGAAGGCGTTTTTCGCCTTTCGCCGGTGGCGCGCGACACGAACTGGATTCCGATGGGATTGGCAGGCAAAAGAATTTTGACGGTGTACCCGCACAAGTTTGGGCCGCTGGGGTTTGCGGTAAGCGCCGGCGTACACCCGGACTGGAGCCAGGGCGATTCGGTGTTGGTCTATTGCTCCATTCTCGATCAATCCGAATGGGCGGCTACGGACAGCGGCATGCCGCGCCGGCACGTACCGTGGATCAAATCACTCGACGGCTTTCCCGATCCCCTGATTTGCGGCGAAACCTTTGCCGCCGGACCGGGGACCGTTTTTCGGCGCTACTTTCAGAACCCGCATTGGGTAGAAGTGTTGGACATAGGCTTAGGAATCACCAACGTCATTCGCGCGGAGGAATTTACCGAACAAGTTTGGGCGGGCGGGGGCACGGCCATTCGCATGCCTTGGCTGGCGCGCACGAAGGACAAGGGCGAGACCTGGGAAATCAATTTTCCCTTTTTCGATTTTCTCACCACCTGCCGCTCCATCGCAATCCATCCTTCAAACTCGGACATCGTTTATGCGGGATTGGAGGAGGCCGTGGTCAAAACGACAGACGGCGGTACAACGTGGAATCTCGCCAGTCCGCGTTACGCGAACGCAACGTTCGATGCGCTCGTGCTCGCGCCTTTTGATCCCGATCAAATCCTGGCCACCGGTTCACAAAATGGCAATGCTATTTTGATTGAGAGCTTTGATGCCGGAAAAAACTGGTATGTTGTGTATCCGCCGATCGTGACACCCCCAATTCGTTTGTTGCCAGCCATGACGAGTATCATTGTCGCGCCAGATACCATTGGCGCGTTCTTGGCCGGCACTTTGGGAGCCGGCGTGTGGCGTTATCAAAGCACGCCGACGGGCGTCGAAGATGAGCATCATGCTCTGATGCCGAGAGGCTTTACGCTGGAGCAGAATCGCCCCAATCCGTTTAACCCGGAAACCGAAATTCGTTATCATATTGCCGCACCGCAACACGTCGAGCTTGCCGTTTTCGATCTGAACGGCCGCCTGCTCGTGACTTTGGTGGAGGCGCCGCACCCCGCCGGAGACTTCAAAACGCGCTGGAACGGCCGGGATGCTGCTGGCGCGCCCATGCCTTCGGGCGTTTACTTCTGCCAACTCCGTGTGGGCAGAAATATCATTGCGGCGCGAAAAATGACGCTTTTACAATAAGGCTATCTGGCCTGGATCAAAATCAAATCCGACAAAAAAGAGAGAATGAAAATGACAGACTTAAAGCGGTGTTGGCGTGCCGTGCTGTTGATCGTGCTCTTTGCTTCTTGTCAAAAAGACCCTGCGGTCGTGGGGCCTGATGAAATCAGAAAACAGGCGGAGCAGCAACCGCTCTTGGACGGAGTGCATTTGACCGTGGATAAAGCGACCTATTCTGCGGCTGATACGATTCGCGTTCGTTTGCAGAATCACGGCGAGGAGCCGGTGTTTTTGGAAGGTTGCAGTCAGTTGTTCCTCGAGGCCAGAGTCGAGACCGGCTGGACCGAAGCGCCGTTGTGGGTTTGCGTGTGGGAGGGTTTTGCCATGAAAATTGCTGCGGATAGCAGTTACAAGCTCGCCTGGCCCGCGGCATACCTGCGCGCGGGCACCTATCGTTTCGTTGCGCCCCTTTCTTTCGGTTGCAGGGACGGCCAGCCGATCAGTGCGGCGCAATGCACGAGCCGCGACACGATTTATTCGCAAGAGTTTGTCGTGGTCCTCCAGGTGGCAGGTCAGCTCCGCATTGCCACGGAAAAGAACGCCTATCGCTGGACTTCAAATGATTTGAATGCTTCGCGTTTGATTCAGGCCACGCTCACGAACACTTCCCATACGACGTTTTATGCCCGGCTGGGTGATGGTTACAACAGCAGCTTGGATCAGCAAGAACTTTTTGTCGCACAAGGCAGCGGCGGCCATATCGAACGGCAGCATGACGATAGCTCGTGGCAGCCCATGCCACGCGGAATTCTTTTTGAAGGCACGCGCTTCATCGCGCTGCGGCCACAACAAAATCATCGCATGCTGGCGACGCTGCAACAATGGATTGGAAATGAAAGCGGGCAATTTCGCTTCAAAGTGGAGTACTTTGATCGCCTCGATCCGGCGCCCGTGGTTTTGCCAATGGTGGATTACTCAAATGTGTTCGTGATTACTATGACGGCTGTGAAAAGGCACGAATGCTCTCCTGGGCCAAGCCAGATATGGCCTTGCCCGCTGTACTGGAAGTCATCAGCCTGAATGACCAGGGCGAAGGCATCCGCAACGCTCCAGCTTATGCCGGGCTTAAGGGATTAACACGCCGCCGCTATACCCCGCTTTCCAT
>JBIOXB010000144.1:0-3341 GCA_044869275.1 bacterium
CGTCAATTTCGTAGATGGTGCAAATGTTGGGATGATCCAAAGCTGCCGCCGCATGCGCCTCATGAACGAAGCGGGTTTTCTCCGCCTCACTCGCCAAGAATGACGACGGCAGAAACTTGAGCGCGACAATGCGCTTGAGCTTGGTGTCCTCGGCTTTGTAGACGACGCCCATGCCGCCTTCGCCGAGTTTTTCGATGATTTTGTAGTGAGAGATGGTTTGGCCGATCATGGCTTCAGTCTTAGAATTTTTGTAAAAGCTTGCTCTTGCTTTTGATCATGGCTCTTCGTAATATTAATTATAATTATTGCCCCAAACAAAAAATCTGCAAAAATTTTTTGGAGAACGCGCAAAACATGCAAAACCTTAACGATCAAACAAAATTGAAGGGAACGATGGTCAACGATCAAGCTATCCGATTATACAAGGAAATTGCTTCGTTGAGCATGCAACAGCAATTGTACATTTTGAACCGCCTATTCATGGACACGTTGCGCGCCTTATCCGGTGAGCGCAATCTCGATATCAACGGCCTTCGCGGTCTCGGCAAAGAAATTTGGCAAGGCCTTGATGCACAAGAATACGTTAATCAAGAGCGGGATTCGTGGGCATAGAAGAAGTCTTGAAGTTGCACACGCACTGGGTGATTGATACCGCTCCGATCATTTATTATATCGAGGAGCATCCAAAATATTTGCCCATCGTTGATCAAATTTTCCCCAGACTCAGCAGTGCCAGCAACGGCATTTACGCTTTTTCCTCCATTCTCACTTTGACCGAAGTGCTCCCTCATCCCTTGCGTCAAAACAATCATGATCTCGCCAAACGTTATCGGGATTTTCTTTTGCATTCGCGAAATTTCGTTTTGTTTCCGGTTGATGAAATTATCACTACGCGCGCCGCAGAAATTCGAGCGCAATATCAATATCGCACGCCCGATGCCATACAACTGGCGACGGGACTGGAGCACAATGCCACGCTGTTTATCACAAATGACAAGCGCCTAAAGAATTTTCCAGACTTGACCATTCTGGTCTTGGATGATTTTCTAAGCCAAGCACCAACTCCATAACAAGCAAAAAACTCAGCCTTGTCTCTGCGCTTCGTTCTAAACGCGCGCCCTTCTCCCCTCTATTTTGGTAATCCCACTTTCCTGACCAACGCCATGAATCTTGCCTCCGCACGCAGGGGATCAAGCTTGGGCTCGAGGTTAAGCCAAACCATCTGCGTCGAGCGTTCCTCGTAGGCCTTTTCCAGCCACTGGAATGCCTGATCCTTCTCGCCCAGCGCAATGTAGATAAAAGCAATAAAGCAAGGGTCGATGTACTCTTGCGTCGCGCGCGCCTGTAATTCGCGCAGTATCTTCTGCGCTTCAAAGCGTTGGCCGGATGCCGCCAAGGCGTATCCAAGCTCCGCAACGACAGGCGGCAGGTTTCCTGTAAAGTTTTCAGCCTCTTTCAATACGGCAATGGCTTCATTATACATCTTTTTTTGCACATACGACGCTGCGATAGTCATGTACGCATTCCCATAATTCGGATCCAACTCGAGAGTTTTTTGACATTGCTCGATCGCTTGATCAAACCGCCGCGCCATGTAATAAGCTCTGCCCAAGCTTCCATTGATGCCCAGCGAGAGCGGATCAAGCTCGAGGGCGCGTTTCTTTTCGGCAATGCCTTCGTCCGTTCGTCCCATCACCAATAAATAGCTGCCAAACGTATTATGAGCACCCTCTTGCTTTGGATTGAGCTCGAGAGCGCGTAGGTAATATCTCTCCGCCGCCGGCCAATCCCAGGCGTAATAAAAACGATTTTGCGCTAAGTTAACGAAAATAGGCGCCAGTGTCGAATCAAGCGCCAAGGCTTTTTGGGCATGAAACTGTACTTTCGGAAACATCTCGTTGGGAGCGAGATAGTTGACCCCCAATGAGACGTAGCATGTAGCCAAGCCCTGATAAGCAAGCGCAAAGTTTGGATCTTTGGCGATCGCCTGCTCGAAATAGGTGATGGCTCTATTCAGGCTTGCCGGTGTTCTTTTACCCCAAAAGTAAAGCCCTTTGAGATAGGCTTCGTAAGCGTCAGGGGCAACGGCACGGGCGCTGGCGAGACGAGCCTGCTCTTGCGGCGTCAGCTTGATTTGAATTTCATGGGCAATGGCCTGCGCCACCTCGTTTTGCAGCGCCAGGACATTGCGCAGATCGCGTTCGTAGCTTCTGGCCCACAAGTGCCGATCCGCCGCGGCATCAATTAACTGCGCCGTGATTTGCACCCGATTCTCGAATCGCTGCATCGAGCCTACTACCACCGCGTCCGCCTTCAACTCTTCGGCAATCTCGGGCAACGACTTTTTCGTGTCTTTGTATCGCATCACGGAAGTCCGTGAAATCACTCGCAGCGCGCCGATCTGAGCCAGGTTGGTAATCAACGCCTCGGTCATGCCGTCGGCAAAATATTCTTGTTCAGGATCGCCGGAAAGATTACCCAACGGCAGCACGGCGATGGAATCGTATCTTGCTTGACGCTCCTCGGTTTGCAGCTTGAAATAGAAACTGATACTAATCAGCAAAGCGATGAGACCGGCAACGCCGCCGTATAAATAGGCTTTCTTTTTTCTTGGAGAATTGACCTCGGCCAGCGGTGGTTTCGGGGCGCTTGCAACAAAACCCTTTGGAAGAGCGCGCAGGTCAACTAATATCTCATCGAAATGCTGGTAGCGTGCATGGGGCTTTTTAGCCAAAGCCTTGTTGACAAGGCGCTCCAGTTCCATCGGCACGCCGGTGCGGAGACCCGTGATCGGCTCCGGCTCTTCGTTCATGATCGAATACATCACCGCCTGCTCGTATTCACCTTTAAAGGGATGCTGTCCGGTGATCATTTCGTAAAGCACGACGCCAAACGACCAAATATCGGTGCGATGATCGACATTTTCGCCTCGCCCTTGTTCGGGCGACATGTAAGCGACCGTGCCCAGCGTTGTTCCCTCTTTAGTGAGCGCCGACCGTCCCGCCAGTTTTGCCAAGCCGAAATCCATGATCTTCACTTGCCCTTTTGGCGTGATCATGATATTGGCAGGCTTGATGTCGCGATGCGTGATCTTTTTCTCATGCGCGGCTTGCAGCCCATCGGCAACTTGAATGGCGAGATTGAGCGCTTCATCGAACTTCAACGGCCCCGCGTCAATTTTTTCTTTCAAGCCTGGGCCTTCAATACAAGCCAAGGCGATGAAAAGCTGACCATCGGCTTCGTCAATTTCGTAGATGGTGCAAATGTTGGGATGATCCAAAGCTGCCGCCGCATGCGCCTCATGAACGAAGCGGGTTTTCTCCGCCTCACTCGCCAAGAAT
>JBIOXB010000145.1:0-3108 GCA_044869275.1 bacterium
ATTCTTGGCGAGTGAGGCGGAGAAAACCCGCTTCGTTCATGAGGCGCATGCGGCGGCAGCTTTGGATCATCCCAACATTTGCACCATCTACGAAATTGACGAAGCCGATGGTCAGCTTTTCATCGCCATGGCTTGTATTGAAGGCCCAGGCTTGAAAGAAAAAATTGAAGCGGGGCCGTTGAAGCTCGATGAAGCGCTCAATATCGCCATGCAAGTTGCCGAAGGCTTGCAAGCAGCGCACGAGAAAAAGATCACCCATCGCGACATCAAGCCTGCCAATGTCATGATCACGACAAAAGGTCAAGTGAAGATCATGGATTTCGGCTTGGCGAAGCTGGCAGGACGGTCGGCGCTCACCAAAGAAGGGACAACGTTGGGCACGATCGCTTACATGTCACCGGAGCAGGCACGTGGAGAAAATGTCGATCATCGCACGGATATTTGGTCTTTCGGCGTCGTGCTTTACGAAATGATCACCGGCCAGCATCCCTTCAAAGGCGAGTACGAGCAGGCGGTGATGTATTCGATCATGAATGAGGCGCCGGAGCCGATGACGGGTTTGCGCACCGGCGTGCCGATGGAGTTGGAACGCATCGTCAACAAGGCTCTGGCGAAGAAAACAAACCTGCGTTATCAGAATATCGAAGATCTGCTGGTTGATCTCAGGGCCATGCAGTTGCGACTGATGCCAAGCGCCGTGTCGCAACCGCCGATCAAAGCAAAAGCACCGGAGCGAAAACAACCCTGGCTTTACGGTGGCGTTGCCGGACTGGTCATTTTGCTCGTTGCGGCGGCGTTGTCCTTTTGGCCGAAAACACCGCCCAAAGAGAGGTTCACTTCCATTGCGGTTCTGCCGTTTGCGGATCTCAGCCCGCAAAAAGATCAGGAATATTTTTGCGACGGCATGACGGAAGAGATTCTCACCAGGCTCTCCAAGTTGAGAGAGTTGAAGGTCATCGCCCGCACCTCGGTGATGCGCTACAAAGCGACCGACAAAAGCATCAAGGAAATTGGCGCCGAGCTGGCGGTTGCCACCATTTTGGAAGGGAGCATTCGCAAGGAAGGGGATAACATCCGCGTGACCGTGCAGCTCATCAAGGTGGAAGACGAATCGCACCTGTGGGCGGAAAATTATAAAAAGAAGCTGGCCAGTGTTTTTGATTTGCAGGACGAGGTTTCACAAGCCATTGCGCAGGCCTTGCAGGTGAGGCTGACGCCGCAAGAGCAGGCCCGCCTCGCCAGCGCCCGCGCAGTTGATCCTGACGCTTATGAGGCGTATCTCAAAGGGCTTCACTTTTGGAATCAAAGGACGCCGGCAAGCCTGAATAAAGCCATCACCTATTTTGAACAGGCGATCGCCAAAGATCCAAACTTTGCACTGGCTTATCAGGGCTTGGCTTTTTGTTACATCGACTTGGGGCTCCTCTATCTCGTTCCCACCGAGATGTTTCCAAAAGCACAGTTTTATGCCAATAAAGCCCTCGAGCTTGACGCGACACTGGGACCTATTTTTGTCACCTTGGCGATGGATCGTTTCTATTACGCATGGGATTGGCCGGCGGCGGAGAGATATTTCCGACGCGCCCTCGAGCTCAATCCAAAGTATGAGCATGCTCATAATACGTTTGGCAACTATTTATTGGTGATGGGACGGACGGACGAAGGCATTGCCGAAAAGAAACGCGCCCTCGAGCTTGATCCGCTCTCGCTGGTCATCAATGGGGGCTTGGGCAGAGCTTATTACTTGGCGCGGCGGTTTGATCAAGCGATCGAGCAATATCAAAAAACTCTCGAGTTGGATCCGAATTATGTGAATACGTACGTGCATCTCGCAGCGGCGTATGTGCAAAAAAAGATGTATAACGAAGCCATTGCCATATTGCAAGAGGCTGAAAATTTTGCAGGAAACTTGCCGCGTGTCGTGGCGGAGCTTGGATACGCCTTGGCGGTATCCGGCCAACGCCATGAAGCGCAGAAGATGCTGCGCGAATTACAAGAACGCGCGACGCAAGAATACATCGACCCTTGCGTTATTGCTTTTATCTATATTGCGCTGGGCGAGAAGGATCAGGCATTCCAGTGGCTGGAAAAAGCCTACGAGGAACGCTCGGCGCAGATGGTTTGGCTTAACCTCGAGCCCAAGTTTGATCCCCTGCGTGCGGAGGCAAGATTCATGGCGTTGGTAAAGAAAGTGGGATTGCAGAAATAGAGGGGAGAAGGGCGATGAGCGAAAGGTGAAAGGCGAAGAGAAAATAGGCAAGACTATTTCTCGCCTTCGCTGTTCTTGCTTTTTAATTCGTTCTTTATTTTTTCCAGAGCAGCAACCAAATTATTGAGATCTGCACTTTCAATAACGTTCCAAACCCGTTCCAAATGGACGCCGAAGTACACATGAATAAGTATGTTTCTCATGCCAGCAATTTTTCTCCACGGGACTTCCTGATATTTATCCGTGAGCGATTCCGGTATATTCTTTACGGCCTCACCAATAATTTCCAAACGTCGAAAAATTGCATCTTGAAGCTGGGTATTAGCGAAAAATTCATCTTTTGTGGCCGCGCCGGTGTATTCTCGAATTTTTTGAATGCTCTCCAGGATATCAGCGATATACAGATTCACGTCTCGACTCATAGAATCATCACCTGTTCTTTTAAGACGGTGTCTCTAATGAGTGGTTTGATCGCATCATATTCCACCAAATCGACGCGCCGCGCCAGCGTATCTTCAATCGCTTGCTTGATACCAATGAAATCCAGGAGGCTAAGCCCTTTGTCGACTTCCACCAGAATATCGATGTCACTATTCTCCTTCATTTCACCTCTAACAACGGAGCCGAAGAGTGCAGCGCGTTTGACCTGGTGGCGCTGCAAGACTGGCACGATCTTTCGTTTTATCTCTTCAATAGTCGGAAGCATTTTGTTATCGAAAGCAACCATGGCTTTTCTATGAAATCATAATTACCGGTGCTTTGACTTTCAGTTAATTAACATCTCAACTTTCTGACTTGGCGTTTTGACCGCGATTTTATTGAATTTTCTTGCGGTTTTTGCTGATAGCAATTGAAAAGGCCCTTGTGGTTTGCGTAAATTTGTTCATGCCATTAAACAC